>CACYBB010000092.1 GCA_902772585.1 uncultured Bacteroidales bacterium | reverse complement strand
GCATCAAGAACATGATTCATACTTATGTTTTGGTTCTTGTTAGTTAATGGTTAGTAATAAGTAAGAGAAAAGCGCGGCTCGTGATGAGTCGCGCTTTATTTTTTTCTACTCTGTAAACTTATGTTCTCAGCCCTTGAACTTATGTTTACCGTCCTTGAATATATGTCTATCGCCCTTGAACTTATGTTTACCGCCTGTGAACATAACTTTTCACGTTGCAGAGACACATTTTTCCTGATAAACGCAAACAACCGAATAAAATCACCCAGACAACCAAAAAGTCATCAAATAATTTGTGTAATTCAATTTTTTTCGGTATTTTTGCAGACAAATGAAATAATAAACCAAAGTAGAGAATATCATCTGAACCGTTTTGAGCGTCGTGGACTCCGCGTGGCCGGTATGAAGATGATGCAGCTCAGTGATGAGATCCTGCGCGAGCATTATGCACACCTCGTTGATAAACCCTTCTTCCCTTCCTTGGCTGCTTCCATGCAGGCATCACCTGTTGTTGCGCTCGCCCTTGAGGGTGTGGACGCCGTTCAGGTGGTACGTACCATGACTGGCTCTACTAACGGGCGTGAGGCAGCTCCAGGAACCATTCGTGGCGACTACTCGATGAGTAATCAGCAGAACATTGTCCACGCCAGTGATTCCACCTCGAATGCCGAGATTGAACTGAGGCGTTTCTTCAAGGACGGGGAGATCTTCGACTATCAGAGCGGAGCCTTCGGCTATATCTATGGTAGTGGCGAGGCGAAATAATGCCTCTGGAATGCATAGAAAAATCGTTCATTGTGTGTAAAATTGTTGCAATGAACGATTTTTCTATGTTTTTGAAGCATAAATTCTAGAATACTAATAGGGTTTGTCATATCTTTGCGGCATAATTCAAAAACAACAAATGAATAGCAAAATGAAAAAGTTAGTGACAACGATGATGGGGGCGATGCTGGTGACAATCACAGCCATTGCACAGGTGACACCGATGGTACTTGGTGACAAACACGCCATGTTGCGGATGAATGAAAAAAGTAAGTACATTCTACTGCCTGTACAGGAGACGGAGGAGATCGCGGCAATAGCCGTGCTTGACGGCAGCAACAACATGGTGCAGCGTATGAATGTAAGAGCCAAGCTGTTTGATATCGAGTTCCATGGTGACCGTCGTCAGAAGGGAGCGGTAAGCGAGTTCACCTGCTGGAAGGAGATTAAGTTCTCTGATGACTTTGATACTGCCAACCGCGAACACTTCCGTCCTGTCTATCACCATACACCTCAATACGGCTGGATGAACGACCCTAACGGTATGTTCTACAAAGACGGGGTGTGGCACCTTTATTATCAGTATAATCCTTATGGGCGGCAGCGATGTGGTGGCATTCTACACCTCAGCAGGTCATCATCAGACACAGTCGATGGCTGTCTCAAAAGACAATGGTCTCACATTTGTGAAATATGAAGGCAATCCCGTCATCACGTCGGACAAGCCCGATTTCCGCGACCCTAACGTATTCTGGTATGAGAGCACCAAGCGCTGGATCATGATTCTGGCTGTGGGACAGGAGATGCAGATTTATTCTTCTGCTGATTTGAAGGACTGGAAGTATGAGTCGTCGTTTGGTCAGGAGTACGGCAATCATAGTGGCGTCTGGGAGTGCCCGGATCTGTTTAAGCTCGATGATAAGTGGGTGTTAATCTGCAATATCAACCCTGGTGGCCCCTTCGGAGGAAGTGCTACCCAGTATTTCGTGGGTCAATTTGACGGACACAAGTTCACCTGTGAGTCGATGCCAAAGGTCACTAAGTGGCTTGACTATGGTAAAGACCACTATGCTACAGTGTCGTTCTACAATGCACCACCGTCGTGTGGTCATGGCCTGGATGTCGAACTGGCAGTATGCCAACCAGGTTCCCACCAAGCAGTTCCGTAGCGCCAACTCTATCGCCCGTGACCTTGGTCTGTTTAACTTTGGCGAGGAAACTTATGTCAGCGTGGTGCCTTCGAAGGAAATGCTGGCCGCTCGTGGCGCAAAACTGAAGCAGCCTACAGATGCCTGCGAGATTGTGGTTGACGTGAAAGGCGGTGCAGAGATTGTATTGTCAAATGCCAAGGGCGAACAGGTCACGATGAAATATGATGCTTCAAAGCAGACGTTTATGATGGATCGTACTAAGAGTGGTGATGTCAGCTTCAGTGAGGCTTTCCCCTGTGTGACCAAAGCGCCTACATATGGCTCAATGAAGCAACTGCGCATCTTTGTTGATCGTTGTAGCATTGAGGCCTTCGATGTTGAAGGTAAAATGGCGATGACTAATCTAGTGTTCCCCTCAGAGCCCTATAATAATATTAAGGTGAAGGGCGGCAAGGCAACGATCTATTCGATTAAGAATTGAAGGATTGAAAGATTGAAGAATTGAAAAATTGAAAATTTGAAGATATGAAGAAATTTGCCCTGATCCCTGTGATGTTCTGCTTCTTCGCCATGGGCTTTGTCGATTTGGTGGGCATTGCATCCAACTATGTGAAGGAAGACCT
>CACYBB010000091.1 GCA_902772585.1 uncultured Bacteroidales bacterium | reverse complement strand
CTTCAGTTTGTCGTAGTTGATCTCCTCCTTAGGAAGTGGTATCAAGGCTACACCTTTGCTGTTCAATTCTTCCTGCAACGCTGCCGACAGACTCTCTTTCGACACCTTGCACGATCCAGAGAACACACCGAACATGTCGGGCTGGCGTTCGCCCTGATAATCCTGACCTCCACAGCGCTCAGTGATGCTGATGCGCGGACCAAAGGCTGGGCAGCGCAGCACGCACATGCAGCAGCCATTGCCGTATTTCAAGCAGTTACCCATTGGACCGGCACTGCCTGTAGTCTCAATGAAGACATCACCTTCGAAAAGGTCGCCAGAGTCGGAATAGACACCTTCCAACCGATTGTTATCACACGCTACATCGCAGATGTGTGTAGAGCAGCGTACATCAATGCCCATTTCCAAAACCAGCCTACGAACATGTGCCTCGATGGTGTTGACCGGATAGAGTGTGGTGTGATGATGACCAGGGGAACCGACCGTTGTTACGCATGATTCCACCTGCATTGCCACATCCCAGCAACATATCTGTTTTCTCTATCAGACAAACCTCGGCGCCAGCTTTTCTTGCAGCTATCGCAGCGGCTGTACCAGCCCATCCGCCTCCTATGATAATAACTCTCATATAACGTTTATTTTATTTTTACTTGTTCTTTACAATGATGAATGACCCGTCTGTCGGCAGTTATTTCCGTGCATGCGCCGCACACACCTTCGCCGCAACACATTTTGGCATTGTTGCAAGCCGAGAGCTTTACATGACTGCTGCCGATATATTGCAGATAGGCGGCCACCTGGTGTATCACATATTCCGAAGCGCCGACATGAATCAGACTGCCGCCATCAGTCACGAATCGCCTGATGAGGTGCTTGGCAGATGTGCTGAGCTCACTATCGTCATCAAGCAGAGTCAAAGGTCTGTATGGAAGTTCAAACAGATCGAGCTGGAACTTCAGGATGGAAGGTGAGAAGTTTCCTTCGTCAACATACAATTCTGTTTCGTTATGTCTTGATTGTAGATACATCACTGCGGATACCGATGGCAATAAACCAATGCCCTTGGTCAGTATCAGGCAGCGACTCGATTGTTGCGCTTCCAGATGCTGCAATCCTAACAGGCCGTTGTTGAACGGGCCGCGTAGCAGCAGCGTGTCACCCTCGGCCAAGTCCTTGAACTGGTTCGTCTTAACACCACGAAAAAGTAGCGTCATTCCTATGCTGCCCACCATCATCTCCTCAAATTGTACGGAGATGGGGACATCGTACCAGGAAACCGCATCTTTACGGCGTACAAACACAAAGCCGCCCGGACGTTTTACCTCCCTCTCTAATGATAAAGGTACCTTAATTTCTGAGCAGTTCCTGCTTGATGCAGATACCACCACTGGCCTTACAGTCGCAAAAGGCCTTGCCATTGACCTGACTGCAAACTGCACAACCACCCGTCACTGCCAATATACATGGGCAGAAACGGCTGCCATAGTCAGCACATAATCCGTTTATAATCACAAACTCTAATTTTTTCAATTAATAGATGCTGCAAATATAAGACGAAATATCTGAATTTGGACTAATTTAATTATTAATAATTGTTAAGACGATGTCATTTCAAATCCCTGCCAGCCCGAGATGACAGAAAATGAACGAGGGCGTGTCAATCGACACACCCTCGTTCATTTAATGAATTGATTATTCTTACTTGTTCAGACCACGATTGCTAATCGTAGAATTCAGCAATGTGAGATAGGTACGGAACTGCTTCTCGTTCAGCACGTAGCGCATCCACTTCACGTCGTTATCCAGTGCACGTGCAACCAGTTTCTTACGGTCGTTAGCACCATACTGGGCAGCGAACATCAGCTCAGAAGCGAATGTGTGGTGGATATCTGCTACAGCCTCTTTCTGGTCGTCGGCCAGATTAAGTGCCTCGGAGAGCTTATCCATGTTTATATTCAGCTCGTAAGCCTCCATATTGCTTGTACCCATTGCCATCTCACCTTCTGCGAATGCAGTTGTCATACTCAGCATTGCAACTAATGTCAAAATCATCTTTTTCATCTTTTTACCCTTTCTTTTCTTTACTCGGAGCATTGTCTATTTTCGCTCCTACTTTAATAATGTTATCCTGTCTTTTGTTCTTTTGACGGTGCAAAGGTACGACGATATTTTGTATTACGCAAACGTTTTCGGAGAATTGTGTACGTACACAGCCTATTTATTGATGCATGTCAAATAATTCTTTTGAAGGAAAAGAAGGTTATATGGAATGATTTCATTATCTTTGCATCTGAATCAAAAAAGGAGGAAACCAAGAGGCTATAAAAAGGAAAAAGTGGCGCCGAAGCAACCACTCATTCACGCTGTAAGGTTTTCAAAAGTCGGGATGAGGCGACTCGAACGCCCGACCCCTACGTCCCGA
>CACYBB010000090.1 GCA_902772585.1 uncultured Bacteroidales bacterium | reverse complement strand
GTACCCAGGTCATTGAAGGTGTGGAAATAGCGCGCCCTGCCCATCACCTTTCGCGACATCCCTGAAGGCTGGTCAAGATACTGCTGGGTGAAATAGGTCAGCAGTTTGTTTCTGGCATCGAAACGGTTCGTCATGTGAAGCGTCAGATACTCCTTATTCCCCTCCTGATGACGATAAGAGGCATTGGCATAGAGATCGGTGCTCTTACTACCGTATAACGCATTTACGGCGCCAATACCTGCGACTTCCTTTCCAAAGTTTCCTTGGCCCTCCACAAAACCATTCAGCGCATCAGGCATCTTCATATTAATATCCAGTACCCTGGCCATGCCGATGGTTCCCTTCTGAACACCCGTATTGTCGCACACCTGAATCTTGGCGATATCCTTGGCCTTCATCTGGCTCAGAATCAACCTCGTGTCGCCATTCAACGGACAGTTGTCGATGCGGAGGTTGTAGTTCGAGATGACATCCTCATAGCCGGCAATCATCAGGTCGGGCACCATCTGGAGGATATCCATCAGCGTCTCCTCCCCTGTCAGATCCATGCGCTGTGGGTAAATCATCGTACGGTCTGCCTTGACTTCGATGATAGGCAAACCGCTTTCTGCGAACATAGGGACAGATAAAAGCAGAAGGTTGAGCAATATGATAATAGGCCGACGCATACGATTGTTCTGGGTGTACGATTGCAAAAATACGAAATTATCTGAATTCTTGTATCGTTCAGAATGTTAATAAAATATAATTCTCACGCGTACATCATATTATAATAGGAGTTTATTCGTATATTTGTATTCTAAAATTGTAAACTTGGTGATAATCATGGAAAGAGCAACAGACAGAAATTCCTTTAAGACCAAGAGATTCGTCATGCTGACAGTGGCAGCAGTGATGCTGGTGATGCTGGTCCTAACGTTCCTGATATGCTGCTACGCCCTGAAGGCGGAGAGCCATGTGCGCTATGTGTCAATTTTGAACGTAGCGTCGGAGCGTAGGCTATTTCGCTGCTTTCGAACCCAACTATTTCCCCCAGAGAAGCAAATTCTTCCAGCCTTACATCTACAAAGGCGAGAACAACGGGCAGTATGTGGAAAGTCAGGTGGGATCAGGCGAAGAGGACTATACGAAGTCTGAACTGTATATGCTTGCCAAGAAACAAGGCAAGAGTTTCTGGTCGGATCCGTATTATTACTACGACGGTTCGGACTTGAGCGGACACTACTGCTCCTTCATGACCCCCATCTACGATGCAGAAGGGAAACTGGCGTGCATCTGCGGTGCCGACATGACGTGTGAGTGGCTGACCAAGGAATTGAAGCAGATCGACTATGCCAGCAAGCAGAACGACCTGCTGAACAGATTCCTGCCTGATAAAGAGACCGACTTCTATACCGTGGTGATGAACAACGACGGCACCTGTATCGCCCACCCTGAAGGGAAGGGCCTGCTGGTGAAGGACAAGGAAGTGATCAACGACCTGAAACAACGAAAGAACGGCATGGTGGAGATGACTGTAAGCGGCAAGCCTGTCACCGTGTATTACGGACCGGTTACGGATCACAACTGGTGTGTGGCAGTGGTAGTGCCCGCACTGGACACCCCGCAGCCTGTGATGTTGGCAGGCCTGATGCTGTTCGTAGTGGCAGTACTGAGTATGATTGTAGTATATAAACTTGTGAAAATATGAAGAATTCAGCCAAGACAAAGAGTTTCATCTTGCTGACGGCAGCGGCTGTAATGCTAGTGATGCTGACGCTGTGCTTCCTGGTATGCCGCTATACCATGAAGGCAGAGACCCATGTGCGTTATGTGGGTATTATGGCCGTAGCATCGGAGAAGATTGCCAAGTCCATCAGCGGCATGGAGATGAACGCGATGAACGTGTTCGACGAAGTGCAGAAACACATGGAATCGCCTGACGCCGTGATTGCAGCCCTACACAGCAAAACGAGTCTGAACCCCGATGTGAACGGCTATTTTGCAGCCTTTGAACTCAACCACTTCCCTGAGAAAGGCAGATGGTTTGAACCATATGTCCACAAGGCCGACAACAGCAACCAGTTCGTGATGAGCCAGGTGGGATCAGCCAGACACGACTATACGCAGTCAGACTGGTATGTGCGCGCCAAGGAGCGAAGCATGAGTTTCTGG
>CACYBB010000089.1 GCA_902772585.1 uncultured Bacteroidales bacterium | reverse complement strand
CCCAGCATCATACAGCACATGGCTGCAAGCGTTGTAGTAATGGCTATAGCTTTCATTTTAATGATATGTTTAATTGATATTCATGCAATCACGATGCAAAGATACAAAAAAAATCCAAACTACCTCTTTTTTTTGAAAAATAGTTGTATCTTTGCAACGCCAGCAGGCCTTAATTTTATATTTTTATCTATGTTTGTCGAACAGATATCTGTAGAGTACACGCTGTGCTTCGTGTTTTACGGCGGAACAGCATTGATGGCACTCATCGCCTGCATTTACCTTTGCCTGCGTAGAGGTAATGCGTTTGCGGCCGATGTCACGCCTCCGATGCAGCTGCGTCGTTGGGCGGCGGCTTTCTTTGCCTTGGCGTTCTTGAGCCATGTATGGTGGCTGCTGTTCTATATCTATTCCAATAACTACAATTCCGTAGCCTGTCTAGTGGTTGCAGTGATTGACTACTTGGGACTGCTGGTCTCTATTGCTGGCACGCTGTTTGCGATGCTACAGGATCGCAAACGGCCTATTTGGCCCATGGTCGTCGCCATGATACCTTACGCGGTGCTTCTCACCATGAATGTGGTCTTTCCCGATCATCATTTCTTGTATATCGCCATAATCTACCTCATGATGGTCTTCGTGCTCTTTTCTGTATATATGGTGTATGCCGTCAGGCAGTACAGACATTGGCTGCGCGACAATTATGCAGACTTGGAACACAAGGAGGTGTGGGCGAGTCATGTGCTGATCATCGCCATCCTGCTATTATTCACCTTTGGCGAGGTTGAAGGTATAAGCCTGACCATCAGTTTTCTTGTACAGTTCCTCGAACTTCCTCTGTTCTGGTTCCTGTTGTGGCGAGTAGAGACAATGCCCCAATTGCAGGTCGTAGCGGTGGAACAAGAGCCTATAGAACGGGCACAGCAGCCGCAACAGCCACAACAGTCATTGGTCATTCCCTCCAATATCGAACAGCTGTTGGAAGAGCACTGCGTGGCCGCCCAGCTCTATTTGCAACACGACCTGACCCTTATCCAACTGGCTCAGACTATTGGTACCAACCGTTTCTATCTTAGCCAGTATTTCTCCCGTCAGGGCATCACTTACAATGCTTATATCAACGATCTTCGCATCAACCACTTCATGAGTCTCTATCAGGAGGCTGCTGCTGCCCAGAAACCTATTTCTGCCCAACAGCTGGCCAGCGAAAGCGGCTACCGGAGTTACAGCACCTTCAGTCTTGCGTTCAAGCAGCGCACGGGACAAAGTGTAACGGCTTGGATGCGTAACCCCCAAAGTCATCTCGGGATGATGGCTTTTTGAAAAAATTGCTTATCTTTGCGCAAAAACCTAAACAGTAAATAATTTATTAAAACAATGAATCAGAATTTTGACAAAACCAGTGCAGACCTTGTAGTCTATGGTAAGATTTTTACATCAGAGAACAATCAGATCGTTGAAGCCTTTGCGGTAAAAGACGGTAAGTATGTGTATGTAGGTGATAAGAAAGGTGCCGAGGCATTTGTTGAAGCTGGCAAAACCGAGGTGGTGGATCACACCGGTAAGGGTCTCGTGATGCCCAGTTGCGGTAACGGTCACGCCCACTATTCGATGGGTGTTGCCCTGCCGATCGTCGGAACGGTAGCCATTGGGATGACCCCCGACCAGTTCCTGGCAGAAGCTGTCCCCGCAGCCGTCAAGAAGGCTCGCGAAACAGGAGCAACAGCCATCTTCGGCTTCGGCTGGAATTACATCACTTTCATGGAAAATATACCTACCCGCCATCAGCTAGATGCCATCTGCAGCGATATCCCCATCTACTTTGCCGACGACGAGGGGCACAAGGGCCTGGCAAACACCCTGATGCTGGTCAAGGCTGGCATCATGAAGGAAGACGGCACCGTATTGAAGAAGGATAAGGATATCCGTGGCGGTGAAATCGTGATGGGTGAGGACGGCACACCTACCGGTTTCCTGAAAGAGCAGGCAGGCACCTACACACGTTCGTTCCTCGACACCAATAGTCTCTATCCTGTTGACACCGCCAAAATCGTCATCCCTAAGATCCAGGAGCATCTGGTGGCAGAGGGTTATACCATGTATATAGACGGTTGGGGCAACTACTTCTTCAACGACAATTTCTTCAAGGCAGCCCAGCAAATGGATCAGGCCGGCAAGATGAACTTCGTGATGGGCTTGACCTACGAAATAGAGAGCTGGATGAATGTGGATGAGGAACTGAAGAAAGCCGTTGACGTTCAGAAATACGCCACCACCCACGTCAAGACCAACTGGCTCAAGCTCTTCATGGACGGCACAGTGGAAGGCGGTACGGGCTTTGTGGATCCGCTCTATCCCGACGGACATCAGGGCCTCGCCAACTGGACCGAAGAGGAACTGACCGACATCACCCGCAAGACAAATGCAAAAGGTCTGTCCATGCATATCCACACCATGGGTAACAAGGCCGTCAACTACGTGGTCAGCGCCTATGCCAATGCTGGTAAGGATGAGCTACGCAACACGCTGGTTCACGTGCGTAACGTCAATGCAGAGGATTACAAGCGTATGGCCGACCATAACATGTATGCCGTCTCAGGTATGCTCTGGCACCATTGCCCCTCATTCGCTGCCGACTATATCCGCGAGCACGGACTGGCACCCGTAGGGCAGGAAGCCAAGTC
>CACYBB010000088.1 GCA_902772585.1 uncultured Bacteroidales bacterium | reverse complement strand
TGGCGAAAGTTGATGGATTACTTTGATTCCGCTTATCAACTGGGTATGACGGCCACTCCAAGAAGAAAGGTTAATGTCAATACATACGCCTATTTTGGTGATCCTGTATATACATACTCTCTTAAACAAGGCATCGAGGATGGTTTCCTGGTTCCCTTCCGTGTTGAAGTTTCTACGAGTAACATCGATGACTATCAGTATCGGGTAGGCGATATCGTGAGGAGTGGAGATATAGACTATGAAAAGATTTATTCTGAGTCAGATTTCTATAATGGCAGGATCCAGATTAAAGAACGCGACGAACATCGCGTAAAAGAGTTCCTGAACAAGATTGATCCCGACGAAAAGACCATCATCTTCTGTGCCACCCAGAAGCATGCGATGATAGTGCGTGATATGGTGAACAAGCACAAGCGGCGCCCTGCCAATAACTATTGTGAGCGAGTAACGGCTGATGATGGCGAAGTGGGAGAGGCGACATTAAGAGCTTTCCAGGACAATGAGAAACTGTTGCCGACGATCCTGACTACCTCTTATAAGTTGAGTACTGGTGTGGATGCCCGCAATGTGCGAAATATCGTATTGATGCGCCCCATTCAGAATATGGTGGAGTTTAAGCAGATTATAGGTCGTGGTACGCGCTTGTTCGACAAGAAGTATTATTTCACGATCTATGACTTTGTAGGAGCAAGTGAGATGTTCAAGGATCCTGATTGGGATGGTGATCAATATTGCCCAGAATGCGGTAACTGGCCTTGTACCTGCATGAAGAAGACACCGAACGAATTTCATGATAGTCCTCAGATAGTCAGCGAGCCCTTGGTTTGTCCTGTTTGCGGAAATCTCCCGTGTACCTGTGATAGACCCCAAACAAATCTGATAGATATCAAGTTGTCTGATGGTAGAAGACTGTCTCTTGAAACCAATTGGGAGCAGAAGATATTCTTTGGTGACGAGTTTATCAGTCTAGAGGAATATGTTAAGAAACTCTTTGGAAGAATACCGGAATTCTTCTCAGACGCAGATGACCTCAGAGAAAAATGGTCGAATCCGGAAACTCGTGAGCAACTGTTGAGAACGCTGGATGAGGCAGGTTTTGCAGAAGATAAACTGAATCTGCTGAGGAATATGCTGAAGTTGCAGAAATGTGACTTGCTCGATGTGCTGGAATTTATTGCCTATAACTCGACACCTATCGAGAGGGTAAAGCGGGTAGAACTTGTGAAGAAACAGTATGTAGATGCTTTGAACAAGGAGCAGCGAGAGTTTGACAATCTGATTCTGGTCCATGCGTGATGCCAAGGAAAGATTGAATATGTCCGTTGCTGATATACGTGAGCACTATTTTGAATTACAACGAAGACTCTATAGGGCCTAGGGAACAAAGGGGCATAAAAATACGCCCCGTTCCTTCACAGGAGAGGGCGCGTCCTAATTGTTAACCTTAAATCTAATACTAAGACAGGTACCTGAGTCATAGCAGTCATCATACCCAAGTACATGTCCCAGTGACTAAAACAAAAACTTTTTTTTGAAACCCTTCTTGTTTTGCAGTGACAGGCGTTATTGCTTGTTTGCGTTGGCAAAGGTAAGGCGTTTTTGGGAGGTGGGCAAACATTTACTGATTTTTGTCCTGAGTTTGTTGCGACAGGGGCAGAAGACTGCGACAAAACGCTAACAAGGCGGTAGAATCTTGTCGCAAAGTTCTCCCGTTAGTACCCAGACTTTATCAAAGAGCGAGTCCTCGCCCTCTATGATGCCGCCTATTGGTGGTATGAATACCAAAAGAGGGTGCTTCATTGCGGCTTGTCTTTTGCCGTGGTGGTTTATTCCTGTAGATGGGTAACTTACCCACTTACCCACTTATGACAGGAAGGTTTTGTAAACCTTCCTGCCTTGTTTAATTTCAATTATCATTTTATGTTACCAAGAGGACTTAGAAACAACAATCCGCTGAATATCCGTCGTACGGCGAAGGATCAGTGGAAGGGCTTGAGAGCCCAGCAGACAGATGCGAGTTTGACCTCCGGTCGACTCAGCTCGCGTTCGGCAAACTCGAAGCAAGCTTCGGTTTGCTCTCACTATGACGCTGCTGCGAGGGTGGGGGTTGGCAAGAGAGGGCATTTAGCCCTCTCGACCCATTTTTTGCCCATAAGTTTGGTGGATTGGAAAAATATATCTACCTTTGCCATCAAAAACTAATTTTTGACTGTTATGATGGACAAGAAACAGGTGAACGACGTGGTGCGCCAGAACGTGGCGCTCTTATCGAAACTGTCTGAACAGGAAGTCGGTATGATGCCCGCTACAGAGGCGTATTTCAATAAGCGTCAGTCCGACGAGTCGATCCGTTCTTATTATATCGGTGTGCATATGGAGGAGTTGGTGACGCTGCTGACGAAACAGATCGCCCACGGACTGCAGTTCTGTGAGGATTGCGAGGCCATCCGCACGAAGGAACAGGTCTATACGGAAGCCGAGCGACTGGCTTTGGCGTTTGTTGACACCTTGCCGGAGATCAAGCGATTGCTCTATACCGATGTTCAGGCGATGTTTGATAACGATCCCGCTGCTCCCAACTATGGTGAGGCTGTTATCCCTGTATGAACGCCATGACGCATTACCGTATCGCCCATAAGCTGCACGAGTTGAAGGTGCCTGTGATTCCGCGTATCATTACGGAGCAGGCGCACTCGAAAACGGGTATCGATATCCATCCGGGGGCTCAGATCGGCGAGTATTTCTCGATAGACCACGGTACGGGTGTGGTGATTGGTGAGACGACGATCATAGGCAACCACGTGACGTTGTATCAGGGTGTGACGCTGGGTGCCAAGAGCTTCAAGTATGATGATGCCAAGAGCTTCAAGTATGATGAGCAGGGTAATATGCTGAACGTGCCGCGTCATCCGATTATCGAGGATCATGTGACGGTTTATTCAAATGCCTCTATACTTGGACGCATCACCATCGGTCATCACTCTACAATCGGCGGTAACATCTGGCTGACGCATAGTGTGCCGCCCAACTCCAGAATCCTGCAGTCGAAGGCTGTAGATGCCGGTTTTACAGACGGTGCCGGTATATAAATACAACAATCCCCGCCAACCTGGCGGGGATTATTCGTTCCTATTTCTCTCTGACGAAGCGGACGGGCTTCTCTTTCTTCGCGCTGTCTGCGTCATCTACACTGCG
>CACYBB010000087.1 GCA_902772585.1 uncultured Bacteroidales bacterium | reverse complement strand
CTGATGGTCAGAGTGCATTCCCAGGTATGCCTAAGTACAAGGACACCAACGAAGACGGCAAGATCGATCAGAACGATGTAACTATCATTGGTCGCATGGCTCCCAAACACACTGGTGGTTTCAACTTCGCTGGTCGCTATAAGGCCATTGATTTCAACGCTAATTTCGCATATCAGCTCGACGGCAAGGTATTCAATGCCAACTTCGCCCGTTCGGTACACAGCGGAAACAACACGAAGTGGGCTGCTATGAACCGTCTGGAGTCTAAGTTCGACAACCACTGGAGAATGTACGATCTCGACGCAAATGGCAACCTCTACCCCGTTACTGATCCTGCTGAACTTGCAGCACTTAATGCTGGTGCCGAGTACGGACTGTTAGGCTACGTTTCAAACGATGCACCTGTTGTCAGCGACAACTACATTGAGAGTGCTGCTTATCTGCGCCTCCAGTCACTGACCATTGGTTATACATTCCCCAAGACGCTGATCAGCAAGATCGGACTCAGCAACGCCCGCGTTTACTTCACAGGTGGTAACCTCTTCTGCATCAGTGGCTATAAAGGTCTTGACCCAGACGTAAACACCAACTCTGCAATGGATCCTAACTACTCAGGTTTCCCAACGCCGGGCTTTGACTATAACTCATACCCACGTAGCCGTACCTTCACATTCGGCCTTAATGTAGCATTCTAAAACAATATCTAAAAAATAAGTAAAATGAGAAATAAAATATTAGGTATCGCCCTATGCACAACAGCAGTTCTCTCCTTGAACTCTTGCGGCGATTATCTCGAAACAAATTCTCCGTCAACGGTTACTGCCCAGTTGGCAACCTCATCTATCGATGGTTGTCAGACAACAATGGACGGTGCTTACGCAAATTTTCATGCGGCACTCAGAGACCAGATTTTTGGCAACGGTTTATTCTACACCTTGGATGCCGCAGGATCTGATATCGAGCGTCATGGTGGTGAACAGAACACTGGTCGTCTGAAAGCAGAGACTTTCTATAATGGCGGCGCCTCTGACGTCATCTCTACATTCACCGTTCTGCAGGACCTTGGAACTGCTGATGCCAAGACCGCTTTCGCACTACTCTATGGTATTATCCCCACTATGAACGTCCTGACCGACGGTATTACAGACGAGATGATGCAAGACGAGAAGTACGGCGAGCAATATGCAGAGATTTACGGACAGGCCCTCTGCATGAAGGCCACTTGCTATCGCGAGCTGATTAAGTACTATGGCGATGTTATGTACGTTTTCTCTCTCAACGATGTTCCTACCAACTTTACCTCACGTCTTGACATCTACGACAAGTTGATTAAAGCCGGAGCTCACTGCCAGCAACAAGACCAGGTTCACAAAGCAGTATGCTTACGCTCTGCTGGGTCGTATTGCGATGGAGGCTGCTAGTTATCAGACCTACCGTTTGGATGTGACCGATGCTTCACGTTTGGAGAAACACCCGGATTATACGGATATCAATAATGCAACATACGCTCGTCCCACGAATTATAAGTCATATTATGATATTGCCTACGATGCCTTCAAGTATGTGGCAGAGAATCCTGGTGCAGTGAAGTTTGATGCCAACAACTACTCAACCTTCTTCACTCAGCTGCATGCTGCCGATGGTGGTGTAGCCGACGAGTCGATCTTCGAGGATGAGAATGTGCAGGGTTCGTCAACCACTGGTAACTGCGAGCGCCCCTATGCTATCGGCCGTCCCGCTACCAGTTCTAACAAGTTCGGTGTATGTAAGTCATACGGTCAGGCTCGTATCAACCCCGCCTTCTACTATGGTATGTTTGATCCCAAAGACGTACGTCGCGACATCTCTTGCACCGTTACAGGTTCTTATCTGAAGGCTGGTACCGCTGGTATCCGTGACGACCTGAAGGAAGCTGGTTACGATGGTAAGGGCTGCTGCTATGAGGTGATTCTGGGCTTCAATATGAAGACCTCTGGTGACGGTGGTGGTATCGCTTGTGGTAAATTCGACGAGAACCGTCAGGTTAATCCGTATATCACCAAGCAGCGTATGTCAGGTATCAATGCTCCTTATATGCGTATATCTGAGGTTTATCTGGGTCTTGCAGAGGCAGCTCTGATGAAGACATCTCCCGACCAGAGCACTGCCGACACATACTACAACCTCACCCACAAGCGTGCAGGTCTTGGTACGAAGAGCGGTGTTACACTGGAGGATGTTGTCGATGAGCGCGGCTTCGAGTTCGCTGGTGAGGGTGACCGCCGTTGGACCCTGATCCGTACCGGTTTCATTGGCAAGAAAGTAAAGGCCGTGAAGGAGCTGACCAAGAAGATGATCGATGGTCTGAAAGCTAATGGCTACTATACCTTCGAAAATGGTAACACCATCGGTAACTACATCTATTATAAAGGTGTGGATCCCACAGCTATGGGTCTGAGCTCTCGCGTGACAGCTCCAACACCTGAGGCTATGCTGAAGGCTGGCTACGAGCCCACTACCGATCTCGAGGCTACACGCTTCCCCGGATGGCGCGGTCAGCACGACTGGGATGCATACAAGACCTATAAGAATGGCAAGTTCCCCAATAGTAATATCGCCATCAAGGGTCTCTTCACCAATGTCACAGCCACACCTGCTGGTTACTATAAGAAGGAATGGGGTAAGGCTATCGTGAAGCAGGAAGAGACTAACGGTTTCTATTATGAGGATCTCTTCAAGGGTTGGGACTTCAAGTCTGCTCCTATCTATCTCGTTCCCATTTCACAGAACGGTCTGATTGGAGGTCTTACCAATGGTTACGGATTTACAAGCGAATTTTAATCCTACACCTCAAACTTAATCATAGCGGAAAACC
>CACYBB010000086.1 GCA_902772585.1 uncultured Bacteroidales bacterium | reverse complement strand
GGAAGCGGATCGTCAGCATCCGAAGAAATGCCATCGCCCGATTGCATCTGGGAAAGTCTCTGTCAATGGTGGTTACGCGATGATGGCACTCAGTATGATGGGAGCTTTGGCACTGATACCAATAGCCCAAAGTTCCAATACACCTTATTTATATATAATAGTGGTGGGGTATTGGCTAATGAACGTTGCCTATTGCATCCGTCTGAAGCAATACGCCATTCTGGATGTGTCGATTATCGCCATTGGTTTCGTGATGAGAGTGTTGGCAGGCGGTCTGACAACGGACATCTGGATCTCCCACTGGCTGGTGATGATGACTTTTCTCGTGACACTTTTCCTGGCTTTCACCAAGCGCAACGATGATTATCGCATTTATGAACAGACAGGCACCAAACCTCGTGTCTCGATAACAGGCTACAACAAGACCTTTATCAATGAGGCCACAGCCATCATCGCCTCAGTCACACTGGTTTGTTACATCATGTACACCATGTCGCCAGAGGTCATCCAACGCATGGGGACCCGCTATGTCTATCTCACCAGCGGTTGGGTTCTGGCTGGTCTATTGCGCTATCTCCAAAACATGATCGTCTTCGGTCTCAGCGGCTCTCCCACAAAAAGTCTCGTGAAAGATCATTTCATCCAGTTCTGTATCCTTGGCTGGATTGCCTCGTTCTTTGTGATTATCTATCTGTGAATCTACTCTGACTTTCTCACAAACCTTTTTACCCGTTCGTCCACGATTCGCAAGTATTTCCTTTTCATCTTGTCATTTAAGAAACAATTTCCAATAAGTTTCATGGCCAGTTCTGGAATAACCATATACTTGTCCAGCACCCGCTTGACACGAATGTCGGGCAATCCGATTTGTGCACCAAATCGTTCAAAGTCTAAGCGGCATGGGTGGTCTGTCCTGTCATATACGCCGCTCTTCTCAATGTCAGGAGACAAGGCTCCATCGAGTCCGAAGTCATCACTAATAACATGAAGACTTGTGTTCAACAGGTCGTATGCTGGAGCAAGCCGGTAATCTTCACCTTGTCTAATAATCGAAAAGTTCTTTAGATGGGCATCTCCGTTTGCATAGATGTAATTGAAAACCACCAATTCAAAGAACCGTTCCATGTCCACCATCCATGCAGGAATAGTCCTTCGGATGCATCTCGCAATATCCTCGTAACAACCACTGTATTTGAAATAAGTGCCGTCGGTTTGTTCATTTCGTCCAACGAGTGCAGCAAAGTCCTCCATTTCCACCTTCGTTCCATCAGGCAAAATATCGAACCTCTTGGTGATATACACCGTCTGACCATCTTTAGTAAAACACAGTCCGTTCTCTGCTGTAACAATACCATACACCTGTCTGGCAATCTGCATCGTTACATGCTCATTGGCAGGAATCTGTTTTCTTGTGGCAATGGTCTCGTCCCATGGGGCAGGCTTGATGATATATGTTGATTGCTCATTGCTCTCGGCAATGCGGATGTTGTTATGATCTACCAGACCTGAGAATTTTTCCTGTACCCCAGAGACGGATACGTTGCATAGCCCGAACTATCACGTCCGACTGTTTTAACTCATTGATATTAAAGTCCAGGAACGGTGACACTTTCTTTCCGTCAAACAGTCGTTTTACTGCTTGAGGACTGTAGGTGTTATAACCTTCTGCCAACGTTGATGGACAATATTTTATCTCAACCATTCTCTACTTTCTTAAAGTTTACGGAGCCTATCATATCTGTGCCGACGGTAGCCATCAGCATACCGAAGAAGTCTTTATCATCAATACGCTGTTCCCTGCAAACCACTTTCCTGTTAGCCCCTTCGGGTAATAGGTTCGTGAAAAACGGAAACAGATACTCTGCCTCGTATGCCTCTTTCCTTTTGGGCAGTGTCAGTGAAACTGGGGGTAAGTCTGATGCAACGTATGCCTCATTATAGACAAACTGATAGCCCTTGCCAGGATTCAACTCCGTGAGCAATCCTGCTTTCACATCATTTACATATACTTCGAGCTGTCTCATAAGCTATATCATTTGATGGTCTTGATATGGAACTCCATTTCCAGTCCCAACACCTCTAAGATTCGCGACACTGTTTTCATCGAGGGATTGCCTACGCCTCGCTCAATATCCTTCA
>CACYBB010000085.1 GCA_902772585.1 uncultured Bacteroidales bacterium | reverse complement strand
GTCTAATACCTCCATTGCGAAGGCCGAATCCATTTCTCTGCTTGCTTTCCTCATATTAGTTTATTTTATCGGGTCTGAACAATACTCTCTACGGCCACATTCCTTGCAGAACTTTCCTATCCACACATTATCAAACTGCTCGATGGCTGCTTCAAGCATTTCTGGGTCATCGGTTAAGATACCAGCCTCGAAGTTCCTTTTTCGTAGTGACTTCATTCCCATCCCTGCGCCAGTCAGGTTTGCAGAGCCAATGTAGGCAATGGTGCTGTCAATGATAATGAGTTTGAAATGAACTCTCGGACATAGCACACGCTCCATGCCGTCATAGAGGATAGGATGCTTCTCGTGATCCTCTCTCCATGCTGTTCCTGGTTCCTTTGCATGAATCAGTCTGACCTCCACACCCTTTTTGAGCAAAGAAGCAATCATGGCAAGGAAAGGCTTATCATCAACGTACAGGTCTTTGATGTCTGCCGTTCCAATCCACACAGTCTGTTTGGCTTTGCTTACCAGGGACAGGACTTCCTTGTAGTGGTTCTCGTCTGCTATGTACTTGATGAAGCTCATTCTTCAACGTCACAATGTAAAAATCCCATTTCCTTTGCTTTCTCCTGGTTCATCAGGAAATATACTGCTTCGCCCTCGTTACATAGTTCACCTTTGCTGTTGGTTATCTGTGCATTGATATATACCAGATTCCGCACCTGTCTTGCCACTTTAGCCTTGATAGTCAAATCTGGTTCTGTTGTAGGGATTGCTTTCTTGAACTTCACATTAAGTTGTACAGTATAGCCACTGGTCTGTAATTTACGAGTGACTACCCATCCGCACACTTCATCAATCAGCGTACTCAGAATGCCTCCGTGCATGGTATCTACCCAGCCCTGATAATTATGTTCGGGATGCCAGGTACTTACGATATAGTCACCATCCTCATAGAACTCCATGTGAAGCCCAATGGGATTGTCAGGACTGCATCCGAAACAGTTATAACCTTCGTGGTTACGCCAAGGGTTTATTATTTTCTTCATTTTATATGCGTATCATTATTTTTTGCCAAAGGATGGAATTACGTACACAGGTTTCTCTACATGGTGAGTACAGTCATGATGGTCGCATGATTCCAAAGAATCCTGTAGTTCTCCGTTTTGATAAGACCTGAGCACATCGTCCACTTTGCCATGACAACCTCTGATGACGGTGATACCGTGGGCTGACAGCTTGTTATAGGCTCCCATGCCCATATTGCCAGCCAGCATCAGCGTGATTCCCATCTCCTGCATGACAGATGCGATATTTATAATAGGCACAGTGGCCAAAGTGGTCATCGACCATATCCTCACGTGTAGGAATTGCTATCTTCTTCATCATTATTTCTAATAATTCTTCTTAATTCACTTTGCAAAGATAGTTAATAATCCCATATTTTTCGTACCTTTGCACCGATTATTAGGATAGTTTAGGATTTATGGCATGAAAGAATTACTCTTAGTTTGCATTGGTAGCTTCTTTGGAGGTGGCGTACGCTATCTAAGAGGAACCATACTTTCATTGCTATTAGTGTTGGCCTATACTGCCTCGTTTGCGCAACAGACGGAAACGGGTGCAAAAGGAAAGGTCGCCGATCAAGACAGCTTGGCAGCATGGTACGAAAAAACCTTGCAGCTGGGCGGCATTACTGTGACGGGACGGGCAGCGGACAAAAAGGTGACGGTGGAGAAAACCAGCATCAATCCGTCGGCCTCGGTGACGGCTGCTACGGGATCGGTACTTGAAGTGTTGCGCAGTTCGTCGGCAGTCACGGCGGACGGAAGCGGACAGGTGTTGATACGCGGCAATGGCAATGTGCTGATACTAGTGGATGGAGTGCCTACAACGCTCAACGGGTTGGGCAGCATACCTGCGGCCAACGTCCAGAGCATCGACATCGTGACCAGCCCTGATGCGAAGTACGACGCAGAGGGCACGGGCGGCATCATCAGCATCACTTCAAAGAAGCAGACACAGGAGGCTTTCACGGCGATGGCTTCGGCAAACTATGGGTTTAATAACTTCATGAATGGCAACGTGGCCATGAGCTATAACGTGGGGCGCTGGGGTATCAGGCTAAACTATAACGGAAGATACGAGAAAGACAAGATAGAAAGCGAACTTCATCGTCAGATCCGGCAGACGGGAAATGCCCTTGAACAACTGATTGACGCAGAGAAAAAGACGACGCTTCACAATATCGGCCTGAACGTGAACTACAAACTGACGAAGCAGGATATCGTGACGCTGGACGTGAAGGCTGGGTTCCCAAGGATGAACAACCTGCAGACGATGCATAACCACTACGTGACGGCAGGCGTGACGAGCGAGAAACTGCGTCAGACGGACATCACGTTTAATCGCGAGATGCTGGAGGGTTCGCTCACTTACAAGCACATCTTTGAGCCGAATAAGCGCGAGGTCAGCACATCAGCATCATTGTCGGCCATCAACGGGCATCGGCCTTCCTATTATTATGAAGCCAACAAGATGGTGCAGCGATCAGAATCGGGCGGCCATCCTCGCATTGCCACATGGCAACTCGACTATATGACCATGCTGGGTAAGGGCAAGCTGGAGACGGGCGTGAAGATGACCTATCGGCAGAACGACATTGACCACAAGATGTACGAGTGGAACGAGGCAACCAGCGACTGGCAACTGTCCATACCGCTTAGCAACGACCTGCGCCATCGCGAGTATATCCCAGCTGCGTACATCTTGTATTCATCGAAACTTTCGCAAAAGCTGACAATGAAGGCCGGACTGCGATTCGAATACAGCCGCACGACATTAAGAAACGATAAAGACCACTTGGACGAGGCCAGCAACTGCTATTTCGTGGCTCCCAACCTGATGCTGAACTATCGCATCAGCGACCCATGGCAGCTTTCTATCGGATTGTCGCGCCGTATCTCGCATCCCACCTATCCGCAGCTGAACCCTTACATCAACCTTATCGACAACAATACCTACGAGACGGGTAACGTCCATCTGAAACCAGAAAAAGCCAACAAACTCGACATCGGCTACTCCTATGCGGGACAGTCGCTGAAGGTGAACGGCAATGCCTACCTTAACTACACGCAGGACTACATCAACCAGATA
>CACYBB010000084.1 GCA_902772585.1 uncultured Bacteroidales bacterium | reverse complement strand
GTCTCCCATAGCCACACCACAACGGGCCAGCATCTTCAGATAGAAAGGCGAAAAACCTGCCTGAATAGCATTCTCGAAATCCAGACGGATGGCCTCGTTCGTCATGCCGTAGTTGTAATAGACCAGCGGCGAAGCAATGTCAAAAAGACTGGAGTGGACGGAATCAGGGTTATGGAGGGGATAACTGCTGTTTCCCAGTTTGAACGAACGGTCGAGCAGCCCACCCTCATTCATCAGGGCGATATTCCTGAGGAACAGCATCGTGGATGTCGGTTTTTGGTTCCCCTCAGCTATCTGAAGCACCTCTTTCCAGTTGTCATCCTCGGCGTAGCGTACCATGCGCATCTCGTCGATATAGTTCTGATCGTGGTACATCAGCGAACAAGTGAAAATGATGCCCGCGACGGCACTAAGCGCCGGAACAAACCAATACTTCAGATTCTTACCATACAGGGGAATCAGCACGGAGACGATACCCAGTGCCCAGAACGGATAGGTCAGATGCGGGGTATTGTCACTCGGGGTGATGAAACGGGGCAGTCCCGCCATGACGACAGCATCGGCCCTCAGGTTCGAATAATATTGTGTATGCCAGATACCGGCAGTAAAGATCAGCAGGACAATCGCAAAGAACTCCCGCCAGGTGGGCTTCTCGGCAACCGCCAGACACAGCACGAAGAGCAGGGCGAACCAACCAAGTACCGGATAGAGACAAACGCCAATCAGATACCAGACCAGATGCCATTTGCGCGGGGTGCAGCGGGCCGCCCACAGAAGCAGCAGCATGATGAGATAACCGACCGACTGTGAGAACCAATAGCCTCTGATGGTTGAGACATAGATCCAGTAGCCGAGATCGACCACTGAGGTGAGCAGGCAGGCTACAGGCAAGAGCATCAGCGCAGAGGCACTGGGCTTTAACCGGAATGCTTTGATTCCCACCAAGAAAATTAGCACCCAGATAGCTGCCAGCACGGCAGAACCGAAAGCGGGTCGGCAGAAAAGTTGGGTTAGCCAGGCACCTGCATACTGCATCAGGCCGAAAGGTTTCGACAGCAAGGTATGGAAGAAGGGGGCTCCGTAAATGAATTCGGAACGGTCGTGTGCCGTATAGAACACCTCCTGGTTGATGTATAGGATATATACAACAAATGAAATGAACGCCAACAAACTGACGTAGAGGACAATACTGGATATTTTGTTTTTTGTATTCATAATTGGTTGCAAAGGTAGTAACTATATTTAGAAATACCAAATATTTGCTGAAAATAATAATCATAAAATGAGGGTGTGACGCTTGTCACACCCTCACTGATTGATTATACTAGCAAGGAATGATTATTCCTCATAGTAAACACTCTTGAGCGTCATAGTACCACCGTAGAGCATGAGGTCGAGGTCACGACCTTCACCACCCTTAGCGCACTCCTTAGCCATGGTCTCAGTGATCTGGAGCTCGTTCAGACCATCCTGCCATACTACGTGATCGTAATAGGTGTTACTCCACCAACCGTTCATGACCTTCAAATCAACACCTGAAGCGTTTGAAATATCGAAGATCAGGGTCTTCAGGCCGAAGTAAACATCATCGGGAATAGTGGGCAGGTGAGCACCCTCAGTAGAGCTGAAACGCATAGCTGCAGCATCCCAAGCACCTGGGGTGAATGGCGGCTCAGCCTCAGAATCAGCACCATAGATGTAGTACTTCACAAGCGGATCAGTGATTTCCTGACATTCAACCTGATAAGTAGTTGAAAGCACGGTACCGTCAGCGCAAAGGGCTGTCAGAACCACGTCATGCGTGCCAACCTTCATCTTCTTCTGAGCATAATTAGCGATAAAATCCTTACCACCAATGGACCATTTGGCATTGACCGGAGCAAGGGTCTGACAAGAAATGACGTTACCATTCAAGCCACTGGCTGCCTTGTCAACCGTCACAGTGGTCTTCGCCTTCAGCTCGTCAATCGTGATGTGACCGTCATTGCTGATCTTCTCATG
>CACYBB010000083.1:2479-3796 GCA_902772585.1 uncultured Bacteroidales bacterium | reverse complement strand
GCCCCTCCAACGTGTACCAAGCATCGTCGTTGGCAGATTCGCGGTTCACCTTATCATTGGCGGTGATCTCCTCGTCGTCACAGATTTCCAGCAGTCTGCTGTCCTGAACCTTGTTGACCGTCAGATAGGCTCGATAAGGCGGTATCTTTTTAGTACCTTTATAGATGAAGAAGCCCACCTTGCCCTCTTTGTTGCGTCCTAATGTCAGGCAGCCACCGTCAATGGCCTGCGATTGGTTGACTGTCAGTCCGTCGCGACCCGTTCCGTCCAGCAGGTTCAGGTACATCGGAATTTCTTGCTGTTTAGTCTCCTCTAAGGGATATAGCTTGTATTTGCCTGCGGCAGACGCCTGAATGATAACGGGGGTCAGCATGGGCACCTTGTTGCTGATTTTGCGCAGCACAATCGTTTCGTCTTCATCCTTCGTCTTCGTTTTAGCTGTTGGTACTCACCTCCAGTTCGAAGTAGCGTTTCAGCTTGCCAGCCAGCCGGTAAGCACTCCAGCAATCGGCATCCTTAAACTGTTCTAGCAGCAAACCCTTGCCCTCGCCGGTCAGGGCATTGCTGCGCTCGTCCACTGTCAGTTCGTTGGTGGCATCCTTCACATAGATGGTCATCAGTTCGCCTGTGGATGACGTAATGCCGCCTTCAGCCAATTCGGTATAGCTGTTATAGTCTGGCGCATCGAGATAGATATTGGTGGCGCCATTCACCTTATAGATAGCATTGCTATTGATGCGCTCAACGATACCGCTGAGGGTGATATCAGCATCCGTACGTCCATTGGGGTAGCACACCAGCTGGTTGCCTTCTTTGGTCATCAACACGCCACCGCGTGCCTCCATCGTCGGGTGGCGCTTCTCGGTGGAGAAGTTCTCGATGGCCGAACCGTTGAAGGGGTGACTGGCACCCAGCGAGGTAATGCTGACGGGAATGGTGAAGCTGGCAAGACTGCTACAGCCGTAGAAGAGGTCGTCGTCGAGTGTCCTAATCTTGGCGGGTAACGTCACTTCCTTTAGGTTGGCCTTATCTCGAAACACCGTATTAAGGTCATCGACCGATTTGAAATAGCGCAGCTCGGGGAATTTCTGTATCGCATTAGCATAGGTCGATTGGGTAGTCATGGCTGAGGCGAAAGCATCAGAGCCGACACCCATCACCTCGGTGAGGTTTACCTTGCCGTCTCCGTTGCCGTCAAAGGCCGCCACGCAGAAGCCCTTGGTATTATTGTCCTCAAACGGGATGCCTGGCGTAAAGCCCGAGAGCACGGTAATAGGCGTGAGAATCTTGGCTTCGCCCAGTGTTCTGACGAGGTGG
>CACYBB010000083.1:0-2468 GCA_902772585.1 uncultured Bacteroidales bacterium | reverse complement strand
CTCCAACGTCTCCAGCGTGTTGTTGGCCGTAGTATAGATGGGCAGTGCGAGCAGTTTGCCATAATCGGTATCGGCAAATGTCTTCAGCATGGGGAAGCGTCCTTCTACTGACACCCACTTGTCGTTGGTTGCAAACAATGTGCCGTTGGTCATGGCAGCTACAGACAGTCCACCGTAATACGACGACTCAGGAGGTGTAAAGCCATCCATATAGCCTGTGGGATAGTAGAGTTGGCTGTTTTCAAAGGTCTCTGCTGAAGGGTTGGTAGTGCCTATGCCATCGGTAGGTTCACCGTTGTTGAGCAATAGTACCCGATGGATGCGCCCCATTGAGGGGGCAGCAACGGGTGCAAACGCAAAATTGATGGCAGGTTTGTTGCTGGCATCAACAGCATAGTGGCCCGATATGGCAAACACGCAGTCTTCGATGGTTTTGTCATATTATTGTATTTGCGACCCAGCACACCATCGACGAGACAGTTGCGGATGACAGCATTGCCGCTGACCGTTTTTGCGAACAGGGCAGCCCACAAATAACCAGATCCGGGAGCAGGAGTACCCACATAGGTGTTGACGAAGGCGATGTTCTCTATCGACGCATCGCCCACCAAGGTGGTGAAGATGCCAAAGGAGTTGTCCAGCCACATGCCGTGTACTGCATGGCCATCACCATTGAGATGACCTTTCCAGTCGTATGCATCAGTGGCGGAATTACGATTCCACTTGTATTTCCCATCTTTTGGCGTGCCCGAATCGGAGAGCAGGTCGTCGTTGAACCAGATGTCCTGTGTCAATTTATAGTAGGTGTTAGCCGAATTATTCATGATTATTCGTGCAAACTGTCCAGCATTATGTATCAGATAGGGATTAGCCTCCGTTCCTTCGCCATCGAAGGTCGTAAAAAACGTGCCGTCCCATTGACGGTTGTTATGAACGACGTTGAGCAGCATCTGTTTCGACAGGGAAGTCGCTGCATCGCTGATGGTTAGCATCACATAGCCTGACTCGGCAGGGGTGGCGATTCCGTTCGAAACTGTTAGCACCTTTTGACCTGTCGGCAGACTGTAGGAGGCTGTGTGACTATTGCCACTCTTGCTGGTCATCGTGAGGGGATTGTCCACATGGTAGGCAAATTGGCCATTCGTGAGACAGGCTGGTACGGAGGTCAGCCAAGCATAATTGGGTAGGAGTGTTGCCCTGAAGAAATTAGTATCGTCTTGCCCTGTGACTGTGAGCGCCTTTTTTATGACATCGTCGCTCAAAGATCCTGTTTTTGCATTACTTGACTCATCGTTTCTGATGGTAATACGAGGATAGAAACCATCTGCACAAACCCACTGGATAGCTCTAACGTCATCACTGCTCTCGTTGTAATAGACATTCTTCATGGATGTCAGTTTTTCCTTGTCGTCAAAGCTTGGCTCTGTACCACCAGTCAGCACATAATTAATCATTGCAATATCATTATGTTCGTATTCCCTGTAGTTTAAGAGGTTCCTATCATAATGGCAGTATACTGGATCGTCGCGGATGCCATCGGTACTTTGATGGAGTGGCGACGTGTAATTGCTGCTGGTGGATGCCTGTATGGTGCCAAGGCAGAGCGAGTTGATGACATCTTCTTCTGATGAACGAGCTGCCAGACCACCACAGTATGTTGAGTTGGTGCCATCGAGGTGACCACTGAACACGCAGTCGTGTATCTGCGCATTGAAGGTCTTGCCATTCATGGTTCGCGACTCGTTCTTGCCCACGATGCCGCCCACGTTGTACCCACCAGTAGCCGTCACCATACTGACGCAGGCAATGATGTTACCCATATTGCGACCACAGATGCCTGCTGCCGTACCGTCAGTACCTGCTGTGACAGAACCTGACGAGGCACATGCCTCGATATTACCTTCGTTGGTGCCACAGATGCCGCCAGCGTGGTAGTAGTCTATTTCGTCCTTGGTAACTGTTAGGTTTACATCGGCCGTACAGTCGTAGACAAAGGTCTCCAGGGGCACAGCTACACTGTGGTCAGTAAGGTATTTCCAATAAAACAAGAAGCTGGAGTCATAGCCGTGAATGTATCCCACGATACCTCCCACGTCGAAGGCGCCCTTCAGGTTTGATGTGAGGTTGGTATGACAGTGATAGATGCTGACGGGGTTGTCAGCATAGCCCACCAGTCCGCCCAGACTGCTTCGTGTGCCTGTGTCACCAATCTCTCCGTTGATGCTGCCACTCGCATTACAATTATAGATAGCACCATAGATTGATAGGTTTGTGCCTCTATAATAGGATAGTTCACCGCAGAGTAGTCCTGCACACAACCAGCGTGTGGAGAATTCGTGGTTGTCCTGGTTTATGTTGATGGACACCTTACTGACGTTGAGGTCACTGATAATAGCTTCGCAGTAGCCGAAGAGTCCGTAGTAGTACGACTTACTGTCATCGCCAGTAACGACATTGATTGTGATGTC
>CACYBB010000082.1 GCA_902772585.1 uncultured Bacteroidales bacterium | reverse complement strand
GAGCATCACCGTAGAACTGAAGTCGGACAAGATAGTAGTAGAATAAGCCATGAAGAGAATCATATCAATGCTTGTCTGCTGTCTTGTCTTTGCCGGAGTGCAGGCCCAAAAGATTACACGCGAATACAACAACGTGTCGCTCAGCGAAGCCCTGCGCCAACTGAACGAGCAGACCGAGGAATACACCATCAGTTTCCTCTACAATGAACTGGAGGACTTCCACATCACCACTTCGGTACACCGCAAGAACGTGCCCGACGCCATCCGTCAGATGATAGGTTTCTATCCCATCCGCATGACCATTGAGGACAGGGAAATCATCGTGGAATGCCCGCAGAAGACAGCCCCTCGATACAAAGGAACTATCATTGACGAGCAAGGTCAGCCCATAGCCTATGCCAACATCGCCCTGCTCTCACCTCAGGACTCTACGCTGATTACCGGTGGAGTCTCTAATGAAAGCGGCCTCTTCGTCATCCCATGTACAGAAAGTCCCGTCCTTGCCCGGGTATCATTCGTCGGCTACAAGACTATTTATAAGTTATGCGAGACAACGAATGCCGGAGTAATCAGGATAAAGTCTGACACTTATACGCTGAAGAATGTGACAGTGAAGGGTTACAAGCCAACTATGAAAATGATTTCGGGTGGTATGGAGATTGACGTGCAGAATACACTGCTCTCACAAGCAGGCTCTGCTCTTGACGTGCTGTCGCAGTTACCCCGTGTCAATGTCACAGCCAACGGATCTGTGGAAGTGTTCGGAAAAGGCAGTCCTCAGATTTACATCAACGGCAAAAAGATGCGTAACAAAGGCGAGTTGGAGCAACTGACCTCAAAGGACATCAAATCTTTGGAGGTCATTACGATGCCTGGCGCACGATATGATGCCACATTAGGCTCCGTCATACGTATCAACACTATCAAACGGCGCGGTGACGGTTTCAGCCTCTACAGCATAGCAAGAGGAAGTTATTTCCACAAGTTCGCCAATGCTACAGGCGTGTCGATAACCTATCGGAAGAACGGACTGGAGATGAACTTCTACCCCTATTTCGTGAATAACTATTCGGGCGAAGACAATAACTTTGGCAGCACGCTCCACTTGGCCGATCACGATACCAAGACTATGCAGCACGGCTTGTTCACCAACCGCACACAATCCTTTGTGCCCGATTTCAAACTCAGTTATGACTTCGATGCCAATCACTCTATTGGAGCATCGTACAGATACCAAACAACTGTCAAATACGATGGCAGTCTTCAATCTAACTATACAGTACACCATGATGACATCTTGCAAGGTGTAGTAAATCAGACTTCACAGCATGAGTGGGATGTGACATCCCATAATGCCAATGCCTACTATATAGGAAAGATTGGCCAATGGGACATCAATGCCGATGGCTCGTTTGTACACACAACCGTCAAACGCGGACAGCACATCAACGAGCAGAGCAAGGAGTTTGAGAACCGCACGGTGAACACATCATCCACACAGGACAGCCGCCTCTATGCTGGCAAACTGATAGCTACCTACAAGTTACCTAAAGGTGAAGTTTCCTTTGGTACGGAGCTGACCCACTCTCATGTGGATGCCGACAACCACAATCCAGAAGGCTATATCGCAGAATCAGACAATGAGATTCAGGAAAGCAACTATGCAGGCTTCGCTTCCTACGGTCTGCAGTTGGGACATTGGTCCTTAGAGGCAGGAGTACGTTATGAATACGTTCATTCCGATTACTACTCTTACGGAGTTAAGGATGCTGATGTCAGCCGACGTTATAGCGGATTTTTCCCCAACCTCTCGGCATCGTGGAATAAGGGAAAGTGGGGGATGCAGTTTGCGTATGCCAAGAAGACACGCCGCCCGGCCTACGGTCAGCTCCGCAGTTATCAGCAGTACGATAACCGTTATGCCTAGCTCAACTGGAAATGGCTGAACTTCAGCCTCGGTTATACCTACACCAAGGACTATATGCTGTGGAAGAATGACATTTATAATGAGCAGGAAGTAGCCTATGCCCATTGGATTAACATCGACCATAAGCAGGAAGTAAGTGCCTCAATTGTGCTTCAGCCTAAATTTGGTTGGTATCAACCGCAAATGGAAATGGACTATTATCAGCAATTCTTCGATGCCAAGCGTTATGGCTACGTGAGCAATCTGCGTCGCCCTGCTTTTCTCCTCGACTTGAACAACAAATTTGTCATCAACAAGTCTTGCTGGTTGGCGCTTATGTCGCAGGAAGTGGATGCCTTTTGGTACGTCAGTGCACATGTATACAAGAGTTTCTTCAATGGTGCACTGGCCTTTAATCTCACCATCAACGACATCTTTAATACCAATTTCGAGAAATGGAAGATGCGCACGCACAGCGTTGAGATTAGTAAGGATTGCAATAACCACAGTTCGACTCGTGGTATCAGACTGCAAGTGACCTACAACTTCAATACCACACGCAGCAAGTACAAAGGCACAGGTGCTGGTAATGCAGAAAAGAACAGATTATAAACTCTCTCTCGTCGATAGCGGGCAGCCGTCGGCCTCAGAGCCGACGCTGCCTACTTCAAAGAATAGACGATTAAGAACATTTAACGCCCAATGATGCAGGATTTCCCGCTTCACAGCGTTTATATTGACAGAAACATAAACATACAAATATAAAAACGAAATGAGAACAATGAAACTCTGGAGAATCGCTTTTGTGATGCTTGCTGCTTTCTCCCTCGCCTCTTGCAGCAGCGACGATGACAGCAATGTCTACGAAGCAGCAGAGCTTGGTGGCACATGGCAAAAGGTGTATG
>CACYBB010000081.1 GCA_902772585.1 uncultured Bacteroidales bacterium | reverse complement strand
TTGAGTCGAAGCCTAACCACAGGTGGCGGGCACCACCTAACGCAACCAATGTCACCTTTATCTGGCTGGCATCGTCAGCATGCTCTTCCACCTCTATCACGCAGTCGTTCATGTCGTAGTCGCCAAAGTCCTTGTCCTCCCATACGTAGGTCCATATTTGTGGGGTAGGGGCTATGGGTTCAACATCTGCTTTGGGGGCAGGCTTGCCACCACCTGTAATCAGGAATATGCGGTCGTGATAATCCCATTTGTCGCCAGTATCGAAAGCCAGATAGCTGTTGTCGTTCACTGAGAAGCAGGTGGCATGGTTCATGTCGTCGCTCAGGTCTTCCTCGCCATGTACCACGAAGAAGTCTATCTTCGAATTTGCTGGTACCTTGAACTCATACTTTTCCGGCTCATAGTTCCAAGGAATTGATGCACCCCACAATAGGTAGAGAGAAGTCTCATAACGAAAATATTTCCCGTTGAAGATGCCGTCCTTCAGTACGTAGGTCTGGACACCAGTGCCCGACTGTGAAGGATCAATGCGACAGCCTATCTTTACATCGTCCACTCCGGGACGTGAATAGATACAGTTCAGCACGATGTCGTTCTCGCTGTCAGTGATAATCGAGTAGCAGCCGAGAGCCTCCACCTGCGCACGGTTGTTCTGCTTGGCAGGAATAAAGCGATTAGCCTCTTCCAGCAGGTCTTCCATATTCGTTACGCCATTCTTGAGGTCCCAACAGTCTTCGTATTCCGCCTTTATGGCGTTATCAGCCAAACCACGGGTAGCCATCATGGATAAGGCCTTACGCACTGCTGGTGTCTGGAACGACACGACAGCATCCTTTCCGGGCAGGAAGGGCCGCGCGATATACTGCTGGTCGCTGCTGATACAGGCGACATAGCACAGACTGTCAGCCAGGGGTGCCTTGAATGTCAACTCTTTTGTCTCATTCTGATGGGCAGTCGTCTTTGCCAGGATGCTGGTACCCCTCACGAAGGGGTTGCCATCGAGAACAGCTATCTCTTGGATGCCATCAAGGTTAGCATCCACATTCACTTTGACGCTATAATTAGCGGTCAGCACCCAGTCCTGCGTTTTATCAATAATCGTTTTCAGCGTCTTCTGCGCATATTCTAAGCGCTCACTGTCACTCACCGTATAGGGCTTCTTAACGTAGTCGTCTAAATCATGCTTACACGATGTGGTCACCATCAGGCCTGCGGCCATCATGGTAGTCAATAGGCATAAACTCTTTCTCATACTCACTATGCTTTAATTTACGAATTCCGGTTGATACAAGCCCCCTTTTCCCGAGGGAGGAATAGAGGCGTCAAAGCGGGTCCAGTTGATGGTAAAGATGCGGTGCAACTTGTCGCAATAGTACGACAGTCTCACCATCGCACCTGTCTCGTTGCTACCTACTATCAGAGGAAACAGCCACTGGTCTTCCACCTGCTGTGGGGTTGCTACGCCACGCACCTCGTCATTGATAGTGGCACAGAGCAGGTCTTGCTCCGAGGCATACTGTACCAATGCGTCTTGCAAAGATATGTCTACTATCATGGTCTGCTCGTAGAGGTCGTAGTCAGGTCCTGTCCAAGTAGGACGGGCATCGCTTCCTTCAGGGATTCCCGTAGGCCGTGTGTCATCATTGTCCGAGGAGCAGCCCCACGCCATAAAGACAAGGGCTGCCAGTGCCAATATACTCTTTTTCATATTCTTCATTTTTGCACTATTCACTTAATGGTCTTTACTTTTCCGTTGTAGATGTACAGTCCGCTACGTGTCGGCTTCTTGCCAATCAACACACCACCCAAGGTGTACCACTTGCCGTCGTGTGGCATCTCTGCGAGTGGCATAAAGTTGATGGCGGTAGGCTCATCAGGTGTGCCAAGCACCTTGTTAGCAGCATAGCTGATGCGGCTGCCCGTTATAGCCATCATCTCACCATTTCGCTCCAGCACGAAGGTCAGCGTCTGGTCTGTGTTGTCGTCGCTACCAATGTTCAGGTAGTAGTGCTGCTCATTGTCGGCAACAGCTTCAGCCATGCGCTCAGCACCACGGTAAACGACCAACTTGTCGCCAGTCTCAGTC
>CACYBB010000080.1 GCA_902772585.1 uncultured Bacteroidales bacterium | reverse complement strand
GCAGACTGCTGGAAATCTGTGACGACGAGGAGATCACCGCCAATGATAAGGTGAACCGCGAATCTGCCAACGACGATGCTTGGTACACGTTGGAGGGGCTTCGCATAGCAAGTGACCGTCAACCGACAACCAAGGGTGTATACATCCATAACGGGAAAAAGGTACTAATCCCATAAAAGCGAAAAATGAAGATGAAGAAGAAAAAGTATATTCCCCCGTTTTTGCAGTGTTATACCATACACTGTAGTTTGCTATTGAGCGCATCAGAAACGGACATGCCCTGGTCTGGCAACAGGGACGACTCATCTGGCAATAACTCGACAGAGGACTCCTTCTGAAGAGCGACAAAATTTGAAAAAAATGGAAGTAAAAGAACATCAATATAATGTTTTTAGGAAAATAATTTATATCTTTGCATCGTATTAAATCAATATATCATAAAAAAAGTTACCAATGAAGAAGAGAAAAATGATTCTGGTTTGTGCATTGATGCTGTCGATGGCAGTCCACGCCCAATGGCGCGTGGGTGTGACAGCAGGTGCGGACTACAACACGTACACGATGGACAAGCAGTACGAGAGCGACTGGCAGATGCAGGGTCGCTGGGGCGCCACCGTGGGAATTACGGGACAGTATGATGTAACAAACTGGTTGGGTATCAGGGCTGACCTGAACTGGACGCAGAAGAACTATCGTCACTATCGCGACCGTCTGCCCATCGAGCACAAGTATTTCAACGACTATCTGCAACTGCCCGTCATGGCTTCGCTGAGCATGGGTGGCGAGAAGCTGCGCGGCTTCGTCAACCTGGGTGTCTATGGTGGCTACTGGCTGAGCAGTCATCGTGAGGGCTATGACATGAACATCTTCACAGGAAAAATCTACTCGTTCAGCGAGAAGGTGGAATTTGATAGCGATCGCGACCAGCGCTGGGACTGTGGCTTCGTAGGTGGCGTGGGCTTGGAATACCGTTTTGCCAAGCACTGGGCTGCCCAAGTGGAGGCACGCTATTACTATAGCACAACGAGCGTGCAGAAGCAATATACGAGGGTGAAAGACTACCGCTATAACAATACAATTGCCATTCAGGCAGGAGTGAACTATCAATTTTAATGACGAGCATTATGAAGCACAAGATATTATCTATCATAGGAGTAGGACTCCTGTTACTGACACTTGGTGCGTGCCGTGAACAGAGCGACACGCTGGTGAGCTACGGCCACCAAGACCAGCTGGCGTTTAGCGAGGCCGAGACCAGCTTTGCTGGCAAGTTCAAGGTGTTGTGGAATGGTCTGAACCAGAACTATGCACTATGGGACTACGAGAGAGACCACGGACTGGACTGGGACGCTGTCTACGACAAGCGTCCCGAGTTTTCGGCTGTCCGCAGTACCCCTCCCACGCTGAAATACTACGCCAAGAAGGCCAATGGCGAGATAGAGCTCGACGAGGATGGCACCCCTATCTATTTGGAGTACTCTACCGCCAGTGACGATTTACTGGAGAAGTTCACTGACACGGAAAAGTCTGGTCAGGAATGGATCAACGACAGCATTACCGTCTTGCAGAAGCTGACCACACCTACTGTTGAACAGGTAGACATGCTGAAGTTGCTGACGGACCTGAATAAAGAACTGGAGAAGGTTCAAGACACCAAAGAGGGCATCGCGCTGTACAATGAGCTGGCCAACCGTTATGCCTATCTGAATATTCCTGGCTTCGACCCTATCGACGAGAACTTCTACGACAATGGCATGAAGATCAGGTTTGCCTTGCTGAAGGGTAATATCGCCTATTTGTATTTCAGCGATTTCGCCCTGTCATACTATCTGAATGAGGAGTTTACCAAACAAGGGTTCCCCAATGCCAGCGAGGCCACCCTAGCCCACATCAAAAAGATGGAGGAGGTCTGGAACGCTTGGTTCAACACCATCCAGGAGCTGCACAAGACGGGCAAGCTGGGTGGCGTCATTATTGACGTCAGAAATAATGGTGGTGGTTCCATGAACGACTATCGCTATGTGTTGGGCTCCCTGATTCCCAGTGGTGGTTTCGAAATTGGCCAGGCGCGCTACAGACGTGGTACAGGCCGTCTGGACTACTCGCCTCTGATGCCTTCCTATAGCCCGACCATGGATGAGGAACATGCCCTCATCACGGAACCCATCGTGGTGTTAGCCAACTGCGCCTCTGTGAGCATGGCTGAAATCACGTCGCTCAGCACCAAGTATATCGACAATGCCACCTTAATTGGCAAGCGCACATGGGGCGGCTTGTGCGGACTGATAGGCAACGAGTTCTTCTCGTACAACTACACAGGACACATCGGCGAGGAAGGCAAGACACCTGTCTATGTCTACCTGCCCCTAGTGGCCCAGTTCACTCGTGAGGGTCAGCTGCTGGAAGGCGTTGGTGTCACCCCTGATATCGAGGTTGACCTCGACGTCAAACAGCTGAGAAGCACTGGCAAGGACACTCAGTTGGATCGTGCATTGCAATTTATTAGGAACGGTAATTAAGAAAGCTTATGAAAATGATGAAGATAAGACAATACGTGAACTACACGATGGCCTTTTGCCTATTGGCATGGGGCACACAGTTCTTGACAGGTTGTGCCGAGAGTGACCACATGGACGAATACCAGTATGAAAGTGAAAGTGGTCAGACAAATCCTGAGAAGCCGACCAGCGACGAGATTACGCAGAAGCTGGAGAAGGTGCCAGGCATCAGCGATGTCACCATCCAGTATTCGGTGAAGAACCCCGACAAATATGGCTATTACTTCAATGTGGAACAGTTGAAAGACCACAAGAATCCGAAGGGCGGCACCTTCAAGCAGCGCTGCTATCTGAGGTTCAAGGATTGGGACCGTCCTGTAGTACTCGATACCGAGGGCTATGCCCTGCCAGACTCTGTAGACGAGATATACGACGAGCAAGACCTGGTGAAATATCTGAAAGCCAACTACATCACTGTGGAGCACCGTTATTTCGGCACTTCGCTGCCTGAGGATTTCGACAATACAGACTTCACCTACCTCTATACCGACCAGGCAGCTACCGACCTGCACAACGTCGTGACGCTGCTGCAGAAACACCTCTTCCCACGCACCAACAAGTGGGTGGCTACTGGTGTCAGCAAGAGTGGCATCACCTCGGCACTCTATGCCTACTATAGCGACAAGAACGGATGGAACGACATCGACCTCTTCATGCCCTTCTGTGCCCCATTCATCAGAGGTACTGAAGAGTCATGCTTGGAAATGACTACAGGAACGTATCTGATCAATGTCTGTGGCAACGGCTATCCCGCAGGTAGTGACGAGGCTGTGGCCTACCAGCGTCTGCATGCCATTCCAGCAGCCATCAGTGCCAACAAGCCGTTGCGCGATGCCTGTCTGCGCAAGTACCATCAGGATTCACCAAAGGAGTATAAAGAGCTGTTGCAGTATTATGAAGGTGCGCAACTGGAGAAGGCTGCCACAGCAGGCGTCATCTGTACCTTCTACAGCAACCTCTTCTCCGACTTCTCTTATTTTCAGTTCAGCAGTTGGGCCAAATACGTGCCCGACCCTGCAAAAGCCATAGCACCGACAGCCGAGGAGAGTGACATAGAAGCAGTGGTGGACTTCGTATTCATGAACGAGAGTGAATTGGCGAAAAAGATCATCAAAGACAGTCAGAAGAGTGTAGGCAGACGTGCTGCATTAGACGATAACGGCATTATAGCGTATCGTAAGAGCGAAAAGAATATGCCCTACTATCTGCAAGCCTATCGTGAGCTGGGCAGCTATTGCTACGACTATTCGCTGGTGAGGTAGGCAACCTGAGCAGTGTGGAGAGTATGTTCAGCAAGCGTTATCCTGGGCAATGGGATGGTGGCAAGCTGATGACCAGCGTGCACCAGTGGGCAGCAACGACCACCACGCAACCCATCATCTTCATCTATTCCTATAACGACCCCTGGACAGCCAACGCCATCGAGGATACTGAAATCAACCCCTCGCGCAAAGTCTGGAAGGTCATCAACCTCATAGGTACTCATAGCCACGAGTTCCTGAGTAAAGACAAGTGTGACGAGAAAGCCTCAAAAGCCATCAAGGACGTCATCAAGAGCGTACTCAACATCGGAGAATAAGGTCCCATGACTACCTTATAAGATGATGAAGATTACTTCATCTCGTAATTCAAAAGGCGCTGCTCTGCAAGGGCAGCGTATTTTGTTCCTGGCTGTCCGTAGTTGGCATAGGGGTAGATGCTGATGCCACCACGCGGGGTAAACAGTGTTCACGCAGTCTTCGTGGAAGTCGCCATGGTTGCGGAAGGAGAAGAGGTAGAGCTTCAGACTCTTCGACTCCACCATCCTTTCGCCAGGGATATACATGATTTTAATCTCTGCAAAGTCCGGCTGACCGGTAATCGGACACAGACTGGTAAACTCAGGACAATTGAACTGTACCCAATAGTCATTGTCTTTATGCTTGTTCTCAAACGTCTCCAGTACCTCTGGAGCATACGTCATCTTGTATTCTGTCTTCTTGCCTAACTGCTGCAGGCCTTCATTTTCTCTTGCCATAATTATATTTTAAGAATATTAAAGATGTTGTAGTTGATGTCGTTGTCGAAGACATCCTCGTGGTCATGCTTCTTGGTAAACTCGACGACACGGATGGTGACGGGCAATACCAGAATCTCGTAAACGGTCTTTAGGGTTACCTGACTAATCATCAGTGACGGCATCTCCTCCCAGGGAATGACACCACCCAGGGCCAGCGGGAAGAAGATGATGGAGTCTACCCCCTCACCAAACACGGTACTCAAGATAGCACGGGCCGAGAAGTTCTTACCCCCCGACGACAGTTTCATACGAGACATCACATAAGCATTTGTGAACGAGCCACAGATGAAAGCGATGAACGAAGCCAATGCAATACGCGGTGCCAGACCAAAAATCTGATGGAATCCTGCATCGCCATCCCAATAGGAAGCACCTGGTATCCAGTCGGCAATGGCTCCCATGATGACGAAGAAGAAGTTCATGGCGAAGCCCATCCAGATAAGCATACGGGTACGACTGTAACCCCATACCTCACACACCGAGTTGCTTTGTTTCCAATACGTTTGCCGTAATCAGGCAGACGCAGAACAGGGTGCCGAAAAGCATAAACAGCACGCTGACACGTTTCTTTTCTTCCATTTTGTTCTTGTTTTGTTAAAGGGGGTCGGACTTCTCATAGCCTCAGCAAGTACCCCTATTATTAAAAGCGGGTGCAAAGGTACAATAAAAAGATGAAAAATGAAAGATGAAAGATGAAAAATTTGTTTTCGCTACAGCATAATTCATAATTATTTTGTAATTTTGCACCCAAAATTGAAAAAAGATAAGGAAATGGCAGAAAAGAAATTCAAGAGAACAACGGTGACCTCTGCCCTGCCCTACGCAAATGGCGGTGTACACATTGGTCACTTGGCAGGTGTCTATATCCCTGCCGATATCTACGTGCGCTACCTCCGTCTGAAGAAGGAGGACGTGATGTTCATTGGTGGTTCTGACGAGCATGGTGTACCCATCACCGTTCGTGCCCGCAAGGAGGGCATCACTCCACAGGATGTCGTGGACCGTTACCACAAGATGATTAAGGACTCGTTTGAGGAGTTTGGCATCTCATTCGATATATATAGTCGCACGACCTCGGAGACGCACCACAAGTTTGCTGCTGAATGGTTCCGCAAGCTCTACGACGAGGGTAAGCTGGTAGAAGAGACCACCGAGCAGCTCTACGATGAGGAGGCCAAACAGTTCCTGGCAGACCGCTATGTTACTGGCGAATGTCCTCATTGCCACAACGAAGGTGCCTACGGTGACCAGTGCGAGAAGTGTGGACGTGACCTGAGTCCTACGGAGCTCATCAATCCTAAGTCAACCATCTCTGGCTCTACCCCCGTGCTGAAGAGCACCAAGAACTGGTATCTGCCTCTGAACGAGTATCAGGAGTGGCTGAAGGAGTGGATTCTGGAGGGTCACAAAGAGTGGCGTCCCAACGTCTATGGCCAGTGCAAGAGCTGGTTGGAGATGGATCTGCAGCCCCGTGCTATGACACGCGACCTGAACTGGGGTATCCCCGTACCCGTAGAGGGTGCTGAGGGCAAGGTGCTCTATGTGTGGTTCGACGCCCCCATCGGTTATGTATCGAACACGGTAGAGTTGTGCGCCAAGGAGCCTGAGAAATGGGGCAACTGGGAGAAATGGTGGCAGGATGAGGACACCCGTCTGGTACACTTCATCGGCAAGGACAATATCGTGTTCCACTGCATCATCTTCCCTGTG
>CACYBB010000079.1 GCA_902772585.1 uncultured Bacteroidales bacterium | reverse complement strand
ACTCGCCTATCTGGTCGAGTGTGGCATCAACGCCCCCAGTGGCAGTAACCGTCAGCCTTGGGTTCTGCGCGTGGTAGAGAATCAGGAGTTGCTCGCTCAGGTTAACAACGTGTTCAAGCAACAAAACGCCAAGCAAGTAGCCCGCGACAAAGGCTTCAAAAACCTGTTCCGCAATGCGCCTAATATTATATTGGTTTGCACGCCTGCGAAAGGCGGTGGTGAGATTGATGCCGGTATGCTGGGCCAGAACATTATGCTGGCAGCCCAGTCGATAGGTCTCGGCACCTGCTGTCTCGGCGGTATCGTCCGTTTCATCCAGAGCGACCCCAAGACCGAGTTCTTCCGAGAAGCACTGGGTATCCCCATTGACTATAAGATCAACTACATCCTGGCTGTCGGCTATCCTGATGAGACGCCCGAGGCTAAACCACGCGATCCCAGCAAAGTTGTGTTCATCGATTAGCACCTCCTTGACTTACATCAAAAAAGGAGGTTGTTATCGCACACAATTCACAAAAAAAGGATGGTTGATTCCCCAAATTACTCTACCTTTGCAGTCGATTTTTAAATCAAACATTAAAATAGAGAACAATTAAAAATTCGTATGATTATGAAAAAAATGATGATGATCGCTGCCATGATGGTAGCTACTTTGAGCGCAAATGCTCAGTTTGAGCCGGGTACATTCTCACTGCAGCCCAAGGCTGGTTTGACTGTTTCTGAGATCACAGGCGACGATACCAGAGCAAAGGCAGGTTTCACTGCTGGTGTTGAGGCACAGTATCAGATGAAGTCTTGGTTTGGTCTTGCTGCAGGTGTTCAGTATGCTCAGCAGGGTTCAAAGGTGAAGGGTGTAGATCCTAAGATTTCTCTTGGTTACATCAACGTTCCCATTATGGCTAAGTTCTACCCTGTAAAGGGTCTGGCTCTGGGTGCTGGTATTCAGCCTGGTTTCATGACAAGCGCTAAGATTACTGGTGACAATGCTGATGTGAACATTAAGGACAACTGCAACACCTTTGATTTCTCAATTCCCTTCAGCGTTGCTTACGAGGCTCCCTTCGGACTGGTTATCGAGGCTCGTTACAATGCAGGTCTGACCAACGTTGGTAAGGATCTTTTCAAGAATGGTAATTACGATACCTACGACAAGATCACTAAGAACAAGAACAGCGTATTCATGCTGACTCTCGGTTACAAGTTCAGCCTCTAATCACTTACTTTACAATACAAAAATCGCACAGAGCATTGCCCTGTGCGATTTTTTTATTCCTTTTCACGCCACTTCTTAGATCTCACGGCGATATTCTTCGCCAGGCACTCACTATAGAGCCAGGGTTCGCAACTGTGGATATCGCCCACATTGAGGAAGTCTTTGTAGGGGGCATACTCTGAACCGCTGTAGCCAGTGACCACAAGGACATGATACGCTGGCGATACGGTGACAGTAATGGTGTCGTGGAGAATGGCGGGTGTGTCGTCCGTATGCCAGTTTACGGGATTGATACAGATGTCGGAGGCAGAGATAATAGGTATGATATACTTCACATCCTTCACGGTGTTGTAGCAGATGGTGACACCCGTGTCCGTCTCGCTCTCAGCAGGACGTATGTGGCTGCACTGAGCCATGTCGGCTTCAGTCACCTTATAGCCCAAAACGTATGCCGCAGCCAATTGGCTGTAGGTTTCGTCATTGATGTGTTTCAGCAGTTCCACCACAGCCAGACCGCCCTGACTGAAGCCTGCAATGATGAGCGGACGACTTTGATTCCGTTGAGCCTGGAAGTGGTCAAAGGCCGCGCAGACATCATCCATTGCCAACCGTGCACGACGCATGAGGGTATCTTCATTCTGCGTCACCCAGGCGTCAATGGTGGTGTGACGGTAGTACGGGGCGAAGAAACGATTGCCTGGCGACATATACGCCGCCACCTTGTCGATTTCCAGCGTCCGCATGTGCTCGCGGTGTTCCTGGTTCCACACGTCGGCATAATGGCATATCCTGCCATCCTCCGTCGTCCAGTCCTCTTCCCACGTCGAGACGACGTAGAAGATGTCGGCTCCCGTGCCGTCAGTATCGCCATCGGCAGTCACCCACATGGTCGCGTCGTTATAGTCTGGTGCCTTGGGGATAAACACTGATGCCTCAGCCGATGGAGCGTTATCTTTATTCGACGTACATGATGTGCACAACGTTAGCCCCCCAATAAGGACTGCGGCACACATCCATGATAATACTGGCTTCATGATTCTATTGTTTTTAAGTTATACAATGGTTGCGTCATTCGTTATATAGCGCAAGTCCCTTGACTGTCAGAAAATATTTCTGGCGGGGATGGTGAGGGGATTGAGGGTATAACAAACGGATATAACCGTCTGCTATAGCAGGATTCAGATAGTTATCGATGAAGTTAGGCCGATGTTTCAGATTCATCTTTTCCATCATCTGCTTCAAGGTAAGTTGGTCTTTTCCTATTGATAAGACAAGGGTTCGAACTTGTTCGGCAACTTGTTCGGTACTTGTACGGTGCTTGTTCTCTGCTTGTTCGCTTTCAGGCATTTTCCAATCCTCAGGTGGGTTGATCATCATGTACCTGTTCTTTAATTCA
>CACYBB010000078.1 GCA_902772585.1 uncultured Bacteroidales bacterium | reverse complement strand
CTGACGAACATACCACACGTTAGAGTCCTTCTTGTTACCTCTCACAAATGGGAACTCACCAGGGAGTGCATCGGGGGTTTTCAGATTCGCCAGGTCTTCACGGCGATAGAAGGGCTGTACATTAAAACCTTCATTGGTTCTCCATACCAAGCGTTTCTGGAAGTCGGCACCTTTAAGATCGACTTCAATCTTGTCGAGCCACTCTTGGGTGGTCGGCGCGGTAAACTCGGTAAAGAGCTTCTCTTTGTTTGCCATAGTTACAGTGCTAAATTATTATATACGTTTTGTTTTAAGCTACACTTAACAGGGTACAAAGGTACAAACTTTTTAGCCAAAACAGCCGTTTAAATTGTGAAAGAAATAAAAAATCAGTTTTTATTCAAAATTATGTGCACAAAATAGCTTGTTTTGAGCAATATTTTGTAACTTTGCACCCAAATTGGCAAGAAAAAATAGAGATATATAAAAGTGAGTAAGAAAAATGGAATCATTTCATTGGTTGAAAGACCTATTTACAACGACTGACTCCGTAGCGCATATTGCGCTATTGTATGCCATTGTCATTGCTATTGGTGTCTATTTGGGAAAGATCAAGGTATTCGGTATCTCCTTGGGCGTCACCTTTGTGCTATTCGCAGGTATTCTGGCTGGGCATATCGGGTTCACTGCTCCAACCCCGATTCTGACATTTATTCAGGATTTCGGACTGATACTTTTTGTGTTTATGATTGGTATGCAGGTGGGACCCGGTTTCTTTGAGAGTTTCGGAACAGCAGGAATCAAGCTCAACGGACTGGCTGCCAGTGCCATTCTCCTGAATATCCTTGTGATGTTTGCCTGCTATTACATCTTCTTCGACACCTCCAACACCGCCAGTCTTCCTATGATGGTAGGTACGCTCTATGGTGCCGTTACCAACACCCCTGGTCTTGGTGCTGCCAACGAGGCCCTGAACACTGTGTTCCCCAATGGTGCCCCACAGATTGCTTCCGCCTATGCCTGTGCTTATCCGTTAGGTGTGTTGGGCATCATTGGCGCTATTGTATTAATAAGGTACGCGTGCAACGTGAAGCTGGAAGACGAAGAGAAGCAGCTCCTGGAGATGGAGGGTACGAAGACCAATAAGAAGCCCTACAAGATGCACTTGGAAGTCACTAACCAGTATCTTGAAGGAAAGACGCTCTTACAGGTACATGACTTCCTGAACCGTGACTTCGTGATTTCCCGTCTGGTTCATGAGGGAGAGTTATGTATCCCCAACCGTGATACGATCTTCCATGTAGGCGACCAGATGCTGATTGTCTGCGCAGAGGCAGACCAAGAGGCCATCACGGCCTTCATTGGCCCGAAGCTCGACATCGACTTTGAGCAGCAGGATCAGCCTCTTGTATCGAAGCGTATCCTGATCACCAATCCGAAGATTAACGGTAAGACCTTGGCGTCGATGCACTTCTCAAGTGTGCATGGTGTGAACGTCACCCGTTTGACCCGTCATGGTATGGACCTCTTCGCTTCAGCCTCTCTGCCACTGCAGGTTGGTGACAAGATCATGGTGGTGGGTCCTGAGGATGCCGTTGACCGTGTAGCCAACAAGATGGGCAACTCCACGAGTAAACTGAATGCCCCCAATATTGCCACCATCTTCGTCGGCATCTTCCTTGGTCTGATCTTCGGCTCATTCCCACTTGCCATCCCTGGCATGCCCGTTCCTGTGAAACTGGGTCTGGCTGGCGGTCCGCTGATCATCGCCATCCTGATTGGCCGCTACGGCTATAAGATTCATCTGGTAACCTATACCACCACCTCAGCCAACATGATGCTGCGCGAGATCGGACTCGTGCTCTTCCTGGCATCAGTAGGTATTAAGGCAGGTGCCAACTTCTTTGAGACGGTGGTAGAAGGCGATGGTCTGCTTTATGTGCTGACTGGTTTCCTGATCACAGTCATCCCGATTCTGATCATTGGTCCGATTGCCAGAATGCGCTATAAGTTCAACTACTTCACCATCGCAGGTATGATTGCAGGTAGCTATACCGATCCCCCTGCCCTGGCCTATGCCAACAGCATCTGTTCTAAGGAAGCTCCTGCCATCGGTTACTCAACGGTATATCCGCTCGCGATGTTCCTCAGGATCTTCACGGCACAGATCATCGTACTGTTCTTCTGCAGTTAGTCAAATAAGAAAATCTATATAATAATATCAACAATGAATAAAGTAAGAATCCTGCTATGCGGAATGCTACTGGCAAGCACCACGTCGGCCATGGCTCAGGGAGCCAAGAACATCCGACTGAACGAGGTGCTGACCAATAACACTGCCAGCATTGTGGATGAGTTTGGCAATCGTGAAGCCTGGATAGAGGTGGAGAACACATCGTTCACCACCTATAACATCCGAGGCATGTACTTCACGACCGACCGTTCTGTCCTCGACCCTCAGATGAGCGTTCCTGAACGTATCAAGCGTATGAGTGTCATCCCCAACGGAGATCCTCGTACCCAGATTGGCGGGCGACAGCACCTTGTGTTCTACTGCAACTCAAATCCTGCTGAGGGAAAGTTGCACCTCTCGCTTCCCGTTCCCATGTCAGAACCTGTATGGATCGGATTCTACAATGGTAATGCTGTCGAACTGATCGACTCAGTCACCGTTCCTGCCCTCGCTGCAGATCAGAGTTATGCCCGTCATGGCAACGAATGGAGT
>CACYBB010000077.1 GCA_902772585.1 uncultured Bacteroidales bacterium | reverse complement strand
GGGGAAATGCACTGCAAAGATTAATCAACTCAGATGAACATCACACTGCGGGAAGGGGATGGTGATACCGGCGGCGGTCAGGGATTCGTAAATCACCTCCTTGGCACGATCCACGTAGCCGATACGCTCAGCCACCAGCACATACTGCTTCACATTGATATCCACAGCGCTGTCACTCATATTGCCAACTACCACATAGACGCCACGTTTGGGATCCACGATCTCGCGGCCGTACTGATCTTTGGTACGCATCTTCTGCATCCCCTCCACCAGCACTTTGCGTACCTGCGTGATGTCGGTTCCATAGGCCACACCAACGGTGATGACGGTAAGTTCGTAGGAATTGTTGCGGGTCAGGTTGTTGAAGTTCTTGCCAAAGAGCGATGAGTTGAGGAACGACATTTCTGTGCCTTCGATGGTCTCGGCCTGTACGCACTGATAGTTGATGGCGGTCACTTTACCACGTACGCCTTCGCACTCAATCCAGTCGCCTACACGCAGTCGTCCACCCATCAACTGAATGCCGTAGATGAAGTTGTTGATGACATCCTTCAGTGCAAGACCGATACCTGCCGACAAGCCTCCCGCTATCAGTCCCAGTGAACCTGTAGGAATCTGCCATACGGAAATGACGACTACAGCGAATATCATCCAAATAAGTACGCTGATGATGCTGTTGCCCAACGACAGGTTAATTTCATTCGGACGAATGGATGTACGGTTATGTTTGCGCATAAATGCAAAGTAACGGACATATTGCCAGATGGCGTGGACGGCCCGACTGATGTAACGCAAGACATAGAAGAGTATCAACAGATAAATAATACTCTTTACTGAGACGCTTAATGTCTCAACACCATTCATGTCGGAGAGATGGATAAACGGCTCCTCGTAGAACTTAACGAACAGATCGTCAAAGTCGAAAATGCTTAACGACAGACGCACACACAACGGCAAGGAGAGCAGCACGATGGTGGGGATAGCCACCTGACGAATGAGGTCGTAGAACCAGGTGGCACCAAACAACAGCGACTCACGGTCTTCGCCCGACACGTAAGTAATGCGATTGCGCATGTTGTCAATCCGCTTGTCGAGCCAGCGTTCTTTGTATCGGCTCATCAAGTCCAAGATGCAGACCACTGTCAACCAGACTGCCAACAGGAAATACCACCACACCAGAATGAGCAGAGCCACAAAGGTATAGCCCAGGAACGCGAACACGAAGGCAACAAGATAGACGGCTAATGCCCCCCAGCCCAACGTGAGGTCGATGGATGTAGCCTTACCGCTGACCCAGATACAACAGCATAACTGCCAGATAGCAATCAGCAGCAGGACGGGCGGGAACAGGAGCACCATCAGTTTGTCGGGCATGAAGGTGATGCGGCAGGAGATAATCATCAGCACCACTAAGAAAGTGGCGGAATAGAGCAAGAATCCCTGCCGGAACTGGTCGGGCTTGACGCGCAGCAGCAACGAGCCTGTAATGGCAATGAGCAGCCACAGGAAGGTGTTGATGTGCTCCACACCCAAATTGATATATTCATCACCATACAAGGAGAAGCCAAACACCAGGAAGTACACGATGGTACCCATCAGTATCGAGATGATAGACAGTTTCTTTTTAGGAACATAACGCTTCAACCTGGTATAGCGATAAAGCAGCCAAAGGACCAGGAAGGTCAGGAGCCAGAAGGAAGCCAGTACGACCACTTGCATGACACAGACAATCACCAACAATGTATTTTCCGCTTTACTGGAAAGATGCTGGAAGAACTTGGTATCATCCTCTTCTTCAGAAGCATTTTCATCAAGATCGCTTTCATTAACACCGTCACTCAATTCTTTGAGACTATACTGCCCACGCAAGTCCACCTTGGTCTTGTTCCAATAATAGCCGGGATTCGCCAGAATTTCCAAAAACGGTGTCTGTCCGTCCACAAAGATATAGCGTTCGAGCGCCCGATAGCGCGTCTCTGCATAGTCATAGGTCTCCTTCAAGCGCAGGTATGCTTCCTGATAGTGCATGCTGTCAGCAATCAAGGTAGCCCGGTTGTCGGCATTCATCTTCAGGATTTCCGAGACAAAGAAGATACAGGAGTCACGAAGCACCACGCCCGTCGAGTCCAAGACAAAGGGGGCAGAGAGCGAATCCTTAAAGGCAATCCTAATGACCTCTTTTTCCAACGAAGATATGGAATCCGAGAGATGGACATCGAGTGAATCGTTGTGGTACATCAGACTATCTGGTACGACTTCCACCTCTATTTCCTTCTTCATCGGCGGCAGTCGGCGCAAGGCCTCAATGAGTCGGGCATTGCGGTCAATCTCGTAGTTCAGATTGTTGACGATGTGATCGTACGGCCGTCGGTCTTTGCTGAAGTCCTTGTAGTTGGCGGTCACCTTCTTCAGGGCGTAGGCCAAATCGAACGTCATTTCCTGTTCCTGCGTGTAGAGCAGGATGGATAGTTCATTCGACTCGGTAATGACGTCGATCATCCGTTGGTGTTGACGTTCAAAATCTTCGTTGAAGCGCTGCTGTGCATCTGAACGTTGTTGGTAGGCTGCTTGCAACTCCGTACACAGGTCTTTTAACGTATTAGACAACGACTTTCCGCTCACCACAGCCATGAGCGGGAGAGCGCACACACATAGTGCGAGGACTATCGTCAGCAGATATTTCTTCATTTAATCCTGGAAATAGACGCGCTTCACACGATTCGA
>CACYBB010000076.1 GCA_902772585.1 uncultured Bacteroidales bacterium | reverse complement strand
TATTCTTCATACCTATGCGGACGTAGCAGGGATAAGTGAAGATGATGCCATGAACATTGCCGGAGCTTTCGGTGGTGGTATGGGAAACATGGAAGGAACCTGTGGCGCACTTGTTGGGTCTGGTCTTGTCTTAGGATTGGTCAACAAGGACAAGGTGAAGTCCATGAAACAGATGCGGCAGATTATGACCAAGTTCCAGGAAAGAAACGGAGCCACCCAATGCAAGCTACTGAAAGGTGTGGGTACAAAAGTGGTACTCCGTGAGTGTCCTAACTGTGTAGCCGATGCAGCAGAGTTTTTGGAAGAACAGTTGAAAGGGTAAGATATGCAGATAATACTCGCTTCCGCAAAGATAATGAATGATAAGGTAAAGTCATCCCCTGACATTAGCCTGTCATCACCTCGTTTTCAGAATGAGGCAGACAGTTTTGCGAAGGATATGGCTCAGTATTCAACAGATACGATTGCCGACATGCTGGGTTGTAGCCGTCAGATTGCAGCCCAGAACAGATTGCGATACATGAATTTCTTTGGTGATACCCCAAAGCTTCCTGCCATTCTTGCCTATCATGGTCAGGCATACAAGCTTCTGAAGGCTGACACTTTGAATGTCGATGACCTCAATTATTCTCAGGAAAAGTTATGGATTACCTCTTTCCTCTATGGACTGCTTCGCCCATTAGATGCCATTCTTCCGTATAGGATGGAGGGAAATGTGGAGCTACCAAGCGGAGAGGGACAGAACATGTTTGCTTTTTGGAAAAGCCGTCTAACTGACATATTGATTGATGCCGTGAAAGCAGATGGAGGAACTCTGGTACATCTTGCTACAGAGGAATACCAGCATTTGTTTGACTGGCAGCGAGTCCGTAAGGAAGTCCGTATAGTACAGCCTTTGTTCTACATTAGAAAAGGCAGCGAGTTGAAGATTCAGGCTGTTTGGGCTAAGACATGCCGGGGAGCCATGACACGATTCATCATTGAGAACTGTATCGACAAGCCCGAAGATCTCTGTGCCTTCGGTTATGAGGGATTTACATACGAACCTAAACTTGGTGAAGCTGATTTCCCACACTTTGTAAAATGAGAGACTTAAAGAAAAAAGCAGCGTTATCCATCCTCTTGATGGTCAGTTTGGGACATCTTCTAAATGACATGTTTCAGGCGGTTATCCCTGCTATCTACCCAATGATTAAGGAGTCACTTGGACTGAGTTTCATGCAGATTGGAGCAATAACGCTGACAAACCAGATAACCTCTTCGCTCTTACAGCCGATGGTGGGTTATTTCTCAGACAAGCATCCGAGGCCATACGGTTTGGTTGTAGGTATGTGCTTCACATTGATAGGGCTGTTGTTGCTGTCTATGGCTGAGAGTTTCCCATTGGTTCTATTGTCAGTAGCATTTGTGGGAGTAGGTTCATCCGTCCTGCACCCTGAATCCTCAAAGGTTGCTAGACTGGCATCTGGGGGAGCAAAGGGCATGGCTCAGTCGATATTCCAGATTGGAGGAAATGTAGGACGAGCTTTTGGCCCTATAGCAGTTGCATTGATTGTGGTTCCTCACGGACAGGGTAGCATCAGATGGTTTGCCCTGCTTGCAGTTGTGGCAATTTGGGTTTTGGCTAGGATTTGCAGTTGGTATAAGAAACAGATAGAGTTGTATGGACGGAGTAAGTCAAAATTCGACGTTGAAAACGAAAGCCATCTGTCAAGACATCAGATCGTTGTTGCCCTTTTGGTGTTGCTGGTATTGATGTTCTCCAAGGACTTCTACACAGCCAATATCCAAAGCTACTTGACATTTTACATGATAGACAAGTTCGGTCTATCTGTTACAGCCTCGCAATATGTGTTGTTTGCTTTCCTGGTTTCTACGGCCATCGGACTACTGATAGGTGGAGAACTAGGTGACAGGTATGGACGCAAATATGTGATTTGGGTAAGCATCCTTGGATCTTCACCGTTTGCATTGTTGCTGCCTTATTGTGATTTGACTTGGACGATTATCCTTGTCATCCTCGTGGGTATGGTTATGTCATCGGCTATGTCGGCTATTCTTGTCTATGGAACAGAGCTTTTGCCTGGCAATGTTGGTATGATTTCCGGGGCTTTCTTCGGACTTTCCTTTGGATTAGGAGGTATTGGCTCCGCTATCTTTGGCTGGTTGGCTGATATTACGAGCATTCAGTATGTATTCCAACTGACGGCTTTTCTACCGTTGTTGGGTATAGTAACATATCTGCTGCCAAACATTAAAGAGAAGAATTGATGGAGAGGATTATAAGAGTAGCGAGACCAGATGACATGGCTGATATAATGGCAGTCATGGATGCTGCAAAGAAGATTATGCGGCAGTCTGGCAATTTGCACCAATGGGGAGATGGCTATCCGTCTGAGGCTGTCATAACGGCAGACATGGAACGGAATGGCGGCTTTGTCATCGAGGATGATGGTTGCATTGTCGGCTACTTTGCTTTCCTGCCATCCCCAGAACCTACCTATTATAATATATATAAAGGTAAGTGGTTGAACGATACTCAACCCTATCATGTAGTCCATCGTATTGCCAGTTATCCCGATACTCATGGTATCTTTAGCAGTATCATGGACTACTGTTTCAGGCATGATCATAACATCCGCATTGATACCCATCGTGACAATAAAATCATGCAGCACAACATCTTGAAGCATGGCTTCACCTATTGTGGAATCATCTATCTGCTGTCAGGCGATGAACGATTGGCTTATCA
>CACYBB010000075.1:507-4279 GCA_902772585.1 uncultured Bacteroidales bacterium | reverse complement strand
GAAGATTGGTTTCGAGGGTGGTCAGATGCCACTGCAGCGTCGTCTGCCGAAGTCTGGTTTCAAGAACATCAACCACAAGGAGTACTTCGCAGTAAACCTTTCTACTCTGCAGAAGCTGGCAGAGGAGAAGAACCTCACCAAGATTGGTGTTGCAGAGCTGGTTGCTGCCGGCCTGACTAACGGCAAGGAACTGGTAAAGGTTCTTGGTAACGGTGAACTGAAGGCTAAGATTGACGTCGAGGCTAACGCCTTCTCTAAGACTGCCGAGGAAGCTATCAAGGCAGTAGGTGGTAACGCAACTATAATCTAAACAAGACAATGAAGAAGTTAATAGAGACACTGAAGAACATTTGGAAGATTGAGGACCTGCGCCAGCGCATCCTTATCACGATGCTGTTCGTAGCCATTTACCGCTTCGGATCATTCGTAGTACTTCCTGGTATCAATCCTGCACTGTTGGACAAACTGCAGTCACAGACTGCTGGTGGTCTGATGTCACTGTTGGATATGTTCTCCGGTGGTGCATTCTCCAACGCATCTATCTTTGCGTTAGGAATCATGCCCTACATCTCTGCTTCTATCGTTATGCAGCTCCTCGCTGTTGCTGTACCTTATTTCCAGAAGATGCAGCGTGAGGGTGAGAGCGGCCGCAAGAAGATTATGACTTATACTCGGTACCTGACAGTGGCTATCCTGCTGTTCCAGGCACCGAGCTACCTCATCAATCTGAAGATGCAGGCCGGTGCTGCTCTGGCATCAGGTATCAGCTGGTCAGTATTCGTGTTCCCAGCAACAATCATCCTGGCTGCCGGCAGTATGTTCATCCTTTGGCTGGGTGAGCGCATTACGGATAAGGGAATAGGAAATGGTATCTCACTGATCATTATGATCGGTATCATTGCTCGCCTGCCACAGGCGTTCATCCAGGAAGTTACCTCTCGCTTCACTGCTATCACTGGTGGTGGTCTGGTAATGTTCCTCGTCGAGATTATCATTCTCTATTTGGTAGTTTGCGCAGCCATTGTACTGGTACAGGGTGTCCGCAAGGTTCCCGTACAGTATGCTAAGCGTCTTGTAGGCAACCAGCAGGTAGGTGGTGCCCGTCAGTATATCCCGCTGAAGCTGTTCGCTGCTAACGTGATGCCTATCATCTTTGCTCAGGCTCTGATGTTCATCCCATTGGCTTTCGTGCAGTATGCAGCACCGGAGAATGCAAGTTGGTTCGTACGTTCCATGCTCGATCATCACAGCTGGACGTATAACATTATCTTTGCGTTCCTGATTATTGCATTCACCTATTTCTATACTGCTATCACGCTCAATCCTACGCAGATGGCTGAAGACATGAAGCGTAACAATGGCTTCATTCCTGGCATCAAGCCTGGTAAGCCAACAGCAGACTTTATCGACGAGGTGATGTCTCGCATCACGCTGCCGGGTTCGCTGTTTATCGCCTTCATCGCCATTATGCCTGCTCTCGCAGGACTGCTCAATGTGCAGGATGCCTTCTCTCAGTTCTTCGGCGGTACATCACTGCTGATTCTTGTTGGTGTTGTGCTTGACACACTCCAGCAGATTGAGAGCCACCTGCTCATGCGTCACTACGACGGACTGCTCAACTCAGGCCGTATCCACGGACGTGGCATGAGCGCCTACTAAGGTTCAGTATGAAGATATTTCTGAAGACTGAAGATGAAATAGAGCTGATGCGCCAGGCCAACCAACTCGTTGGTAAGACCCTTGGCGAATTAGCAAAACATATCAAGCCTGGTATAACGACCCTCCAGTTGGATAAGATTGCCGACGAATTTATTCGCGACAACGGAGCAATTCCCACTTTCAAGGGTTTCCCCAATCCATATGGAGGGCCGTTTCCTGCCAGCATCTGCACCTCGGTAAATGATGTTGTTGTCCACGGAGTACCAAACGACACAACGGTCTTGAAGGACGGTGACATCATCTCCATCGACTGCGGTACGCTACTCAACGGCTTCTGTGGCGACTCTTGCTACACATTCTGTGTCGGCGAAGTCAGCGAGGAAGTCAAAGAGTTGCTTCGCACCACGAAGGAGTCACTCTATAAGGGTATAGAGAACGCCGTAGCAGGGAAACACCTTGGTGATATCAGCAGTGCGGTGCAAGACCATTGCGAAGCCCACGGCTATGGTATCGTCCGCGAGTTGACAGGTCATGGCATTGGCCATGAGATGCATGAAGACCCGCAGGTTCCCAACTATGGACGCAGAGGTAACGGCATTATGTTGAAAGCAGGTATGTGTATCGCTATCGAACCGATGATTACCATGGGTAAGCGCGATATCTACTTGGATGCCAATGATCGCTGGACCATCCGTACACGCGACGGTAAGCCAGCAGCACACTTCGAACATACGTTGTGTGTGCGCAAGGGGCAGGCAGAGATATTATCTTCTTTCGAAGAAGTTGAACAAATAGAAGGCAAACGTTATTAAACCAAGTATGGCAAAACAAGGCGCTATTGAGCAAGATGGAACAATCGTTGAGGCATTGTCTAATGCGATGTTCCGTGTAGAGTTGGAGAATGGAGTGCCCATCATCGCCCACATCTCGGGTAAGATGCGCATGCACTACATCAAGATACTTCCCGGTGATAAGGTCAAGGTGGAGATGAGTCCCTACGACCTGACAAAAGGACGAATTGTATTTAGATACAAATAATAAGGAGACCAAATAATATGAAGACAAGAGCATCGTTGAAGAAGCGTACCCCAGACTGCAAAATCGTACGTCGTAAGGGTCGTCTGTTCGTTATCAACAAGAAGAACCCTAAGTACAAGATGCGTCAGGGTTAAAGATTTATGTTAAATAAGCATAAAAAGGTAGCGGATGGCGAAATCGCATTGACCTATATCTATGGTATTGGTCGAAGTAGTTCAGCAAAGATTTTGGACAAGGCCGGCGTGAGCCGCGACCTGAAAGTCAACGAATGGAGTGACGACCAGGCTGCCAAAATCCGTGAAATTATCGGCGCTGAATTCAAAGTAGAAGGTGATCTCCGCAGTGAGATCCAGTTGAACATCAAGCGACTGATGGATATTGGTTGCTATCGTGGAGTCCGTCATCGTAACGGTCTGCCCGTACGTGGTCAGAGCACAAAGAACAATGCTCGTACACGTAAAGGTAAGAAGAAGACTGTTGCTAATAAGAAGAAGGCCACGAAGTAAGTTTAAAGTTTAAGGTTTAAAGTTTAAAGTTATGGCAAAGAAAACAGTCACTTCAAAGAAGCGTAACGTGAAGGTTACCGCTATCGGTCAGCTCCACGTACACAGCTCATTCAATAATATTATCGTGTCACTCGCTAACGACGAGGGCCAGATTATCTCATGGTCTTCTGCCGGTAAGATGGGTTTCCGTGGTTCTAAGAAGAACACTCCGTATGCTGCCCAGATGGCTGCCGAGGATTGCGCAAAGGTCGCTTTCGACCTGGGTCTCCGCAAGGTGAAGGCTTATGTCAAGGGTCCCGGTAACGGTCGTGAGTCAGCTATCCGTGCCGTACACGGTGCTGGTATCGAGGTTGTGGAGATCGTAGACGTTACACCACTGCCACACAATGGCTGCCGTCCCCCGAAGCGTCGTCGCGTATAATATTGGCGTTATATCGTAATAACGTTACATCGTAATAACGAAATTTTTATTTATAGATTATGGCAAGATATATTGGACCGAAATCAAAAATTGCCCGCCGATTTGGAGAAGCCATCTTCGGCCCGGACAAAGTTTTGTCTAGGAGAAA
>CACYBB010000075.1:0-489 GCA_902772585.1 uncultured Bacteroidales bacterium | reverse complement strand
GCCAAGTACACCTATGGTGTTCTTGAGCGCCAGTTCCGTAACCTGTTTGAGAAGGCCGCTAAGGCTGAGGGTATCACCGGTGAGGTGCTGCTCCAGTTGCTTGAGAGCCGCCTTGACAACGTAGTATTCCGTTTGGGTATTGCTCCTACTCGCGCTGCTGCTCGTCAGCTCGTTGGTCACAAGCACATCACCGTTGACGGTAAGGTTGTTAACATTCCTTCTTTCCAGGTTAAGCCTGGTATGATTGTTGCCGTTCGCGAGAAGGCTAAGTCACTCGAAGTTATCGAGGCTGCTTTGGCTGGTTTCAACCACTCGAAGTATCCTTGGATTGAGTGGGACGAGGCTCAGAAGGGTGGTAAGTTCCTCCACATGCCTGAGCGTGCCGATATTCCCGAGAACATTAAGGAACAGTCAATCGTTGAGTTGTACTCTAAGAACTAAAATCATTTAAATTAATGGCGATATTAGCATTTCAAAAACCTGATAAAG
>CACYBB010000074.1 GCA_902772585.1 uncultured Bacteroidales bacterium | reverse complement strand
ACTTCATGTAGAGGGTGTTCAGGGGCATACGGAGATAGTCAGCCGCTTCCTCCACGTTCATCGTGCGACGCACACGTTCCAACTTCTGCTTGGTTTGGCCTTTCTGAAGGTCAAGCAGTGCCACCTTCATGCCGATGACTTCATCCCGAAGCTCGGCAACGACCTGAGGAAGGTCGTTGAATGTCAATTCGACGTTCTTCATATGATACAATGAGACCTTTGTGTCTCGTCGGCAAAAGAACTGCATTATCATTGCGTTATGAAGTTTATGATGCACAATGTACAGATAATAATGGTATAATGTGGATGGGGCTGGTTTTCCATGGTCGCCTCTGGTTATGGATGGTTGTTTATTGCAGTGGGAGGGACGGGTATGGTAATAGTCTGGTTCACTTATAGGCATAGAAAATCGCCGTACAGATCCAGCAATGAATCTGTACGGCGAGATGGAATCGGTATTGTAAAGTTGGTTAGACTGCCTGTTTCATTTCCATATTCCTAAAATGGAAAGCTATTGAATGTGGTTCAGGCTTGTCAATCTTGATAAGGTCATCGGGTTTTTCCTCCAGCAGGTTTTGTGACAGGTAGCTGTCCGTACAGGGTGAACCGTCGCGCTTGACACACAGGTCTGGGAACAGGGCCTTCACGAAACGGCCACAAGTCTCGCTCTTATAACCGTTCTCCATGCCCATGCGCTTGGCGATGTTCCATGTCAGATGGCGCACATCACGGCTGGTCACCTTGTCTTTCCACTTGCAGAGCCTGGGCTTGGGCTGACTCATATTCAAGCCATACGGCAAGAATGTCCTGTTCGTCCAGCAGAGGGCCGAGCGAGTAGTAGATATACTCCTGCATGATTTCCTTTCGGTCTTGGGCGAACTTCTCCCTTCTTTTCTGCTGTTCTCCTGCGCTGAGATTCATGAGCTCGACTATTTTCTTATTCGTTTCTTCTGACTGAGCCGGAGTTGGGGCAGGGACATCAGGGGATGCTGGATATAGTCTGGTTGAGGATGCAGATTCCTGACTGGATGAAATAGCAGGTTCATCCGTTCTTGGGTCAGGGACCTGTAGGCTTTCCGCCTGTTCCTCATGGACTGGCTGCGTTATGCTTACATTGTCAGGAACTGGCGGGGCAGAATCTGCTTGCGCATCTATCAGTTGTGCAGGAGCGGCCTGCACAATATCGGCCTGGTCCAGAACAGGAGCGTCTTTCTTCTTGCCAAAGAGACAACTGCTGAACTCTGACAAGACGAAGAAATAGACCACAATCATAAGTTCGAGCAGGATAAACGACAAGGCAAGAAGTACGCTGTATGTCTTGCGTAGAGATACGACGCAGCCATGAATGACACGACCAAGGCCACGGCACTGATGGCTGCGAAGAATGCCGCAGGCAGAACGGTCGAAGTTGAAATGCTAACTTTTCTGTACATATTACTGGATTTTTATTGATGTCCTGAAATTTGCGGGCAAAGGTAATCAAAAACAACAAATAACCATGCCTTTGAAAATTATTCTTCAAAATTTAACACAAACGAGACGATTTTTCACTCATCCGACAGCCATTTTTGCGGTTTTCGCCGATTTTAGGGTGATTTTGTCAACGGACTCGCGCTTGCTGGAGTCGGCCATGGCGGCGTAAATCTGGGTCGTGGCGACGTTCTTGTGGCCGAGGATATGCTGGACAGTATAGACGCTGGTGCCAGCCTCAACCTGTAGCGAACCGAAGGTATGTCTGGAGCAATGGTAGCTCAGATGCTTGGTGATGCCAGCCTCCTTCATCCAGTTCTTCAAAGGGGCCTGAGTGAGGCTGTCATTGAAGCCGACAAAGACCTTGTCTGTCGGTTTGCGGTTCTCATCGCCATCATTAAAGCCTATCAGTTCCAGAGCCTCGTTACTGATGGGATTGTTTACCAGTTCCTTCGTCTTCTGCATACGGAGGGTGATGTACATAGAACCATCGCCATACGGTTGGATCTTATCCCAAGTCAACTGCTTGATGTCGCTCTTGCGTAGTCCTGTGAGGCAAGAGAAGAGAAAGGCCTTCTTCAGCACAGGCGAAGAACAGGGTGTGTTGGCCAGATTGACGAGTTCTTGCCTTGATAGGTGCTCTTTCTCCGTGGGGATGGTGTCAATGCGCTCCAAGAAGCCGTTGGGATTCTCCTGAATCTTATGCTCGCGGTAGGCGGTGTGGAGTACGGCGCGGAAGGTTGACCAATAGCCTGCGATGCTATTGATGTGCAGGGTGTACTCTGTGTGTTTGAGCTGGTGGGCGGTCATCAGGTACTCCTTGAACTTGTTGCAGAGATCGACATTGATCTCGTCGAAGCGGCACTTGCCGTTGCAGAACTTCTCGAAGTGGAGATAGACATTCTCCCACTTCGTGTTCTTCTTGTAGGCCTTGTCCTTGAAGTAGTCGAGGAAGCTGCCCTTCATCTTCTCCTTGTCGAAGAAATCATAGCGCTCGTTGACGATGCTCTCGTAGCGACGGCAGCGCAGGGCCTCGGCCTTCTCGCGCATACGGTCGTTGTAGTCCTTCTCACGCTGCGACTTCGGCTTGGCATAGATGTAGATGCCAAGGCTTTCGTGGCGCATAACCTTCATAGTGCTCTCATCCCTGTAGCCAGGGTAGTAGTCCAAGTAAAAGGACAACTGCTCTCCGCCTTTTATCTTCCGTGTGCGGAGGGTCACGGTTTTACAAATGTTACTCATATACATTATTATATTTTAGTGAATATTCATCGGTGAAGCGTTTCTTCACATCGCAAAATTACCTCATTATTCCCCGATTATCAACCTTATTACGCATAATGCTTCAATAATGTCGATATAATGCTAGTTGGTGAGGACTTTGCCCATGAAAACACTGATTCGGATTACTCATAATCGGTAGTTTTACTTGATTGTTCACACAAGGGAGTAGCTGCCATATTGGACCAGTCTCTCTGCCATTATCCTGTCGAAGTCAGCTTTAGGTATTAAGTTCTTCACACCGACTTTGATCGTAGCGATGCTGTTCTTCTTGGCAATGATGCCGATATTGGCGGTACTCATCCCATATTTCTCAGCCGCTTCTCTCGCTGTGTAGTACCTGTCATCATTCACGATATCGGTGCGCCTCAACTGTTCAAAATGGTCTTTGGAATAATAAGTCTGGCCGAACTTACGTTTTGTCGGAATATGATGTCGATAGGCGTTGGAGCGGACAGACGCAGCACTCATGCCATAAAGTTCCTGAGTGTCCTTCATCGTCAACCACTCACTGACAGCCTCCACATCAGCCGACTTACCAAACAATGCGTCCATGTGTTTGCGGCTGTAGTAGTTCATTCCTGCAATTCGACAAACTGGTACTTGGTTCCGTTTCGCTGAGGTATAGAGCCACGACTTCTTAACTTTATAGATGCGCATGACTTCCTCGCCAGAAATGTAGTCGAGCACTTCGGATTCTTGTGCATTACTTTCCACATTCTTGGCATTTGCCTTTCTTTTCTTCGTTGTTGGCACAGATGCTTTCTTGGGCCTGTTCGTCGGCAAAACCCTGTGATACGGATTCCCTGTCAGCATCTTCTCAATATCAGCCTTTCGTATAAACGCCATACGACTGCTGATTCTCGATGCTGCCAGTTTCCCCTCGTTCACCAGCTTATACACATATTGCCGCGAACACCCCATCAGTATCGCAGCCTTGGCAAACGTCAGGTACTCCTGACATTGCAGGTCAATCACTGGCTCCACGGCATTCATAAAATCCAGCTGCCGCTTCTTTCTGGCTTCCTTCGCTTTCGTCTGACACTCCTCGCAGCAATATTTCTGCATTCCGCACCTTGCCACGAACTCCTTACCACAATACTTGCACTTTCTAATTGCTGTCATTTTCAACACTCTTTTGATGGTTTTACGTTCATTTCCTTTTCCCCTACCGTTGAGTCAACCTTCATGCACCATTGTCGCCATTTGTCAACTCTGTCCGCTTCGTAACTCTCTCCGAATCCGTCCGTCCTGTTTTGTCACCATTTGCACCCCGTCGTAACCCATTGTCAACTGAGTCCACAGAATGACGATTTTCAGGCCTCGTAAATTCCTCGCGGTAGAAATACGTTGCAAAAATATACTGAAATTCGGTTACTACCAAATTCCAGACATCAAGTGTTAAAAATCAAAAGTTATTGAAAATGAGCGCTTTATGCGCAGTTAGTATTAGATATTCCTGGTTGTTTATACCCGTTTAGATACAACTATGAACGCCTTATTTCCAATACTCGTCACGCTGTTAGGGATGGTGATGGAGGTAAGCTTAGAGCACTCATAGAAAGCCCACTCGCCAATACTCGTCACGCTATTGGGGATGACGGTATTCTTACAACCTGCTATCAGTGTGTTACTGGCTGTTTCGATAATGGCATTACA
>CACYBB010000073.1 GCA_902772585.1 uncultured Bacteroidales bacterium | reverse complement strand
AGCAGTGAGCATGATGTGGATGCCAGTTATGGTGTCTGCTCAGGAGAAGCAAAATCAGCGTCAAGTCTATGAAAAGGCTGAAGAAGCCTATCAGATCGGGCAACTTGACCAGGCCATAGAATTGCTGGAGGATCATCTCAATAATTTTAGCGGTAATCTCCGTCAAAGCGCCCTCCGGTTGGTTTCCATCTGTTATCTCGCACAAGATGACACGGACAAATCTGAGCAGTATGCACGAGCACTGCTGAGCATCAATCCTTATTATACGTCTGTACAGGATCCCATCCGCTTCGAGGATATGATTGCCCTGCTCAAGTCGGGTCGCAGCTCCACTGTGACGACGGCTTCGAGCCAGGCAGAGAGTATCAACGAGGCGCCCGTACCCGTCACCGTTATTACCCGCGAGATGATCGACCAGCTCAGTAACAACAAAAGCCTGGGTCAGATCCTTGCCACCTATGTGCCAGGTCTGAACGAAGTCTCTGCCTATTCCATTTCAAACGTTGCCATGCATGGTGTCTATACGTCGAGTCAGGAAAAGATCCTGGTGATGGAGAACGGACACCGTCTGAATTTACGAGCCACCAATAACGGCAGACTCGACTATGCCATCAGTACTGAGAAGATCGACCACATCGAGATCTTGCGCGGACCGGCATCTTCACTGTACGGTAACGTGGCTTTGACTGCTGTGGTGAATATCATCACCAAAAGCGGTCGCGAGGTGAATGGCGTCAAGGGCAAATACGGCTATGGTTCCTACGGCACCCACCGTGCCGACTTTATCGCCGGCACGACCCTGCTGGATGCCGATGTGATGGCATGGGCCTCTATCTATACGTCTCAGGGCAAGAAAATTGATGTTCCTGAGTTTTCCGACTATTCCATGACGCCACACGACGGTTCTGTCTATATTGGCGGCTATCGGGAGAAGCCCTCCTATGACATTGGCTGCACCTTGAAATATAAGGATTTCAATTTCATGTTCAATCTGAAAAACGGCAAACAGGTGCCACAATATTCTTGGTACGGAGAGACTTACAGTTATGATGCTTTTCGTGAGTTGGATGGTAATAAGCCTGGATATAGCATCAACGAAAAGCACGTGGAACTGGGCTATACCAAGCGACTGGGTAAAGTCAACCTTAACGTTACAGCCTACGGCGACTGGTTTGACATACAAAACTATTTGGCTGTAACCGACGACTCCTTACATCTTCCCGTGTTTGACACTAATGCCAGTCCCGTAAAAGATGAAAAAGGAGAGACCATTTATAAGAATTACGGTGCTGTGTTGCAGAATTTGGCTTTTCAGGAATACACCCTCGGCGCTATGGCAAAGGGTGATGCCAACTATACGCTTGGAAACATGAAAGGTAATCTCTTGGTAGGTGCTCAATTCGAATACTTCAAACTGGCAAGTAATGACTATCTCATGGGAGAGGACTTTGTCAAGGTCTTTGTGACTTATCCAGAAACAAAACCCATCCTTCGCATCAGCAGCGAGAGAAGTTTTTCTGCCTTTATTCAGGGCAAGCACTATTTTACGTCGCAATTCATCCTCAATGCAGGTCTGCGCTTCGACAATAAGAATCGTGCCAACGGAAAGAATGTCACAGCATTATCGCCCCGTGTGGCTCTGATCTACTTCCCCAATGAGAAATTCACCACGAAACTGTCTTTCTCGCGAGCCTTCGTGGATGCGCCCTATTTCTATCGTCATAACTCATCAAATGCCGCACGCAGTAGTGAAGACCTCATGCCCGAATTTATGAATGCATTCCAGCTCGACTTCATGGGAAAGATAGACAACTGGCATCTCGGCTACGATGTTAACATATTCTATAACCAGTTATCGGACATCGTCATCAATAACCCGAGTACAGATCCCACGACGCCAAAGTACATCAACTCGGGTAGTTTGAAAGTAACTGGAGCTGAGACAGAGCTGAGCTTCAGTATTCCTTCCTTCCGCATCGATGCTAACATGACCTATTTGCGCCCACTGGAAGCTGAAGACTATTACTATGCAGACCACCAGATCTTTAGCATTCCGACATTCACCGCCAATCTGACCTGCAGCAAACGCATCATAAACAGCGGTCATCATCTGCTTTGGTTGACAGCAGGTTTGAAGTGTACCACTAAGACGCTTAACAAACGTAATACCCAAATAGTTGGCACTGAGGATTACGAACTCAGTGGAAACGCCATCGTTGACCTGGGACTCAAATATTCTTATCGTGATGCCATCCAACTGTCGTTTGATTGTGATAACCTGTTTGACAGGAACTATTTTGTAGGAGGTTCGTTCTACGTTCCCTATCGGGCACAGGGACGCACTGTCATGGCTACCGTCTCATTCAAATTATAACGGAGGATCATGAGAAATCAAGAAGAACGGAAGAAAAAAGGCTATCTGATTGCCAAGGCCCTGCACCAGTTTATGTGGGCGTCGATCCTGGCGTCGGTGGCTTCCCAGATAGCGATGACCACTGATGCGATTGTGGTCAGCCAGTTCATCGGTCCGGAGGCCATTTCTGCCATCAACCTGACGATACCGGTCGTCATCTTCTTCAATTTCCTGATGATGCTCTTCGGTATGGGCGGTTCCGTACTGGTGGCCAAATCGCTTGGTGAGCGTGATGCAGAGACCACAAACAAGGTCTTCACCTCCACGCTGATTGGTCTTGTAGTCGTTGGCGTGTTCTTCTCCGCCCTACTGTTAATCTTCAGTCCCCAGGTGGCCAGTTTCATCACCAACGATACGCCTGTGGTCTATACGCTGTCGCTCCGCTATTTGCGCATCATGCTGCTGGGCACCACCATCTCGATTCTCTTCATGACCGTCACCAACTTCATCAAGACCGACGGTAATCCTCGGTTGGTCATGAATGCCGTGCTGGTCAGCAGCCTTCTCAATCTGGTTTTCGACATCCTTTTCATTGCGATCCTGAAGACTGGCATCGAAGGTTCTGCCTGGGCATCCATCATCGGTAGCGTGACGGCATTACTGCTCTGTTCCCGTCATTTCCGGAGTGCCAACAATTCCTATCATTGGCAGGTAGAGACCAAGCAGTGCCACCAGTATATCCTGAAAGGTGTCATGATGGGATTCCCGATGGGCATCAATACCCTGCTGTTAGGTATCAGCACCTATGCCATCAATAGCATCATCCTCAGCAGCTTAGGCGCTGACGGCATCTTTGCATGGGCCATCTGCTTCCAGTTGTTTATCATCCTACAGATGGTGTTGAGCGGCATTGCGACCTCGATCTATTCCATTGGCGGACTGTTGATAGGCGAAAAGGACATTGAGGGTCTGCGCCTGCTCACCAATAAGGTCATGAAATACATCTGCATGGCCCTACTCCTGATTCCATACGCAATCGCTGTGGTCTATCGTATTCTTTATCAGATTTTAGGTTACTGGTCGTTGAGCGTTGTCTTGAGTATCGTTCAGATGGGCAGCATGATTCTATTTGTGGGACTGTTGGCATGGATAAGACCAGAATGGCTGTGGTGGGGATTCCCCGCTTCCGGTTTATTCCTACTGGCAATCTACCTCGTTGTCACACTGGTCATCCACCATCGGCATCCCGATACCGAGGTGATGACACTGATTCCCCAAGCCGAAGACGGCCAGTCGCTGAATTTCTCGGTTAAGTATAAGAATGAAGACGTACAGCAGGCACTTGAGAACATTTCCATGTTCCTGGAATCCTGCGACATTGAGCCTGCCACATCGTTCCAGATTAATCTCTGCTGCGAGGAGCTGATGTACAACATCGTCACCTATGCCGTCAATAAAGATGCCGACAAGCACCTGTTCGACGTACATGTCGTCTGTCACAAAGAGACAGTGTCCGTACTGATCAAAGACGACGGAAAACCCTTCAATCCCACACTGAAGACAGTCTCCTTTAACGAAGATGGCGACGGATTGGGACTCGCTTTGGTGAACACGATGGCCGACATCAAATATAAGTTCATGTACAACCAGAATGTGGTGTTCCTGACATTCAATCGGGAGCAAACATCGTAAGGTTTAGCATTTGCGATTTAAAAAATGTAAAAATCAGGCGTTTTTATAAGATTTTGCTATTTCTACTTTGCAATTTAAGAAAAAAGTAGTAACTTTGCACCTGTTTTAAAACAAATCAGCAGGATGGAAGCATTTTTTAGAAAAAAGTAGTAACTTTGCACCTGTTTTAAAACAAATCAGCAGGATGGAAGCATTTTTTAGAACGCATAGATACCTCGTTGAGCATACCAATGCCCCGGTTCGTCGCTCCCTTATGGATGAGATCGATTGGAACGACCGCATGATTGGTATTAAAGGTACGCGCGGCGTTGGCAAGACCACTTTCCTGCTGCAATACGCCAAGGAGCGTTTTGATATATCCGACAAGCAGTGTCTGTATATCAACATGAACAACTTCTTCTTCCAGGGGCACGGCATTGCCGAATTTGCGGGTAAGTTCTATCTGCAGGGCGGTCGTGTACTGCTGATCGACCAGGTATTCAAGCAGCCGAACTGGAGCAGTGAACTCCGTAAGTGCTACGACCTCTACCCCAACCTGAAGATTGTGTTCACCGGTTCGAGTGTGATGCGCCTGAAGGATGAGAAT
>CACYBB010000072.1 GCA_902772585.1 uncultured Bacteroidales bacterium | reverse complement strand
CGCAGGCGAGCTTCATATTCGCCCGACTTTCCCTTACCGTCGTTGATGCGGAAGCACAACAGGTTGTCGTCGCGCATCTTCCAGAACAACTTCTGGTCATCAAGCTTCTTCATGCGTGTTTGCTTGAACATGTTGACCACGTTCTCTACATCTACGCGGTTGCTCGATACCGAACTTCCCTCCACTTTCTTCCATTTCAGATTGGGGTCAGTCTTGATATTGCGCAGGCTTGTCACGTCACCAACGTTATTGGCAAAGTACAGATCGAAGTCCTGTGCCTGCAGACTGACAGCTGCAATAGTCAGCAGTAATAGGGAGATGACTCGCTTCATAATTCCTTCCATGTAATATTAATAGTTCGTTGCAATACAATGTTGATTTTTAATTATTGGGCTCACACACACACAATTACGAGCTCTTCTTCAGAGAGTCAGCGAGCGTGCTGACGGGAGAGGTTTTACTCCTTGCGGTAGTATTCCTGCGTATGGTCGTTGAACTCCAAGATGAGTGAGTCGGGTGTCAGCAGGCAAATCTTTGCCGTGTCTGTATCCGGTACGTCACCTTCTTGAGAGAATCCAGAGATGGTATCGGCCTTCAGGATGAGCATGCCGTTATAGAAGTACCAATCGGTATAACGCTTGAGGGTAGGATATTCTACTGGCGACATGTCGTCGGTAGTGGTGCGACGACGTATGCCTCCTCGCGCAGTAACCGTATAGTCGCGCTTCAATCGCAGCGAGTATTCACGAGGCGTCAACATGAGTTGTCGCATTGAGTCGGGAATGCGCTCTATCATGCGGCGCTGCATACGCTTCGACAAGCTTTCTGGAGTGCGCAGGGTGGGGTGTACCATATAGCCCCATTCGCCTTTCAGCATTTCCATATTGACTACGCTGAGTGCCTCGTCGCGGTCTGCAGGGTTGATGATGACTGCCAGTTCGTCACCGATACGCGGACGTCCGTAGATGCGGTGTTGCTGGAAGGCATTGATGATGTCAAACGTGTCGGGGTCACCGCCAGAGTAGGGGAGGAACACCAATACAGAGTCTGTACACCCGTCACATGCCAGTCCATAGAGCGCAGAGTCGCCTGGAAGATTCTTTTTCAGACTGATTGCATCGTCTGCTACGTCAGTGGCAGACTGTTGCTGGTTGGTGCCGCATGCTATCATCAAAAGCATCGTGGCGAATATAGGAAATAAGGCCTTTTTCATTGTTTTAAATAAATTATGGTGCAAAAATAAGAAATTATTCTCAATTATTTTGTATCTTTGCAGAAAATTTATTTCAAAATCGACAAATAGCATGAAAAAAAAGATTAAATTTAGTCTTGTGTACCGCGACATGTGGCAGTCGTCCGGTAAGTTTCAGCCCCGTAAGGACCAGTTAGAGCGTATTGCTCCCGTCATTATCGATATGGGTTGCTTTGCCCGTGTGGAAACCAATGGTGGTGCCTTCGAACAGGTCAACCTCATGGCAGGCGAGAATCCTAACCTTGCCGTGCGTGCTTTCTGTAAGCCTTTCAATGAGGTCGGCATCCAGACGCACATGCTCGATCGTGGTCTGAACGCCCTGCGTATGTATCCCGTTCCCGACGATGTTCGCGAGTTGATGTACAAGGTCAAGAAGGCCCAGGGTGTGGATATCCCCCGTATTTTCTGCGGTCTGAACGATACACGTAATATCATCCCCTCTATCAAGTGGGCCAAGGCCGCTGGCATGATTCCACAGGCTACGCTGTGTATCACTACCAGCCCTGTTCATACTGTTGAGTACTATAGCGCCATTGCTGACGAGGTGATTGCCGCCGGTGCTGAGGAAATCTGCTTGAAGGATATGGCTGGTATCGGACAGCCCGCCCTGCTCGGTGCCCTGACCAAGAGCATCAAGACCAAGCACCCCGACATCATCATCCAGTATCACGGCCACTCTGGTCCCGGACTCTCGATGGCTTCTATCCTCGAGGTTTGTAACAACGGTGCTGACATCATCGATACCGCTATCGAGCCTCTGTCTTGGGGTAAGGTACATCCCGATATCATCTCTGTCCAGTCGATGCTGAAGAACGAAGGTTTCGAGGTGGCAGATATCAATATGAACGCCTACATGCAGGCACGCAGCCTGACGCAGGAGTTCATTGACGACTGGTTGGGCTACTTCATCAATCCCGCCAACAAGCACATGTCGAGTCTGTTGCTCGGCAGCGGTCTGCCTGGTGGCATGATGGGCTCCATGATGGCTGACCTTGGTCCTATCCAGAGCATGATTAACAAGCTGCGTGAGAAGAAGGGCGAGCCCACACTCTCTATGGACGACATGCTGGTGAAGCTGTTCAACGAGGTAGAGTATGTTTGGCCTCGCGTGGGTTATCCCCCATTGGTAACTCCGTTCTCGCAGTACACGAAGAACATCGCCCTGATGAACTTGCTGACTATGGAGCAGGGCAAGGGACGCTACGTCATGATGGACGATGCCATCTGGGGTATGATTCTTGGCAAGAGCGGCAAGGTGCCTGGCACCATCGATCCCGAGTTCATCGAACTGGCCAAGAAGCAGAACCGCGAGTTCACTACTGCTGATCCTCACACCCTCATCCCCAATGCCCTCGACGGCTTCAAGAAGGAGATGGACGAGAACGGTTGGGACTACGGTCAGGACAACGAAGAGCTCTTCGAGCTCGCTATGCACCCCGAGCAGTACCGTCCGTTCCGCAGTGGTCAGGCTAAGAAGCAGCTGTTGGCCGACATCCAGAAGGCCAAGGATGCTAAGCTCGGTTCTAAGTTGAGCCCGGCTGAGATTGCTGCCTTCAAGCATGCTAAGGCCGATGCCCTGACGGCTCCCGTTCCCGGGCAGGTCTATTACGAATTCTCTGGTGAGGGCGCTTGCACACCTTGTCTGGAGCCGTTTATCGGTCAGCAGTACAAGGAGGGCGACACCTTCTGCTACATCCAGGCTCCTTGGGGCGAGATTGTTCCCATTCCTGCTGCACTGGGTGGTAAACTCGTCGAGGTCGCTGCCAAGCAGGGCGCTAAGGTCCGCAAGGGCGACAACCTCGGATGGATTGAGCGTGCTGAAACGAATTGAAAATTGAGAATTGAGAATTGAGCATTGAAACACTCGCTGTCAAATAGACTGACTTTCCGCATTATGGCGGTAGTACTGGTAATGATGTCCGTCAAGGTCTTTACAACAATCTATTAGTCAAAAAAAAAGGGCCGGAAGTTTTGCACTTCCGGTCTTTTTCTTGTTAGATTGCATGGCCCATGCACGAGGTTGTGCCGAGGGCAGTCAGCGCTGCCGTGAGAATTGATACAATGACCTGAATAATGGTCTTCCAAGTTTCCTTCTTCATAGACTCTTACATCTTACTTCTTACTTCTTACATCAGACATCAGTTCTGGTCATTTCCGTCACCGCCCGGTTCGTCACCGCCTCCGGTGTTGCCTCCTGTGTTGCCACCGCCTGTGTTGCCGTTGCCAGTGTTACTGCTCCCCTCGCCGCTAGGAGAGGGGGTGGGGGTGAGTCCCTCATCTTCTCCCGTCAGTTCGCTGTACAGCTTGGTGCTCAGGCTGACATCGTTGCGCATGGCGCGAGCCTTGAAGAGCGACTTCTTGCTCTGGTCAGCCAGG
>CACYBB010000071.1 GCA_902772585.1 uncultured Bacteroidales bacterium | reverse complement strand
GGCCTGCTTTGCCACTTTCCCGGTCTCAATTGTGATGGTTCTTCCATCAGGCAACTGAATACTTTTCGTAATTACGTTCATCTTGTATTAAAACATCTATAAATAAAAAACATGCGTCTATGCGCAAAATCGGGCACAAAGGTACACATTATTATTATAAGAGACGAATATTTGCGAGAATATTATTGTTTTTTAGGAAAAAAGGTGTACCTTTGCAGTCAAATTAGGGAAAAAACATAAAACATGAAGAAATATCTGTTGATTGCCATGGCTGTATTAGCCATCGCATCATGTAGTGAGAAGAAGTACCACGTAGAGGGTACCATCAGCAATGCTAAGGACTCCTTGCTTGTCTTTGAGAATATTGGCATTGAAGACATCACCGTTGTCGACTCCGTTCGTTTGGGCGAAGACGGCACGTTCTCTTTCAGCGGTGCCGCTCAGGAGGCTCCTGAGTTCTACCGTCTGCGCATCAATGGTCAGATTATCAACGTTTCCATCGATTCCACCGAGACTATTACCGTCAAGGCTGACTATCCGAAGATGGCTACCCAATACGAGGTAAGCGGCTCTGATAACTGTTTGAAGATAAAGGAACTGGCACTGAAGCAGATTGACCTTCGCCAGCGCGCTATTGCCATCAGCGAGAATGAAGACCTGACTGTTCGAGAGACCAACGACAGTATCTATAAGCTGGTTAGCCAGTATAAGGAAGACATCAAAAAGAACTATATCTACGCCGAACCTGGCAAGGCTTACGCCTATTTTGCCTTGTTCCAGACGCTTGGCGACATGTTGCTCTTCAATCCTCGTGCCGACCGTGAAGATATCAAGGCCTTTGCTGCTGTTGCCACCAGTTGGGACAGTTTTTATCCCAACTCTGCTCGTGGCGCCAATCTGCACAACATCGCCATTGAGGGTATGAACAACATCCGCATCAACGATGCCGCCCGTGCGCAGACTATCGATGCCGACAAGGTTAGTGCCGCAGGTATCATTGACATCAACTTGCCCGACAACAAGGGTAAGCAGCGCAAGCTCTCCAGTCTGAAGGGCAAAGTCGTACTGCTCGACTTCCACGTCTTTGCCACCGAGAACTCACCGGCCCGCATCCTTCTGCTTCGTGAGCTCTACAACAAATACCATGCCCAGGGCTTAGAGATATATCAGGTCAGCATCGACCCTGATGAGCACTTCTGGAAACAGCAGACCGCAGCCCTCCCTTGGGTTAACGTTCGTGACGGCAATGGTCTGCAGTCACAGAGCCTTGCGTTCTATAATGTTCAAGGCATCCCCGACTACTTCCTCATCGACCGCAGCAACACTATCGTAGGTCGTGCCCAGAACATTAAAGACTTAGAGCAGGCTATCAAAGACCTACTGTAATACGATATGATGGACCAAGATTTTGACATCAGAGAAGAGCAGCTTTCATCGAGCGAGAAAGAGTTCGAAAACGCACTGCGCCCACTGGCTTTCAACGATTTCAGCGGACAGCAGCAGGTCGTCGAGAATCTGGAAGTGTTCGTTGAAGCCGCTAAATACCGTGGTGAGCCTCTCGACCACGTCTTGTTGCACGGCCCTCCCGGACTGGGTAAGACTACCCTGTCGAACATCATTGCCAATGAGTTGGGTGTAGGCTTTAAGATTACCTCTGGTCCCGTGCTCGACAAGCCTGGCGACTTGGCAGGCATCCTCACTTCTTTGGAGAAGAACGATGTGTTGTTCATCGACGAGATACATCGTCTCTCACCCGTTGTCGAAGAGTATCTCTACTCGGCCATGGAGGACTATCGTATCGACATCATGATCGACAAGGGTCCGTCGGCACGCTCCATACAGATTGACCTCAACCCGTTTACGCTGGTAGGTGCCACCACGCGCAGTGGATTGCTGACGGCTCCGTTGCGTGCCCGTTTCGGCATCAATATGCACCTGCAGTACTACGACCCAGAGACGTTGCAGAAGATTATCGAGCGCTCCGCCAGCATTCTTCGTGTACCCATCACTACCGATGCTTCACTGGAGATTGCCCGTCGCTCTCGTGGTACGCCCCGTATTGCCAATGCACTGCTGCGCCGTGTGCGCGACTTCGCACAGGTCAAGGGCACTGGTAGCATCGACTCCAACATCACGAAGATAGCCCTCAAGGCACTGAATATCGACCAGTACGGTCTCGATGAAATCGACAATCGCATCCTGCTGACCATCATTGACAAGTTCCGTGGCGGTCCCGTTGGAATCACTACAATTGCCACCGCTATTGGTGAAGATGCAGGTACTGTCGAGGAGGTCTATGAGCCCTTCCTCATCATGGAGGGTTTCATCAAGCGTACCCCTCGTGGACGTATGGTGACGGAGTTAGCCTACAAGCATTTTGGCCGCAACCCCTATTCTGGCAACATCATGGAACCATCACTCTTTGAGTAATATGAGAACAGGAATATTTGTTGGAAGCTTCAATCCTTTTACCATTGGCCACGATTCCATCGTGACCAGAGCCCTTCCGTTGTTCGACCGATTGGTCATTGGCGTGGTAGGTGATCAGGTGCATAAGCCCGATATGTCCAGTGCCGAGGAACGTATTAAGGCCATTGCTGACCTCTACCGCGACGAGCCACGCATCGAGGTAAAGCCTTACTATGGCTTGGCTGTGGACTTCGCCCGTGCAGAAAATGCCCATTTCATCGTGAAAGGCGTACGCTCTGTGAAGGATTTTGAGTATGAGCGTGAGCAGGCTGACATCAATCGTCAGCTCAGTGGTATCGAGACCATCCTACTCTACTCCGAACCTCAATTTTCCTCCATTTCATCGACAATGGTTCGCGAATTACAACACTTCGGTGTAGATGTCAGCCAATATCTTCCTCACAAAAATCATTAGCCTATGATCACTTATTCCGCTGAAAACGTCAAATTCCCCAATATCAAGCGTCGTGAGACCACCGCATGGATTCGTCGTGTTGCCGCCACCTATGGCAAGAAGGTTGGCGAGGTGGGTTATCTGTTCTGTGACGACGAACACATCCTCTCTGTCAATAACGAATACCTGGGTCACGACTATTATACCGATATCATCACCTTCGACTATTGCGAGGATGATATCCTCAATGGTGACCTCGTCATCTCATTGGATACCGTTCGTTCCAATGCTGAGCTCTTCCATAAAGACTACGACGAAGAGCTCCACCGTGTCATTATACATGGCATCCTCCACCTCTGCGGTCAGAACGACAAGGGTCCTGGAGAACGCGAGCAGATGGAGGAAGCCGAAAATCGTGCTTTAGCATTACGCTGACATCAGCGCCGATTCGAAACGTGCCAACGTGCCATCGTGCCATTGCGATTTTCAGTTTTAGTGGGAATGGGGTGAAAGGGAGTTAGGTGGTAGTATATTTAATCTATGAGATTGCAGTAATCTTAGCGCGGGCGCGCAAGGTCTGGGAAATGCGATCTATGCGCTATCAAATGGCAAATACAGATACAGATAATACACCTGTTTTTTAAAAACTTCTTGCGTACATACACACACGTACGCGAAGACTTTTATAATTTCATCTGTATATCTGTATCATCTGTAACAAACAATTTAGTATAGCACGCCGTAGGGGAAAACCTTGGAATCGGCACTAAAATGTAGTACCTTTGCATCGTCAATGAGAAACAACGGCAACCGGTTATCCTGCT
>CACYBB010000070.1 GCA_902772585.1 uncultured Bacteroidales bacterium | reverse complement strand
GGCTTGCAGCACCGACGACGACAACAACAATGATGGCTATACGGTGGACGAGATCAGTGAGGCCCCTGTATGGCAGGTAGACTGGAACAACGACCAGGAACGTCCGAACTGGACAGATCCGAATGCGTCAGCCTACGAGAACTGGACCATCATGATGGTACAGATAGAGGACGAACTGACACCCTTTGTCTCTGAGAACGACCTGATGGCGATGTTCATCAACGACGAGTTGCGTGGACTGGCTAGTCCTGCCGTCAGCGTGGGTGGTGACGAGTCTATCAGCAACCAGTTCCTGATGAAAGCCTACGGCAATGAGACGGGCTCGGAAACGGTGAATGTCAAGCTGAGCTACTACTGTCAGAAGCTGAAGCACATGTTCACGCTGTCTGCCAATATCAGCATGGACTCTGACGAGACCACGGGTACTGACGAGGACTACATCCCACCGTTCACCCTTGGCTCTGCGAAGTATCCTGCCGTGATGTCCCTCGACGCCAAGGACCTCCTTAGCAAGGCAGGCATCAAGCCTGCTGCCGGCGACCTCGTCTCGGCCTTTGTCGGCGACGAGTGCCGCGGCGTCAACGCCTCACCAGCCACCAAGCAGACCCTGGTGGTGTATGGACGTGAGGAGGGCGAACCCGTCACCCTGAAGTACTACCAGGCAGCTACCGGCAAACTCTTCGTGTTCGCAGACGCTGCACAGACGAAAAAGTAAAAGAAAAAGAATTGATAACATATAATTACATAATAAGATGAATACGAATTTCAAATCAACGAGTAAGTCCTGCCTCCAGAGCTATATACTCCCCTCCCTCACAGGGAGGGGTTCTCTCCTTGAGAGTGTGGCGTTGCATTGGGGGAGAGTCTGCTTCTTTTTATTGAGTCTCCTGCTCTTCGCCGCCTGCTCGAGCGACAATGACGAGCAAGTACAGCAGCCGCAGCCGGAGAAATCCTACCCGCTAACCATCGAGGTAACGGAGAACCCCATGACCGGTGATGGGGAGAACAGTAGTAACAGAGCTGCGATAACCGATATATCGACACTCGAAACGTTCTATTTGAACTACCAGTATAATTCGGTATACTCGGGATCTGGTGATAAACAGAGTATTACGAATACGTCTGGAACGTGGAGTGGTGGCAATTGGCCGTCAGACGTTAGAGAAGGTAATCCTGATGTTAATGTTACTTGGTACGCCTATACTGACGGTACATTCAATTGGTCAGATGAAGGTCCCAAGGAGGCTTATATTAATTTCGCAGTCGAAGAATCGGCCACTCTCCAGAAGGATTTGCTGGTGGCTAAAGTCACAGGTAAAACATGGAATAACTGCAGTGGTCATCTCTCATTCACTTTCGACCACGCATGTGCCGCCTTGCGATTTCTTGTGAAGAAGGCTAAGAATCTCAATGATTACACGCTGAATATCTCCCCCAGCGCTGGTATCAGTATCAAACTCTTTAATGTTGTGAATCAAGGCAAATATTACTTTGACAAGACACCACCGTCTTGGGGACTTACCGATAATCGTTCTGGTTATACCCTTTATACAGGCACGTTTGAAGACCTTCGTTCTGATGCCTACACAGAATTATCTCAAGGAACAGGCCCCTATCTTTTCATGATTCCTCAAAAATTGGATCCATGGAACCATACAGGTGAACCTACTAACACCTATATTGAGCTGAACTGCTCAATCAGCAAGGGTGGAGATCCTGGGTTTAGCTATAGCGGCAAGGCCTATATTCCCTTTGATTACACATTGGAGAAAGGCAATAAGTATGACGTAAAGATAAACATCGGGAAGAATTCGTTGTATAAAGTTGTGGGAGGTACGGCTTCTCTAATCATTCCCTAAATTTACTGAACTATGAAAAAGAAATATCAAAAACCGACTTCCCACACCATACATTTCCGTGGTCCAGTCGTAATGTTAGGCGGTTCAAATACTGTGAACGAGTATGGAAACGGTGGTAATATCCAGATTGGTGATGCTGACGACTTACCATAACTCATCGCAGTCATCAACGCTCTATAAACAATGAAGAGGATGTGCAAGCATCCTCTTTTTTGTTTGGCCGCGGATTGAAGTCGTCGTAATGTCGTAATAACGAAACCTCGTAATAACGTAATAACGTTATAACGTGATAACGAAACCTCGAAACCTCGAAATAACGAAAAATTGAAAAACTAAGCAAATTATTTGGTGTTGTAAGAAAAATTTATTACCTTCGCAAATGTTTTTGTACAAGCATCATGGTTGAAATCAATAAATTCGGATATTTCTGGCTAGACACGTGGGTGATGGCGAATGCCATTCAGTTGGCGACACAGGACTTCTGTGCCCGCTTTCTGAATCAGAAGAATGACCCTTGTGGCCGACAATACGACCAAATGACTCAGGCTGCACGGTCGGCTCCTGCAAACATTGCTGAGGGTAACTCAAGGCACTCCACCTCCAAGGAGACGGAGATGAAACTGACGGACGTGGCTCGAGCCACATTGTCAGAACTGGCTAACGACTACTTGAACTGGCTTCTGCGTCACGAGAGTCTGCCTTGGTCAGTGAACTCACAGGAATATCTGACCGTCAGCCGCATTACGTTAGACCGCCCCACCTACAAGGACGATGTGCTGCACCAGAGCAGCATGCACATTCTTGCTCAGAAGCACAAGTTCGACCAGTGGCTGAAGAGCGACGATTCGCTGGTGGTGGCTAACTGCCTGCTGGTGCTTTGCAATCGACTCATCCTCATGATTAGCCGTCAGATCGAGAGCCAGCTGGAAACATTCAGGGTTGAGGGTGGCTTCACAGAAGGCCTTACCGCCGAGCGTCTGGCCTATCGTAAGGAACAGAGCGTGCAGGCCGATGTACCCACCTGTCCCCTTTGTGGCAAGCCCATGATTAAGCGCATGGCAAAGAAAGGCGTCAACTCCGGCAAGGAATTCTGGAGCTGTAGTGGATACCCGGAGTGCAATGGGACAAGGAAAATCCAATAATGTCGTGATGTCGTGATAACGTAATAACGTAATAACGTAATAACGTTATAACGTAATAACGAAACCTCGTGTTAACGTCACCTTTGAGGTGTTGGTAAAGTATCGCATCTACGACCGCAAAGTGACGTACCTACGACAGCAAGGAACGTCAGTAACGACCCGAAAGCATCGTACCTTTCACAAGCCGCAAACAACCACAGATTTAACGGATTTATTTTTAGAAACGAATTTGAAGATTCGCAACGCCACACTCTGCTTGCAGAGAATTAAAACGAATTTAACCCACGAATTTTACTAATAATATTTATTCGTCAAAATTTCCCATAATTTCTTTTTCCTTTAATTGTGAAGTACGAGAAGTATTCTCGCAGGTCATGAGGAGTATTCTCGTCGGCCTTGAGAAGTAAGCGCGTCGGCCTTGAGAAGTAAGCGCGTGAGGCACGAGTGATAAGCAAGCGGGCAACGAGCGATATTGATTGCTGACGACAGAAATCGTGAAAAGGTTCCACATTCCACCTAAAGGGCCTGAAATGCCGATAAATAAAGGGATTCAGGGAGGTGGAACCTTCTCAGAGATTCCACCCAGGTCCCACCAGAGTTCCACTCAATTTGTCTCGTAGTACTCTGCAGGTTCTGACGTATTGAACTGCGATTCTATAACCGCACGGTAAACGGGAGGTAATCGGGAGGTAACTGGGAGGTACTACGGCAGAAGGGGTCAGGTGGGACCTAGGTGGAATGTAGGTGGAACCTTCCTGGAGGTTCCACCTATCGCAAACGGCCTGTAGATAGGCTTTTCAGGGCACAAGGGTGGAATGTGGGATCTTTTGCAAATTTCGCCTCTTTTAGCAACAAGGCTTATCGCTAACGGTAACTAGGCTTATCTCTGTCAGCGAGAAGCCTAGTTGCTATCAGAGAAACGACGAGTTACGCATAGAGATACGACGTATCAGTTCTGCAAAGTGTGGCGTTGCATTCCCATAATTTCTTTCTTAAATTATATTCGTGGATAAAATTAAGGTCAATTAGGATAATTCGTTTCTTTTTTTCTTGGAAACAAATATCCGTAATTATCCGTAATATTTATTATGGCCAAATTATGAGTTATTACGGTAATTCGTTTCTAAGAAATAATAACTCATTCGTTTCCAATTATCGTTATTCGTTAGTTGAAGATTTGTGTTCGAAAAGCCTCTCGACTTTCAAAATTCACAAAACTTGTTTCAAAATTAACAAAAAGTGCGATATTTTGGAAAAATTGTTGGAGGATTGGAACTTTTTTCTTATATTTGCAACCATAATTTGTGTGTCCTAAAACAACAAAACGATTAACAACTGAAACGTAAATAAATTACTAACATGATGAAACAAAAGAAGAACAATTGGCGAGGACGGCCGTGGCTGCTGATGCTGGCGGCGCTGTTCGCGTGGTTGCTGCCTCAACAGGTGGTGGCCGACACGTACGACACGTATGTTGACAAGTCGTACAACTACAGTGTGTCATTAGACGGATCGAACACGGTGAAGATCCATGTACCGGTCTATGTCCAGGATGGTGCCGACTGCTGGATTAAAGACGGTAAGTTGAAAGTGTCCATTGGCGGTGGCAGCGAGATTACGCTTTTCCGCTGGCAGGCTTCCGAGAATATCGACGGTTCTGCCGACAAATGCTGGACTACATTCAGTACCGAAGCCGGTGGTTACATTCAGGTGACGCTTGGCAACACCAGTAGCAGTGTGAAGGTTACCAGCGGTGGTTCCACAGGCGGTAGTGTGATCCAAAACAATGACGATGCAGAGACCTACGATGTTACTGCCCTTTGGTATGTGCCCTACAACGTGCTGGGCAAGAAGCTCACCTTCAAGTGGGACGTAGAGCGTAACGGTAACGGCCGCTCAGATGCGACGCTGTCGCTTCCTGCTCCAGACGCCATCACCATGCCTTCGGCAGGTCAGACGCTGCAGCCCATCATCTCTGATGCGATGCTTTCTACCAATTTCAAGGGACAGGTAGAAGTGCCTTGGTACCTGGCATCTACCACCCTCAACTGGATTTACTACGAATATACGGATGCGAACAAGAACGTCGTCAAGGTGGATATGGATAAAAACGTCAACCATGGCGTTATCCGTCTGAATGCCACCGAGCCTCACAATAACTTCCACATTGTGGCCAGTTACAAGATGAAGGGCGAGGGCGACTCCTCTTATGATATAGAGCCCGTCGTGTCTTCATCAGAAGACCTGACCATGATCCATCCGCCTGTCGGACTGAGTGCCACCGCCATTGACGGTGTCAAGCCGAAGGTGGAATTGAAATGGAGCGTGCCGTACCTCGACTTCGACGACTTCACGCTGACCGACTTCTTCGAGATTCAGCGCTCGCTGACCGGTAAGGAGGAAGACTTTGAGACCATCGGTCAGGAGGTGTTCACCCAGGCTTCGAAGAAGAGCGAATATGTCTTCGTCGATAGCACCATTGTGCAGTCTATCAAAAAGAATATGCTGGTCAATGGCGGTACGCTGGATAAGCTGACCTACCGTGTGCGCCGTGCCATGAGCCAGATCTGGGGCTGGGATGCAGCCAATAACTGTGCCACCAGCGCCTCGACGGTCGTCGATAACCTGCACCTGCTGCGCATAGCCAAATGGAGTGCCAAGTGGGAAGACGAGCGTGCCTATACTGTTCGCGTGTCGTGGGACTATACCAACGAGTATGGTGGCGTATGGGACGACCGTGCCAAGATGATGCTGCACCTCACCGCAACGAACAACGACGGCAAGATCATTGAGGACAGAACCGTCGAGCTGAACCAAGACGAGCGCCAGCAGCGCTACAAGGTGCTGAGCCTTTCGCGCTCGTGCGTACATTATGATATAGATATGTATGTGGAGCGCGACAAGTCGCCCCTCGGCTTTGTCCTCACATCGTCGGACGACGATGACTATTTCGCCATCAAGTCCGCTGACGACTGGGTAACCTTCCACGACAAGGTTCAAGGAGCCAAGGGGCAGTACGACGTGAATGCGCGCCTCTATGCTGATATCAACACAAACGTCAGCATTGGCTGGGGAAGCGACATCGCTTACCGCGGCACGTTCGACGGCAATGGCCACACTATAAACTTCGATATCAATAATAGTGGCGACTTCATTGCGCTCTTCCGCTATGCCAAGGACTACACCATCAAGAACCTGCACCTGACGGGTTCCGTCAAAGGTGCCATCCACTCTGCAGGACTTGTGGGTAACAGCACCGCTACCGATGGCAAGAGCAATGTCATCTCGAACTGCCGTGTGTCGGTGGCAGTGGAAACTTCCAAGACCCATGCCGGTGGTATCGTCGGCCACGGTTTTTCTTCAGGCCACGTCATCACGAACAGCTTGTTTGACGGCTCTGTGAAATGCGGCAGCGGCACGACATGGGCTGGCGCATTCTTGGGCTGGCAAGACAATGCAAGTCTGAATAAGATCACCAACTGTGTGGAAAACGGTTCTTACAGCAGCGTCACCCATGCCGGTTTCTGCTATGTGAATGCAGGTGGCGGCAATGGCAGTGCGTGGGGTAATAAGGACAGCAGCACAAACAACTGGACCTATAAGACCACTCACTGGGACGAAGTCAACTACATAGGCTCTATGTCAACGGGCGAACTGCTTGGTAAACTGGGCAGCAGCGGCTGGGTGGCAGATAACGGCAAGGTGGCTCCCAAGACGACTACCATCGTCGCTATTACGGACTATTCGTGAACGCCCGCCTTTATGCTGACGTTGATGCGGGTTCCATCATGGTGAGCTGGGAATCAGGTTATGCTTACCGTGGTACCTTCGATGGTAACGGTCACACGCTGACCTTCAATGTACCGGATCATGGAGTAGAGCTTCTCGCTCCCTTCCGTTATGTAGGCAATGCTACCATTAAGAACCTGCATACGGCAGGCACCATCAAGTCCAGCATACGCTACGTATCAGGTCTCGTTGGTAAGACCATGGAAGGCGCTACGGTCAACATTGAGAACTGTCGGTCGTCGATGACCTTGAATAGTACCGTCAATGGCGAGGGATTACTCGCCGGTATCATCGCACGTTTAAGTGCTTCCAATGTGGTTATCCGCAACACGAAAGTCGATGGCAGTTTTGAGGGAGAAAATGCATACTGCAACTGTGGCTTCGTGGCCTGGGTTGCCCGCGGCAGTAATCTGAGCATTGAGAACTGCGTCTTTGCACCCGACCGTATCACCACAAAAATCGACGACTGTCATACGTGGGTAAAGTTGGACGATCAGAACGTCAAATATTCCAACATCAACAGCTATGCCACTCGTGAGTATACGGGATTTATCGTTATCCGCAATGCTGGCGACTGGCACAACTTCGCTGTGACGGTGAATAATGCCGTGAACCAGTATTGGGTGGATGCCCGTCTCGAAGCCGACATCACGATTAGTGAGCACGTAGGAGTCACTGCAGGTGCGACCTATCGTGGTACCTTCGACGGCAATGGTCATACTATAACCTTCAATAAGGATGGCTTTACTGAGAGGTTTATTGCTCCTTTCCGTTATGTTGGTGATGCCACCATCAAGAACTTGAAAGTAAAAGGTAGCATCTCGTCTAGTCAGATGTATGCCACTGGTCTCGTT
>CACYBB010000069.1 GCA_902772585.1 uncultured Bacteroidales bacterium | reverse complement strand
CTTGTCCTTGATGTCCCACACCAGACGTGAGGCATTATCGCCCTCCAGAGCCATCACGATTTGCAGGTCGTCGCCGAGGTTGTTCTTCGACAGCGAGTTGCCCAGAGGGATGGCGGCCTGCTCCTTACCACCAGCCACACGACCAATCAGCTTCACCTTGGTATCATCGTAGAAATATATGCTGGCCTGGTCTTCATAGAAAGCACATTCCTTCTCTGTATCGAGCTCGTCGTCAGTCTCGTGGTAGAAACCATCACGGAAGAACACGTCGCAGCATTGTGTACCTCGTAGCCGTCGACCTTGAATGACACGCCCTGCACGGGAATGCTGGTACCTCTATACTGCACATAGCCTGAGAACCTGACACTTGTCTCCAAGACGAACTCCACATTGCTCACCACGTTCTGGCCAGGCAAGGTACCGATGGTGATATTCTTATAGTCACTGAAATCGGGCACGTTGGGTGCTATCCTGTAGTTCGTCTCCGTGGCATCCACATAGGGCAGGTCGCTCATAACGAAGTTACCACTCTCGTCAGTGATGGCTGTCTTGGTGCTACCGTCAGGCAGCGTGGTCGTGACTTCCTTGCCAGGAATACCTGTGCCGTCCTTGAAGCGGAAGGAGCCCGATATGGTAGCCGTCTGCACACAGTGGCCGATGACCTTCTCGGTATCCTCAAACTTGGTACCCTCGCAGTCGTTCACACCACGCACGTAATATTCATACTGATGAACTGGCGAGGTATTCTTGTCCTCAAACTGCATCTCCGTCAGATTTTGGGCGATGCACTCAGCCTCTTCGGCATTCACCTCACGGCGCCATACCTCGTAGTAGTCAACAGGCTCGTCGTCCACATTGGACCATGTGAGCAGCGTGGAGGTCTGCAACTCCCGTATCGTCAGCGACTGCTTGTCGATATGTCCATTATTCTCATGATAGAAGGTAGGCATGTCGGAAGGTGCAGGACTGACGTCAGCCTGTTTTCTGTCCTCGACGCATGGCATCAGCTTGCCATTGCCATCTTTCATCCAGTAGCCACCCAACAGTTCCAGAATCTCATCGTTCGTTCTGCCGCCAAAACGCGTAGCGACTGCCTGGTCGCTATACAGGACGGGGAGTGCCACACCACCTATGTCCTGCCAGTCAGCGCCCAAATTCTCAACGAGGCTCACTACCGTCATGTTGATAGCATTGTTGCCATTAATCTCATTCCAGTAGTGGTAGCCCCAGTTGTTAGAACAATTTCCGTTGACACCATAGGGAGTACCGCCATTTTCTGCATTGAAGTTCATCGCCGTATTGGCAAAATTGGCATACGTACCATTCTCCAAACAGTTCTTGATCACATTCGACGTACCACCGTCTTCCCATCCGATGATGGCGCCAGCAAAAGAAGCTGCTCCACTGGTCGACGTACAGACGATTTCACCATCAAACAGACAGTTGGTGATGGTGTGGTTCGAGGAATGGCCATGACCTATGAAGCCGCCAGCATAGTCATCTGCAATGGTGAGCTTTACTGACACACGACAGTTGCTGATGACATTCGCGCTACTGCCATCATTCTCTGAACTGGCGACAAGGCCTGCCGAGTGCTTGGCACCATTGACAGTACCTGTCACATGGAGGTTCTTGATGGTATAGTTCTTAGCACCAATGAATGGAGCGATAAAAATATCTCCAGGTTTGTCGATGTTCACGTTCAGCGTATGACCATTACCATCGAAGGTACCCTTCCAGTAGACGTTTGATGGCGTGGTGGTGTTAACACTGATGTCAGCAGTCATGATGACGTTGATGAGTGCCTCGCCATTGGCTGACGCCAACGTCGATACAAAACTGTTCCAGTCGTCTGCAGAGTTGATGTAGAAGACGTCCTTATAGCGCTCTTCAAACAACTCTGTGCAATAGCTGTTGATGACTGTCAAGCCACTCTGTTCCCTGATGCGGGCCCATGTGGCACAGTCGCCATACTGGGTACCGATATGCTGGGGAGCAAAGACACAGTTCTCGATGGTCACCAGCTTATTGCTCCATCCTACCATACCGCCGTTGCTGTTGCAGTTCTCACCTTCGAAGCTACCATCGAACTTACAGTTGCGCAGGGTGAGCAAGGCGGCGTAGTTGGCATTACCAACGAAACCACCCATGGTGGCGTCGCCAGTTACCGTGCTGGTGAGGGTTGCTGACACGCGGCTATTCTCGATGAGTACGGTACAGTCTTCTGTCAGCGTACTAATCATACCTGCCAGGAACTTATTGCTGCTCTTGGAAGAACCCGCCACGTGCAGGTTGCGGAAGGTGGCTGTGGAAGCATAGCCAAACAAGGCCACATTCGGATCGCTGCCAGGGTCAATCGTAGCGGTGATGGTATGACCATTACCGTTGAAGATGCCACGATAGGCCTCTTCCTGCTTCGTGGCGACTCGGGTGCTCACCGCGATGTCAGCCATCAGCATGGCGTTGACATCCTTGCTGCCCTTGGCATCCTTCACGGCATTGGCAAAGGCTTCCCAGTCTTCGGCAGAAGCAATCTTGAAGACCTCGCCCTGAGCCTCGAGGGGCAGTGGCGAAGAACCTCGCTCTACCAAGAATTCTATCTTGAAGTCCACGCACGAGCGAACGAGCGGCAATTCCTTGCTGCACGCCTGCATCTCGTCAGCTGTCAACACATAGGTGGTAGAGTCTACGGGTTGTTTGGCACTATTGGCTGAACTGACGAGCAGACTGTATTTGGCACGACTGTCCCACATGGCACCGTAGTCGTTGGCATAGTCCCATGTTACCTTCACCGTACGTTCTGTCTCGTCCTGCCACTGGGCGTTGTAGTTGCCTATACGCAACAGGTGTGGGAATTCCAGGTCGTAGGTGACAGCTACTGTTGCGGGGTTGTTGCTAAGTCCCCAAAGCTGCTGGGCAGAGGCACGAGCTACCACGTACTTCACCTGCACCATACCCTTGCCTATCAGCTCCTCCGTGAGGTCTTTGACCAGCGTAGAGTCCTTATAAATATAGACAGAGTCGTTATCTTCAAGGTCTACTGAACCTATCGTCTTCAAATCTTCATCCTTACCCGTCAGCGAGCGCAGCACGACGAACTGGTCGCCACCCAACGCATCGTTATACTTCGGATCCTTGGTAGTCCACTGCAACTGGATGGCACCAGCATCCGCCAGCTGCTTGTTCGTCGAGTAGTTCAGCAGCGTTGCATTCAGCTGTCGTGGATTGTGCATCACGGCATCGCTCTTGGGGTCGTAGGTATATTCCAGTTCGTCTATCATCAGGTGCACGTTCATTTGCAACTTGCGATGCGCCTCTGTGGCAGGCACCAGCAGGAAACCTGAATAGCTGTTCTTGGGCAGCGTCAGACGAGGCATATCCTTTTTGTTGCCATTCTCGTCGATGTACCAGTAGTCAATCCATTTCACTACCTGGTCGCAAGAGAACGGAATCTTCAGCATACCTTCTTCACCCACTGCCGTACCTGGTACCATGTCGTAGCATTCGAAGCTCGGATCTGTTGAATACTTCTTGATGTTAGGAACAGCCTTGCCGTTAACAATGACCCAGGTATCCATCTTTTCTTCATGCATCTTTCTGACGACTTCGTCCTGGTCGGTGATGACTTCGCTATCATACAGGGCATACCATTTGGTGGCAGAGTAGATGCTCGAACAGCCATTGGGCGCGTGTCCCCAAGTGCATGCACCGTGATCGGCATAATAACCTATGTTGTAATGAGTGTTGATAGCACTACCCGCATCGTAGATACGGTGTGCTTCGTAAACAAGTGTATTATCACCTTCATATTCACCCCATCCGAAGAAGGCACCAGCTTTATTTCCATCGCCTTCCATCTGATGACCGTTCTGGAGGGTACCATCATAACGACAGTCCGTAATCTTGATGATGTTCTGTTTTGCATGTCCAATGAATCCACCGCAGAAATTTCCTAAGTCGTCTCCGTGATCGTAGGTGTTGACGTTGACTGAACACCACACTCTCTCGAAAGTGATGTGACAATTTCTATCGTCTTTTCCACAACGGCCTACTATACCTCCGGAGCGTATGTCCGTTACCATTGAAGATACCCCTGAAGTGATGTTTTTCGTCACCTGCCATCGTAGTAATGGTGAAGTCAGCACCCATAATGACGTTGACGTCCTCTTCGTTGGCAGAATCAATAACCATATTCCGGAAGACTTCCCAGTCGGCAGCATTGCGCAACACTTTGTAGTTCATTCCGTCGACTATTACCTCGTCTAATTCGTCACCGACGGCAGCCCATGCCGTAGCAGGCAATATGGCCATCATGACAGGTAACAACACAAGCATCAGTCGGAGCCATGATGCCCTAACCAACTGCTGGATAAAAGAATCTTTATTCATATTATCAATATTTATAGTTGCTTTTAAGTTTCACCGCCAGCAAAACAGATAAGCTGGAGAGGTACACACATAATACGTTTGCAAAGTTGCAAAAAAAAAATAACCTTTGCAACAGTTTGGGCATTTTTTTTATAAAAAAGCACAAAAAATCTGTATTTACACGCAGAATGGATACAAAAAAAGAACCTCCACTGGAAGTTGCTCGCCAACAGACGATGCACTTCGTAGTGAAGGTTCCTTTATGTGGAGTATGAATTTACTCTCGAGAATTATACGAGGTCTGCACGGCCCTTAACCTCCTCGAGCACGGCCTTAGCCAGAGCTGAAGACAGAGGAGCGTGGTGGCTGTACTCCATAGAGCTGGTAGCACGACCAGAAGTGATGGTACGCAGAGCGGTTACATAACCGAACATCTCTGACAGGGGCACCTTAGCCTTAACGACACGGGCACCAGAGCGAGCCTCTTCCATACCCTCAACCTGACCACGACGCTTGTTCAGGTCACCGATAACGTCACCCATGTTCTCCTCAGGAGTAACAACCTCGAGCTTCATGATGGGCTCCATCAGCACGGGCTTAGCCTGAGCGCAGACTGACTTGTAAGCCATCTGGGCAGCGATTTCGAATGACAGCTGGTCAGAGTCAACGGGGTGGAACGAACCATCGACAACAACAACCTTCAGTGAGTCAACGGGATAGCCACCGAGGATACCATTCTTCATAGCAGCCTCAAAACCCTTCTGGATAGAGGGGATGAACTCCTTAGGAATGTTACCACCCTTGACTTCGTTG
>CACYBB010000068.1 GCA_902772585.1 uncultured Bacteroidales bacterium | reverse complement strand
TGCAGCCTTGCAACGCTCCTTCCTCAAGGAAGACCGTCTGACATTACGCCTCTACGCCAATATGCCCTTCAACAAGTATTACCATAACGAGTCTGTCACTAATCAGGGTGATTATACAGGAGTCAGAAAGAACGATTACCTTGGCCGCAGATTCCAGATCAGTCTTTCCTACCGTTTCGGTAAGCTCAAAGCCAGCGTGAAGAAAACCGAAACAACGATTGAGAATAATGATGTTGTAGGTGGTATCAGCAAAGGACAATAATCAAAGTATTAAGGAAAGCTCTATGAAAAACCCCAATAGCAAACCATCCCTCTCGCCTATTAAGGTGAAAGGGATGGTGTTTGGTATTTTGTCGTAGAGAGCTGATTAACTCATTTTATCCAATCCTCAATGTCTAATTTCGTGAATGTCACTGATTATTTCTTCAGCCGAACGGTTATCTTTCCAAGCGCCTACGAAGCGTTTATTCTGGTTGCAAAGATACAAATAATTTCTGAATAAGCAAATTTTGGAGCAGCGAAAAATAAGAAGTATTCTACGGATATATACATCTTCATAAAAAATGTCGTTTAGGGGTTTAGTAAATCGGTTTTCGTGTGTATTATAAGTGTATGACAGATCAAAAGAAACTCGAAAAGCTGTTCAAACAGCATTACCGTCAGATGTATCGGCTGGCCACCATGCTTCTGCACGACGATGCTGAGAGCAAGGATGTAGTGCACGACATCTTTGCACATCTGCTCCGTAATTCTCAGGATCTACGGGAAGAGACAGCCGAGTCCTATCTGCTTACAAGCGTACGAAACCGATGTCTGAACGTGATTCGTAGCCGACAGATACAAGAACGGGTGGAACACCTCTACTTGCTTGACCTCGACACGAACATCACACCGACGGAGCGGTTAGAAGAAGAACTGAAAGCTCTATATAAGGGTATCAACCAATTAGAGCCACCCGTTTGCCGCGACATCATTATGCAGCATTTCCGCGATGGAGTAACCTTCAAGGAGATTGCCAGTCGTCTGGGCGTCAGCGAAACCACCGTCTATAAGCATCTACGCCGTGCGCTTAATCAATTACGTACACAACTAAAAAAAAAATGAGCGTATGAACAAGATAGATGTTTTGCTCCAAATGATGGAACAGCCCCATCGATACACGGCCGAAGAATGGCAGGAAATCCTTTCGGATAACGAATGCCGTGAACTTTACACACTGATGTCTATGACGCAAAGTGCTGTTGATGCCGCCCGTGCTGACAAGGAAGTCACCGACGAGATGATAGATGGAGAATGGCAGCGCCTTTCTTCCGTACAGTCAAGCTTTCAATTGAGGAAGTTCGCTGCTATGTTTGTCGGCATCCTCATGCTCTCAGGCATTGCCTTTGCAGCCATCCACATCATCAGCCACAGTGACTCTCATAAAGAGAAGGATAACGTAGCGGTTTCAAATGTTTCACCTCTCACTCAGCAAGCTCCACTGCCTCAAGACACAACAGCCGCCCCACAACCCAAGCTATACGACAACGTACCTTTAGGAGAGATTTTCGAAGAACTTTCTAGCTATTATCAAATAAAGGCGGTATATCGTAATGATGCTACCCGACAGATTCGTCTTTTCTACCAGTGGAAGCCTGATTATACTATCGAGAAAGTCGTTGACATGCTTAATAACTTCGAGTGGCTGCAACTGGAACTAAAGAACGATACCCTATATGTTTCATCAACCGTAGAGCCACAGCCATGAAGCAGCTATTGATTATCTTGCTGTGGCTGACTGGTATAACCGTTAGTGCACAGCGCATCAACCGTGATTTCCACGATGTATCGTTGTCGGAAGCCCTAAAATACATTCAGGAACAAACCACAAACTACGATATCACTTTTATATACAACGATTTGGAAGACTTCCGAGTAACAACACATGTACAACGTAAGTCTGTTCCTGATGCCATCATCCAACTTGTAGGCTTCTATCCTGTCCGGGTCGTAAAGCGTGGCGAAAGGGAAATCTATGTGGAGTGTACCCATAAGACTGAACGCCATCTGACGGGTACCATTATTGATGAGAACCGCCAGCCCGTTCCCTACGCCAATGTTTACTTGCTTCATCCATCAGACTCAACAATAATCGGTGGAGGCGTAAGCAACGAGGCTGGCGTTTTTGTCATCCCCTACGAGGAGCCTACCGTTCTTGTCCGTATCTCATACGTGGGCTACAAGACCGTCTATCACCTATGTAATAATGAGCAGGTTGGTACCATTCAGATAAAGCCCGAAACGATGACCATAAAAGGCGTCGTCGTTTCAGGCGAACGTCCCAAGGTGCAGTTGCAAGGCAACGCTCTAGTGATGAACGTGGAGGGTACAGCGATGGAAAGGATGGGCACCGCTGAAGATGTGCTTTCCCGTGTACCGACTATTTCAAAGAAAGGTGAAACTTTCGAGATATTAGGCAAGGGGGTACCATTGATCTACCTGAACAACCGAAAGTTGACCGACTTACAGGAACTGAAGAACATCCAGTCGGACAACATCAAGAACGTCGAGGTGATTCAGAATCCAGGTGCCCGCTATGATGCATCCGTCAATGCGGTCATTATCATTCGCACTAAACGTACGGCGGGCGAAGGCCTTGGTGTAGAACTGACCTCATGGAGTCGTAAGGGACATGGCTTTGCAAACAACGAGCGCATCAACCTAACCTACCGCACAGGAAAGTTGGAACTGTTTGCAAATCTCTTTGGAGCTTACAACAAGAGGTGGGAGAAGGGCGAGTTCGAGCAGACTGTCTTTGCCGACACACTTTGGGTGATTACCAACAACCAGAAAAACAAGGTTCACAATCCATTCCTTGAAGGCCGCTTCGGCTTCAACTACCAATTGAACGATAACAACTCTTTTGGCGGATTCTACCAAAACACCTATGACTACGTGAAGACTTGGAGCGACTATGACGATGACCTGCTTGCCAACGGTTCCATGTATGACCACCTGCAGAACAGCAGTGTCAACAGAGCCGAAGGTGCGCCCAAACACCAAGTGAATCTCTACTACACGGGCAAGATAGGAAAGTTCGCCATCGACTTCAATGCCGACTATACCTATCGTAATCAGCGTAACCGCAACCAGCAGCAGGAACTCAGCGATGAGTATGATGACCGCGACGTGAACACTTACGCCTTGACGCGCAGCCGACTGATGGCAGAGAAACTTTTCGTAACGTATCCGATTGGAAAAGGCCAGATTGAAGTGGGCGAGGAGTACACCAACACCCGCTGGAACAGCAGTTTTGAAAACGAAGAAGGGTATATTGCCAACAGCAACAATGAACAGCATGAGCAAGCTATCGCTCCCTTCGTGGAGTTGCGGCAGCAAGTGGGCCGTTTCCGTTTGTCGGCTGGTCTGCGCTATGAGCATGTGGAATCAGAATACTTTGTGGGTGGTACCCGTCGCAATGATCAAAGCCGTACCTACGATGACTTCTTTCCCTCGGTATCACTATCAACGTCTGTGAAGAATCTGCAATTATCCTTCAGCTATGCCAAGCGTACTACGCGACCATCTTACTGGCAGTTGAGCAGTGATGTAGTCTATGAGAACCGCCTGAATTTGCAGACGGGTAATCCCTATCTGAAACCAGTTAAGTACCACAACATAAATACAATGGCTATGTGGAAATGGCTCTATCTCAATGTGAATTTCTCCCATTGCGTAGATCCAATCCTATACTCTGCAGAAAGTCTGGAGAACGATAGCAAGGTGAATCTCGTGACCTACAAGAACTACGACCATGCCGACTGGCTCACCATTACGCTTGGAGCACAGAAGAACGTTAAGTTGAGCGGGAGTGCCACATGGACACCACAATACAACATTTCATTGATGAAACCATGGCTTAAAGCGGAGTTTCTGGGCGAACAGAAGAGTTTCAATCAGCCTATGCTGTCCCTCCAATTGGGCAACATAGTTACCCTGCCTCACGACTGGCTTGTGCAAGCTGACTTCAACATGCATACCCACGGTGACACTGGCTCGAATGCCCGTTTCGACTGCACTAACCCCATCCTCTCGCTCAGTGTTAGCAAAGACTTCTTCAAGCGTTGCCTAAACATCAAACTCTCAGGCAATGACCTTTTCAATGGTGCCATCAACCGCTTCACGCTCTATAGCAACCGCATGATGTCCGTCGAAGTATAAGGGTACAGGTGCTGGTAATGCAGAAAAGGGTCGTCTGTAAATTCAAGGTTAATAATAAAGAAAAAACTATGAGTCCATAAGATATTTTGCAAAAAGTGTCGGAATATGCAGGATTTTTAGTAATTTTGCAACCGAAGACATATAATAAGACGAAGCAACCGCAGCTTTATCGATAGTCTCCCGAACGGCAAATTCAAAAAGACTTCTCAAAGCGATGGCTGCCTGCTCACGCATCCTACAACGGAGGCGTGGGCATTTGGCAGTAACAGTAGTTTGAGAAGGGTTTTTGCCGACCTGGGAGCTTGCTGTGACACTAAATCCACCCACGTCTTCCGTTTTCCTCTCTCTCGCCTCACGGCGTATTATATGTGTTTATTATCAGATGTTTAACGGATAACGTGAAATGAATATGAATGACGACGAAGCCATAGGCTTACTAAACCGTCTGCTTGAAAGGCTGCATCAAGCAGATCTGACGAATTTTGGCAGCCACCTCCAAATAGTGTATGTCGCCTCTGGGGCACAGCATGTAGAAAACCAGATAAATATTGGGAAGACCCTCCCCAGCCCTCCCTGCGTAGGGAGGGAGAAAGGGTCGAGTAACTTGCCTGAAGCACTTAGCACCGAAGCAGCCATGGCGCTGTGGAAGAAAGCGCAGGCGGCAGGGTGGGTGGACGCCAACTATCAGCCACTCATCTCCCGCACACAAGCGGCACTCCTGGCCGATGCCATGGCTGAGCGGCTGGGTATCAAGGAGAAATGGAAAAC
>CACYBB010000067.1:5044-5447 GCA_902772585.1 uncultured Bacteroidales bacterium | reverse complement strand
GCAGAGAGCTTGGCATTGGCAGTCTGTTTGGCAATGTCGCGCATGCCAGCGAGTGCCTGGTCGATGACCTCGCCAGACTTCAGGGCGTGCTGCTGCAGATGGTCGCACTGCTTCTGCAGGGCATCGCAACGAGCCTGCAGAGAATCGGTAAGCTGCTTGGTTTTCTGCTGCTCTTCCTCCATCTTGTCGAAGGCCAGCAGTGCCTGCTCATAACCCTCGCCCACATTGTCGAAGTTCTTCTCCAATGCACGATAGTCCTCAAGCAACTTCTGCTGCTCATCGACACGCTGCTGGTAGTCCTGCAACAGTTTCTGCTGTTCGTCAGCCTGCTTGCGACTGGCTTTCATCTGGAAATAGAGTGCTACGCCCAGACCTGCAGCAATGGCTAATATAACTAATAATG
>CACYBB010000067.1:0-5016 GCA_902772585.1 uncultured Bacteroidales bacterium | reverse complement strand
CCGTCCTGCAGTGCGGGCTGGATGTCTTGTTCAAACTGAGGGGCATTCATAGTGTCAATACGCTCACCTGTCTTAATGATGGTCTTACCACCTTCTTTGATAATCTGTGTCATAGTTGTAATTATTTTAATTGTTAATTTCCTTTTTCATTGTTAGTAGGTTCTTACCTTCCAGGCGCTGGTAGGTCACCTGGTTCATAATGTTCTTGACGATGTAGATACCCATACCTCCGATTTCTCGGTCTATGGGGTTCACATTAGGATCAGCATCCTCTTTTTTAGTGGGGTCAAACGCTTTTCCCTGATCGCTGAGCACGAAGGTCAGTTCCTTGCCGTCGCTCTCTGCCACCAGTTCAATGTCGGCCGTCTTATTTTCAGGATACGCATAGAAGATGACGTTCGACACCATCTCCTCCATTACCAGGTTCAGGTTCATCTGCAGCTCCATGTCAAGCCCCAGTTCCTCGCCGATTTCCTCGACGAACTGGTTGACACGCTCCAGCTCCCCTATCTGGTTTTTTAGTTTCAGTTCCTTTCTCATAAGCTATGCAGTTTTAGTTATCATTCTTATTCTCAGTTTTCAGCACCTTCACGCACAACATGGTAAGGTCGTCGTTAGGTTCAGCACCATCACGATGGGCCTCCACTTGTTCACGCAACATCTCGATGGTCTGTTGTGACGACTCGAAATGCGTGGTCTGCAGTATTTCCAGCAGTCGCTCGTCGCTGAACTGCTCCTGCTGACGGTTCTCAGCCTCGTTGAGTCCATCGGTATAGACAAACAGCGGACTATCCATGATGGTCTCAATCTCTTCGCCAACATAGTCCAAGCCTGGCCATAGGCCAATAGGTGCATTGGGTTCCATCTCGATGAACTCGGCCTTACCGTCGCTCAGCAGTACGGGTGGGTTATGACCTGCATTACAGAAGTCCAGATGACCCGTATTCATGTCCACCAGTCCGAGGAACATTGTGACGAACATACCCGTCTCGTTGTCCTCACCCGATAGAGCGTCATTGATGCGGGTGGCTATTTCGGCAGGCATCATCTCCTGAGCAGCCAGCGTACGGAACAGACGCGTGGCCTGTGCCATAAACAGCGAGGCAGGAACGCCCTTGCCACTGACATCGCCCAGTGCGAAATAGAGTTTGTCGCCTGTCAGGTAGTAACCATAGAGGTCGCCACCAACCTCCTTGGCAGGCGTCATCGACGCATAGAGGTCGAGGTCAGGACGCTCTGGGAAGGTGTGGGGCACCATACCCATCTGGATATTTCGGGCAATACGCAGATCGCTCTCAATACGCTCCTTGGCAGTGGTTGTCTCCTCCAACTGGTCGTAGGCCACCAGCAGTTCGTTGTGGGCCTTCTTCAGTCTGCGAGCAGCAATCATGCGGAATATCAGGAAGATGACCAGTGCCACGACGACTATACCTATTATTATTAAGGTATTGCGGAACTGGGCCTTCGCCTGAGCCATCTTCAACTCATCAACCTGGAAGATGGTGTTCATTTCGTTCAACTGGTTGCGCGTCTCCACACCACTGACGGAGTCTTTCACCTGAATCAGTTTCTTGAAGACTGACGAGGCATCCTGATAGCGTCCCAGCCCCTCCAGTATCTCTCCACGCTGGGTAAGCACAGGTACCAGCATGGCCATATCCGAGTTGTCCGTCAACTGGTAACGACGCGTGTTCAGCATCAACGCCATCTGGTAGTCCTTGCGCAACAGGTGGAGCTTGGCTTTATAGTATAGCCACGACTGGCCTACATAGTCTTCCTCAGAAGGGATGCGACGATGCACCTCTTCCAACATCTTCTCAGCCTCATCGAGTTGGTTCAGTCCGAGAGCAGCCTGTGCACAAGCGACATAGTAGTAGGACTCCAGCACGTTGCGCACGTATTGGTTAACAGTCTTCTTCTTGACCACTATATCAGCAAAATAGACATCCAGGAAGACTTTCCATTCCTCCGTCAGCTTCTTGAGTTTCTCGTATTCGCCCATCTCGTCCAACTCATCGCCCAGATAGGAATACAGGTCGGCAATGGTGGAGGGTTTGTCTTTTTCAGTGAGCAGCAGGTCGAGGCCCTTACGATAGGCCGAAACGCTCTCCTGACGATTGTGCATATTGGAATAGACATTACCCATCATGTAGTAGGCAATACCCATACCATATTTATTATCCCGTTCCTTGGCATCGTCGAACATGGTTTGCACCTCGCGCAATGCCATATTGTACTTACCACTGAACACATAGGTGTTGCAAAGGTGCATCCATACCTCATAGTACTTGTTCCACGTTTGCAGATTTCTCAATCTGTCCAGTGTCTTGGGGGCATAGATATAGACGGAGTCCGTCATATCATAATTATAGAAGAAACTGATACGTTCAACAAGTGCCAGCGCCAGCGTGTCTTTTTCGTGCTGGCGGTCCAACTCGTTGATATAGTCATCCAGACAGCGAAGCGTGTACTGCAGGTCACTTCCCCCTTGACTCAGAGCATAGAGCGTTTCGTAAGCATGCAGGCGAGCAATGCCATGCAGCGACGGCAATCGCTGGCGCAGCGAGTCAGCCAGGTTAGCATGGACGGCTAAAAAGCCTCCCAGCCAACAGCATACCAACAAAAGTGCTCTTCTCATCATATTGTTATCAAAGGTGTGACGTATTTCTTAAACAATGATTTTAGTCTTGTGGTAGTTCTCACGGAACTCCGAAGGCGAACAGCCTTTCTTCTTCTTAAAGATGCGGTTGAAGTTGCTGAGGTTATTGAAACCACAGGCATAGCAGATTTCCGCAATACTGTTCGACGTATCCACCAGCATGCGACTGGCATAGCCCAGACGCTGCTCGATAATGTAGTCGCTGAGGTTGCGTCCCGTATGCGACTTGAAGAAACGACTGAAGGCCGAGGGACTCATACCCGCAATATCGGCCAGCGTATTCAGGCGTATCTCCTCCGTATAGTTCTTGGAAATGTAGTTCTTTACTTTCAGCACACGGCGCGAGTCACTCTCTACAGCCACCTTCGCATAGCTCGATGATGCCAACGTATGCATCTCCGTACTCTTGGAGAGTTCGTAGAGAATGGTTAGGAACTGCGTAACAGCATAGAATCCTTCCTTGACGGAACTCAACGTATCAAGCAGGTTATAGACACGCATGATGTCGTTGATGGAGAAAGCCATACCCTTGCGGGCTTCCAGCAGCATCTTGCGCATGGAGAAAAATGGATTACGCGTCAGGAAACCGTTATCACTCAGGTCCAGAAAGAAATGGACTGTTATCTCACGAATATCATCACTCGTGCAGGTATTCTGTTCCCAAACATGTTCCAAGTCGGGACCAGTAATGATAGCTAGGTCAAACTCACCAATCACCTCACTGGAGTCGCCCACCACACGACGCACACCTGGGGCATGCTCCACGAAGTTCAACTCGAAGACCTCGTGGTTGTGGATGGGATAGGTAAACTCCTTCTTCCTGCGCTCGGCAATATAGAGGGAGTCCTTACCCATCAGCGGGGTAATCTCATGCATGACGCGTGACTCTTCCATCAAATCTTCAATTCCTTCATGATTTCACTCATGCGCTGCAGGGTACTGATACGTGTTGGCACCAAAGGCAGGCGCAGAATATTCTCAATATAGCCCATCTCGTGGAGCATAGCCTTCACACCAGCAGGATTGCCATCGACAAAGAGCAACGAGAAGAGGTCCTGGAAACGATGGTGAATCTTACGGGCTCCATCATACTCGCCACGCATCTGCAGACGAATCATCTTGGAGAACTCACGAGGCAGGGCATTGCCAATGACGCTGATAGCTCCCACAGCACCACAGCTGACCATAGGGAAAGTCAGGGCATCATCGCCAGAGAGCACCTCGAAGCCACGTGGACCGTTCTTGATAATCTCGTCAACCTGCTCCAGATTGCCTGAAGCCTCCTTGATGGCAACAATGTTCGAACAGTCGCGAGCCAGACGTACCGATGTGGCTGCTGTCATGTTAACTCCCGTACGGCCAGGAACGTTATACAAGACCACGGGCAGTTGGGTAGCTGCCGCAATGGTCTTGAAATGCTGATAGAGTCCTTCTTGTGAAGGCTTGTTATAATACGGACAAACACTGAGGATGCCATCGACACCACGGAAGTCGCCCGTCTGCAATTCTTTTACGATGGCTGCGGTATTGTTGCCGCCACATCCCATAAGAATAGGTACGCGACCACCCACCAAGTCAACGATGAGGTCCTTTATCTTCTGTTTCTCGTCAGCAGTCAACGTGGGTGTCTCACCAGTGGTAGCCAGAATACAGAAGAAGTCAGCTCCGCTATTCAGTTGGTACTCTACGAGGCGGATCAGTGACTTGTAGTCCACCGACCCGTCCTCTAGAAAGGGGGTTATCAACGCAATACCTAATCCTTTGAAGATGTTATGTGCCATAAATATTCTTAAATTCTTGTCTTTGCGGCTGCAAAATTACATAATTGCCTAAAAAAGTTTCATTTTTACACTTTCTTCAATACGACAGCCGAACGGGCAGGGATGTAGAGCTTGAGCCACTCCTTCTTGTCCTGCACATACAGCGGGTCGTAGTTGGTGAGGTGCGTAATGCTGTCGTCGGCAAAGCCATTGCCGCCAAACTCCTTCGCATCGGTATTCAGCACCACCTCGTAAGAACCCGTAGGAACGAGGAATCCATAGTCGGTATAAGAACGTGTGGGCGAGAAATTGAACACGAACACAAGGTCACCACGCATGTAGCACAGCACCTGATCACCATCGTCGTGCCAAATCTCAGTCACAGGCGTTGCCTGGAAGTTCTTCTGCGACTTGATGACCTCCAACATCTTCCGGTCGAAATCACCCAGCCAATGGTAGCACAGGTCCTTGTTGTCCACGAGGTTCCACTGACGACGAGCATACTTGTACGACCAGCCGTTACCCTCGCGTGGGAAGTCAATCCACTCAGGATGACCGAACTCATTACCCATGAAGTTGAGGTAACCGCCATTGATG
>CACYBB010000066.1 GCA_902772585.1 uncultured Bacteroidales bacterium | reverse complement strand
GGAGAAATGGTGGCAGGATGAGGACACCCGTCTGGTACACTTCATCGGCAAGGACAATATCGTGTTCCACTGCATCATCTTCCCTGTGATGATGAAGGCGCACGGCAAGTATATCATGCCTGACAACGTACCCAGCAACGAGTTCCTGAATCTGGAGAACGATAAGATTTCTACCTCGCGCAACTGGGCTGTCTGGTTGCACGAATACCTCGTAGATATGCCTGGCAAGCAGGATGTATTGCGCTATGTGTTAACAGCCAATGCTCCTGAGACGAAGGACAACAACTTCACATGGAAGGACTTCCAGGACCGCAACAACAATGAGTTGGTGGCTGTCTATGGCAACTTCGTGAATCGTGCCCTCCAGTTGACCAAGAAATACTGGAACGGTGTTGTTCCTGCCTGTGGCGAACTGCTGGATGTTGACAAGCAAGCGCTGGAAGAGTTCAAGGACGTGAAGCAGAAGGTGGAAGCATTGCTCGACCAGTTCAAGTTCCGCGATGCTCAGTTCGAGGCCATGAACCTGGCACGTATCGGTAATCGCTACATCACGGAGTGCGAGCCTTGGAAGGTATGGAAGACCGACCAGAAGCGTTGCGAGACCATCCTGAACATCTGTCTGCAGCTGACAGCCAATCTGGCTATCGCTTTCGAGCCGTTCCTGCCGTTCTCGTCGCGTAAACTACGCGACATGCTCAACTTAGAGTCGTTTGAGTGGGAGCAACTGGGCAGCACCGACCTGCTGAAGGCTGGTCATCAGTTGGGTGAACCCGCTCTGCTCTTCGAGAAGATTGAGGACGATGTCATCCAGAAGCAGCTCGACAAATTGGCTGAAACCAAGAAGGCTAACGAGGCTGCCAACTACAAGGCCGCACCTATCAAGGATACTGTCAGCTTCGAGGACTTTGAGAAGCTCGACATCCGTGTTGGTCTGGTCAAGGACTGCCAGAAGGTGAAGAAGTCGAAGAAACTCCTGCAGTTCACCATCGACGATGGTTCTGGCATTGACCGCACCATCTGCTCAGGTATTGCCGCTTTCTATGAGAACCCTGAGGAGCTCATCGGCAAACGCATCCTCTTCGTGGCCAACTTTGCTTCACGCAATATGATGGGCATCGAGAGTCAGGGTATGATTCTGTCCGCTGTTGATGCTGACGAAAGCCTCAGCGTGGTAACCACGACGAAGGACGTTAAGCCAGGCTCACAGGTAGGATAATGGCTATTGGCTGTTAGCTGTTAGCTATTGGCATAATTAAAGGCTGCGAATCATCGCAGCCTTTATTGTTATTCACCTCGTTTTTATGACCTACCAAATAGCCACTTCTTGAAGAACGGACTGACGCGCAGGATGTTCGACGAGATGATACAGAAGCCAATGATCAGCAATGCCATCACGACGGAGATGGTAGTATCGAGCACAAAGTTATGACGATACTTGTCGAAGAACATACCAATGGCAGGCACGTTGGGCATAAAGAAGAAGTGAATGAGATAGATGTCCAGCGTACGACGTCCGATATACTGCAAGGAAGCACCAATAACTGTCAGCTTTGTAAAGTACTGCTGATAGTTGCGGAAATACATAAAGACAATGGTAAGCAATCCGAACTTGGCAATAGTCGAAGGCAGATTAGTCCATTCCAAACGCAAATGGTGCCACTTCAAGACATCGAGGGTTGCCCAGATAACCAAAAGGATGACCACAGGATAGAACCACTTAGAGTCCATCACCTTCTGTGATTGATCCCAGTAGCGATGTACGATGTTACCATAAAGGAAGAAAGGGAAATGGATGAACACACGTCCCAACGACAGATCGTCAATCCACTGGATATGTTCTCCTTTGTAACCTTGTGCCCACGAGAAATACTTGGGCAGGAAGCATGTCTCATAGAACGCCAGCGAAATGAGGAACAGTACCATGATGGGTATCCACGACTTCACTTTCAGCTTACTCTCCACATAGGCGAAGAGATAGTAGATGACGAACATCCACAGCAGGGCAATGGTAAACCAGTAGCCTCCCTTCGTGGCAGAATGGAAATTGGTGACAACGGCATCCACAAAGTTGGGCGACATCATGGCACAGAACAGGAAGAAGAAACTGGCAGTAGGAATGATCTGCACCTTCAGTTTCTTGACAAGTAGCTGTCCGAGATTGTGGGCGTCCCACACCTGTGCAGCTTTATAGGCCAGAAATCCGCTGACGAAGAAGAACAACGGCATACGGAACAGCAGCAGAAAAGGCAGTGATGACGACCATTTCCAGTTCTGTTCAAAGCCCATCTGACTGACGTGGTTAGCCACCACCAGTATCATGGTGAAGCCTCGCAGGGCATCGAGCCATTCCAAACGTGGTTTCTTAACAGGTATCTCCATAGAATTGTTATTTTCGGGGGCAAAGGTACAAAATTATTTCCAAAGTGCCAATATCTGTTGTACCTTTTCGTCCATAGGCAGTAAGGCATCAATCCAATGAATGGTAAACCCACGACGTTCCATACCACGGAACCACGTCATCTGACGCTTGGCAAACTGGTGGATGGCTATCTCTAAGCGTTGGAACATTTCATCATAAGTAGTCTTACCAACAAGATACTCTGTGACGAACTTATATTCCAAACCGTAGTAGATAAGGTCTTCGGCAGGTATTTCCTCAGCCAACAACCCTTTGACCTCTTCAATCATCCCCTCTTCCAAGCGGGCCTTCAGTCGGCGTGTAATCTTCTCGCGACGAGCCTCACGGTCGATATTAACACCAATGATGAGAGAGTCAATAGGTGGCAATTCGCGCTTGGGCGTAGGGGTATGGAGGTTATACTCTTCTATCTCGATGGCACGGATGGCACGCTGACAGGAATCGACATCGGTCTTATTATGCATGTTCGATCCCGTTTTGGCTTTCAGTTCTGTGAGTATCTGTGTCAGTTCCTCCAGCGACTTACCCTCCAGTCGTTGGCGCAGTTCTGGGTTCTGGGGTACAGGTGACAACTGGTATCCCTTCAGCACTGCCTCGATATACAGGCCAGTTCCTCCACAGAGGATGGGCGTCTTACCTCTACCTATTATATTATTATAGGCATCGAAGAAGTCCTGCTGATATTGAAATAGGTTATATTTCGTGCCTGGCTCGGCGATATCGATGAGGTGGTAGGGAATGGTTATTGGTTCACGGTTATTGGTTATTGTGTAGTCCGCGAGGTCCTTACCCGTTCCGATATCCATGCGGCGATACACCTGACGGGAGTCAGCAGATATGATCTCCCCTCCAATCTCATACGCCAAGGCTGCAGCCAACGGAGTCTTTCCGCTGGCAGTAGGTCCGAGTATGGTAATCATCTGGGGCATATTCAATTACTTATTTTTAAAATTCGTCTTAGAGGCAAATCCTCCCTTGATATCGTCAAGCGTCAGTTCCGTCAACTGAGTCTTGGTCAGGTTTGTCTGTTCTGCCAAGCGGTTGGCCTGTTGCTGGATACTCTTCTCGAACACGTTTCTGGCGAAACGGGCATTACCAAAGTTGCGATCCTTATGAGCCACCACATCATCGAAGCGTTCCTTGAGATACGTCTCTGCATCAGGCGCCAGCGTATACTGGTTCTTCTTCATATACATCTTAAAGATGTCTGTCAACTCCGCACTTGTATAGTCAGGGAAGTTGATATAACGATTGAAACGCGACTGCAGTCCGGGGTTCGAATCAATAAACCGTTTCATCTCGTTGGTATATCCCGCTATGATGACCACCAACTTGTCACGATCGTCCTCCATACGCTTCAACAGCGTCGAGATGGCTTCCTGTCCGTAGTCCTGCGCAGGATTCTGTGGCACCAACGCATAAGCCTCATCAATAAAGAGCACGCCATTCAGTGCTGAGTCCACTATTGCATTGGTCTTGGTGGCAGTCTGTCCTACGTAGTTGGCCACCAATCCGGAACGGTCTGTCTCTACCGTATGTCCTTTCTTCAGCACACCCAGGTCTTTATAGATACGAGCCACGATGCGTGCAACGGTTGTCTTACCCGTACCAGGGCTGCCAGTAAACACGAGGTGGTACGACATCTTGGGTGTTTTCAATCCCTGTTTCTCTCGTTGTTTCTGCAATTTGACAAAGTTAGCCAACGAATGTACCTCATCCTTTACCTGAGTCAGGCCAATCAGTTCGTCCAACTCCTGATAGGGGTCGCCTTGCAGAGGTTCATTTACCACTACACTGTCTTTCTTTACTTGGGTACTGTCTTTCTGCTCTGTAGTCGCTGCATCACCTTTCGAATCCTCATCTTCAGCATAGATACCAATGAGGATCACGATAATCATCATGATGACAATACCTATCGAGATGCATCCGCAACCTTGCAGGGTTTTGTTTTTTATATCTTGAAAGTCCATGGGCGCAACAATTTGGTTGCAAAGATAAACAAAAAAAGCCACTCAGCAATGCTGAATGGCCTTTTTTATCGTGAAATAATGATTATTTCAGCTCAGCGAGGTACTTAATGGTGCGAACCATCTGAGAAGTGTAAGAGTTCTCATTGTCGTACCAAGCAACAACCTGTACGAGAGAGTTACCGTCAGCCATCTTGCTTACCATGGTCTGGTTAGCGTCGAACAGTGAACCGAACTTCATACCGATGATGTCGCTAGAAACCAGCTTCTCCTCAGTGTAACCGAAGCTCTCGTTGGTAGCAGCCTTCATGGCAGCGTTGATA
>CACYBB010000065.1:5524-6786 GCA_902772585.1 uncultured Bacteroidales bacterium | reverse complement strand
GATTACAACCATAATTGATTATTCCATGGAGTGTTCCCAACCGCCACGTGTATCGATACCTGTAGCATCGGCAAGTGCTTCGAGTTTAGCAATTTCCTCTGAGGTCAACTGAATCTTAGCGGCCTCGGCAGCCTCGATGACGTGACGCTCTTTGGTGGCTCCGATAATGGGCTGTGTTCCCTTGGCGATAGCCCACGCGATGCCAATCTGAGAGCATGTGGCACCATACTTCTGTCCGATGGCAGTCATCTCGTTGTACACCCCAATTCCTTTTAAAACGATAATCACGATAAATGTGACTTTATCTTAGTCCGTCACGATCCGTAAGCACCGGCATGAGTGAACGGCCTGTATCAGTCAGGGAATACTCTACACGAGGAGGAACCTCTGGATAGACCTCACGATGAACAAGGTGACACTGCTCTAGGTTCTTCAGCGTCTGCGAAAGCATCTTCTGGGAACAGTCCGTCATCAGGCGACGCATCTCATTGAAACGAAGGATGCCAGTTTCGCTAACGTGGAGCTGATAGAGCACCAACATCGACCACTTGTCGCCAAAGCGACTCAACACATTGCGTATCGGACACGCTAAATACTCTGCTTTAATATCTGCCATAACTCTAGAATTTTCGGCAAGGACAGTGCAAGCCGAACGCAATCGAGCTCGCTCGAATTCTCTAACCTAAAGGTACAGAGTGTGGCGTTGCATTGCTGAGGCGCAGCCTGTTCTCGCGCTGTTTACAGCGCAAAGGTAGCAAATAGTTACCAACTCATTATACTATGTTAATCTGAGTTAAAGTGGTTTTCGCCGAAGTGCGATAACATCCCAATTCCTACTTTTTGGTAACTATCCCACCAAAAAGTGCCTTCTTGTGGGAATGAAATAATCGCCGTACCTTTGCACCGTCAAAACGAAATAGTAACAATTAAAATGTATAAGAATTATGAAACAGATTGAGACAACAAAGAGTGGTAAGAATTACAGCGCAGTAAGCGTAGGTAAGATGAATGAGATTATCGAGCACGTGCTTCCGATGGGACCGAACGTAACCATTCAAGGTAAGGTATTTGCAGGTCAGGCCGTAGGTGCTACAGGTAGCGAACTGAGTTTCCAGACGCTCGTTCCTGGTCAGGACAGCGGTTTCCTGCACACCCACAAGACTCACGAGGAGCTTTACATCATTTTGAAGGGTGAGGGTATGTATCAGGTGGATGGTGAGCAGATTCCTGTCAGCGAGGGCAGTATTGTCCGCGTAGATCCT
>CACYBB010000065.1:0-5510 GCA_902772585.1 uncultured Bacteroidales bacterium | reverse complement strand
CTGACAATGATGTGCATCCAGTACAAAGCCAATGCTTTTACTGAGGCAGACAGTCCCATGGAGGACGGTGTGATTCTGCAGGAAGAACTGAAGTGGTAAGCGAGATGTTCGACAAAGCAATTCAGTTTCTGAAAGACCACAAAGAGATTGCCCTTGCAACATGCGAGGGCAATCTGCCTAAGTTGCGCATCTTCCAGATTATGAAACAGGAAGGGCATGTGCTCTACTTTGCCACTTCTGCACAGAAGGCAGCCTATCGTGAGTTGCGCCAGAATCCCAATGTGGAGATACTGGCCTACGCAGATAATATATCCGTCAGATGCTCAGGGATGGTGAACTTTAACGTTGAGGATGACGTAAAGCGATGGATATACGACCATAATCCCGTATTGCCTCGTCTTTATACGAGCTATGACCAGATGGAATACTTCTGCCTGCCAATAGCAGAGATGGACTATTACGATCTATCTCCAACACCGCCGATATTCCAACATTTCGACCTCATTTCAGGCGAAATAGGCAACGGTTTCGTAGGCGAAAGATTCAAGAACAAATAATTATTTCATTTTTAATGATTCAAGATATGAATACAAACAGACAACTCATTGAGCAATTTCTTCGGATAACGGAATCGGTAAATCCTGCTGTTCTTGTTGATAACGGTCGCATATCCTATGTATCTAATAGTCTTGAAACGATATCGCCATGATGTTTCTCGTCGTTCTTCACACTCTCCACCTCGGGAAAGTCTGTTGAAGGAAGGCCTCTCGTTCTTTATCTGTCTTTACCACTTTAGCCAGTCTCTGGTACATCAGCACGGCATTTAATTCGCCTTGCTGACTACGCAATAGTTCATCGCGATATTTGCCTCTTTGGCTTACGCCGTTTCTCCGTTCTTCGGAGACACTCAAATGTGTCATATTATGATATTCCTAATAGTTCAATTTCAAAGATAAGTGTAGAGCCACCAGGGATGCCCGGCTGGGAGAACTTGCCATACCCCATTTCAGCAGGGATGTAAAGTTCCCACTTGTCACCAATATGCATCTGTTGTGTGGCTATGATCCAGCCCTCTATTAAGTCACAGAGTCTGCATGCCAACGGCACACCGCCACGACTGCTGTCAAACTGTTTGCCATCGATGGTCTTGCCTGTGTAATGAGCCGTAATGATGCTGCGTACCGTCGGCTTTGGGCTGTCCTGATTACCCTCGCTTAACACTTTATAGTAGATGCCTTTGGGCAGAGCCTTGACACCTTCCTCTTTTGCTTTTGCTTCCAGCCAATCCTTATTGGACTGTATATATTCTCTTTTATCCATATTACTCTCCAATAATCGTTACTACCAATTCTCTGGGACCACCGTAATTGCGGTACTCGCAGAAGTAAATGCCCTGCCAAGTTCCGAGATTCAAACGTCCGTCAGTAATAGGAAGAGTGATGCTGACACCACTCAATGTTGACTTAGCGTGAGCAGGCATATCATCGGCACCTTCCAAGGTATGCTCATACTCTGGACGATTCTCTGGAACCAGTCGGTTGAAGATGGTTTCCATATCCACACGGACATCAGGATCTGCATTCTCATTAATGCTCAGTCCGCAACTGGTATGTTTTGTGAAGATGTTCACGATACCAATCTTAGGCAGTTTCGGCAACTGGCTCAGAATCTCACTCGTCACCAAGTGGAAACCTCTGCGTTTCGGTTTTAGGATTATCTCTATTTGCTGTACCATACACTTAATTGTCATTGATATACGACTTCGTGGTCATATCGTAATACAGGGCCTCTAACTCTGCTAACGTCAACTTCTCAACAGAATGCTCGATGATTCGTATCAGTTCATCACGTCGGTAATCGTCAGACTGTCCAAAATGTGCCATAATTAAGCCTCCTATTTCATATATTTGTTAAATATGGATGCAAAGATACGAATAATAAAGGGAAAATGAGTACCTTTGCAAATGTTTTTTAATAAGAATTGTGATATGGACTACCTGCCGAAAGATCCTGCGATACTGGTTTCGAGCGTGAATATGCTCCTGAGAGACGAGGAGTTTGACACGCTGGAATCACTGTGCTACAACTTCGGCACGGAGCCGAAAGAGATAAAGAATTACCTTTACGGGCACGGATTTGTGTATAGTGAGAAGCAGAAGCAGTTCCGTCCGATAGGATATGATAAGGTAACAAGATGATAACAAAAGATAGTATCGAGACCGCCTACAGTTTCCTGCATCAAAAGCAGCGCATCTATGTTCATTCCACGCTCGACTGGCAGAAGGATGACATAGAGATAGCCATTTCCGACTATGCCAATGACATGAGCCAGGAACTGTATGATGCCATCAGTGGTGGTAGGGCCGACTTTCTCCGTGACCACAAGCGGTTTCAGGAGGACATCACCAAGGCAGTGGAGATACTTGAAAAGATGCTATAAACAGATGAATTGTTGAGAAGGTACTGGTAAGAGATGATGAGTATTTGAAATAGAAATTATGTACAGCTTAACATATAAAGTAACGACAAGCACCTGCGACAGCGAAGGAAAGCTGAAACTTTACTCCGCTCTCCAGATGATGCAGGACTGCTCAGAGATGTGGATTGACAATGAGCAGGATTGAGCGAGAGAAGCAGACTGTCCGCAAGATGATAGAACTGTATTGCCGTCATCATCTTCATCAGGACCAGATGCCAGAGGAATACAGGCATCTGGCAGACTTCGCTTGTCGTCGTCTTGATCATTGTAAATATGGCGAACAGAAGACTGCTTGCAAGGATTGTCCTACTCATTGTTATGCGCCTAAAGAGCGTGAGCAGATACGTGAGGTGATGCGCTGGGCAGGGCCAAGAATGATATGGTATGCCCCAAAGGATGCCCTCATTCATTTTTTTCATAAAGTGAAACACTGGCTCCAGTCACTCTCTTTCAGAACTGGTGTTATTGTTCTTTTGTGCTGCATACCCTTCTATATCCTTTCCTTCGCCCAGATGCTGCTACCAATAAGTGTTGCTGCAAAGGGAATCTTATGGACTATACTATTCGGATTGGCTAAGACCTGTCAATATGGAGGTCTTACAATTCTTGGTGTTGAGGGCTACAAGCGGTTAAAAAATAATGTCCTGACTGTGTAGCCGATGCTGCAGAATTTTTGGAAGAACAATTAAATGAATAGAATTATCAGAGAAGCAAGGCCGACGGACATGGCTGAAATCATGCAGGTCATGGATGCTGCGAAGAAGATTATGCGGCAGTCTGGCAACATGCATCAATGGGGCGATGGCTACCCGTCGGAGACCGTCATCACGGCTGATATAGAACGAAATGGCGGCTTTGTCATTGAGGACAGTAGCAAGATCGTTGGCTACTTTGCTTTCCTGCCATCCCCAGAACCCACTTACGAGAAAATCTATGAAGGAGAGTGGATTGATGATGCTCAGCCGTATCATGTAGTCCATCGCATTGCCAGTTATCCAGATGCTCACGGCATCTTTAGCAGTATCATGGAATTCTGCTTCGCACATGATACGAATATCCGCATAGATACTCACCGCGACAACAAGATTATGCAGCATAACATCCTGAAGCACGGTTTCACCTATTGCGGCATTATCTATCTGCTGTCAGGCGACGAAAGGTTGGCTTATCAAAAGATGGTCAGTCGTTAATAAAGGACTTTGTTGTCATGTCGTAATACAGAGCCTCCAACTCTTGTAAAGTCAGGTTCTCTACAGAGTGCTCTATGATGCGTATCAGCTCCTCACGCCGATAGTCATCCGTCTGTTTGAAACGTCCTGTGTATGCCATATCACCTTATAATATCTTCTATAGGTTTACGCTTCTTCTCCTACAGCTGTATCTGTTTTTTACGAGTTCCAAGAAGTTCATATTGTCTCTTTAGATAAACATTCCTAATAAAGTGCACATGGGGACAGGAACGATGTGCATCCTAATTATAGCCGAACTGCTGCAGTTCCGCTTCAGTCACACCCATCAGCCGCTTGCAGTCATCGGTCTTTTCGCGTAATACTTTTAGTCCCATCTGCATACCCGCCAGATAGAAACCATGTTGCTTATTGATAAAACTTCGGAAGGTAGCAGAACTGAGAACCATTGCAGCCTTCTCCAGAGTGGACTCTGCTGGCTTGTCGGCACAAACAACAGTCTCTAAATACAGGTCGCTCATGTTGTTCTTTTCTGTCTCAAGTCTATCCTGAAACTTGACCATCAGTCGTTTTGCAGAAAAGCAATTACCTGCCAACTCTACAAATTCACTGCTCTTGATGCTTTTCCATGTTTCAATATTGCTGCTGAAGATGGTTTCGGCTGTTTGGTCATTGGTGTTGAAAGTGTGAGTGAGAAAACTGCTGACGAACAATTGCAGCGTATCTTCAGAGACCGTTTCCAGCCTGTCCTTGGCTGTTAGCACTCTCATGCTGATCGAGTCTATAGTCTGCAATTCTTTGACCGACTCTTCGAGGTCTTCACAAAAACTGTCAAGGTTGTGAATCACCATCATTGCAGCCGTCCGCTCTGTTTCCTGTTTCTCGCGATATTCTATCCATGCAGAGGTGCCGAAGGTGAGGATAATACCGATGACAGTACCCAGCGTACAACTTAGCGTCTGTTCCCAAAAATCAGATAGTTTCCATTTCGTTTTCATATCAGACATCCTAAACTAATTATCTCTTTGTCTTGCTAATTGCTTGCCTGTTAGGCGCTCGATGTCCAGTCGGAAGGCGAACTTACGAGCAAGGCCGTTCTCCAAATTTCCTAAACTTTTTTAATAATTACTGCAAAATTAGCAAATTTGTAGCAAAATGAGTAATTTTGCCCTTAATTTTAATATGTTTTGTGATATGATAGACCAGATTATCGATTACAATAAGGATTTCGTAGCTCGAAAAGGCTACGAGAAGTATCTGACCGATAAGTACCCCGACAAGAAACTGGCGGTGCTGTCGTGTATGGACACCAGACTGACTGAATTGCTGCCTGCGGCTCTCGGTCTGAAGAACGGCGATGCGAAGATTATCAAGAACGCGGGCGGTTTGGTAATATCTGCCTTTGATTCAGCTATGCGAAGCCTGATTGTAGCCATTTACGAGCTTGGCGTGCAGGAAATAATGGTGGTGGCACACTCACATTGCGGAGCCTGCCACATGAGTTATGACCACTTCCATCATGAGATGATAGCAAGGGGTGTGACGGATGAGACGCTCAATACCATCCGCAAATGCGGCATCAACCTGGATCATTGGTTGGAGGGCTTCAAGGACACACCGACCTCCGTCCGTAAGACCGTTGAGACTATCAAAACCCATCCACTGGTGCCGAAGGACATAATGGTTCGTGGGTTTATCATTGACTCAGAAACAGGAGCATTAAAAGAAATACAATGAAGTATATAGCCTTTACATTCATATTTGTGGCTTTGTCTTTATGCTCATGCAAAAATAACAAGGTGAATGACACACAGTCCTCTGAAATGCAAACGGGAGATACGCTA
>CACYBB010000064.1 GCA_902772585.1 uncultured Bacteroidales bacterium | reverse complement strand
AAGTCTTTGTTTCATACCTTATTTATAATAACGTGGTTAGAATGTAAACTTGAATATTTCCTGACCGGTGCTCAGCAGGTAGACACCGTGCTGCTCCAAGGGGACGAAGATGCGGTTCTGGGGCGTGCTGTTCTGATATACAGGCATAGCGCTAGCATCGAAGATGCGCACGAAGTCGCCCTGTTCCAGTCCGCTAATCCATACGCCGCTGGCCTGTGCGGTGACCTTTACCTTGTGGCCATTGTCTTTGACTGTTGTCACTGGCAGTCCTGTCGTTTCGTCCAGTTCTGAGGGCAGCAGTTCCAAGACATAACGGTCATCGCTACCCGAGATATTGGCGACGAGAGCATCCAGCGGGTTGTCAGCTTCCCCTGTCAGTTTCTCAGCAATGCGGTCATTGTAGACGTCGGCACGCAGATAGGCGTCGGTTTCTTCTTCCAGCCCCTCGACAGTTAGTTCCACATACGCCTTCCGCTCGCCGCCAATCCATTCAAAGTCACTGCCGTGGAGTATCACTTCCGCCGAAGATGAGATAGGCACGTCCGCCACGTTGTTGGGATAGAGTCCTACATGAAGGCTGTGGTTTTCATTCCACGGGGTATCGGAATGGTCAACGATTTCGACATAGACCGTATTCTTAGTACCTTCTACCGTATGGCTGAGCAGGCGGCACTCGATGTCGCAGATGCCTGGGGATAGTTCTGTCCTGCTATAGTCGGCAGCCTTGGTACGGCGTGTTGCACTGCGGTGAGGAGCTTTGGTGATGGTACTCAAATCTTCGAAGGTTGCCGTCAGGTCGTGTGCCTTCAAGAATCCGTCAAAGTTCTGGGGCAGCGTGTAGTTGACAGTGATAGCCTTGTTGGAGAAGGGACTGATAAATAGGTCTGACACCTCAAACTTCTGATTGTTGATATAGCCATTGACGGCAACGATAGGCGTGGTACCGGTATTATATACGTTAACGGTGACGGGCATTGTCTCCGAGCCTATCATGGACAGCTGAGAGTAGGTGAGCGTGTAGTTGAAGTCTTCGTAGAAATCAACGGTGTTACGCATCAGGTACGACTCCTTATTGCTATCGTCGCCCAATGTGTAGAGGGCAGATATCTTCATATTGTCCATATACACGTCATAGCTGTTGAGTCTCAGCGTGTCGAGCGTGCTGGCTATTGTGATATGAGGAGTGGCTTGCAGGTTCTCGTTCATGAAGATGCGTGAGCAGTTCAGCATGGTCTGTTCGTCGTCGGTAAGCAGCACATTACCACCCTGTCGGATGCCGTTGCCCTGCTTCTTCCATACGACAGCAAAGTCGTGGACATAACGCAAGTTCTTGTCTGATACTAGGCGTACGCTCTGTGGGTTGTACTGCCAGATATCCAGGTCTACGCCATAGCCTGTATATTCACCTCGCATGTTGATTTCCTTGACATAGATATCATTGCTCAGCGAGTCAACCTTGTGCAGGATGCCTATATAAGGATTCTCGCCTATCATGTCGAGTGAGAAGTCTTCAGGCACATTATGGTCGACGGTCGCAGGCAACAAGGGTTTGCCAAGTGGCTTACAGAGGTAGCGTAACTGCATGTCTTCGCTGTCCTTTGGCATCAGGTTGACCACTGTCAACACGGTGTCGTTGCTCATAATCACTTGGTAATTTCTGACAATATCCTCTTCTGACAGTTTCATGATGCTCTCAGGAGCACTCCATTGCTCGCCGTCGAATACCGACAGCATCAGGTCGCCAGCAAAAGAACGGTAGGCTAATGTGTGATAGCGAGTGTCTTCAGGCACATTGTAGTGTCCGCGTTTCCATACGCAAGCAGCCTTGCCAGAACTGTTAGCACCCTGGGAAGTGACATTGACACCCAGCGCCGCAACAGGTTCTATATCTACTACGCTCTCGTCATAGGCTATCACACGACGTGTCCATTGGCCATTGCTCTCGCGATGGTTGGCAGTGATGCGCTTGAAGTGTGACAGCTCCGTATCGGTAATCAGCGGAGTGGCAGAAGCCTGTTCTTCAGCTGTGATGTTGCGACTCATCTCCTCATACACCACGATACCTTCCTCTCCAAGTTTGTCGGCCTGCAGGTTCTCCATGCGATGACTGTCAGAAGGCAGCTTCGTACCACTCTGCAGGGTGATTTCAGCAGCAGGAACATCTTCACCCTGATTCTGGATGCGGAATTCCATCATGTTGTCGTCATTGATGTCACTGGCACCTTGCTGGTGGCTGAGCACCATGTGCTCGTCGCCCATGAAGAAAGGTGTTGCACCCAAGCCCACATTCTCAAGCAGCTGCTCGCCGAATCTGAATTCCTCCGCATCTTCAGCACGGTGTGACGGTGCCAGTCGGGGTGTGAGGCTGCGACGCGTCAGCGACGGCCAGCGAGGAGCCATGCTGGGTCCCAGCGCAGGGACTTTATTGGGACCTTTGTAGTTGGGATATGAGGGTATCATGGGGTTGTTTGCAGCATCAGGTAAGTAGAAGTATCTTCCTATCTTGCCTGCTTTACGGCCTCGTATGCGAGTAAGCATGAGAAGCTGTACATCATAATATATCTCTGCCGCTCCCATCACCAGGAAGGTACCGCCATTGTCAAGTCTCTTTTCGAAGGGCCATACTAGGCCATATTTGAAAGAAGCCTTCACGCCTGCACGTCCTCCAGCTTGTGCTTTAAACATTCGCGTCAAGTTACTACTATTACTATCTTTCTCGCTTGGATCAGACTGCCCGAAAGACGTTTTAACCATAACTCCCGCACCAGCTTTAGCAGTAGCCTCAAAGGTGAAAAAGAAACCATATTGGCGGAAATAGATTTCATTATTGTCATTGAGGAAGTTGTAGGTCTTCAACCCCAACGTGCCTTGTACATATGCTGAGGCATTAGCATGGAATATCAAACGGATAGGAATTTTTTTGCTCATGTTATCAGCATTCCACCCAATAAACTCATATATCTTATGAGTCCAGTCGCTGCTATATGCGGCGAAAGCACCCAATCCAATCGTTCCTTCAAGGCTTTTCAGGTAAATGGGAGAGACAAGGTTCTTCTTGCCAAAATTGAATCCGAACCCCAGGTTCATCTTCACATAAGGTCCTGCTCCCAATAGGTTGTTCTCTACTTTGAAGATGTCATCCAGCTCGTTCATGAACCATTTGTTCTTTTTCTTGATGCTGGCAGTGTCAGGCTTAGAAGAAAAATCGTTTCCGTTGTAGACGGGATTATTGCCGACAGCGTCATAGCCCCAGTTTCCCTGATCAGCCTTTGCTATTTTGAACCTACTGGGCTGCATGACATTCTTCTGTCGGTCGCGCATGCGCTTTGATCGCGTATCGTTTCCTTGGGCGTCTTTATCCTCGCTAGTGCCACAACTAAGAAAGAAATCCACCTCATAGATTCCGCGGATGACATCCACGGTAGGCACGATAGAAAAGCTGTAGCCTGGCAACGCGTCGGCTTTGAAGTTAATTTGTCCCACGTCTCCCAAGAGGCTAATGCCAAAATCATTAGCTCCCTCGGGTTTCCAGTTTACGTATGAAAACTTCTCCGTTTCCTTCTTTGCTTTCCTCTCCGTCTCTTCAATGTCTATCTCGCTACGCCTGAGGTAGGGCATCGACTTGAAGACCGTGTTTCCTATGACCATACGGGGCTTGTAGTCCGTATCGGTCTTGGTAAGCTTTCCTACCAGATTGTAGCGTTGTTCAAAGTAGCTGCGCTGGAAGCACTTGTAGTCCCTGCCGTCCAGAACTTTGTTGGTCGTCGGCGACAGCTGTGTCTCTGTGCTGCTACCCTTCTCGCTGACATAAAGCTTAGCCTCAAAAGAAGACGCATCGCAGCTATTGACATTCACGGAGTAGGTGATACCTATCTCGGCATATTTGTCGACGGGCGTTTCGTGGGCTACATAGGGCGGATAAGACGAGTGGTAAACTTTGTTCTTCGCATAGCCGCCATCCTCAATGAATTTGTAGGTCTTAGACGAAGAAGCTGCCGACAGGTCGCATGAGTCAAGGGTGAAGTATCGCAACTGACCGTTCTTCATATTCAGGTCTTTCAGGATATACATGGTCTGTTTAGACATAGATGGTCCGTCGGCAGTGATATTGCCGCTTATGAGTCGGATGACGCCTGTCGTGCGCTTGCTGCTCAGTACCTTGGTTTTCGGATCTACGGCACCCGGATATTTGAATACGGCAGGAAAGTGCGACGGGGCAATGACCTCGATATAAGCAGGATGACCATAGGTCAGTATCTTGTGGATGCCGTTCTTCCTATTGTACCCCACATATTTCATGTGTCCGTGATTGACATACTTGCCTTGCTCGTCCACCTGGGCAATGTTAAATACAAAACCCTTGGCCAGCTTGGTTTGCGGGTCTACAACTGCCTGAATGGGCTTCCCATTCTTGCCTAACACCTGCAGGTAGAGGGTGTCATACTGTTCAAAGAGTCCTGACCCCAACATATTGAAGATGGTCAGCTCTCGGTTCTCGTGCTTGTCGAGCGTAAAGTTGGTGCCTATCCACAGACGGTTCAGGCGGTTGCTCAGGTTCGCTCCCCAGGTCAAGCGTGCCAGGTCTACCTTCAGACGGTTGCCCTCACTGAGAAAGAACAGGTCGTTGATGGCCGAGTCGGCAGGGACATAGAAACTCTGGAAGCTCGTACCCGTGAGTGGCAGACGGCGGAAGCCACCCGTCTTCTCGCCCTCACCCTTGAGGCGGTACTCCAGTTCGTAGGTTAACCCCGAGCGCTGGCGCTTGTTGTCAAGCTTAAATACCAGTAAGCCCTCGTTGTCCCAATCGTTGACGTAATAGGTAAAGCGCAGCGTGTCGTTAGGACCACAACCCTTACGGCACACGCTGACATACAGTGAGTCAGTATTGTTTTCTGTGTTGACAAAAAAATAACCCGAGATATTCTTTACGACGGTGCGCTGGCCAATGCGCAGGCGAGCTTCATATTCGCCCGACTTTCCCTTACCGTCGTTGATGCGGAAGCACAACAGGTTGTCGTCGCGCATCTTCCAGAACAACTTCTGGTCA
>CACYBB010000063.1 GCA_902772585.1 uncultured Bacteroidales bacterium | reverse complement strand
GGACGGTGCACAGCCAGGTGACTGTATCTGGGATGACTGGAATGGTGATGGTGTGATTACTTATGCTGAGGCTAAGGACGCTAACGGCAATGACATTTGTGATCGTCATGAGATTGGTAATCCTAACCCCGATGTAACGCTCGGCGTGAACCTCGGTTGCTCATGGAAGGGCTTCGACTTCGCCGTCAACGGTGCCGGTGCGTTCGGTCAGCAGGTCATGCGTTCCTACCGTTCATTCAGCGACTCTTATTGGCACAACTACGACACCACCATCTTCAACCGTTGGCATGGTGAGGGCACCTCAAATACAGTTCCGCGTATTTCTGCTACTGGTCATGCTAATACTAACTATGTATCTACCCGCTACATGGAGAATGCCGACTACTTCAAGATCAAGGCCGTGACCCTCGGTTACGACTTCAAGAAGCTCTGGAAGGCTTGTCCGCTGCAGCAGATGCGTTTCTATGTTCAGGCTCAGAACCTCTTTACAATCACCGGTTACACCGGCCTCGATCCTGAGGTAGGTTCAGCAGGTGGTGCTGAAAGCTGGGCATCTGGTATCGACCTCGGTCTGTACCCACCATCTCGTACTTTCTTAGTTGGTGCAAGTATTAAATTCTAATTCGACAAAATTATTATGAAGAAATATATTTTATCAGCATTAGTTGTTTCAGCAGCAACTGTGTTTACATCTTGTAATGACATGCTGGATACCGACCCACGTGTCACCGATGCTACTCAAGCTACCTTCCCAGGTAAGATTGGAGATGTAGAGGCATTGAATACCGCAACCTATAGTATCATGAATACCATGGGCGGTGGTGATGCCGATACCCAAAACATCTTCTACTGGTGGGAACTCATGTCGGACAACTGCTATGGTGCAGGTGGTTTGCAGGACAACAAGGTGAAGTCTTTGCATCATCTCGTTGAGATGAATGCAGACCAATACGAGCAGGCATTCGTCCTTCTTTATGGCGGTATTAACCGTGCCAACAACCAGATTGAAACCATCGACAACATTGATTGGACAGATAATAAGGCTAAGCGTGATCAGCTGCTTGGCGAGGGTTACTTCATGCGTGGACTCTACACGCTCTGGCTCACACAGTTGTTTGGTAATGTGCCTCTGATTACTTCTACCACTATTACAGATGACATGAAAGTTGAAGCAGATGCTGAGACCGTTATCTATCCTCAGATTCTTTCTGACTTCGTCTCAGCCAAGAATCTCATGGGCGTCGAGAAGAATCCAGGTCATGCCAACAAGTATGTGGCTGAGGCATTCATGGCTCGTGCTTATATGTTCTGGGCAGGCTTCTACAAGAAAGCCGGTGAGCTCGCTAGCGGTTCTGGTCCCGCCATCAACCTGTTGGAGCAGGAGGGTTGCACTGGAGGTTCTCTCTCTCAAGCTGACGTTGTCAGTGGCCTGAAGGACGTTGTCGCCAGTGGTGCTTACAGACTTCTCAAAGACTACCGTTCACTCTGGCAGTACTCTAACAGCCTGCTTTGGGATGAGGCACACGATGGTAAAAATCATGCCTATTGGTTCATTGCTGATATGGATCGTAACGACTGCTTTGACATGCCGGGCAATGGTAACGGTAACCCAGAGGAACTCTTCCAGATTCAGTTCATGAACGCCTCTCGTTGGGGTATCGGTAAATGGGATGGACAGAGCTACAATGGTGGTGTCTACTCCGCAGAGCGTATGTATTGCAACTATCTTTCAGTATTCTGGGCACTCCGCGTAAACGGTAACAACGGTAAACGTGATTACACCTATCCATTTACTCAGGGCTGGGGTCAGGGCACTCCGTCTTGCAACATCTGGGACGACTGGACAACGGCTGAGAGCAAAGGTGGCTATAGCGATATCCGTAAGCTCGGTTCTTTGATTGACTGCCAGAATGAGTTCAGCAGTGACAAAGGCTTAAAAGGCTACACTTTTGTGAAAGACGACTGCGAGGAGTCTGGCTATGGTGTAAAGAAGTGGAACGGTGTAACGCTTGATGCTTTGACAGGCGACACACCCTGGTGGGAAGCTGTCAGTCCGGAATTCAGTTCGGGCGGTACTCTTGGGCTTTCTATGCAGGGTTCCCACTTCGAGGACTTCTACCTGATGCGTTATGCCGACGTGCTGCTGATGCTGACCGAGCTTACCGGTGATGCTTCTTACATGAATCAGGTTCAGGCTCGTGCTGGTGTGCCTCAGACCGCATACTCTTTGAAGGCTGTTCAGGACGAGCGCCGTTGGGAGTTCGCATTTGAGGGTATCCGTTTCAATGACATGCGTCGTTGGTCTGGTAAGGATTCTGGCGAGTCTTCATACGCTGCTCTGGCTCTTGAGGCACAGGCTGGCAAGAAAGTTGTTGTTAAGGGTAATACTTCAGACAAGGTTACTATGAAGCATATGACGTGCTCATGGAAAAAGCGTTACGCTGATACCAATGGTTTCTTGGCTAAGCCTCAGAACCAGATTAACCTGATGAATGGCAATCTTATACAGAACCCCGGTTGGGATGCTGCTAACCCTGAGACTCAGTATGTAGATCTCTATAATTAATTTAATAATTTGGCTTTTAATATGAAAAAGATATTTTTGTTATTTGTCGCAATTTGTGCTATTGCCGCTTGCAACCCTACACATGAGGACATTAGCATGGGTGGTAACATCACTGCTGACGAGCTCAAGGCGAAAGCCAGTGTTACGCTTGATATTGACCCCGTAACTGGCAAGAATGGTAATGTGCTTACCTGTTCTACTTCTGCTCCTGTAAACGCAAGATGGACTATTGCTGGTAAGAATTTGGCCGGTAACTATGCCCAAAAGAAGATGAGACTCGGTGAGTCTGTCGTTACCCTTACAGGTCTTTGCGCTGATGGCACGGAAGTTTCTGTTGATTTCCCCATCAACTGTGAAGTAGAAACCGACCCCATCAAGAAACGCTATTTCTATGGTGAGGATCCTGTCAAGCAACCAGAGTTCTGGCTTGAGTCTGGTGATGCAAAAGCTGGTCGTTTCAGTGATAATGAAGGTTCATATTTCCCATATCTTGATGGTGACACCTATTTTGGCCTCAAGACGCTCGTCTTTGAAATCACAGATGCTCAGGAAGGTCCATTCATTTGGGGTTCAGATGTTGGACTGACGGTTCGTATCATGAATGGTTGGTGGGATCCAACATTTGCTGATAATGTTCCTATTGGTAAAGGCTATTGGGAACTTCCCATCACTGAAGAAATTGCCAAATCATGTGCTCCCGCAGCAGCTGGTGGTGATGGTAAGGACCTTGACCTCTTGATGACACGAGGTAGAGTTAAGATCAAGGCTTGTTACTATGAGTATTAATCATTCCTTATAGGTATAATCATTTAGGGCTGACTCATATAATTGAGTCAGCCCTTTATAGCAAAAACAATGATAGGCAAAAACAAAGTCTCTGGTGCCATCCTTTATGCAAGCCTGTTGACTTTCATATTGTTTGTTGTATATATACTGTACTTCAACCAGGAGGTTTTCTATACGGCACACGACCGTTCTGAGTTTATCTTCGGAACTCCATTTTTCAATACCCTTCTATCGAAGCCCTTCGGTCTGATGCGATATGTGGGCGCATGGCTGACACAGTTGTTCTATTATCCCGCATTCGGTTCTGCCGTGCTGGTAGCTATCTGGGCGCTGATTTTCTTGGTGGGAATCAAAGCATTCCGGTTACAGGGTAGTGCCTCCGCGCTGATGCTCTTGCCTGTAGCCTGTCTGCTCACCTCAGTAGTCGATCTTGGCTACTGGATCTATGTTTCCACGATCAGAGGCTATTGGTTCTCACAGTCGGTCGGTTATCTCGTCATGCTGTTGCTCTTGTGGGCGGCACGCTGCACCCCGCGCCAATGGCACCTTGTCTGGTATCTATTAGGCGTCTGTCTCTATCCGGTGCTCGGGTGGTTCGCCTTGCTCTTCGTGCTATGCTTAGTAGTTGTCGAGAAGCCCACCTGGCGCGAGTTCTTAGCGATTGTCCTGCTGATTTTTACTGCCTATATCTGGCATACTCAATATTATTCATATCTGAGGGCTGATGCTGTCGTCATGGCAGGTCTGCCTCGCTTTATTACCCCGAGCGACAATACCCCGCATCTCTCTTATCCGTTCTGGGCGCTGGGTATCGTCTCCGTGCTGATCCCGCTTTTTGGTAAGAATCTGGAGAAATGGTTCGTCCCTGCGCTAAGTGCAGTTGCGGGCATCGTTTTTACTTGTTCGCTGATGTACCACGACCAGAACTATATCGACGAGATGCGTATGGTACGCTATGCCGAGGACGACAATTGGAAAGAGGTGCTTCAAATAGTGGAGGAAAACCCAAAACCAACCACCACAATGGTCATGCTCAAAAATGTCGCCCTGATGAACGAAGGTGGCTTGCTTGACCGTTCATTCAAATCGGGCAATATCGGCTATCCGATCCATAACCCAGATTCTATCCACGTCTCTTTTTTGAATATCGTCTCTCCGCTGGTCTACTATAATTATGGTATGATCAACGAAGGCATCCGCCTGGATTTCGAGAATGCCATACAATACGGTTTCTCGCCCTTCTACCTGAAGATGCTTTCACGCTATACCTTGGCTAATAAGGACAAAGAACTGATGGAACGCTATATAACGTTGTTACATCATCAGACGTTCTACGACGACTGGCAGCCGGCACCTATCTCCAAAAAGGTGAAGGAATTACAGAATTGTTTCCCTGATGAGCTTACAGGTGTTGAGAACAGCGACAGTTATATTGTCAATAGCATCAGCCTCTGGCATGACTCCGACAGCAAGGTCGCTTCGGAACAGGCGCTGCTGTATGCCATGCTAAGTTGCGATTCTCACCGTTTCTGGCCGGCACTGCGCAACTATCTGAAATTGCACGAAGGCGAGGATTTTCCTGTTCATGCACAGGAAGCCTATATCCTGTTCATGGATAAAGCCCCAGAGGAGAAGCGTATGATGCTCCCCGTAGAGGAAGACATTTACAATCGTTACAAACAGTTCAGGGAAGTTTTAAGCCAACGTATAAAACCTGGCTTAACATTCGGAGAAGTCGCTGAAAACATGCGTGAGGAATGGGGAGACACTTATTGGTATTATAATATCTTTGGAAGACAGTATTCTAATCCCGTTGGTAGAAAGCATAATGAAGTACAATCGTAAGAAAACATTAAAAGCCTTTCTATATTTATATGACCTAAGTCCAGAATCCAAGGTGCCGAGTCTTGCGACTCAGCACCTTTATTTTTTTCAAACACCTCTCTTCTTCAAGTTGATGTCCCTATCCCATGCAGGACGTGGCGCCCAGATACAATCTGCCACGCCTATCATTCCAGCCATGTTTCAAGCCTGGTCGATGTTATTTTACTTGGCTATTGCGAATGGTTAAATATACCATTTCGGGTATAATAGTGATAAAAATTATTAATTTTATACCTTTTATGGTATATTATTGTAGAAATATATGTATTATAAGAGTTTTTTCGTCGGATTTGTTGTTTTGTTGTTACCACGAGGATAACTGATTAGATAATAATTAGTTACTGGTGGTAACAACAAAGTGCTGGGTGACAACAAACAGCCATTTTAGCTATTATGATACAATTTTTTTGAAGATTTTTGCAATTTTTCTTGCATTTCAGCAAAAAATTTTGTATCTTTGTACGGCTAAATCGATAGCTATAGAAACATAATGGAACAGAAGTACGATTTTAAGCAGATACCTTCAGGATGGAGGTACTGTTTTCATGCGCAGTGCCCGATGAAGGACCAGTGCCTGCGCTATCAGACTGCACAGGCCCTTCCTGAGAGTTACGAAATGGGTGAAGCCGTTTTTCCGGGTGCACTCAAGAATGGCAGGTGCCGTTTCTTCCGTAAGGATGAGAAGGTGGTGATGGCCACAGGATTCTTGATTGCGGGAAATTCGCAGATGAGCGAACGGTTTCGTGCAATGCGCCTTTCTCTGACGCGTTATCTCGGAGGAAATGGCACTTATTACCTCTATCGCAATGGCAAGAAATGGCTCACACCTCAGCAGCAGGCTGACATCCGCGCCCTATTCCGCCGTGCAGGTTATAAAGAAGAAGTGGTTTTCGGTAAAACCCGTGTGGACTATGACTTCACATAAGCCTAAAAAGTGTCTATTACAGCAGACTTGTAACGCCATTACAATAGGCTTGTAAGAGCATTACAGTAGTCATGTAACGGTGTTACAAAAGCCTTGTAATAGGGGTAAAGGATTATCTGAACGATGCGGACATGACTGCTGAACGAGCGTTACAAAGCATCTGTAATAACGTAAAGTATTATTAGTATGAAAGTAACTTTGATAAGAACTGACAAAAAGAACGTACCGCATGTGACGGTAAACACGATCGAGAAACTGATGACCCGTATGCAGACGGACACGAAACAGCAGACCGTCCAGGCCCTGCGCCGTCATCTGCCGATGCTCGTCAGTCTGGGGTGGCATTTCAAGGATATGCACCTGTTGCCGCGCGTCTATCCCGCGGTGGAACTGACGAAAACCTCCAACGGCGACCTGATATTTAAGAATTGGAACGGTCTGGTGCTGTTGACCATCGGAGGTGTCGATGATCGTGAGAAAGCCGAGCAGGTAAAGGTGGCTGCTATGGGACTGCCCTCGACATTGGCAGCATTCCGTGGCAGTAGCGGTAAAACGGTGAAATTGCTGGTGCGCGTCGCTGCAGCCAACGGACGGGAACCGACCACTGAAGAAGAGGCAGATGCCCTTTATCGGACAGGCTATAACTTTGCCGTACAGGTGTATAGCGGTTTGTTCCATGGACAGATCGTGCAGCAGGAAGCCACTGCGAGGGCCAGTTTCCGCATGCCCCTCGACGAACAGCCGTGTTATCATCCTAAGGCAACGCCATTGATAATCTCGGGAGAAGTCAACACGGTTGAAATCTTTAGAAGTTCAGATGCAGCCATCCAGTCCAAGCCCTCTGCCCAGCGCAAGACTGACTACGGTAAATACAGCGATTATGAGTATCTCTATCGTTCAGCATGGGAACAGGTACGGGAAAAGATGGGACATCGTTTTGATGGTGATCCGCATCGTGAAGAGGCATTCCTGACAGAACTCGCCAGAATGTTGCGTCAGTTTGGTTTTCCTGAGGAAGAGGCGGTGCTCCATATGCGATCCCACCTGTGGACACGTGAAGAGGATGGCCATATCCGTGCCATTGTCGGTAGTGTCTATGTCGAGGATGATGACAAGAAACAGAAGTCGGATCCGTTGAAAATACGAAGCAACCAGCAGCAGATCATCGACTATCTGGAGTCACGCTATGTGTTCCGTTTCAATACGGTGATGGGCTATACCGAGTTCAGGCCTAACAATACTTGGGTGCGTCCGTATCAGCCTGTGGATGAACGTGTGTTGAACCAGATGGCCATCGAATGTCGTCTGGCAGGACTCGACGCATGGGATAAGGATGTATCGCGCTATGTACGTTCGGCCTATGTGCCACTTTATAATCCTGTGGATGAATACCTCGGGCAGTGTCGTGGTAAGTGGGACGGAAAGGATCGTATCCGCGAACTGGCACGATGCGTACCTACCAAGAACCCGCATTGGGAGGATTGGTTCTATACTTGGTTCCTGGGGATGGTGCGCCAGTGGCGGAGTACCATCTACGACCGTTATGGGAATCAGGTGGCGCCGTTGTTCATCTCACGACAGGGTTGGAACAAAAGCACCTTCATCCAGTCGCTGTTGCCGCCAGAGTTGCAGTGGGGCTATACCAATCAGCTCGATGTCTCGGAGAAACGACAGACGCTACAGGCCATGAGCCAGTTTCTGCTCATTAATCTCGACGAATTCAATCAGATTTCGCCCAAGTTGCAGCAGGGTTTTCTGAAGAATGTCATCACCCTGCCGTCGGTAAAGGTAAAGCGCCCCTATGGTAAGCATGTGGAACCGTTCCCGCGCCTAGCTTCCTTTATCGGAGCCACCAACCAGACGGATGTACTGACGGATCCCTCAGGCGGACGTCGTTTCCTCGGTATAGAGTTGACAGGGCCCATCGATGTGTCGCGCCGTCCGAACCATGAGCAGTTGTTTGCCCAGGCACTGGATGCGCTGGATCGTCACAAGCCCCACTTCTTCAACGAGGAACAGACGCTGGAGATCATTGAGTCAAATCGTCGTTATCAGCAGCAGACGCCTGCCGAACAGTATTTCAACGACTGTTTTGAAATAGCCAAAGATGAGCATGAAGGTCAGTTCTTGACTTCAAGTGCTATTTTTGCGCATATCAAGAAGGTAGCTGGCGCTGATTTGCGGCTCAGTTCGCTCAATCACTTTGGTAGAATCCTGTCTAATATGCCCGAAATTGTCAGAAAACGCACCAAAAACGGCACAGAATACTTGGTAAAACCCAAGAAATAGCCGTTTGTTGTCACC
>CACYBB010000062.1 GCA_902772585.1 uncultured Bacteroidales bacterium | reverse complement strand
CGGTCGCCAGAACCCGCAGCACTACGAGGTGCTCGAAGGTTTGGAGCCTGGCGAGCGAGTAGTCACCAGCGGCTACGAGGCATTTAAAGACAATGAAGTATTAGTAATCAAATAAGAGATATGAAGACTATTATCAGAAACTTTACATCGATATTCAGGAAGTTTGTTACGGCGAACCTGTTAAATATGCTGGGGCTGAGCTTGGCCTTCGCTTCCTTCTTCGTCATTATGACGCAGGTGAACTACGACTTAGACTATAACAAAAGTTTTACTGAGCACGAGAACCTGTTCCGCATGACGATGAAATTAGGACCTGGTGCGGAGGACTATGGCACTCATCTGCCTCGTCCTGTGGTAGAGCAACTGGCGGCAGCTTCGCCTCACGTCACAGGCTATAGCATCGGAAACGGGTGGACAAACTTCGACCAGTTTGTGGTAGATAATCAGGAGTATTCACTGAATCTTATATATGGTGAGCGTGACTTCCTCAGTGTATTCAAGCCTACAGTCATTGATGGCGATGTGAAAGGTTTGAATCAAAATGGCAATATCGTATTGCCACGCTCTGAAGCGATACGCATTTTCGGTACTACTGATGCGGCAGGCAAGACGATGAAGTACAAATGGGATGACAAGACTATCTACAATGTATGTGCTGTGATAGAGGACTATCCTACTAACAACCTCCTGCATGGAGTTTGCTTTATTGGCAGTAATTCCAATGAAGACAATTACAACAACTGGAACTACGACGCTTACATCCGGGTGGATGATGCCGCGAACCTGCCAATGGTGCAGAATATCTTGCGTCAGACAGCCATCGAACTCTTCAAGGAAAAGTTCGATCTGACAACCAAGGAGGATGAAGAAGCCCTGCAAGTGGTGTTTACCAACGTTGCTGACGCTCACTTCTCCAAAGTCCTTGACAAAGCCGCCCCAAGTCGCAGTTCTATCTATCTGCTCATCTGCTTCTCGCTGCTGATAATAGTGATTGCGGCTGTCAACTTCATGAACTTCACTTTGGCCGAGACACCTATGCGCATTCGCAGCATCAATACCCAGAAGGTGCTGGGTGCTACGACGACAAAACTGAGGAGCAGTCTGTTGGCAGAAGCAGTCTTGATTAGCCTGATTGCCTTCGTGGTGGCTATGGCATTCGTGTATCTGGCTCATGACTTGGGCTTGCAGGAACTGGTGCAGGGCAGCATCCTATTGAAAGACCACCTCTGGCTCATTGGCGCCACCTTGTTGCTCAGCATCGTAGTGGGTCTGCTGGCAGGTGCCTATCCGTCGTATTATGTAACCTCCTTCCCGCCAGCCTTGGTGCTGAAAGGCTCGTTTGGTCTGTCGCCCAAAGGTCGTATGCTGCGCACCATCCTGATTTGTTTGCAATTCATCATATCCTTCATGCTGGTGATTGGCGTGGGCATCATGTACTTGCAGAGTTATCTCATCTATCATACTGACTACGGCTTCAATAAGAATGAAGTGATGGTAGTGCAAACTGCACCTGATACCCGCAACAAGGCTGACGCCATCGATGCAGAGTTGCGCAAGATTCCTGGGATAGAGGGTGCAAGTCTGGCTATGACCGTCTTAGGCACTGGTGACAGTTATATGACGTGGGGCAGAGGCGAAGGCGACAAGCACATGAACTTTACTTGCATCTTTGTGGACTGGCGGTTCCTCGATGTGATGGGCATTGACATCGTTGAAGGTCGTAACTTCAAAAAAGACGATGGCGATATGTACATCTTCAACGAGTCGGCAAAGAAACAATATCCCTGGATCGCTACCGACCAGCCCATCACCGATGGCGATTATCCTGTCGTTGGTTTCTGCAAAGACATCAAGTATGCCACCCTACGAGTGGATGACAGCCAGCAACCCATTGCTTTCTTTGTACCCAGTCCGAATGGCCGTTATTGGAGTAATGGCTCCTGGCGCAATGTATTGATGGTACGAGTGGCAAAAGGTATGGACAAGCGCGAAGCCAAACAAAAAGTGATGGAAGTTGTGAATAAGTATGAGAAAGGCCAGCCTCTTGACATCAGCGGCCTGCGCTATATGGACGTGGAGCTGGAAAAGGCTTACAAGCAGGAAGGCCGCTTCACCAAACAAATTCTGCTTTTCTCTCTGCTCGCCATCTTGATAAGCATCATTGGTGTGTTTGGCATGACGATGTTCGAGAGCGAGTACCGTCGCAAGGAGATTGGCATCCGCAAGGTGTTCGGCAGTTCGACACGAGAGATACTGACCATGTTCAACAAGCGCTACCTGTATATCCTGCTGGGTTGCTTCGTGGTGGCGGCTCCCATCGGTTACATGGTGGGCGTGCATTGGCTCGAAGACTTTGCCGTCCGCACCGCCATATCGCCCCTGTTATTCTTGGTGTCCTTCCTGCTTATCGCCCTTATCACGATGCTGACGGTGACATACCAAAGTTGGAAGAATGCCAACGAGAATCCCGTCAACAGCATTAAAAACGAATAATGATTGAAAATAGAGAATGATATGAAGAGTTATTTCAGATTCCTGTCGCGCAACAAGCTATATACCTTAATTAATATAGCGGGGTTGGTGGTGTCGCTGATGTTCATCATCCTGATGGGCGACTACACTTGGCGGCAGTACAGCATTGATTCGTGGCACAAGAATGCCGATCGTATCTACCTGATGGGTAGTGAAAACAACTTTTTCATGTGGCCTCAGGCGGCTGATGATATCAAGGCGATGTGTCCAGAGGTGGAGCAGACCTGCTGTGTGATGAGCCAGAGTGGAAAAATAAAACACGGCAATCTGGTGGTAGAAGAAGGCGACTACAAGAGCACCATCATGCTGGCAGACTCTACGTTCTTCAACTTCTTCGACTTTGAATTGACGCAGGGCAACAGACGCTATGCACTTGATAAGCCTGACAAGTGTGTCATTACAGAGCAACTGGCCAAGAGACTGTTTGGCAATAAGAACCCCATTGGCGAATCAATTCAGATAGTAGGTGAACGCCATGTACGTATCGGACATGAAGACCCTTACGACAGTACGCTGGTTTATACCGTCAGTGCCGTTGCGAAGGACTTCGACCATACCGTGCTTCCCAACGAGACGCAGATCATTGCCAGCATGGAGCGCTATCCGCAGGTGATGGGCTATAAACTGGAGAACTATACGTCAGCATGGGGTGCTAATGGTTGTAGCAAGCTGTTCCTGATGTTACATTCTGGCACTACCATTGAGGGGAAGAAACGCGTCATCAGCGATTATCTGACGAAGAACTATTCTGGCAATTGGGCCGACGGTCAGCTGACCTTTACCCCGCTGAGAGACATCATGTTTGCCCCTCAAAACGATTGGCGGGGTATGCAGAAAGGCGACAAGACGCGACTCCATATTCTGCTGGCAGCCGTACTGGCCATACTGTTCTTTGCCGTGAGCAACTACATCAATCTGACTGTCGCCAACACAGGTTTCCGTGCCAAGGAGATGGCTACACGACGGCTCTTCGGTAGCAGCCAGCGGGAGATTTCGCTGAAGCTGATCGTAGAATCCACACTGATGGTGGCCTTTTCGTTTGCTGGCGGTCTGGCGCTGGCCATTGGTTTTCAAGACGATGCCATCAGCCTGTTTAAAGGAAAGATTGCCCTATTGGATGATATAAGCATAGGCACTATTGGCGTCAGTCTCGGTTTTATACTGCTGGTTGGTTTTATATCGGGCATTATGCCTTCGCTACAGATTGCCCACTATCAGCCCATTGACATCGTGAAGGGCAATTTCCGCTACCGCTCCAAGATGGTGCTTGGCAAGCTGTTCATCATTCTGCAGAATGTCATCACCGTCGTGATGCTTACCTCGGCTCTTGTCATCTGGTTGCAGTTGAGCCACCTCATTCATGCACCATTAGGCTATAACACTGAGAATCTGTTTGTCATCAATGCGCCAGACGAGAAGTATCAGACCGTAAGAAACCTTCTCGAGAAGATGCCATTTGTAGAGAGGATAGGCTCGTTTCAACAGACTGCGTTGGCAAGCGGCAGCTGTAGTATGCGCATGGTTAAGCGCGACGACAAACACGTAACGATATTCCAGACAGAACTTGATAAGACTGCTTTCGATCTATACGGATTGAAAATCAAGAAGGACTATGGTAAGACCAGCGACGGCTACTATCTGACGGAGGAGACGATGCGTCAGATGGAATATACTGACAGTACACGTGAAATATGTTGGGGCGGTGATAACAAGAATCCCATCACTGGCATACTCTACGACATTCATCGTACCAACGTTCTACAGGGTGTAGAGCCTTTCGCCTTCAAGCTGTGTGAGACGTTAGACCATCCTTCATTCTTAGTCAAAACCAATGGCGACAAACACGCCAAGACAACTTTTATCGCAATGCTCAAAGAACAAGGTGTGCCTGATGCCGATATGGAGTGGTATGTACAAAAGTTAGAAGAGAACATTGCTGAGACTTTCGAGGATCAGCAGAACACGCTGAAGATTATTTCACTTTTCTCACTCGTGGCTATCGTCATCTCCGTGTTAGGTTTCATCGGTATGTCGCTCTTCTTCATCCGTCAACGACAGAAGGAGATAGGTATCCGAAAGATTATGGGTTCGACATCGCGTGAGGTCACGCTGCTGATGCTCCGTACGTTCTGCGCTCCGCTGTTGGTATCGTTTATCATAGCCATTCCGCTCTCGTGGTTCATCATGAACGACTGGCTGACAAACTTCAGCTATCGCATCGCCCTCAGTCCTTGGATTTTCGCTGTCACCTGTGCGTTTGCCTTATTGGTAGCCGTACTCTCGGTTAGCATCCAAATTATAAAAGCAGTAAGAACAAATCCCGTAGAAAGTATCAAAACAGAATAATATTATGATTAAGTTAGAAAACATTCAGAAGGTGTTCCGCACGGAAGAGGTGGAGACCGTAGCACTGGGCGGCGTATCGCTCGAAGTAAAGAAAGGTGAGTTCGTAGCCATCATGGGGCCTTCGGGCTGCGGCAAATCGACCTTGTTGAATATATTAGGCTTGCTCGACAATCCCACCAGTGGCACCTATTACCTTGATGGTGAGGAAGTGGGCAAGTTGAAGGAGAGTCAACGCACGAAGGTTCGCAAAGGCCAGATAGGCTTCGTGTTCCAGAGCTTCAACCTGATCGACGAATTGAATGTAGAAGAAAACGTGGAACTGCCGCTAACCTATCTGGGCGTTCCCAAGAAGGAACGTAAGCAACGTGTTGAAGAAGTGCTACGCCGTATGGCTATCTCGCATCGCGCCCATCACTTTCCTCAGCAGCTCTCTGGCGGTCAGCAGCAACGCGTCGCCATTGCCCGTGCTGTCGTGATGAATCCCAAGCTGATCCTCGCCGACGAGCCTACTGGTAACCTCGACTCTAAAAACGGCCTCGAAGTAATGCAATTGCTGACCCAACTGAACCAAGAGGGCACTACCGTCGTGATGGTCACCCACTCTGAGCGAGATGCCGGTTACGCCCAGCGCATCATCAACCTCCTCGATGGCCAGGTTGTT
>CACYBB010000061.1 GCA_902772585.1 uncultured Bacteroidales bacterium | reverse complement strand
GTTACCCGTGGCATGCAGGAGCAAGTCAGCGAATTCCTCGAAGAAAGAGAAAAGAATGGATAAAGTAGGATGTTACGAATTTCTTGCTGAGCCGTTCCACTGCGACTTCAGCGGACGCCTGTTTATGGGCCATCTGGGCAACCACATGCTCAATGCTGCCGATTTCCACTCGTCAGCGCGTGGCTTCGGCATGAAGTACCTCATGACGATTAAGCGTTCGTGGGTGCTTTCGCGCCTGGCTATCGAGATGGAGGAGATGCCCCAGCAGTACACTAAGTTCAATGTCGAGACGTGGGTCGAGAGTGCCATGCGCTATTTTACCTCGCGTAACTTCGCCGTTGTTGGCGCTGACGGCCACACCTACGGCTACGGTCGCAGCATCTGGGCGATGATTGATACGGAGACGCGCCAGCCTACCGACATCTTCTCCATTGACAATGGTGCCATCAACAACTGGATTGTTGCTGACAAGGAGTGTCCCATCGACAAGGGTGGGCGAGTGAAGATGTCCGACCAGGCCCAGCTCGTGCACACCATCGACACCTATTATAATGATGTGGATATCAACGGACATATCAACTCCGTGAAATATATCGAACACATCCTCGACCTGTGGCCCCTCGACTGGTATAAGGAGCACCAGATCAAGCGTTTCGAGATAGCCTATGTTGCTGAGGCACATGCTGGCGACCAGCTCTCGTTCTATCGTGAGACAGGCGAGAATGGCGAGTACTGTGTCCGCATTGTCAGGACCGACGGCACAGAATGTTGCCGTAGCAAGATCCTGTTCAAATAAAGATACTGAAGCAAAACAGAACAAACTATTCTTATGATAAGATTGCGACAATTATTTCTAATGATTGCCCTTCTCCCTGTTTCCTTGATGGCACAGGAGGAAGAAACGGCAGATTTCACCTCCGACCTCTTTGGGGGAATTACTTCTACGGACGCCCTTCCCGTGGGGCGACTGCAGTGGGAGACTTATGCCCTGTACGATCATATCACTACGGATGGTATGGATTACAAAACATGGTGTCCCAATTCATCCATGCTGCGTTATGGCGTTTATAAGAATATCGAACTCTTTGCCTCGGGCGCTTGGATGCATATGCGGGTAGATGATATGTCCTTTTCTGGTTTCGCCGATTTGTCCGTAGGTGTTAAAACCCGTATCTTTCAGGGTTGGAAAGCACTACCGTCTGTCGCCTTGCGAGGTTTTCTCTATTTCCCTGGCAGCGAGCGCAGCGACTTCCTCCCTCGTCGTTTTGCCTATCAGTTGGACCTGCTTTTCGGCCATCATCTCACCTCTTGGTGTGAGTTGTCTTATATAGGTTCCGTTCTGTGGGACGATAACCCCAGTCCTACGTATTTCTGGGGAGCCAACCTTAACTTCCACCTCACCGACAAGCTGGCGCTGTCGGTGGAAGAGTCTAACTTCTACTACGACTTTGAACCTGAGGAGAAGTTCCAGCCCTGGGGTTCGCTGACGCTGGCCTATCAGTTGCTTCCGCGTGTGGAACTGGGCTTAGCCACGGATATCAACCTCAGACATCCTGCTGATTACCGTAATGTGGCGCTGGGTGTAACATGGCAATTGACAAAAAAGTGAAAATAAATGATAATTTATTTTGTTTTTCACTCAGTAATTGTTAACTTTGCAGCCAATAATTTTTAGTGAACCCCTCGTCGCACCCTCGTGCAGGGTGGGAGTGGACTGATAAGACGACGGCTCTCGTGCAGGGCTGGCATGGTACACAGGGATAAGTATAACATTAAAACATAAAACAATTATGGCAGAAATGAATTTTGGTGGCGTTATCGAGACTGTAGTCACCAGCAAGGAGTTTTCACTTGAGAAAGCACGTGAAGTATTGAAGGATGAGGTTATCGCCGTCATCGGTTATGGTGTGCAGGGCCCTGGACAGGCTTGCAACCTGCGTGACAATGGTTTCAACGTCATCGTTGGCCAGCGTCAGGGTAAGACCTACGACAAGGCTGTGGCCGACGGTTGGGTACCTGGCAAGACCCTCTTCTCTATCGAGGAGGCCGCTGAGAAGGGTACTATCCTCTGCATGTTGCTCTCTGATGCTGGTCAGATGCAGCAGTGGCCCACCATCAAGCAATATCTGAAGCCCGGCAAGACGCTGTACTACAGCCACGGCTTCGCTATCAACTGGAGCGACCGCACAGGTGTTGTTCCTCCCAAGGATGTCGATGTCATCATGGTTGCTCCTAAGGGTTCTGGTACCTCTCTGCGCACCATGTTCTGCGAGGGTCGCGGTCTGAACTGCTCTTATGCCGTTTATCAGGACGCTACGGGTAAGGCCAAGGAGAAGACACTGGCCTTCGGTATCGGTATTGGTGCAGGTTACCTGTTCGAGACCACCTTCCAGCGCGAGGCTACCTCTGACCTCACTGGTGAGCGCGGTTCACTGATGGGTGCCATTCAGGGCTTGCTGCTGGCTCAGTATGAAGTGCTGCGCGAGAATGGTCACACACCTTCTGAGGCTTTCAACGAGACCGTTGAGGAGCTCACCCAGAGCCTTGGCCCGTTGTTCGGTGCTAAGGGTATGGACTGGATGTACGCTAACTGCTCTACCACCGCTCAGCGTGGTGCCCTCGACTGGGCTCCCCGTTTCCACGACGCTATCAAGCCCGTTATGGAGTGGCTCTACTACTCTGTAAAGACTGGCAACGAGGCTCAGATTACCATCGACGCTAACTCTAAGCCCGACTATCGTGCCGGTCTGGAGAAGGAACTCGAGGCTATGCGCAACCAGGAGATGTGGCGCGCTGGCGAGACCGTTCGCAAGTTGCGTCCTGAGTATCAGGAAGACTAAATCAACAATGATATGGGGCACAAAGGGACGAATCCTTTTGTGCCCTTTTTCTATTTTTTAGAAAGGAATATGATAAAGATAACTATACTATAATTTATGAAAAAACAATTCATCTTTTTCGCCATCGCGCTGGTAACCATTGTTACCGGCTGTAGCAAGGACGACAATGAGTCGGCCTCATCCAAAGAGTATTTCACCCTGTGGAATCAGTGTGAGGCCCTGTCAACGCTGAAGGCCTATGTCGAGGATGTCACCAATCCGCAGTCGCCCAACTTCATTGCTGAGCAGGACCGTATTGCCACCTTCGATATGGACGGCACCTTCGTTGGCGAACTCTATCCCACCTATTTCGAGTACAACATGCTGGAGTATCGTGCCCTCGACGATCCTTCTTACAAGGACAAGGCACCTGCCGATGTCCGCGAGGCTGCACAGAACATCCGCGATTTCGTGCGCAAGGGTACCGCTCTGCCTGACCATTTCGATATGAAGCATGCCCGTGCGGCAGCCAAGGCCTATGCAGGCATGTCCATTGCTGAGTTCGACGCCTATGTGAAGAACTATGCCAAGACCCCAGCCAACGGCTTCAAGGGCATGACCTATGGCGAGAGTTTCTATAAGCCCATGCTCGAGGTCTTCGACTATCTGAAGGCCAACGGTTTCACCTTCTATGTCGTCTCTGGTTCCGACCGCTTCATCTGTCGTTCGTTGACCGAGTCTATCGGCATCGAGCCCAACAGAGTCATTGGCATGGACGTCATGCTTTCCACCACCAAGCAGGGTACTGTGCAAGGTGTTGAATACACGATGGGTAAAGACGAGAACCTCTATCGTACCGACAGTCTGCTCATCAAGAATCTGAAGACCAACAAGGTTCGTCAGATCAGTCAGGAGATTGGCAAGGTGCCTGTGCTGTCGTTTGGCAACAGCAGTGGCGACCAGGCCATGCATAACTACTGTCTGAGCAATTCGAAGCACCGTACCGCTGCCTTCATGCTCGTGGCCGACGACGACCAGCGCGACTATGCGAACCTTGCAAAGACCAGTTCGCTGCCCGAGAAATGGTCGAAGGCCGGCTATGTGGTCATCTCCATGAAGCACGACTTCAAGACCATCTATGGCTATGGCGTAGAGAAGACCGCTTTCACCTTCCCCGAATAAGAATATGCTGACGATGATGAAGAAATGCCTATCCCTTGCCGTGCTTCTTGTGGCACTCTCAGCACGTGCTAACGATGGCGTGCTTTACGTCAATGGCAACCACCTGGTGCCTGTTCAGGAGACCGACATTGCGCTGACCAAGGAGGTGCTGACCATCAGCCTCTGCGACGATGGCTATGCGCAGGTCGATGTGCAGTATGTGCTGACCAATCGTGGCCAGGAAAAGACGGTGACGATGGGCTTCGAGGCTGGTGCTCCCTACAACGACGAGGCACCGTTCAGTCCGCAGGGCATCCATCCCTACATCAGCGACTTCACGGTAGTCATGAACGACCAGCAGCTCAGCTATATGAATGCTGTCGTCCGTACGCAGTATGACGTGGACTGCGACTTCCTGCCCCTGAACCTGCAGCGCTGGAAGTCGTACGACGAGGTGAAGATGCGCAATGGCGACGAGCTGCCCAACAACAGCATGCTCTATGATACCGCGCTCGACAGTCTTATCGACTTCGCCTACGCCTACTACTTCGTGGCGCGTTTCAAGCCAGGCCAGAACACCATCCACCACACCTACCGCTACCTGACCAGCTATGGGGTAGGGCGCACCTTCGAGGTGCCCTATTGGCTGAAGCCCGCCATGCGTTGGGCCAACCAGCAGATTGACGACTTCACGCTGCACATCCAGGCTAAGAACACCGCCAAGCATTTCTTTGTGGAAGACTCCATCTTCGCACAGTCATCCTTCGTCGTGACTGAGGGCGTGGGTAAAATCAAGAAGACCCGCCACTACGATGACCTCTTCGTCGAGATAGCCCTGCGCAACGGCACCGTCACGTGGCATGCTGAGAACTTCCGTCCCAAGGCCGACATGAACATCCAGTCTGCCGAGCGCCTGCACTACGACGACTTCAAGCTTGGCACCTTCTACGACCGTAGCGACCGCTACCTGCCAGGCAGTTTTGTCCTGGAGGAAGACCATAGTGCTGAGCAGCGCCGCATCCTGGCCAATCTGCCCTTTGCCAATCGTGGTTACGTCTTCAAGGACAAGAAGTTACAGCAGTACTACTCCCAGTTCTTCTGGTACATGCCCGACCCCTCCTGGAAGGCCGACACCCACGACTTCACCCCTCGTGAATGGCACCTCATCAACGGTCGCTAATCCTACCGGAAAATCTGCGATATCAGAAAGAAATAAAGAGGGAACCGACAGCTCGCCTGTCAGTTCCCTCTTCTCTTACCTCTTCTCTGCAAAGCAGAGTGTGGTGTTCTCTCTTTGAGAGTGTGGCGTTGCAATGCGAATTCTTCTTACATCGTAATCGGTCCGTATCCTGCGCACGATGTAGTCGTAATCGCCGTCAGGAACGCTGTGAGTGCGGCTACAATGACCTTCACCGCCACCTCTACAATACTGTTCTTCTTCATAATTTCAAGTTTTAGGTTTTAAGAGGCTGGGGCCTCAGTCCTCAGACATCAGCCCTCAGCCATCTTACATCAGACATCAATTCTGGTCGTTTCCGTCACCGCCCGGTTCGTTACCGCCGTTACCTCCGGTGTTACCGCTGCCGCCACCATTCGAGGGATTCGTGTTCGAGTTCTGGCTGCCACCACCACTATTCGAG
>CACYBB010000060.1 GCA_902772585.1 uncultured Bacteroidales bacterium | reverse complement strand
CGCCCCACTATTGAACGCCCCCTTTACTCACGGAGAGATTGGTGTGCTGATGCAGAAGGGACAGGACGATCTCCTCGCCCTTGTCAACTCCGTCATTGCAAAAATGAAGGCTGACGGAACCCTCCGACAGCTCCATGAGAAGTACGGATTAATATATGCGTATTAAGAATAATTTGGATATTTACACTGTAAAGTAGAAGATGATTAGCAAGAATTACGAAGATGAGTGAGCGATGAGATGGACTGTATTATCAGATAATCGAAGCAATGACAGCCGTCTCTTTACAGAACATGGGCTGTCAATCATTCTGCAAACAGAGAAACACAAGATTCTTCTTGATACAGGAGCGAGTGACGTTTTTTTCAGAAACGCAGAGCAGTTGGGCATTCTCACACCTAAAGGTATGAGTGTGGCACGCAATGATCTCAGTGATGTGGATTATGTTTTCATTTCTCATGGGCATAGCGACCATGCTGGTGGCTTACGGTACTTTCTGGAACATAATCAGAAGGCCAAAGTTATTGTTTCGCCAAATGCCATGAGCGGTAGGTTCTTTTCCAAGCGAGGGAATCTGCATAGTATTACCACGGAGTGGCCTGAGATAGGTGATGACAGGCTCATCTTGGTAAAGCAGACCTGCGAGATAGATAATGGCATCCATGTGATTGCCCATATCCCTCAGAATCATCCAATGCCCAAGGGAAATCAGAATCTCTATGTTCAGGATGCTGATGGCAATTATATCCACGATGACTTCCGCCACGAACTGGCCCTGTATGTCGATGGTCTGTTATTCACGGGCTGTGCTCATAGCGGACTGGAGAATATTCTGTCCGCATGTCCTTGGCCAGTAAATACCGTAGTTGGTGGTTTCCACTTACTTGACGGACAAGAGACGGATGATGAAATAAAAGCCTTGGCTCAAAGGTTGAAACGACGAACGAGCGAGAGCAATGTGATGCTTGCATCGACATTGCCGAGCGAGGAGGAGTTCGACGAAGTCAAAACAAAGTATCCAGAAACACAGTTCTATACCAGCCATTGTACAGGTGACCATGTGTTTGAAGTGATGAAGGATGTAATGGCAGAACAGCTACATTTGTTTTATTGTGGAACTATTATAGGATAGAAACGATATGAATCCGATAGCCATCCGACTTCTTAACCAACAGCTGATAGCGCCTCAGTTCAGTAATCCTACTGAGGTGGTCAGCTACATGGGTGCTATGCAGGCGCAAGAGTACCGCATGATGCGGTGGGCGGTGGAGATGCGGACGCGCAGACCGTCGACGAAGGCTTTTAAACAGGCTTTCGATAGCGGAAGGATTATCCGTCTGCACCTGATGCGTGGCACGTGGCAGTTGGTGGCCGCCGAGGACTACTGGATGATGATAGGTCTCTGTGCACCCAAAGCCATCGCCGTAACGAAGGGATGGATGAGCAGCAACAAAATCAGTATTCCAGACGAGGAACTGATGCGCGTCCGTGACGTCCTTGCCCAGACGGCTGCCGACTTGGGAAGTGCAACGAAAGAGGACTTAGTACGTGCTTTGGCGGAGAAAGGCATAAGGATGGACGACCATCGGCTGTCGTACCATATCCGTATGGCCGAGATGTCAGGAACCCTTTGCTCCGGAGAGCTGTTGCCGATGAAAGCTACATACGCGCTTACTGCGAATAAGGTAAAACAGAAAGTGCAGATGGAGAAGGACGAAGCCTTAATGTACTTTACCCGTAAGTACTTCCAAAGCCGTCAACCTGCTACATTAGAGGACTTCGTATGGTGGTCAGGCTTGAATGTCAGCGATTGTCGCAAGGGTATTGCACTCCTGGGCGACACTATCCATGTGGAGAAGTGGCGAGGCAGGGACTTCTACCTGACGGACGACTGTCGAACACGAGGCTTCAGGAAGGGCAAGTTTCTCCTGATTCCTCCCTACGACGAATACCTTATCAGCTACAAGTCTCGCGACATCGTGCTTCCTCCTGAGCATCGACATCACGCACATAATAACAGTGGCATTTTCCAACCTGTCATCGCATATGACGGAACCATCTGTGGCAACTGGTCACCATTCAAAGACGATTGCTTGGTTACGTTCTTTTCAGATGGTTATGAAGTAGATAGCGTAAAGGAAGCTTGGCATAAGTATAATGACTATAGAACATTAAAATATCGTTGAAATGAAGAGACCAAATCCCAATAATACAAAGATCTATTCTAATGATATGAAGATAATAGACGATAACTTGATGAATGGATTGGCCGAGGAAGCCAAGAAGTCGCCAAGACTGAGGAAGAACTATAACTTCCATCAGAGTTTGCAGGACAAGTGCCACCGTTTCCTCAATGCGTTGGAACCAGGTACGTTTATTTCTGTGCACCACCATCCCGACAAGGACGAGACCTTTGTGATACTGAAAGGAAAGGTCAGAGTGACGACCTACAATGACGAGGGAGAGATCGTGGAGTCCTGCGTCATCAGCCAGGAGAGTGGCCGCTATGGTGTGGACATTCCCAAGAACGTCTGGCATGGACTGGAGTGTCTGGAGTCAAGTGTTTTGCTGGAGTGCAAGGCTGGACCATTCGTAGAACATGAGGTGGACGGGATTCTGGAAACAAAACCCACGAAGGACATCTATCTGGCTGGGGGCTGTTTCTGGGGTACTGAGCATTACTTCAAGCAGATTGAAGGTGTGGCCCTGACGGAAGTGGGATTTGCCAACGGACACACGGAGAACCCGACATATAAAGAGGTATATACCGACCAGACTGGCTTTGCCGAGACCGTCTTCGTGCGCTTCTATCCCGATGTGGTCAGCCTCGAATTCCTGTTGCAGATGTTCTTTAAGGCCATCGACCCTACGAGTCTCAACAAACAAGGACATGACGAGGGCACTCGTTATCGTACTGGTGTCTATTATACTGACCCAGCGGATTTACCTATCATCGAGAAGGTGTTTGCCGAAGAGCAGAAAAACTATGAGCAACCCATGGTCGTAGAAAAACTGCCTCTCCAGAACTTCTACACGGCTGAGGAGTATCATCAAGATTATCTCGAAAAGAATCCTAACGGCTATTGTCATCTGCCCCTGTCGCTATTCGAGTTTGCAAAGAAAGCCAAGGCTGCGAGTAAGTGAGTGAAGAGTCAAATCACTCCGTCATAGTCGCTGATGGCCTTGCGCCATTCGTTGGAAAACGGCATGGACTGCTTCTGCTCCAGGTCATACAGCACCAATATCGACAGACAGCGGCTCTTCACCTCCTGCGTATCGGTGTCAAAGATTTCCTGTTCCAGATGGAAGCTCTTGTTGCCGAGCTTGGCGGTACGGGTGCGGACGGCAATCCTGTCTGAGCCTTTTATCTGGGCAAAGAACTCCACCTCAATCTTCACCACGAAGATAGCATACCGATCCCAGTCGAAGCCTTTGCATACAGTGGAAACATAATCCGTCTTACCAGAGTCATAGAACTGAAAATATATGGTATTGTTCACGTGCCCGAACTTGTCAACGTCGTTGAAACGTATCTGCAGCGGCACTACATTGTGAAACTCGTTACTTCTTTCTTCTGTCATCTTATTAAGCCTAATCTGTATAAATCGACTGCAAAGTTACAAAATAAAAGCAAAAATCCATCTGATACGTTTCAAAAAATCAGGTTTTTACGCCATTAATTGACTTATATATAACAAAAACAAAATGTTACAAAAATCCAAAATTGTTTGGAGATTTCGTTTATTTATCGTTCCTTTGCATCAAATAAACAAAATGGGAGCAAGATAGATGAAAAAGGTATTAATAGACGCGCATACGCATACGGTGGCCTCGGGGCATGCTTATAGTAGCTTGCAGGAGATGGCGAAGGCCGCTGCCGACATAGGACTGGAGGTGCTGGGCATTACGGAGCATGGGCCGAGTGTGCCAGGTACCTGTCCGACGCTGTATTTCAAGAATATGTTCACCGTTCCTCGGCAGATGTATGGCATACGGTTGCTGATGGGCTGTGAGATTAACATCCTTGATACAAAGGGTAGTCTTGACCTGACGGATGAACAAATTGGGTGGCTCGATCTCGCTATTGCTGGTGTTCACGCTGCGTGGTATCAAGGTGGCACGAAGGAGGAGAATACGGAAAGTATGATGAACGTCATCAGGAATCCAAAGATTCATATCATCAGCCATCCTGGCGATGGCTCCTGTGAACTTGACTTTGAACGGTTGGTTTTAGCAGCGAAGGAGGCTCATACGCTATTGGAGGTGAACAATCATTCATTGGCTCCACAACGTAAGAAAACGGTAGCGAGGGATAACAATTTGGAGATTCTGCGCCTTTGCAAAAAGTACGAGGTTCCCACGATTCTCGGCAGTGATGCGCATATCTCGTTCCAGATAGCGGACTACGAACGCCTCTATCCGTTGCTGGCTGAAACGGATTTCCCTGACGAACTGATTATGAACTACTGGCCAGACCGTTTCTTCGATTATTTGGGGATTCAGAGATAGGAGCTTGGAGTACGTATAATGACTATAGAACATTAAAATATCGTTGAAATGAAAAGACCAAATCCCAATGAGGCTTTCCCGAATCCGAACCTCCCAAGGCTCTGCTTCATCAAGAATGTGGTGAAGAATCCAAGGATTATTATCGGTGATTATACCTACTATGATGATGTGGATGGTGCTGACCAGTTTGAGAAGCACGTCACACACTTCTACGATTTTATTGGCGACAAGCTGATAATAGGCAAGTTTTGCGCCATTGCCAAGGGTATTGAGTTCGTGATGAATGGCGCCAATCATAGAATGGACGGAGTGACCACCTATCCGTTCTATATTATGGGTGGTGATTGGGGCAGCGCAATAGCACCTGTCAAAGATGAGTTGCCGCTGAAGGGAGATACTGTAGTCGGCAATGATGTCTGGATTGGTCAGAATGTGACCGTTATGCCTGGAGTTCATATTGGCGATGGAGCCATCATTGGTACAAATTCTGTAGTTGCCTCAGACATTCCTCCGTATTCAGTTGCTGCAGGTAATCCCTGCAGGGTAATCCGTAAGCGTTTCGATGACGAATTTATTGCCTACCTCCTGGAATTGAAATGGTGGGATTGGGACATTGAAAAGATTGAGGCTAACTTTAAGGCCTTATCGAGTGGCGATCTTTCACTGATTAGAACTATTGTAAAATGACCATTGACACGACAAACATGTGTTCGCACCTACAACAATGACGCTGACCTACATCTTCCATAGTGGTTTCGTACTCGAAACGGAAAAGTCCATCCTGATATTCGACTACTGGCTAGACTTGAATGGCGTCGTACCACCGTTCCTGAAGAAGGATAAACCTATCTATGTCTTCTCCAGCCACTTCCACGAAGACCATTTCAATAGTGCCATCTTCGAGTGGAGAAAGCGACATGAGAATATCACCTATATACTTTCCAAGGACATCTACAAGCATCGGAGAGCCAATAAGGAAGATGCAGATGTATGGCTGGCCAAGGGCGGCACATGGTCTGACGAAACAATATCCGTATGGGCACTTGGCAGTACAGACAGCGGTGTGTCGTGGATTGTCGAGACTGAAGATAAGGCTGCGATTAAGCGAGAGCAGAGCCAAGCTTGCTTGGACTCTGCCGAGCGTGAGCAGGCTCGACCAAAGGTCAAACGTATCTTCCATGCAGGTGACTTGAATAACTGGTATGCGAGATTCCTGCCAGAAGCCGTGCCTGGCGAGACGATTTATAGTGAGGAGTTCGATGAGGAGATTGATCCAATAGCCCACGAAAAGCAATATCTTGGTGAGCTGAAGGACATCCGAAAGATTACCGATAGCTTCGATGTGGTAATGTTCCCCATTGACGGGCGCATAGGCAACGGCTATACCCTTGGTGGCCGACAGTTCATTGAGCGATTCAAAGTCGGTTTGTTCGTTCCCATGCATTTTGTCGCCAGCGGCTTTGAATCTGCTTGGCGCATGAAAGAGTTTACAGATGAAAAAGGCATTTCATTCTGGGAAATCAGAAAAGAAGGAGAAACATTAGAAATATGATTCGCGACTTCATTGCCATAGATTTCGAGACGGCCAATCAGCAGCCGTCGAGCGTCTGCTCCATAGGGGTGGTTATGGTGCGTAATGGGCAGGTGACTGACAGTTTCTACAGTCTCATCCAGCCCGAGCCAAACTACTACAACTACTGGTGTCAGCAGGTTCATGGACTCAGTCAATGCGATACGGACGATGCACCTGTGTTCTCAAAAGTCTGGGCGCAATTGGAGGATAAGATTGCTGATGTGTTTTTCTCTGACCAACCTATCGACGATCTACGCTACCAGATAGCTTCTATCCCTTTCGTAGCTCACAATGCCCGTTTCGATGAAGGATGCCTGAAAGCGGTATTCAGGGTCTATCAGATGGACTATCCAGACTACCGCTTTTACGATACCCTCGCAGCAGCCCGCCGACAGTTCGGTCATTCGCTGCCCAATCATCAGCTCCACACTGTTGCAGCCGCCTGTGGTTACGACCTTCAGAATCATCATCATGCCCTGGCCGATGCCGAAGCCTGTGCCGCAATAGCTTTATATATTCTATAAAAAAATCCCCAAAGTTTAATTGAGTTTAATAAATTGTCAGCATAGTTTAATCGAGTTTAAATTCTGTGCCATCCTGACCGAATCCGAGTGCCATTTTGACAATCGGCATGCAAGTTGCTTTTAGGTGAGTGAAAGCCGACGCTAAATAGGCCGAGGCAATCAACAACATACGTTAAACTAAAAGTATAATTAGGAGGTATTGATTATGTTACCAGTAATGTTTCAGAACAGTTGGATGCCAACAGTATTTGAGGATTTCTTGAACAATGATTGGATGCCTCGTGCCAACAGTACAGCACCCGCAGTCAATGTCAAGGAGAGTGAGAAAGCCTACACGATGGAGCTTGCAGCCCCTGGCATTAAGAAAGAATATTGCCGTTTGGCGCCTGATGATGTGGTGAAGGATCAGATCTCTGCCAAGGTCGAGGACGGCATCCTGACCGTCACCATGCCGAAGACCGAGCCGAAGCAGAAGGTCACCAAAGCCATCGAGGTATCATAAAGTGATTCCACTTCAAAACAGCAAGGCCCCGACCTGCAGAAATGCAAGCCGGGGCCTCTATGGTCAGGTGGCTGACAGTTTCTATAGTCTATTCTTCTTTAATCACTGGCATGTTAGCTTCTTTCCAAGCAATGATTCCACCTTTGAGGTTTACACACTTATAGCAGACATTTGCCAACTTACCTGCTGCATTGGCTGAGCGGCGACCACTGCGGCAATAGATGGCGATGGTCTTTTCTTTAGGCAGCTTTGCCGTGGCCTGCTCCACAAAGTCGCTTTGGAACTGGTCAATTAGAACGGCTCCCTTGATATGCCCTTCGGCAAACTCATCGGCCTTACGCACGTCGAGGATTACCACGTTAGAGTCTGCTATCAGTTCGGCAAACTCCTTCACTTCCATGTTTTCAAAGTTCTGCTGGCCACAGGCAGTAGTAAGCCCAAGTGCGGCGAACAAGCAAGTCAAAATCTTTTTCATTTCCTAATAATTCTCAAAATCAGCTACAAAGGTAGCAAATATTCATTTATTTTTCGTATCTTCGCAGCAGATTTAATATGTTTTGTGATATGATTGACCAGATTATGGGATTCCTGCATTGTGAGGTGGAAGAATAGGATTATGAGAAAAGCAAGCAGGAACATGCCATAGTTCTTAATTTGTCATTAGTATGATTACACCGCTGATGCAGATATAGGCATAGACGATGTAGCGGAAGATGTGGTTGGGGATATGCTTGAAAACATAGGCACCCAGCATCGTGCCAATGATGACACCGCCGAGGCCATAGAGATAATCAACGGCTACAGTCGTGGTGAAGAAACCGTTGTAAGCTCTCACGCCAGTCATTATCACATTGCCAATCAGGAAATAGGTCTGCGCCATTGCCATATAATGTTCCTTCGTTGGCTCGCTCTGGATAAAGTAAAGCACGGCAGGCGGGCCTTGCATACCGAAGAAACCGCCCATCAGTCCGCTCAATGTTCCTGCACCAACCTGCACTTTCTTTGTCGTTGGCAACTTTATGCGCTGACTGAAAAGCATAAAGTAAATGCTAATCAGGATGAGTGCAACGCCAAGGATACGTCGTAAGATATGGTCTTCGATACGTGTCAGGGCAAAGATGGAAATGGTCGAGACGATGATGAACGTCAGCAGAATCGGCCAAAGCCGTTGCCAAGTGATGTAACTCCGCAACCGCCATACGATAGCAGCAGAAGTAGTGAAAGCCAACAGTCCTGAGAGTGTCGTAGCTTCGCCATAGCTTGGCATGAGGAAGGGCAGCATCGTCATAATGAAGATGCCGAAACCGAAGCCCGTGGTGCGCTGGATAAAACTCGCACCAATGCTCAGCAGGAATATGGAGATGACAATGCTACTCAAATCCTAATAATTCTCAAAATGGGTTTGTTTATAAACTAAATAATTTTTCGTTGCAAATATAGTAAAAAGTCGGCAATAATTCGTATCTTCGCGGAAGATTTAATATGTTTTGACAGCCCTCACCGTGTTTGCCATCCAAATTGTAGTTAGTGGCTGGTGGCTACGGTGGTTCCTTTTCGGACCTTTGGAGTGGATTTGGCGCATGTTGACATACGGGGACTACTTTAAATTATATCGTGGACGATATATTGTTAAACTCTCTTAAAGTTTTCAATAAATCGCTTGCGATATAAAATTTTGTTTTTACCTTTGCAACTGTGTTGCGAAGATGGGTTGCACTCGGCATAGCTCAAGCAAGCTTGGCTCTGCTCTCGTTTGCACCATCTTTATCATCGTGAACAATATAAACAAATAGAGATATGGCAAAGATTTATGATTTCAAAGCTCAGACGAGCAAGGGTAAGGAGATTGATTTCTCACAGTATCGGGGTAAGGTATTGCTGGTGGTGAACACAGCCAGCAAGTGTGGATTCACGCCTCAGTTTGCAGGACTGGAGGAGCTGAACCAGAAGTATAAGGACAAGGGGCTGGTCATCATCGGCTTTCCCTGCAACCAGTTCAAGGAGCAGGATCCTGCTGAAGACAGCAAGATTGAGGAGTTCTGCCAACTGAATTACGGTGTGACTTTCCAGATCATGAAAAAGGGTGATGTAAACGGTCCCGATGCCCAGCCCATCTTCGAGTATTTGAAGAGCGTAGCTCCCACAGAGGAGTACAACGGCCTGAAAGCCAAAGCTGCCAAGACGCTCTTCAAGGCCATCAGCAAGAGCGTGGAGAAGGACAGTGACATCAAGTGGAACTTTACCAAGTTTCTGATCTCGAAGGACGGTGAGAACATCAAGCGTTATGCACCTACCACGGAACCCAAGGACTTCGAAAAGGACATTGAGGAATTTTTGATTTGACAATTTGACAATTTACGATTTGACAATTCGCCCTGCGGTTATTTAAAATTTGTAAAATTGTGAAATAGTAAAATAGTAAAATAATAAGATGCACGAAGAATTACGACTCGACAAGCAGATATGTTTCCGTCTCTATACGGCGGCCCGACTCATTACACAGGCATATACACCAATGCTGAATGAGTTGGGTATCACTTATCCGCAGTATTTGGTGCTGATGGTGCTTTGGGAGCAGGATTCCCAGCCTGTAAACGACATAGCCCATCGGTTGTTGCTCGAAACGAACACCGTAACGCCGCTGCTCCAGCGCATGGAGAAACAGGGTATCGTAGTTCGCAAGCGTGGCAAGGAAGATAAGCGCCAGCAGATAGTATCGCTGACTGCAAAAGGCAAGGCGATGGAGGAACAGGCATACGCCATTATCCCTGCAGGCATGGGTAAAGAGCTCAAAGCTTGTCCTTTCCAATTGGACGACTATGCCAAGTTTGTCAGTGAACTTGACACGATAATTGACACATTAAAGAATAAGGAAAAATAGAATTATGGCCAACGCAAAACGATTTCATAAACATTTCGAGACTCCTGGGCTACCGCTTTATTGGATTATCATCGCATACATCATCCTTGGCTGGTTCTTCCCAGTGATTGGTCTATTGGCACTCATCTGTATGATTGGCCCCGTGGTGACGAGCATCTTTAAAGGCCGTTGGTGGTGCGGACATGTGTGTCCTCGTGGCAACATGTACGATCGTCTGTTGTCAAAGTACTCACCCCATCGTCCGATTCCCAAATTTGTGCGCACCTTCGGCTTCCGACTGTTCATGGTATTCTTCATCTTTGGTATGTTCGGTATTCAGCTGAGTTTTGTGCCATGGAACGAGAGCGGACTGGCAATGTGGGCTGGAGTGGGGAAGGTGTTTTGGACGATTATCGTTATGACTACCATCGTTGGTGTCACGCTCTCGTTCATCTATGCGCCACGCACATGGTGTTCGTTCTGCCCTATGGGAACCATCTCCAACTGGTTAGCACCCAAGCACACTCCACTACCCAAAACATTCACAAACATCCACGTATCGAGTGCCTGTCAGATGAAGTGCAAGCAGTGTGCCCGCGTCTGTCCCATGCAGCTCACGCCCTATGACGCTCGCGGCGAGGTTATTGGCTATCTGCATCCTGACTGTCTGAAGTGTGGTAAGTGCGTATTGGCCTGTCCTACGAAGATAATGACTTTGAAGCACTAAGTAATGAACAAAGACGAGATACGCGAATTGCGGCGCAAACGACTGATGGACAGTAAAGCCTATCAGACAATGCGCAGTTTGACGCGCTACATGGACCGATATTATCTGGATGCACTCATTGGCATCATTCCTGGTTGGGGTGATGCCATTACCTTTCTCTGTGTCGTCCCGTTCGTCTATTTCTCGTCGAGAGTCATCAAAAGTATTCCTTTGACCTTGGCCGTTCTGAACAATGCCCTACGTGACGTGCTGATGGGTATGATACCGTTTTTCGTTGGCGACATTATTGACTTCTTCCATCGTGCCAACATCCAGAACATGCAAATGATCCAGGGCTTCGTTGACGGTAACGAAACCATCATCAAGCAGGTTAACAAAAAAGCTTGGCAGTCTGCCATCGTCCTCATTGTCATATTGCTGCTCATAGTCCTGATGATATGGGCACTCGTCAGTTTCGGCAGTTACCTGTATTCATTGGTAACATCTATCTTCCGATAAGAAAATATTGGCTTACAAGAAGCATACAAAGCCCCTTGGAATCCCTTATAAATAGGGAAAACTTTGCTGCCGCACAGGCTGCTGTTGAGGAGTAATCAGAAAACTCTGAACATCAATAATTTGGGTGTAACGTCCTTTAAAATATGGTGTTATACCCAATTCCTAAAAAGTACCCTGCTGGCGCTCTGCCAACAGGATACTCTGCTTTTTTGTCCTGTCAGAACGGTCCGTACCCTGCGCACGACGTAGTCGTAATCGCTGTCAGGAACGCTGTGAGTGCGGTCAAATCGACGAAGTCGCTCTGTACCTTTAGGTCAGAGAACTATCACCTTCTTCGACCAAGGTCGAAGTGTGGCGTTGCAATCACCGCCACCTCTACAATACTATTCTTCTTCATACTCGAATTTTTTTTCTGAAACGAATGTCTCTTTTTTTTGAAACGAATTATCCTAATTAGCCCTAATTTTATCCACAAATTATTTTAATTCAATGTTGATGCTTAAAATTATAATTAGAGAAATTCTCTGCAAGCAGA
>CACYBB010000059.1 GCA_902772585.1 uncultured Bacteroidales bacterium | reverse complement strand
GGGCTTGATAGACCGTATCCTGAACCCGCTGAACTACATCAACAACTTTGCCAAGTTGTCGCAAGGGCTGATAAAAGACGCCACCGCCAACATCGAGGACGAGAAAGAACACATGGATAACGAGAACTACGAGGACACCATGGACATACTCGACATGCTGAAAGGTAATCTGGAGAAGGTGGGTGAACACGGAGCCAACACCACACGTACACTTAAAGCGATGGAGGAGATGCTGAAAGACCGCTCTGGCGGATGTGTCAGCATGGACCTGACCAGTCTGCTGATGCAAAACAAGGAGATGCTGGAGAAGTACTACGCCCAGGAGATAGCGACACATCATATCAAGATAGACTTTGACGTGCCCAGCCAGAAGTTGCTCATCAACGCCAATCCCGAGATGCTGAGCAAGACCATGATGAGTATCCTTGGCAATGCCGTATATGCTGTCGTGAAGAAAGCCTCGCGCACTGCTTACGAACCAGTCATCTCACTCAAGGTGACAGCGCAGCCACAGGTCATCACGATTGCTATTCGCGATAATGGTATCGGTATCGAGTCAACCATCATCGACAAGATTTTCGACCCCTTCTTTACGACAAAGACCACCGGTGAAGCCTCCGGTGTAGGTCTTTATCTCAGTCGTGAAATCATCCAGAACCACAATGGTGACATCAAGGTGGAGTCTAAGAAGGATGAATATACAGAACTTATCATCACACTACCAACAACATAGGTTATGGAACAGGAGATAGAAACCTTACGACAGCAATTGAAGCAGCAGGAAAAACTGGCCTCGCTGGGCATGCTTAGCGCTGGTATTGCCCACGAGATACAGAACCCGCTGAACTTTGTCATCAACTTCAGCAAGATGTCTACCAAGTTGCTGAGCGACTTGAACGACATCATGGAAGACAATGAAGAGAAACTCTCTGACGACGATCGTGAAGAGGTGGAAGACATCATTGCCGACCTGAAGGAGAACATGGGAAAAATTGTTGAGCATGGCGAACGGGCCATCAGCATCATACAAGGCATCCTGTTGGTATCAAGAGGCAAAGAAGGTGAAATGCTCCCCACCGACATCTGCCGCTTGACTAAAGAATATGTCTGGCTGTCGTACCATGCTATGCGCGCCAACCACAAGGGTTTCAACCTCAGCATTCATGAGGACTATCAGGACGGACTACCCATGATGATGGTTATTCCGCAAGACCTCAGCCGTGCCATTTTGAACCTGATGAATAATGCTTGCTATACCGTTTGGAACAAGTCACAAACAGCGGGAGATGAATATAAGCCCGAAGTTACCGTTTCCGTCAAGCAAGCTGACAATCATATCGTTATCACGCTGAAAGATAATGGTGAAGGTATGAGCGACGAGGTAAAGGAACGACTCTACGAGAATTTCTTCACCACCAAGCCAGTTGGTCAAGGTACAGGACTGGGTATGGCCATTACTCGCGATATCATTGAGAACAGACATCACGGTACAATCTCTTTCGAATCGACTGAAGGCAAGGGAACTACTTTCACACTTACCATTCCCATCAAGAAATGAATAGAAGACTATACCTTTATATATTTATAATAGTCATGCTGCTTGTGCCTCGGACCGTTTCAGCACAAGATGACGAGAACAGGCTCCGCCAGATTTATATCCAGGCTGAAGAAGAATATCAGGTAGGACGATTGGATCAGGCGTTGAAACTGTTACAGGAAAACATCAGTCGCTTTGACGGCAATCAGAGGCAAAGTGCCTGTCGACTGATAGCGCTCTGCTATCTGGCACAAGATAATGAAGAGAAATCGGAGTATTATGCTCGCAGACTGCTTGACATGAACCCCTACTACACTCCCGTACAAGACCCAGTACGCTTCGAGGAAATGATAGACCGGCTGAAGTTGGGACATTCTGCGACGATTACGACAGCATCCAGTCAGTTGGAGACTATCGAAGAGGTTCCTGTTCCTGTAACATTGATAACAGAGGACATGATCAAGAAGAGTGGTGCAAGAACGCTTAAGGAACTGATGATTATCTATGTGCCAAGCATTACCAACATAGAATCCAATGAAGAAACCAATTTCGCCATGCGAGGTATCTATACTGCTGGCCAGGAGAATGTATTGATACTATTAGACGGACACCGAATGAACAGCTACACGACCAATGTCGCAAGTCCAGATTTTTCTATCAGTCTTGACAAGGTCAAACAGATAGAGATTCTTCGTGGTCCTGCTTCGTCACTCTATGGTGGAGTCGCATATACGGGTGTAGTGAATATTATTACCAAGTCTGGCGGAGATATTAGAGGATTTAACAGTAAAGTCGGTATTGGTAATCATGGTCAGCTTAAGGGAGAAATGCTTTTTGGCAGCCATTATATGGGCGTGAATATCTTGGCATGGGCAACCATATATAAATCAACGGGAGAGAAGTTTCATCTTAATGTCGATGAACAACCGAATGCACTCTTCCCACATGATGGTGACGTGTATATAGGAGGATTCAACAAGAGTCCTTCCTACGATTGTGGTATCAAAGCTTCGATAAACGGACTACAGATTATGTTTAATACCCGTTTCTCTAAAATGCAGTCGCCTTATACCATGAGTGTGATGTTTGCTCCCTATGATTACAACAATTATCGCACATTTAATGGTTATGCTCCTGGCTATGCCATCAGCAATCAGCACGCAGAGCTCTCATACACCAAGAAACTGAAGAACTTTAATTTAAAAGGTGCTTTGCGTATAGACCACGAGATGCAGCAACGCTATCAAATTGTTGGTGATAGTGTGGGCGATTTTGGTTACAACGATATTGAGCCTTATGGAACCGATGATGTTATCTCGGCTTATAATGGTTACTACCAGAATTTATACTGGCAGTCAACAACGATTGGTGCAAATGTGCAGGGTGACTATCGCTATCAGATAGGCAAACAAGAAGGCTTTATCACTATCGGTGCCGACTATAACCACTTTGAATTAAGGGATGCCAGTTACTTTGAAGGAGACAAGTATGGTCAGGTATTAAAGACCTATGACCCTGTGGTAAAGCAGGACAATCCGGATAATGGCGTGAATTCAAAGAATCTTGCCTTAGGACAGGAGACGATGGTAGATGTTTATATGCAAATCAAGCAGAGGCTAAGTTCTCGTTTCATTCTTAACGCAGGTTTGCGTTATGACTATAAGCGCAGGAATGACTCACCGAATAATACTCGTAACAAACACGTGGTATCTCCCCGTATTGCCCTTATCTACAAATTAAACCATTGGTATTTTAAAGGCAGCTATTCGAAGTCGTTTGTTGATGCTCCCTATTATTACAGAAATTCAAGCTTGGATATTTCTGCTATGGCATTCGACGGTTTGGATCTCGAACCAGAATTTATGCATTCATGGCAGTTGTCAGTCATCAATAATCAGTTAGTAAAAGGTCTTTCCTTTGATGCCAATTTCTTCTATAATAATGCCAAAGATATTATTATCAATAACCAGGCATTAGGAATTTACATGAATGCTGGTCATCTGAAATCGATGGGTGCTGAGATGTCCGTCAACTATAACAACAAGCGTCTCTTCGCATACGGCAACATTTCTTGGCAGAAAGTACTCGAATCAGAATACTACACAGCAACTGGAAATCGTGTGTACAATGTCCCGACCATCCAGTCCAGTTTAGTACTGAGTTACAATTTCTCTGATGCCTTTAAGTTGCATGCCAACACCATTTTCACCTCAAAGCAGTTGACACAGTCGTTGTACGATGGCGGCGGTACTATCAAGGAAGAGAATATACCTGCACGCGCTATCGTAAATATTGGCGGATCTTATGAACTGTCACCGCTGACTTTTGAACTGAATGTATATAATCTTTTCAATCAAAAATACTACCAAGGAGGTAATAGCTCGGCACCTATTCGCCAGCAAGGTCTTTGGTTCATGTTTAATGTTGGAGTCAAAATTTAATGATTATGATAAAATATCATGAGCTTCTTTACGCTAAAATAGCGGAGAACATTCAAACGTATGCTAATAAGGTAGCTTATACCATAGGTAACAAAGAGATCACTTATACAGAGATGGACCAGATGGCAAACAGTATTGCCTCAGGTGTCATCAAGCAGCTGACGCCAAGTTCTATCCAGTCGGACAAACCCATCAGAATTGGTATTTGCCTGCCTCGTCACGAACATTTTGTTCCCTGCATCCTGGCAGCCATCAAATTGGGATGTTCATACGTACCTATTGATGTTGCTACACCAGAGAAACGCAAGCAGTTTATCTGTGATGATGCCCAGCTGGATTATCTGATTACTACCGACAATCTTCAGCAGCTACTGAGCACAGAACCAGTAAGCCAGTTGCCTTGTTACCATAAAGCAATGTCGGAGGCATACATGATATATACATCTGGCACGACAGGAAATCCTAAGGGTGTTTCCCAACCATACAGAACGCTATATAGCTATATGCTGACCGTTTCTTTGCCAGACAATTTCAATATCAGCGACAAGAGTGTCATTCTCCAGTTTGCCAGCATCAATTTCGACGTTTCTGTCTTAGAGATTTTTGCTTCTCTATTCTATGGAGCCACGCTTGTTATAGCACAGGATGAAGAAAGACATAATGCCATTCAACTGCACGACATGATGAAACGGCGTCATATTACGTACTGTTTCCTTCCACCCTCGCTCATGGCGATCTTCCCTGACTTCATATTCCCAGACATGGACACATTGTCAGCTGGAGGCGAAGCTATTCCACATAGTCTGACCCAGAAGATAGCAGGAAAACAGCCATATCGTTTTGTCAACGGGTATGGTCCTACCGAGAGCATTGTCACCACCACCCATGAGATACAGGATGAGGATGACTGGAAGAATATCGGAAAACCCGTTCCTGGTGTCGTATGTTATGTGGCAGACGAAAATGGACAATTAGTCAAGCCTGGAGAGAAAGGTGAGCTCCTCATTGGTGGAATGCAACTGACCAACGGCTATTGGAATCGTCCGGAGCTTAACGAAAAGATGTTTTTCGAAAACCCTTACGAAAAGGAGCATGATGGTATCGACGTCTCCCGTCTGTACCATAGTGGTGACCTCGTCACACTAAATGAAGATGGCAGTTTCGACTTTATCGGTCGAATGGACTCACAGGTAAAACTGAATGGATACCGTATTGAGTTAGGCGAAGTAACCACACGCATTGAGATGCACAACCGTGTAGCTCGTGCCTATGTACGTATAGAAGAGGTCAATGGCAACAATGTGATGGTAGCTTATATCTGCACCAAAGACAAACGTGATTATCTGATTGATATCAAGGAGTACGTTGCCAAATTCCTGCCGGAATATATGATACCTACATTCTGGAATTATGTGGAGGAGTTTACACTCAATCTCAATGGCAAGATTGACAAAACCCAACTCTGTAATGCTGGCGGTGAATTGACTACGAATACAACCCCTCTCACATCCGATGAAGACACGCTGATGCGTGAAGTGGCAAGCGTCTTAGGATTGAAAGAAGTCAATGTTGAGGCAGACCTTATCGAAGAGTTTGGTCTTACATCCCTTCAAGTGATGAGTATCGTTTCCGACCTCACCACGATTGGGTTCTATCTTCAGACCAGCGACTTTACCCGTTTCAAGTCTATCCGCAATATCCTGCAAAACAGTAACAATCCTGACCACTATTGGTACAACGATGACGATAGCACCACAAAACCTGTCATCATCTGCATAGCAGGTTTTACGGGCTTTGGTTATATGTACAACGAGATGATGAACCGTCTGACAGACAGATTCTCCATCTATGTGGTAGAGTCCTATCAAAACATCATCGGCCCAGACCGCTTTGTCACTACCGATGAACTGATGGATCTTTATATCGAACGCATACAGCCCGTCATTGACAAGCATCTGATAGCAGCCTTCACAGGCGTATGCTTTGGTGGTGAACAGGCACTATATCTTGCTCATAAGCTGTATCACGACAAACCCTACAAACCTGCAGTAGTATGCCTCGATGGTGAAGTAGATCGTGACATCACCCCGGAAAAGAATCCTGTCACCTATTTCCCATTCTTCAGCGAAGAACTGAACAAGCATCGTACTGAACAAGACGACATCCTTCTCAGGACGACTCCCGACTTTTTATATCAGGGTAAAGTTGTCAGCTTCATCAGTTCAGAATTTGTCGATTGCTATTCTTATCTCGACCCCAATCCGTCAGAGTATAAGATTGACTGCATGAAAGAATTCCTGGCTTCGGCTCCTGCTCGTTGGAAACATCGTTATCCTAACTGTGAAGTCATTATGTATCCCACCAATCATGACTTGTTCTGGCGTTCGGAACCATCGCTCACAATGACAGCAGATTGTTTCAATCGCATTGCCGATGAGATAGAAAATCATTAAAATTAGGTATATATTTCAGTCAATTAAGTATAACAACAAAGAAAAAAAGAGTTTTTTAGCAAGATTTTGCAATCTCGGCTTTGCAATTTCGAGTTTTTTTAGTAACTTTGCGCCAGTTTTTAAAACAAGTCAAGAGGAATGGAAGCATTTTTCCGTACGCATCGTTACTTGGTAGAGCATGTGAATGCACCCGTCCGTCGCACGCTGATGGACGAGATAGACTGGTCTGACCGTTTGATTGGTATCAAGGGTACTCGCGGCGTAGGCAAGACAACCTTCCTGCTCCAATATGCTAAGGAGAAGTTTGATGTCAACGACCGCCAGTGTCTGTACGTCAACATGAACAATTTCTATTTCCAGGGACATGGCATCTCCGATTTCGCCGGTGAGTTCTGTCGTCATGGTGGACGTGTGCTCCTCATCGACCAGGTGTTCAAACAGCCCAACTGGAGTCAGGAGTTGCGCAAGTGCTACGACCAGTACCCCTATCTGAAGATTGTATTTACAGGCAGCAGCGTGATGCGCCTGAAGGATGAGAACCCAGAGTTGAATGGTATCGTCAAGTCGTATAACCTGCGTGGTTTCTCGTTCCGTGAATTCATCAATCTGCAGACGGGCAACACGTTCCAACCCTACACGCTGGAGGATATTCTCAAGAACCATGAGCACATCATCAAGCAGATTCTGCCCAAGGTGTCGCCCAACCGCTATTTCCAGGACTATATCCATCATGGTTTCTATCCCTTCTTCAAGGAACAGCGCAACTACTCTGAGAACCTGTTGAAGACCATGAACATGATGACCGAGGTGGATATCCTGCTTATCAAGCAGATAGAACTGAAATACCTGACGAAGATTAAGAAACTGTTCTACCAGTTGGCTGAGGAAGGCCCTAAGGCTCCCAATGTCAGCAAACTGGCTCAGGACATCGAGACCAGTCGTGCTACGGTGATGAACTACATCAAGTACCTCACCGATGCCCGTCTGCTGAATATGATTTATCCCGTTGGCGAGGACTTCCCCAAGAAGCCGTCGAAAATCATGCTCCACAACTCTAATCTCCTCTATGCCATCTACCCCATCCACGTTGATAAGCAGACGGCTATGGAGACGTTCTTCGTGAACTCGCTGTGGAAGGACCATAAGGTCAACCAGCAGGGACGCGACCAGTTCTTCCTGGTCGATGAGAAGATGAAGTTCCGTGTGTGCGATGCCAACAGCAAGGCGAAGGTGCGCTATGCGCCTGACACCATCTATGCCCGTTATAATACGGAGATTGGCAAGGACAACCAGATACCCCTGTGGCTGCTGGGATTCCTGTATTAATATACTAAGGAGTGTGCAAGAAACAAGAAAACGCAAACGTTTTAGCAATATTTTGCCACCTACGCTTTGCAATACGGGTTTTTCTTTGTAACTTTGCAGCGTTTTAAACGACACTAATTAAACAAATACAATTAGTTATTCATTTTTATAGTTTATCAAACAATGGCTAAAGAAAAGAAATTTATCACCTGTGATGGTAACGAGGCTGCGGCTCACGTGAGCTACATGTTCTCTGAGGTAGCTGCTATCTACCCCATCACCCCGTCTTCGCCTATGGCGGAGCATGTTGACGAGTGGGCTGCACGTGGTCGTAAGAACCTGTGGGGTCAGACCGTCAGTGTACAGGAAATGCAGTCAGAGGCAGGTGCAGCTGGTGCTGTTCACGGTTCTCTGCAGGCTGGTGCATTGACCACCACCTTCACTGCTTCTCAGGGTCTGCTCCTGATGATTCCTAACATGTACAAGATTGCCGGTGAGCTGATTCCTTGCGTATTCGACGTTTCTGCCCGTACGCTGGCTTCTCACTCTCTCTGTATCTTCGGTGACCACCAGGATGTGATGGCTTGCCGCCAGACTGGTTTCGCTATGCTCTGCGAAGGTTCTGTACAGGAGGTTATGGATATGACCGCTGCTGCTCACCTGGCAACACTCGAGACCTGCGTACCTTTCGTAAACTTCTTCGACGGTTTCCGCACCTCTCACGAGTATCACAAGATTGAACTGCTCGACCAGGAGGATGTCCGTCCGCTCGTTAAAGAAGAGTACATCAAGCGCTTCCGCGATCGTGCCATGTCTCCTGAGCGTCCTATCACCCGTGGTACCGCTGAGAACCCTGAGACCTTCTTCACACACCGTGAGGCCTGCAACCCCTACTACGATGCAGTACCCGAGGTCGTTGAGAAGTATCTGGGCGAGCTCTCTAAGATCACAGGT
>CACYBB010000058.1 GCA_902772585.1 uncultured Bacteroidales bacterium | reverse complement strand
CTGGGACTGGATAGACCACCAGACAGGCAAGTCCTTCAAACTGAATGCCGATGACATGTCCCAAATTCAGGATATGGTTGCAGAGACATTGGAGATGGAAAGAGGTAAACGAAAAGAGGAAACTGGAGCCGAACATCTGACCCGTACCGACTTCATCATACAGAATCAGGAAAAGAAACTCCACGCCATTCAAGGCGAGATAGAGGAAAAGAAAACGGAGCTTCAGGAACAGAAAGACGAGATAACAAAGTTGTCTCATGCTTCCTTGTATGATAGGGTGGTTAATGCCGGTCTCAGCCCGACAGTCAGGAAGGCATTGAAGGAGAATGACGAGAAGCACAAGGAAGAACTGCGTCAGGCAACAACAGCTGTTGACGCAATGGGCAATCCCTATGTCTGGCAGAGTGGCGACAAGAAAGGACAGGTTGTTACATGGGCGGAACTGGCAAAGATTCTTGAAAGGGAGAAAAAGGAGGCAGAGATTAAAGCCAAGGTCGATATGAAAAATGCCCTTGCCAAAGCAGAAGCAGACAAACAAGCCGCTATAGAGAAGGTTAAAGCCGAGGATAAGGCCGAATTCGATGCCGAGATTGCTGAAATGAAGGAAGTGTACGGAGGTCTCATTGACAATGAACGTTATGCTTTTAGTGAGAATGGCATGCCCCTCTATTGGTCTGGTGGCCCAAAGGATGGCCAGAGGATAACCAAGGACGATAGAATCAAGTCGTTGGCTGAGCAGCTATCAAAGTCCAGAAATACCAACAAGGCCTTGCTTGAAAGGCTAAAAGTCTTGAGGGATTTGATATTCGCAACATGCAGTCTGAATTTCAAGAAGGTAGTCCAGATTATCGTTGATCAGTGGAAGGCTGGCGTAAAGCAGTTCACAAAGGACTTGAAGGATTTCTTGTTAAAGGCGATGAGTGTTGAGAAAACGGTAGAAGGTCGCAAGTCATACGTCAAGGATGCTTTTGACTTTGCAAAAATACAGGCAAAGACTGATCCTGATTTGAATCTTGATGACAATGCCCTGAAGCCTCTCTACGATGATGCACTGAAAATTGCTGATGGAACCTGGGAGTCCTACCATCAGAAACACGACGCGCTATTTGAAGAAGCTGTCAAGGCTCTGGTTGAAATGGGTAACTGTTCGTCTCAGCGCCATCTCAACAAAAAACAGGCTGATGCAATCGAAGCCTTCATCAGCCAAGATGGTGGTGACAGGGATATGCTATGTGTTGACCTCTGGGAAGCCGCAAATCCTAAGATAGAATACTATTGGCGTGACGGAACCTTCGATGCACTTGAAGAACTGCGAACAAAGGAACTATACAATCATAGTTACATTCGTGGCCGCAGTATATAGGCTCAAATTGTTTCATAGATGGTCTCCCGTGTTAGGCAGGGGAGGCCATTTATTTTTCTATCACTCCCTCTTTGTCCCACTTTTCGAGGATGTCCGCCACGCTGGAGCGGGCTTCTTCGGTTGTGACGTCGTATTCCTCACAGAGTCTGGCGGTCAGGGATTCTATGGTGAAGTCGCCTTGCGCCTTCGCTTCCTTCCACAGCCATGCGGCACTTTCATTCAAGGACAGAATCTTTCTGAAATCGATTGCCTTGAGGTTCTCGCCCATAATCACGTTCTCGCCGCACACTTCGCGCAGCACAAAGTCTTTCTTTATTCTCATAATCGTCTGTAAATTGCTAATAAATACCTTCTTATGGGGCGCAGCCAGTACCACAGTTTTGCAGCACGCACTCGCCACCTACTATATAAATCACGTTTCTTATCCTTGGCATCCACCACATGCGTCACACGAGCCTTGATGTCTTTGAGCAGACAATGTTCCGTACCTCTCACATTGCCGTCTCCCATCAGCGTCACGCGGTCACCGTCGATGTTGATGATACGGTGTACGACGTATCTATTGCCATCTACCCATGCCAGCACCACGTCGCCTACGGCTGTCAGTCCTGGCGCATGCAGGATGACGCTCTCCTTGCCACCGATGATAAACGGTAGCATGCTCTGCCCAGTGACGGGAAATGTCACGGTGACTCCCTTTTGCACCAGCCGTACGGCTTCTTCTATAACACCGTTGTCGTTCATCGCTTGATGGTATCATGACACAGCCTTGCAGCCTCTTCGTCGGGCAGACACTCCAGATGCCACATCGGTATGGTGGAGACAAGTGTGTTCTCCGTCTGGTGCTGACTTTCGGCGATACGGTTGTCCCATACCTTGCTGCCGACACTCTCCACCACAGCCACGTATGCCTCAATACCTTTCAGGCGGCGTATCTTGTTGTAGGGTGCCTGGCTCAACATGACGATGCCGCCAATGGGGACGCTGACATTCCTGTAGCACGGTGTCTTGCCGCTCCAGGGCGAGCCATAGACCACCCCGTCTCTCACCACCGGATTGTCGTCGTTGACCAGTTCCGTTCCCTCGATGTGCTTCAGCCACAACTGGGCGTGTGTGCTCTTTCCCGTGCCGCTGGTGCCGAGGAACAGATAGCCCTTGCCTTCCTGGCTCACCACGGCAGCATGGAAAAGCAGCGTGCCTTTCCCTGCCGTCGCCAAGGTAAACATGATCATCAACGCACTGTTAAGCACCATTTCAGAAATGCCATTCGTCATGATAAGCCTGCCCTCGCAGTAGTCTTTGGAACAGATCAGACAACCTAAAGACTTCTTTCTCCCCTTAAATTCAATCACGTCATTTCCAGAAGCAGTACGGCCGCAGATGATGTGCGTCCCATCCTCCTCCTGCCGAAACTCTTCCGTATATTCGGGCACTACACCGCTACATTCCGTCAACGTAAACAGCGGCTCACCGCCTTCACATCTGAACGGCTCATAGTTTCCCATCTGCTCAAAGAGTTCATCGCTGCCGCTGACGGCAAACGTATGCCCTGCTACCTTATAGTGTCTCGTCATCATATTATGCAAGGCCGTTCTCCTTCAGCATGTCGATAAAGTTGTTCACCTCGGCTTCGGCTTCCTGCTGTGTCACGTCGTATTCCGCCAATAGTTGGCTGACGATGGCGGGGGTGTCGGCACCATCCATCAAGGCACGCAGGATGATGACGCCCGTCTCGTTCAGAGTGAACACCTTTCCCACTTCCTCCGTCTCGCCGTTCTTGGCAACGGCAACGAACTTGTCTGCCACCTCCTGGATGGCTATGTCATATTTCAGTTTCATCGTCTTGCTCTTTATCGCTTTTGCGCAAATAGCGCTCATATTCGTATTTCATTGTGTCCTTCATTTCGGAAAAAAGATACTGCTGTTTTCCCGGTGTACAGTCAAATTCATCCGCACACATTACGAGTCGAATACACTGGGGATAGCAGAAGCAAGTGGCGCAGGCATCAATGTCGGCAAGGCGCTCCTTGAACTTGCGGAGGACTGCCTTGTCGTGCTCCTCGCTGTCAATATGACCGAAGAAATTGCTGTCGATGAAGTGCTCGCATTTGCCGAGGTTACCATCAGGAGCAATCACAACGCTTCCGTCACCATCAGCCATGCAATGATTCAGGTTGATGTCCTTCTGCAATCCCCGTTTGTGGTTTTTGTAGCCACACGCCGCTATCTGTTGCGCCAACTGCGTCTGCTGAGCAAAGATTTCGACTTCATCTTCCGGCGTACGTTCACCAAACAGTTCATGGGAATAGATGGAGAGATGCTCGTTGGTGCCGAAGCGCTGGTGCAGCAGTTCCACCAATTCAGCCATCTCCCCGATGTTATGTTTATCAACATTCAGGCGAATGATTACACGGATACCGGCAGCGGTCAGCATGGTGATGTTCTGCAGCACACGCTCAAAACCATTCACTCCCTGATGGACGTATGCCTTCACTCGGTTGTAGGTCTGCTCCGTGCCGTCGAGGGTAATCTGCACACTTCGTAACTGCCACAAATCCTTGGCACGCTGCACCTTGTCGGCATCGAACAGATAGCCGTTGGAAATCATCGTCGAGCGAAACGGCACGCCCTGCTCACGGAGTTCCGTGCATATCTGGTCGATGACCTTGGCGTTGACCAACGGCTCGCCACCGAACCAACTGATTTTGACTTTCTCGTCGTCACGATGCGTCACGATGTATCGCGCCACCTTGTCGGCAGTCTCGGCAGTCATGGTGACAGGCTTCGTACCCTTCTCATAGCAGTAGAAGCAGCGGGCATTGCAGCCCGTAGTGGTAAGAATGGTATAGCTGGTGATAGCCTTGGCAGCGGGCTTGAGTAGCGCTGCCATCTGGCGAACCTGGCGGCAGAGTTTCTGGTCGTCGTGCTCCTGCGGTACTAAGAACCAGCGGTCTATCAGTTCCTGCTGCGCCGTGATGTCGGCAGCCTCGTCGGGTGTCAGCAGCAGCAGCGAGCAGGTCAGGGTGTTGTAGAGCAGCACACCGTCATTGACTGGCTGCTGCACCACGTAGGTCATCAGCCTGTAGCTCTGACCGTCAGTGCGCTTCTGCCTGCCTACAATTTGTTCAACCAATGAGGTTGTCGGTATAATGACTTGCATTGTTTCTTTACCTTGTCTTTCCTTACAGCCACCGAAGAATTCGTGCTCAGTAGAACTTCGCTTGCTTGCGGAAATCTACGGAGCACGAACCTCTGGAGGCAAATCCTAAGTTTTAGCCTGAAAGCATGGGTGGCTCAAGATTCATCATTAATCATCCCAACCATCGCATCCTACGCAAAAGCAATCAGAGGAGCAACTCTTGCATACCATGCCAGCTGGCTTCAACTTAACCACCTCCATCTGAGGCTTCTCAAATTTTTTTTTTCCTTCCATAATTTTATAAATATAAATTGTTAATAAATATAATGTTGTATAACACGATTATCAAATTTATAGTGGAAGCCAAGCACAAACTATATGGGCATAAAGAAAGCGCAGGCCCAGTCCATATATCCTGCCAGGCCTTGCACAGCCCCAAATACACTATGGAATGAAGTCTGCGCATGAAGCGCAGCTCCAATGTGTACTTGGTTTTGCTCGTTAAATCCCTTTCGAGGTGCAAGTTCGGCAGGATAATTGAGCAATAAAGATTCGTGACTCATACGAATCACGATGGCAAAGGTACGAATTTTCTATGAATAAATGCACAGAAATTTAGTTTTTTTGCTGTTTTACCTATTTAATAATAAATAAAAAGCAAATTTGTGGACGAAAATTGTTGTTTTTTGCCGAAATTATCGTATCTTTGCCAGCGCAAAGAAGCAAATGAGAATAGATAATAAGTTTGTCGAACTCGCCAGCGAATCGCCTTTGATAGTCTCAGACCGCGCGGTTTATTTGGCTAAAAATAGTTAATTATGATGCAACTAATTGAAAATCAGTATAGAAATCTCGCTAACCAAGTTTTCAACGAGGATGAGTATTGATCATTTAATTCGGCTTAGAAAAGCGTAACTAATTGAAAATAAGCAGCATGGATAAATCACCAAGATTTTCCATGTTGCTTTTTTCGGCCATTTTAGGCCAAATAAAATGATCAAAAAAATGAAATTTAGCCTCAAAATGAAAATAAAATGATCAATAATCTGTATTTTTGAAAGACTTTCCGTAGGTGATCATTTAATTTTCAAAACAAGTATAGACATATCATAAAGACTAGAATGAAAAGAGCTATGGTGGAATAGGCGAGACACGCACTACTCCAGACATAGACTACTAATACTACAATGCTTTTCTGCCTGGTGGCCATGAAGGAACTCGGCATTGACCACTTGCTCTACAACAACAAGCGCGTCTACAAGGTCGTCCCGCTGAAAAGCGCCTAGTTTATTAAATGAATGATAATAGTTGGCAAACATTTAACATGCCTCAACCCCCGATGTGCAGAGGGTTTGAGGCATGTCGTGTTAATAGATTAATAGTTTTGAGCGCCTGCTCTGTTGCTAATAAGAAGTAGGTACCACGACCTTTTTACCACCACGAATGTAGAGCCCAGGGCGAGTAGGGGTGCTGACAGGGCGACCAGAGAGGTCGTAGAACTGGGAACTTTGAGCGCTGAGCGCTGAACCATCAACACTCAACGGCTTTATGCCTGTGGTAGGAATATCCTCCTCAGGGAAGGTGCCACGGACATAGACGCGGTAGCCCTTGGCATCGACCGTGATGGACTGTGTGGCAGAAAGCATCTGCTGTTTGCGGCTGACACCCTGGCTAATGGTCTCGCTAGTGAGCCATAGGCTCCAGTCTCCAGCGGTGAGACCGGTGAGCGTAGCGTTGGTGGCAGTGGTAGCCATGTTAAGGACGACGAGGACTTCACTATCGCCCTGCTTACGGGTGAACGCCAACACGTTGGCAGCACCGGAAGAGAGTGTCACCCAGCTGACGCCAACCTTGTCGCCAAGCGCAGGAACCACATGCTTCAGGGCTGTGAGCGTGCGGATGGTGTTGAGCATCTTTGCATCTGTGGCTGACCAGTTGATTTTTGTGTCGTTGAAGTAGTCGAGGGCTTGGTTGCCGCCAACCTCCTGACCATTATAGATGAGCGGCATGCCGTAGAGTGTGTAGGCGAGCACGGTGAGGGGGTAGCGGTTGAGACCATACTTCTGCGTGAGCGTCTTTTGGGACTCGTTGAAGTTCTGGTCGTGGTTGGTGATGTAGAGCATACGGCTGAACGACACATTGGCAGAGGCGTTGAGCATGGTGTTGGCATTGGCCTTCAGCGTGGAGGAATAGACACCGTTGCTGCCATAGTTGGCCAGGCTGCTCTGATAGGCCCACGCATAGTCGTAGTCGAAGCCTACGGTCTTCAGGCGGCTCACATCCTGTGCAATATCGCCCTCGCCAAGGAAGGTGATAACCTTGCCACTCTTGTAGTTCTTGATAAGGGGAATGGTTGTCTGCCAGTAGCTGGTAGGAATGCGGGAACTGCTGATGTAGTCGCAGCGGTAGCCATCAATGTCGGCCTGGTCTATCCAGAACTTCAGGCAATCGTTCATGGCCGTCACCAGTGCCTCATTATTGTAGTCGAGTTGCCACACATCGTTATAGCCGTTGGGGTGAATCATCTGACCGCCACTTTTGGCATAGTACTCCGGATGGGTGGTCACCCAAGTGGCATTAGTAGCTGTATGGTTAGGCACCCAGTCGAGCCATACCTGCATATTCAGCGTGTGGGCAGCAGCCACGAAATCCTTGAGGTCGCTGATGGTGCCATAGGTAGGATTTGTCTGCTGGAAATCGGTGGCAGCATAGGGGCTGTTGATGCCTCCGCCACGCGGATAGATGGGCATGAGCCACACGATATCTACACCCAGTGCCTTGAGGTTACCCAACTTGGCCTGTGCAGCGGTGAAGGTTCCTTCGGCAGTGAATGAGCCTACATTCAACTCGTAGATAACCTGATGGCCTAGCTCATTATTGGCATCAAGATTGATGTCATCAACGTAGTCGGAGGCCAGCAGGGGGCTCCAGGAGAACTGACTAACAAGCAAGAAGAATGTTATCAGTAGTTTTCTATTTGTAAGATTAATCATTGTTGTGAGTTTTGAGCTTTAAGAAAAAGAGGAGCGGCCGTTCTTCGCAGAGCAGCCAGCTCCTAAGAGAGTCAACTCTATTAATCAGTAATACTCATGATGAAGCAAGTAATTACTGTTTGACATATACGGCATAGCCCTTAGCCTCGAGAGCGATGGGCTCTGACGACGCAAGTGAGACCGCTGTGCACGCGGGAGCGATAGCAATGGTCTGGCTGTTGAGCCACTGGTCGTAGTCACCCTCTTCCAGACCTTCTATGAGCGCCTGGGCGTCTGTTTCTGCCAGATTGATGACAGACACTACGGCACCACGACGCCATGCCAGTATACTGGAATTGTCGGTAGACAGAAACTCCACAGCACTATCGGCAGCTAATGTAGGCTGTTGGTGGTGCAGAGCGATAAGTGTGCGGATGGTGTTGAGCATCTTGCGGTCTACCTTATCCCACTTCACTTTAGCATCGGTGAAATAGTTCAGCGTATCGGGGTCACCAATTTCCTGCCCATTATAGATAAGGGGCATGCCGTAGAAGGCGAAGTCAAGGACGGTCAGCGCATAGCGGTTGTCACCATAGAAGTCCTTTAGCGTGTGGCCACCATCATTGTAGTTCTGATCATGGTTGGTGAGGTAAACCATGCGGCGGTTCTTCACCTTGCCTGAAGCTGCGAGGAAGTCCTCGCAGATAGCCTTCAGCGAGTCGGCACTGGTGCTGTTCTTGAATTTCCACGCCAGCGTGCCCTGGAAATCCCAGGCATAGTCGTAGTCGAAGCCGCAG
>CACYBB010000057.1 GCA_902772585.1 uncultured Bacteroidales bacterium | reverse complement strand
CGCTGCACAGAGTGTAGGTGTTGAGCAGGAGGCTTACAACGAGGGTCTGGCTTACGCTAAGGAGCGTCAGCAGTTCGGTGACAAGATCATCAACTTCCCTGCTGTTTACGATATGCTCAGCCGCATGAAGGCCAAGCTCGATGCTGGTCGTTCACTGCTGTACGAGACAGCCGCTTATGTTGACATCTACAAGTGCCTCGAGGATATCGAGCGCGACCGCAAGCTCACTCCCGAGGAGAAGCAGGAACTGAAGAAGTACCAGCGCCTGGCTGATGCCTTCACACCACTGGCCAAGGGTATGAACTCAGAGTATGCCAACCAGAACGCTTACGATGCTATCAGCATCCACGGTGGTTCAGGTTTCATCATGGAGTACAAGAGCCAGCGTCTGTTCCGCGATGCACGTATTTTCTCTATCTACGAGGGTACCACTCAGCTGCAGGTTGTTGCTGCTATCCGCTACATCACCAACGGCACTATGCTCAACAACATCAAGGATATGTTGGCAGGTCTCGAGGTTAGCGACAGCCTGAAGAACCTGAAGGCACGCGTAGAGAAGCTCGTTCCTGTTTACGAGGAGACTCTTAACAATGTTAAGGCTCTGGATAATCAGGACGCTCAGGATTTCCTGGCTCGCCGTCTCTACGATATGACCGCTGAGTTGGTAATGAGCCTGCTCATCCTGCGCGACGCCACCAAGGCTCCAGAGCTCTTCGAGAAGAGTGCTAACGTCTATGTTCGCATGACCGAGGAGGATGTTCTCGGTAAGAGCGCCTACATCAAGGCATTCCAGGTAGAGGATCTCGAGCAGTTCAAGGCTGCTGAGAAGGAAGCTGAAGCATAATAACACATTATTATATTTAAAGAGAGGCTGTTCGTTAGCGAACAACCTCTCTTTGTACCTATATGAAACAAGTACGTCCGAAGAAGAATCTGGGTCAGCACTTTCTGACTGACCTGTCGATAGCCAAACGTATAGCAGATACTGTGGATGAACCCTATAGCGACCTGCCCGTATTGGAGGTGGGACCTGGTATGGGTGTGATGACACAGTATCTGGTAGAGAAGCCGCGCCCCATCAAGGTTGTGGAGATAGACCGTGAGAGTGTGGCCTATCTTAACGAGCATTTCCCCAAATTGCGTGAAAACATTCTTGGTGCCGACTTCCTGCGTATGGACTTGAACGAGGTGTTTGGTGGTCAGCAGTTTGTGCTGACGGGCAACTACCCTTATGATATCTCGTCGCAGATATTCTTCAAGATGCTTGACAATCGTGAATTGATACCTTGTTGTACGGGTATGATTCAGCATGAGGTGGCTGTACGTATGGCTGCCAAGCCTGGCAACAAACAGTATGGTATCTTATCAGTATTGATTCAGGCATGGTACAATGTGGAGTACTTGTTTACCGTAGAACCGTCAGTCTTTAATCCGCCTCCCAAGGTGCAGAGTGCCGTTATCCGCATGACGCGTAACGAGGTGCAGCACTTAGGGTGCGACGAACAACTCTTCAAGCGTATCGTAAAGACGGTGTTTAATCAGCGTCGTAAGATGTTACGTGTTTCGCTAAAGCAGTTGCTGCCAGAGAATGCATTGGCAGTTATTGCCCAATCTCCTTTTGCTACTTTGCGCCCTGAACAGCTGACAATAGCACAGTTCGTGGAGCTGACAAATGAGGTGGAAAAGCTTTCCTCTGACGTGAAGATTTGAGGCTTATATTACATTGTGTGCGGACACAAATAATTGATTTTCGTCAAGAATACCTATATTTTTAGTGGAAAACGAGGAGGAAATGCACCAACATTTCCAAAATCGTTGTACCTTTGCATCGTGAATCAGAGATGATCACAAGGTAAAAAGGATTCAAGGATAACCAATAGGTAAAGGTAGAAAAGATTCATAGGATAACAGAACGTTTTTGGTTAATAGTAAATTAGGTATGTAGTACAAGCTAAGGTGTTAGTTTAATAAGGTAAACAGGAAAGTGATTAGGTAAATAGAAGAGAAAGCATAAGGTTTTAGTTATTAATAGGGAAAAGAAAAGTGCTGTCGGCGATGGATTCGTAGACAGCACTCATTTTATGCTTAATGGTTATAGTTTATTGGTTATTTTTTATTGTTTATTGAACCTCGACAGTCGGATGAGGAAGATGATGCCGCGGAACGTCAGTTCGATAGCCATTGCTATCCATACACCAGGCAGTCCATAAGTGGTAGCCAGTACAGCCGCCAGCGTCAGGCGCACTCCCCACATCGATGCCAGACTCATGATGGCTGGACGCAGCGTGTCTCCAGCACCCACAAAGATACCGTTGCAGACGATGGATGCGGCAAACATAGGTTCAGCAAAGGCCTCGATACGCAGACAATCTGTACCCAGCACGATGATCTCCTCGATAGGTGTCATCAGCGTCATCAGTTCTGGTGCAAAGACGTACATCAGCATTCCCATCAGCGTCATGACGGTAATGCCCACACCCGTTGTCAGCCACGCAAACGAACGGGTTAGCGCCTGCTTGCCGGCACCGATGCTCTGACCTATCAGCGTGGTGGCTGCCTCAGAGATACCGTAGCCAGGCATATAGCACAGACTCTCAACGGTAATAGCCAGCGAATGGGCGGCAATAGCTATCGTTCCCAATGGGGCAACAATCATGGTACTGACAATCTGAGCACCATTCATCAGCATGTGTTGCAGTCCCATTGGAGCACCAATCTTGAAGGCTGTACGTACCACGTCGCTTGTCGGTTGGAACTTATACAGCGGATTCTCGATACCTTGCGCCTTTTTGCCAAAGAGCATCAGCAGGTCGGAGCGCCAGAAGAGGAACCACGCCATCAGGAGAGTGGAAATAAAGATAGCCACCGTAGTACCCATCGCTGCTCCTGGCACTCCCATATCGAGGATGAAGATGAACAAGTAGTTGAACGATACATCGAGACAACACATCAGAACGTTCAGTATGCTAGGCACTTTCATGTTGCCGGCACATTTCAGCATGGAACCGCAGAGGCTCTCCATCTGGAAGAGTGGGGCAGCACACGAGAAAATCAGGAAGTACAGAGAGGCATCTTCAACAATGTCAGGACTGCCCCCCAACCAAATGGGCAATTGACTGTGGATGCTGACTGCGATGCCAACCAGTAGCAGACTAAACAGCAGACAGCACGTCAGTGACTGACGTAAAATGCGACGGGCTCTCTTGAAGTCGTTGGCACCAATGGCGTGGGCGACCTGAACGGAGAAGCCCATAGAGCAGGCCGACGTTAGTCCGGCAAAGAGCCACGATGCCGACTCCACCAAACCTATCGATGCTGCTTGGCGGGCACCAAGGTGTCCAACCATAGCAGCATCAATGAAAAACATCAGTACAGTAGAAATCTGAGCTAATATGGAGGGTATACTCAACTGGATGATCAAGTTGAGTTTCTCACCCTGCGTCATCTCGCGACCCTCGCGGATGTAGGCTAATAGATCTCTACTCATTACTCAGCTTCTAACAGCAATACTCTACTTGACCAGTCGTTCTTCTTTGACCATTCCGGCTCGTTACGATATGGTATTTCCAGTCCGTGGCTCATCAGATAGGCACCACTGAAGGTCTTGCCCTCAATGTCCATCGGCTTTAGGTCAATGCGGTTCAACTCATGTACTTTATAATTCCTTGCGGCGTCAAGTCCTGCCATCTTGACACGTGGCAGGTGCTCGTTCTGGAACGACTCCGTCTTCCACCAATAGAACACCGATTTCGTCTTCTGTTCGTTGACATACATCATCGATGCCAGTCCTACCTTGTCGTAAGGAGAAACCAGTCGGTAGATGTCGCCAAACTGCACGATGGGACGAATCTGCTTGTATTCCTTGATAGCCTGACGGCAGAGGGCCTTCTCATCATCGGTCATGTTCTTCGGTTGTATCTCCATACCCAGTCGTCCGCTCATGGCTACGTCGATGCGATACTTCATGGCTGTGGTGCGGAAGATGGTGTGGTTGGGGGTAGCAGAGATGTGACTAGCCATTGCGATGGCAGGGAAGAAATAGCTGGTTCCCCACTGCATGTAGATGCGCTGCAGGGCATCGGTGTTGTCGCTGACCCAGAACTCATCGAAGTAGGGTAGTACCCCCCAGTTGGCACGTCCGCCACCCGAGGCACAAGCCTGGATGGTCAGGTCTGGATACTTGGCACGAATGCGCTCGCAGGCCTTCTGCAGTCCACGATGATACTCAATATAGAGATGGCTTTGGTCATTCATCGTCAGATACTGCGAACCATGATTAAGAATAGGCATATTGGCATCCCACTTGATATAGTCAATCTCTGGATATTTCGTCATCAGGTCGTCAACAATGGAGAATACAAAATCCTGCACTTTCGGGTTCGAGAGGTCCAGCACCAACTGCGTGCCACCACGTCCCTGAACGGCGTCGCGCTTGGGGGCCTTGACAATCCAGTCGGGATGCTTCTCGTAGAGTTCGCTGACGCTGTTGGTCATTTCAGGCTCTATCCAAATGCCAAACTTGATGCCGTGCTTTTTGGCGTCACGCAACAGTCCTTCAATGCCTTCGGGCAGTTTGTTCTTGTCGACCACCCAGTCGCCCAATGAACTGTTATCCGTCTTGCGAGGATACTTGTCTCCAAACCACCCATCGTCCATGACAAAGAGTTCGCCACCCATCGAGGCGATGTCGCCCATCATTTGGTCCATACCCTTCTGGTTGATGTCGAAATAAACGCCTTCCCATGAGTTCAGCAGAATCTTACGCTCCTTGTCGCCATGCATCATCATGTATTTACGTCCCCACTTGTGGAAGTTGCGAGAGACGCCTGACAGACCACACTTCGAGTAGCTCAGCGCTACCTTGGGTGTCACGAACGTCTCACCCTTCTTCAGGTGATATTCTGAGTTGTCAGGGTTGATGCCTGCGAAGAAGTAGTGGTACTCGGTGTCGTCAGTATCAATCTTCAACTGGAAATTGCCACTATAGCAGAGGGCAGCACCAATGACGTCACCTTTGTTCTCCTGACCCTTGCCGTCAAGAGAGAACATCACCTCAGCATGGTCGGTATGCGAGTTGCGCGTGCCGTCTTTGTTCTTGATGACCTTCTCGCCAGGCAGTATGGGCTCTTCTACAAGACGAGCCTCGTTAGCCCATGAACCATAGAAGTGCGACATCCAGACGTTACCGCGACGGATGGGCAGACAGATGGAGGCAAATTGCGTCAAGGTGACGGGCTTCGATTCACCATTCTGTATCTCCGTCCAGGTCTCAATCATATCCTCGTCGGCATAAGCCTTGTAGCACAGCACGACAGTGGTGGGATAGACGGGGTCTTTCATTGTGATACGCGTCACGTCACCCTGCTTGTCAATGCCCTCGACATAGACTGCCGTTGACATGTTGCCGTCGGCATGCTTCATCGCCAGTGCCGCCTCTGCGGGTGTGTTCAGTCCATAGACGGGATAGGCATCCATGCGTCCGTTGACGGGCATCTGCAGGTGCTGCAGATCGTAGTTGCTCAGCTTGGTACCATAATACACATACTGTGGCTGCTTGCCGTTTTCTACGTTCAGCACCATCGTGGTGTTCTTTGTCTGAAGCACCACTTGCTCAGCCTTAGTCATCGTGGTGGCCAGGCAGAGCGTCAAGAGAAAAATCAGTTTTCGTTTCATTGGTCAGTTTGTTTTGTTATTATTCATTATCGTTTGGGTTATCGTTTTCTGTCAGCATCAGGTTGGCATCGGTCTCAATAAACATTGAGTCGTCCATCTCGTCCAGTGCCTTCTTTTTCTTGTTCTCACGGGCACCGGCTTTCAGCAGATTCTTCGCAGCAGTAATGATGCTGGGACCGTTCTCGGCAGTGGTAATCTTCAGCTTAGTTATCTTCTTGATGGTGTCGTTCATACTTGCCTCCACATCCATGAAGCGCAGACCGAAGTCCTGTACACGGTCTATGACGGTATTGGCGGCATCCATCATTGCCTGTTGGTTTTTCAGCTGGCGCACCTGTGTCCACATCATCTCCAGAACGCGCAGATTCATATACATCGTCTGCGGACCGAGTATCATTACTCCCTCGTCATAGGCTTCGCGCCACAGCGATGCATCGTTGAGTAGCGCCAAGTTCATAGCGCCCTCAATAGGTATGTACATGATGGCAAAGTTCAGGCGGTTGTAGCCATCGGGCAGATACTTTGTATATTCCTTTCTGGCGAGTCGCTTCACCTGGGCCCTGACGCTGTCGATATGGGCCTTTAGGAAGGCACTCTTCTCTGGTGTTCCGTCCTCGGCATTCATGTAGCGCTCATAGTCTGTCAGCGACATCTTTGAGTCAACCACTACGTGACGGTTATTGGGGAAGTGTAGAATGAAATCAGGAATCAGTCCCTTGCCGTCGTCACCCTTCAGTCCTTTACCTCCCTTGTCCTTCAGCGTTTCCTGAGTGTCAAACTGTTCCCCCTCCTTCAGTTCCAAATCTTCCAGCAACTGCTTCAGTTTCAGTTCACCAAAGTTACCTTGTATCTTGACCTCGCCTGTCAGCGCACGCGTTAAGCGGTCAGCAGTTTCACCGATTTCCTGACTCTTCTGCATGTTGATCTTGATAGTCTCGTCCAGACGTGTCAGTGCCTCAGTCTGTTGTTCCTTGGTCTTGTCGAGGGCTTCCTGCATGTCCTTCAAGCTCTTCTGTAAGGGGTCGATGATTTTTGATACTTGTTCCTTGTTCTGCACGCCCAACTCCTCCTGACGCATCTTCAGCACCTTCTCGGAAGTGGTCTGCATCTGTTCGCGGATGAGGTCCAGCTGACTCTTGACCTGCTCTTCGTTCATCTGTTTCAAGGTAGCAATCTGGCGCTCATGGGCCTCCTTCGTCAACTGCAACTGCTGTTCGAACGAAGCCTTCAGCGCTGCAATCTGTTGCTCATAAACGGTTTTCTGCGTATTCAGTTCTCGCAGATAGCTCTCCGCATTATTCTTCTGTACATCGCGCTCTCTAGTCAGCCTCATGGTATAATACCCCATGATGGCAATCACGATGATGGCTATGATAACGATGATGATAATCTCCATTGTTTTTCTATTGTCTGGTCGTTTAGTATGTATTTACGTGTCTCTTACGTTTCATACCTGCAAATTTAAGCATTTTTCTCCAAATAGCAATGGGTTTATGGAAATAAGTTCGTACAAAAACAATACTTTATGACGAATTACTAGCGCATATATTTGGAGAAATCAAGAGAAGAATGTATCTTTGCAGCGTGAAAGTTTTTGTTTCTAATCCGTAAACATAAGTACAAAGCTTAAAAACATAAGTCTAAAGTCTTCGAACATAAGTTTATGGCGCAGAAATCTAAAATATGTAGGATAGAAAAATGAACTCAGTAGAATAATTAAAAAACAGATAAAGATATGGCAAATTTCGTATTACAGGAACTTCCTGAAGAAATGAGTGATGGAAAGAAAGTTGTTTTCCCGAAGATGCAGACATATTCGCTGCACGACTATAAAACAGTCATCAAGCATATGCGTGCCTATTCTGGAAGCATCAGCGAGGGACTTATCCGAGCCGTCTTCGATGCGCTGGCTTCAACGATGCAAAGTTGGATGCCATTGGGGCACAGCATTAAGATTGATGGACTGGGAGTGTTCTCTCTGTCTTTGGGATTTGATACGTCCACACCGTCAGAACAAGCCCTCTCGCAAGAGCAGCAGGACGGTGAGGATTCCAAGACAAAATACAGACATGTTTGTATCAAGGGCATCAATTTCAAACCCGATGCGGAGTTGCTGCAGAAAATGAACAAGCAGGCTACGTTCGATCGAGTCAGTACCGATGTCGTAGTTGCCAAGAAGTGCAAATACAGTCGTGAAGAACGTTTGGAAAAGGCAAAAACCATCATCAGCAAACATGGATACATGACGCTGACTGACTATGCTTTGGCAACGGAGCAGTCGCGTTCTTCAGCCTCAATCGACCTTAAACGACTGGTTGCTGATGCTGATTCAGGTATCACCACTCGCGGTAGTCATTCGCATAAAGTCTGGGTAGCAAAAAAATAAAAAAGAGGGTGCGCACACCCTCTTTTTTGATAGATTTATTTGTCGTTATTTGTTTGCAATTACTTAACCTCCTCGAAAATAATTCTTATTGATTTTCAGTAAGATACGACGACGTGTCGCAAATATATCCCAAATTTTTGATAGCAGATAGTACGTAGGAATAAGCATCCATAAGTATCGTTTTTCGACTTATTATCGTTTAGATTGTTTAACTGTGAAGTTCGCA
>CACYBB010000056.1 GCA_902772585.1 uncultured Bacteroidales bacterium | reverse complement strand
AAGGGAGGCGTAGGAAAGACCTCCTGTTGTGCGCTCTTTGCGCAGTATCTGTGTGAGAATGGTTATTCCGTGAAGGTCCTGGATGCAGATATTCAGGCATCCTTGTCCCGTCACAGGGAGAGGGAACTGGCTGCCAACCCGGATGCGGTTATCCCATGGGAAGTGAGTACTGTTGATACGACAGACCGCCAGAGCCTGCAGTCCTCCATCAAGGAGGCGATGGAGTTCGACGGTGTTGTCCTCTTCGACATGCCGGGAACCCTCAATGCCGCCAACCTCGACCTGCTGTACAAGGCGGCAGACCTCGCCGTGATGCCTATCTCCTACGACTTCGACACCATCGATGCCACTGGTATCTTCATTAAAGTAATCAAGCGTGTGAAGGACATCCAACTTGTATTCCTGCCCAACCGAATCAACACGACCGAGAACCGTGCCGACGATATGAAGCAGCGCGAAGAGACGGTAAAAATTCTTGGCAGGATAGGCAGGGTTACACCGAGGATCAAGCAGAGTGTTGTCATCAAGCGTTACTCAACCATTTCCGCACTTGACAAGTACCAGAAGGCTGCGGTTGAGCACGCTTTTAACGCTATTGTCGAACATATTAAACTGTAACGGATATGAGCGAGCAGACGTTTCCACTTGGTGATTTCAATGACCTCGAAAGCAGTGTCAGGAACATCACCCAGCAATCGAAGCCTCAGAAGCAGCAGGCGAAACCTCAGGAGCAGCAGATGCCCAAGGATGCCGACGCCAGCAAGCGGGACTGGATGCATTTCACGTTTATCTGTAGCATAGAGATTGTGGATAAGGTGAAGGCTATTGCACACAAGGAAGGTTTCTCAATTCGTGATGTCGTAGAGAAGTATCTGAAGGACGGTATCGCCCGCTACGAACAGAAGCACGGCGCAGTCACTAAACAGCGGAGGGACATCGATGAAATCCTGTAATCACGGCCAAGCAAACAGGACGTTCCCAACGGCCTGGGACACTCTTGTCGTACAGACAATGCCGGTAGAAACCGAAACTTGCCTTAAGATATGCCAGTTGGAGTTTCGTGCTACCAAAATCGCCAAGGCTCTTTTGGCAGACGAACCGAACTGGCAATGCTCGCAGGCTCTCATTGGGGAGGCATTCGCAGGCTCACACCATTTATAAATGTATGCTTATGATAACAAATAGAACCGAAACAATGATATTCCAAGGCTCGCAACTCTTGGAGAAGGCGAGACCTGAGAAGGGCTTCTTCATCAAGTCGAAGAAGCGGTACCTGTCGCCCAAGGACGGCAGGGAACACAGCAAGTTCTCATGGGAATCCGTAACGGTCGGTGACCTGTGGGTGGATGAGACTGACAGGAAATGCCAGATGCACTTTGTCGTCTATCGGAATAGCGACAGCATCGAACAGGTTGACCAGCCTATCAGCCGACAGAGTTACACGTTGTTTGGCAGTTACAAGCTGGATGCCCATCGCGTGGACCTGATCGACAAGGTGTTGCGTAAGAATCGGACGGGACTGCGCATCCGCAAGTGGACTGCCACAGAGATGCTGCACCTGAAAGTGACGAAACGACTGATGGATGAACTTCTCGGGAATGCGGAAAAATGCGGACAGAATCTTTCGCAGTATTGTACGACGCTCCTGAGCGGCAAGCATCCCCGTGCAGCGTTTACCGACGAAGAACTGGACCTGCTCAGGAACCTGAAGAAGTCACGTGGCGACGTGCTACTCCAGTTCAATGCAATGGTGGCAGAGTTTGCACATAAGTCCGACGAAGAGCGTTTCAGGGCTGTCATCCACGGCAAGAGCTTTGACTGGTGGCGCGAGCACCTTATCACAGCCTTGGAGTTCTTCGACAGGATGAGGGACAGGACGTTAAACATAGGAGGTTAGCGTATGGTCATCAAGATGGACACGATAGACGGGGCGCATGCTGCCAACGCCATCAACTATGTGCTCGACAAGGAGAAGGCAAGGAAGGAGGACAAGCCGGTCTTCCTCGCCGCCAACAACATCGAACTGAATCCGCTGACGGGCAAACCCTACTCGCCCGTAGAGGTGCTGATGGACATGCAGCTGCTGCAGGCGGCATCCAGGCACAAGGCAGAAAAGCCGTTCTGGCGTATCGAACTGTGTCCGCCGCCGGAGGTTTGTCAGGACTGGACGATGGAGCAGTGGAACAAGTTCTGCAAGGACTGTGTGGAGGTGCTGGACGCTACCCACTTCAAATGGGAGCCGGTGAAGGGCAAGGACGGCAGGCCTGTCATCGACAGAAGAACGGGACGACCAAAGGTCAAGGTGAGCGGCAGACCCACCATGCTGGCTAAAAGTCAGTATGTAGCCACTGTACACTTTGACACGGGCAAGCCGCATGTACACATTGTGGCCAACCGTTTGACGATGGACGGCCAGATGCAGGACACACACAAATGCAAGGAGCGGGCGAAGATGGCGGCTGACATCATCGCCGAGAAGTACGGGTGGACGAAAGCCGAGGAGAGGGAGAACAAGCGGATGGAGCGGATTCACGATGCCGCCATGAAGGTGCTGAAGGGAATGGACGCATGGGACATAGAGACATACTTCGCCCAGATGCGCAGGAGCGGCTTCGAGGTGGATCCGACATACGACTCAAAGGGTGTTTGCCGAGGTTACTCCGTTGGCGAGAAGCTATACGACCTTGATGGGAACTACTCCAGTACGGTGATATACAAGGCATCGGCCAAAGGGTTCGGGCATGGTCGAGACCTGACGGTTTCGAAGTTGTTTGGGACTTGGCAAAAGCTGCATCCTGAGCAGGAAGAGGCGCGGACGGAAAGCTATCGATGGCGGCAGAATCGGCAGGAAGAAGTGATTCCGCAGAAGCCGTCGAGGTCGTCGCAGTCGGATGATGACGAGGCATATCTGCGACTATTGAGGACTAAGGAGGCGGCAGAGAGGAAGAAAGCTGAGAAACCAGCGGTTCCGACACCCGTGAAGCAGACAGAGCCTGCTCCTCGTAAGTCCACGGAGGCCGAGAGTGACCGTCGGACAGCCATCTGGCTTGCGCTAAATGCCATCAAACGCTTTGTGAAGAGTCCGTTCAAGACGGAGTTTAGCCCGCTTGATAGGGAGGACATCCTGCCCGAAGGAATCGTTGCAAAAGCTATTGATATGGGTGAGCGCGAAAATTCTTCGTTCAGCGAGGAAAACCTGAAGAGTGCCGCAATGGAACTTCTTGATTCGTTTGAATGTAGTGCCGAACGTGCGGGTGATGCAGCCGAAGCTATGCTTGACGTCGTTGCTAACCTTGCCCTGCCGGAAACGCAGCCGTCCCTTGGAGGCGGTCAGAGCAATAACGACCTGCCGAAGAAGAAGGATGAGGAATGGTATTGGTGGAAGAAGAACGGGTTTATCAGACAACAGAATAATAGAGGACGAAAGAGATAATCGTTTTATGAGAAGAAAATACGACAGCATGCTTCCCTCTGGCGATAGTCAGATGCAGGGAAGCAACAGTGAGACTGGGGGACGGCAGGAAAGCCCCTGTAAGCAGGAGAAGCCGCATACCATCCTGCAAGTTGTTAACAAATTGAAGGTGCTTTTCTGTGGCGGTCATAAACGTGCGACGCTCTATGACCAGGAGGAGTATGAGCGTGGCGTAAAGGCCGTGATGAAAGGAAAGTTCCTTGTTAAATCGACCCACGAGGCCATTGAGATGCTCATAGACCAGCAGACGCTTTTGGGCAGTATTCCGCTCGATGCAATGAGGAACAACAGCAGCAAACTCGTCAATCAGGACATGGACGTCGTGCCGTTGGAAGAGATGAACCTTACTGCGGAAGATATTCTTCATCAGGTGGTCAGGAACATCCATGATTCCAAACTCATGAAGCGTTACGTCAACGATCTGGCCAAGGCCAACCGCGAAAAATGGCAGCTGTCAGAGGTTGACAAGGCGATGGTGAATGGTGCTGACAAGGCCTGCGAGATCATCCGCGACAAGGCAGAGACTCATCTCATCGGCTTGACCTCGCGCATGGAGTGGTTCCCCGTCGTTTACCATCTGATGGACAAGGTGGCACTGGTGATATTTGCAGTTCTTGGCTATTACACGGGGAAGTACCACCTGAATGACGAAATCTTGTTCCTTTGGTTGATGGCGGCCATGCCTATCGCCATACTGTCTGTGATATGGGCTATCAATGAACTTCCGGTATGGCTGGGAAAGAAGAAATCGAAGTCACGGCGATAGGCCCCGTCTTCATCTAAATCCTCTATAAAGAAACGAGGGGCAAAACCTGCCTCTCGTTTCTTCTTGCACCGAGATTCAGGTCAGATGTCTGACGAGAGAGCTGCTAAACAGGATCTTCACAACCCGCATTTCTTTCTATTGGCGCATAATGATTGTTAGGATCAAAACATTCTTCAGACGTACCTGGGAAGTCGGTAATTAGTCGAAGTAAAATGGCATCAATACCTGTAAACACGGTAAACCAAATAGACCAGTGCCCTTTATCTTTGGCACGACAAATAATATCGTTTTCATCGATATTACCTTCTAAATAAAGCATTTTACATCTTGTAGCGATGTTCCATGTCTCATAACGCCTATGCCATCTAAAATCTTTTTCCGATGGTGGATTCTGGGTATTGGGAAATCTCTCCAAATGTGTCAACTCAAGCAGTTTCCTAGCTTTAACTTGAGAGAGATGAGGAATGTTGGGGTTAACAGTCACACGACCAGTTTTGTCGTATACAAAACTAAGGAACGTATTATTGACATGAGGCCAATGATACTCTTCATCAATGGCAGTAGTACCTTTACAACTATTACAGACAGTGCAACTCAGTAAGAAATTGTTCCATGCCGTTTCAGAACCACCATTTGCCCTTGCTGCAAGATGTTCAACGGCCAGTGCATCGGCATCGCGAAGGGATTCACAATATGAGCAGTACTTACCGACATCGCCTATCATCGGCATTTTTGCATCTCCATAATTAGGATAATCCTCTTGCACAACATGTCGTACAATGTGTCCCTGAGAGTCCATATATACGACAACTTCTCCTGGCCTTGATTTCTTTATTGGTCTCATTACTTCTTCAGTCTTGCTTTATACTCCAACCTTATAGCAGCGAGATATGCTGGGTCATCACTGAACTCTGCCTCAATCTGGTCAAGTTGTTTTTTCAGTTCATCTGCATTTGCTGCTCCCTCATCGACAGCCTTAAAGAATTGAGTGGCTGTTTTAACCATTTCTTCAAAACGCTTGCTTCTGATATCTTGTTTTAAACCCATTCTGTTTGAAGAAATATCTTCAAGTCCTTCCTTATAAGGCTCACCTCCTGTTAAGACATCTTCATCGAAACTGATAAGTTGGCCTTTTTGGAGGCTTTGCACAATAAATGGACTATGAGTAGAAACTACAAACTGTATCTTGGGGAATGCCGCCAACAAATCATGAAGCACATGTTTCTGCCAGTGAGGATGCAGATAGAGATCAATTTCATCTATCATAACCACACCAGGCGTTAATTTTACAGCGTTCACGCCAAGGCAACCATTTAGTTCAATACAGCGATGGGCTATCTCGGAAACGATGTTAATCATCGACTGTAAGCCATCACTCATATACGAGAAATGGTGACGAGAAGGCTTATGACCTGCTACAGTGACTACAGCCTCTATCTCACCATTATCGAAGTCTATTTCCGATAAAGCTGGGATGGCAGTCTGCAATGCTTCAAAAAAAGCCTCTCGCGTACCCTCAAACTCTTTTTTGTCCTTGATGTCCTTGTCATAGTGTTTGAGCCATTCCATAGCACCTTCAAAGTCCACTTTGTCATGAAGGGCAAATTTATAGGCTTTTTCTATGCGTGAAGCACGCTCTTTAATTTTCGATGTCGTTTTTCCTTGAGCATCACTTGTACGCTTAGCACCAAATGAAAGCACCAAGGGATATACGGAACCTAAGCGAGTCTCATTGCGTCGAGTCTCCATGGAATGGACTAAATCGATGAGATCTCCTGCACAGGCTTTCGTATGTGTGGTATAACTACCTGCAAATTCCCTGTACCATCTTACAGGAACCATTTTGATTTGGGTCTCTTCACCTTCCAAATACTCAGTTACGGGATAATCCGCAGAAATCTCCACACAAGTTTTATCTTTATTGGGAACATAATCCCTCAATGTTGAATCAAATGCTTTAAATCTGTCTAAAGAACTGAAGTTTCTACGGTACTGTGATCCTCCTGGCAATTTTGAGAGGCTTTGCAGATATGCTCCAAGCCCCACTTGCAGGGCTTTCAACAACGTAGTCTTACCAGCTGTATTGTTGCCAATCACTACAGTAAGCCTATTATTAAGTTTAATAGTTTCCTTCTGGAATCCCTTAAAATTAATTATCTTTATTTCTTTAATATTCATATGCGTAAGATAATGGGAAAAGTATTAATCAACAATAAGATCACTCCGTTTCACATTTAGCAGACTGGCTATTTTGTCTATGGTCTGCAGATCTGGCTGGGACTTTTGAGAACACCATTTACTAATTGTGCAAGTAGACTTGCCAAGTTGCTCAGCAAGCCACTTGCTCGTCAAGTGCTTTTCAACCAAGACGACCTTAATTCTATTTAAGTCTTTATCTTTTTTCATCTTTATTATATTAAACTTTGGCGCAAATATAATAAATAATTTTAATATAGAAATAAATTATGAGATTAAATTGCTATTTTTAACTAAAAAGACATTCAAAAACGCCAAAAAACAGTTAAATAGCTGGCCGCATTCTTCTCACGATTGGCTTTCACCTCGTCAGTGTCGGCGAACTGTTTCATCCTGTGATTAACTGTTTTCAGAAACTTGCTTCTATCTCCCCGCGCAGGAAGTTCATCCAACCGTCAGCATCTTTGACGTAATAGCCTTGGATGCGGAGGGAGGTGGCGTCGGCGTAGGCGAAGGTGAGGGCGCAGGAGTAGGCCATGTAGTCGCGCCCGGCATCGTCGTAGGTGGCGGTCAGTTGCAGGCAGTTGCGCTTCTCGCCGCTGTTGCCCTCGGGACTCCAGTATCTCAGCTGCCACGTTCCCGTGAACATGCCGCTCGGTTCCCCGTCCTCCCAGTCGGTGTAGCGTTGCTCCCCGTCGATGGTGACGAGCTTGCGGGTTTGCCACTTGCGCATTCCCGTCAGTGTGCCGTCGGCCTGAAACGTGAGGCACTCAAAGTAACGCTGCGTGTCGCTGATGTTCTCGTAGTGCCATGTGCCGACCATGAGCGGCCCGTACTGCTCGTTCAGCTGCACGGTCTTTTCGTGAGCCTCCGGGTCGGCATATCTTGGTTCATCGCTGCCGCAAGAGGCGAGGGAGAAAGCAGCAAGCATCATAAATGCGATTCTCCAGAGTTTCATTGTTTTCATATTCATTTCGTTTTCTTTTGTTTCGTGTTGCGGAGTTTTCCGCTTCGGGAATGGAGAGGTCGGGAATGGGAAGGGAAAAGTTCCCCGACGATGGACGGAAATGCACCTCCACCGTCACGCCCAGCTCGTTCTTTGGCAGATGCACATGGTGATACGCAGCCTTCGGATGATTGGGCAGCAGTGCCAATACGCGCTCCCGTCCACCCTCTACCCAGATGTCAATATCGCCGGGCTGTCGCGTATACTTATCGGGATAGAGCCGCGCATTGGCCTGTCCTTTCAGTATCGTTGTCCGGTGGCCCTTCTCTTCAAACTCGCGTGTCAGCCGTGCTGCCTCTTGATATAGCGCAGTTCATTCATCCCTTTGATGCTTTCTGCTTCGCTGGTCCACTGCATGGCAATCTCCACAGGCGGCTTGCTGCCCTCTGGCAACAGGCACATGCCTTGATAGCAGACACCGACGAGCGACTGGCGTATGGCTGTCTGATACAATCGTCGCCATCCGTCGGCATCCACGTCAACAGGAAACTCCTGCGTCAGTCTAAGTGACAGGCGCAGGAGTTTGTAGAATTGTTGCTCTTCTTGATGATTCATGAATAATCCTTGCTGTATTCAATCGCCCTCGCCGTCCCACCAGGGGACGTTCCTTGTGGGGTCGCCGCTGCCGGCCAGTATCTGGCACTTGTGTTGCAGTTCTACTACTCTGAATGATGGCTTCATATATTTCTTTTTCATTGCTGTGTCCTCCTTACTTGATTACAATCTTGAACTTCGTTCGAGCTCGCTCACGCTCGGAAATGTGAGCGAGCTCTCATTTCTCTCACTTAATCGCGACCTTTTTGCCATTGTTGATATAGATGCCCTTGGTGCTGGGCTTGCCGCTCAGGCGCACACCGTCGAGCGTGTACCATGCCTCGCTGTCGAAGGTCATCTTGCCCGTCTTGGTGTCAATCTCGCCGATGGCGG
>CACYBB010000055.1 GCA_902772585.1 uncultured Bacteroidales bacterium | reverse complement strand
TGGCGAAGCGCACAAACTTAGACAGACCGTTCTGCATGGCGCGGCGATAGTAGGCCATTGAGACAGATGCCAGCGCATAGCCGTGTGGGGCATGTGTCCTTGAGGAAGTTCAAAGACTCATCACCAAAATACAGTTTGGTTGGGTTGTAATAAGAAAAGTTTCCAAGCATAGTTGTTTTTTTTATTATCCGTAATTCTGAATCAAGTATTTCACAAACTGCGGGTCGCCGAAGTTGATGATGCCCGCGTCGTGCTGGTTCATCTGGGCAATCTGAGCCATCTCGTCATCGCTCAGCGTGAAGTCGAAGATGTCGAAGTTCTGCGCCATGCGCTCCTTGTGGCTCGACTTCGGAATAGCCACGACACCACGCTGGGTGAGCCAGTGGAGGGCAACCTGAGCAGCACTCTTACCATATTTCGCTCCGATGGCAGTCAGCACCTCGCTCTTCACGATGCCGTCAACACCCTGTCCGCCAAGCGGTCCCCACGCCATCATTTTCGTGCCAAACTCAGCGTGAATCGGCTCGATGTCTGTCTGCTGGATGAGCGTGTTGCACTGCAACTGGTTCACCATCGGCTTCAGCTCTACATAGTGGGCAAAGTCGAAGAAACGGCCTGCCTGAAAGTTGCTCACGCCGATGGCGCGGACTTTGCCTGCACGATAAGCCTTCTCCATAGCCCGCCAAGTGCCGAACACGTCACCATAGGCCTGATGGATGAGCAACAGGTCGATATAGTCTGTCTGCAACTTGCGCAGACTCTCATCGATGCTCTTGGCAGCCTTTTCCTCACCAGCATTAGAAATCCATACCTTCGTAACGAGGAACAAGTCCTCGCGCTTCAGTCCACTCTTGCGCCAGGCATTGCCAACCCCCTCCTCATTCTGGTAGGCTTGTGCCGTATCAATCAGGCGATAGCCCACATTCAAAGCATCACTCACGCAACGCTCACACTCTTCAGGGCTTACCAAAAATACACCGTAGCCCAATGTCGGCATCTGAACACCATTGTATAGTTTTATGTATTCCATATTATTTCAATCCATTAATCCATTTCTCCACTTTCGCTTTTCCCGTGCGCACCTCGTGACCGTAGATGCTGAAGCCCTTTGTGACGTTGGCTCCGGGGAAAGCTTCCTTTACATCCTCCACACAGTTGGCCAATCCAGAACCTTCATGGGTGGTGAAAGGGATGACAGTCTTGCCCTTCAGGTCGTTAGCATGTTTCTTAAAGAACGTGAACATCACCTGCGGATAGGTGCCCCACCATACAGGTCCACCAATGAACACCGTATCGTACTTTGACAAATCAATGTCGCCCTCATATTCAGGCAACTCACCGTTCTTAGCCTCTTCCTTTGCAAGTTTGATCAGCGGATTGTACGCCATTCCGTCATACTTGTGGGTAACGATTTCAAACTGCTCTGCACCCGTCAATTCCGTGATGTAGTCTGCCACAATCTTTGTGTTACCCACCTCAATGTTTCCTACTGAGTAGTTATCTCCTGCATGTGAGAAGAATACTACCAAACTTTTACCATCCTTGTTCATAACTTTCTCCTGTTTTGCGCCACCGCTGCAAGCTGTGGATACAAGCAAAGCCAGAACGGCTGTGATGATACTTTTGATATTCATATTATGATGTAGTTTGTTTTCACGCTGCAAGGACAGTGCAAGCCGAGTGCAATTGAGCTCGCTCAAATTGCCGAGGCGCAGCCTGTTCTCGCCGACGAATTAATTTTCGTCGGCAAAGTTACGGCGATTTTTCGATATATCGGTTTCACAAATTACTTCACGATTTTCACTTTTTGCACAAATCATTCTTTTATATATAAAATAATGTGTAATTTTGCACCCAAAAGACAAAGCCATGAAGGAAGATTTTCTATATTCCACAGACTTCTACGGGATGAATGCCCGTGAGTTGAGTCACACCTGCATGCATCTGCTTTGCTTAGCAGGCGAGGCAAGTTTTGTGTTCAACGAGCATTGCTACCACATTATCAAAAACGACTTGATTGTGATACCGATGCCCGATAGAGTAAGAAACCTTGCGGGACATACTGACTTGCAGGTGGAGTGGTTTGCTGCCGATTATAAGTTCCTGCAGAACCTGTTGCCGTCGAACAACTACAGCATCGGTGGCAGTATCTCGCTGAACCAAGACCCAGTCATCAAACTGACGGATGAACAAGCACGACATCTGCTTGATGACTTCCATCGTCTTCGTGACCGCAAGGACGACAGCCATTTGCAGTTCTATCGCGAACTGATGGGCAGTCTCTGCCTGACGATGATGTACGACATCTTCGAGGCCCATGCTGGGCGTGAAGCCACAGATACCCATACCGACCGCACAGCCTACATCGTAAAACAACTGATGACATTACTTTCCACCGGCATCAGCCGAACGGAGCGTGATGTGAGTTACTATGCCGAGCGACTGAATGTATCGCCAAAGTATCTCTCTGCCACCATCAAGCGCGTGACAGGACACAGTGTAACCTCATACATCGACCGCCATACCATACCTATATTAAAAGACTATCTGAATGATGAACGCCTGTCGCTCACTCAGATAGCCGACCTGATGAACTTCACGTCGCTCTCTTACTTCAGCCGTTACTGCACCAAGCATCTCGGCCAGTCGCCCAGCGATTACCGCCTGAGTCTTCAACCGAAGTAAAGCGATCTGCACGAATATTAGCAAAGAACCATCTCAATGTCAAAGCGGAAGACCTGATTTCCTCCGTGACCACAAACGGTTTCCAGAGGATATTACATTTGTAGTCGAACGATTAGAAAATAATTTTTAGAAATATGAAAAATATACAAAAGTATCACTATTTATTATAATTCTCTTATAATCAGCAATATAACTTGAGTGATAGATATTTTTTATCTATCACTTTTTTAAGGCTAAATGCAAGATTTTCTGTAAAAAGTTTGCATTTTTTCAAAAAATTAGTAACTTTGTAGCCTATAATTAATCAATAGAAACAATGAGAATAACTATTATCAATACCGACAGAAATGAAAAGAGGTACACGCGTGTAGAACTCGAGGAGTTTGTTGCGCAGTTGAGGGATGGCACCTATCGTCAGCAGTATGTATGCGACTTTAACAAGGAGGTGTGTTTTGCAGCGGAATGGGTGAAACTGAATGGTGAGTTGAAAGCAAAAAGCAACAACTTTCTGATACTGCTCTCGCTGGAAAACCTGCGCGACCTGAGTACCGTTGAGGAATATAAACGACTGGCCATCCTGCAACCCTATACCCTACTCTGCTTTATGGGGCACGATGGTCATTCGCTCCACATCGTTTGCCAGTACACCATCGCAGACCCCGTCCCAGAAGGTAATCATAAAACTCAAAGTTTCATGCTCAATGCTCAAAGCCTTACCAATGCCTTCCGCAAACTGCATTACATCTATTCGTCGCAGTTGGGTACACCTTTGGCCGAGCACGAGCCAACCTTCGAAACCAGTTGCAAGGCGAGTTACGATCCGCTGCCATTCTATAACCCATCGGCTATCGCCATAACCATTTCGTCAGAACCGGAAACGTCGCCCGAGTTCCGGCCTATGCAGGAGGATATCAGCGACTATAACTATCCCGAAGAGATTCCCGGCCTGAGTCTGCGCAACAGTCGCATGCGCCGATTCCACGATTGTCTCGATGCTGCCATTGAGAAGTTTCGCGACATCAGCGATGATGAGGAATATACCATTGCCGTACTCGAACAGTTGGCAGACGGTTGTCGTCAGATAGGATTGCCTCAGGCATGGTGTGCCCGTGTCGCTTCATTCATCCCGCTGTTTTCCGATAGCCTTGACAACAATGCCATCGAGTCCGCCTTCAAGACCGCCTACCTCAAGGAAACCCTGAAGACCATTCCGATGAAATATACCCGCCCTTCTGCCCTACTCGCTTTCAAGACCGAGGCCTATATGAAGGAGCACTATACCCTGCGCCTCAACGTGATGACAGGCACCCCCGAATATCGCATGAACGCCGTAGGCTATGGCTTCCAGCCACTGGACCAGGCCGCCCGCAACACGATGGCCATCAAGGCGCTGAAGGCGGGTGTGGAATCGTGGGACAAGGACCTGAACCGCTATATCGACTCGAATCTCATCCCCAGATACTACCCTATGGAGGACTATCTGCGCCACCTGCCTCAATGGAACGGCAAGCACGACTATGTAGGTGAACTGGCCCGACGGGTGAAGACCGACAACAAGCACTGGGAGAGCGACTTCCACACCTGGATGCTCTCGATGGTGGCTCAGTGGCTCGGCAAGGACCGTCAGCACGGTAATGCCATCGTACCCCTGCTCATCGGCCCGCAGGGTTCTGGCAAGACCACCTTCTGCCGCCGCCTGCTGCCTGAATATCTGCAGATATACTATAACGACCGCATCTCGATGAAGAACGACAACGACATCTTCATCGCCATGTCGTCGTACGCGCTCATCAACATCGACGAGTTCGACGCCATGTCGAAATCGCAGCAGCCCATCCTGAAGTACCTCATATCGAAGAACGACGTCAAGTTCCGTCCGCCATACGGCAAGACGATGGAGGAGCGCCAGAGGTTTGCCTCGTTCATCGCCACCACCAATAACCGCCGTCCGCTCGTTGACCCCACTGGCTCACGTCGTTTCATCTGCATCTATGCCGATGAGATCGACAACTCGGGCCTGATCAATCACGACATGCTGTACACCCAACTCTATGCAGAACTTGAGCAGGGTCGCCGCTACTGGTTCGAGGACGAGGAGAACGCCCGCATCATGCAGCAGAACGAACCGTTTCAGCAGGTCAACAACTACGAGCAGATGATAACACTCACCTATCTGACCCCCGAGGAGACATCCGAGGAGGCGGCGTTCGTTTCTCTCCAACTGATTATGAAGCAACTTGAGAAACAGTTCCCTACCTTTACGATTACGAAAGGAGCGGAGGTTGAACTCGGAAGAAGGCTGACCAAAATGGGGTATCAGCACAAGCGCTCTAACAAAGGGTCGATATTCAAGGTTGAAGAGATATAATCTCAAAAAGTAAAACAAGTTGTTTTACCTTGTTGCTGATAGTCTTTACAACAGTAAGAGATAGCACTTTAGAAGGTAAAACAAGTTGTTTTACTTTGAGTGATGGTAGTGACAGATACAAAACATCTATCACTCAATATAATAAATTGATATTAAACAAGTTATAACAAAAAGTGACAGATAATTAAAAAGTACACAAAATAAAATGGCAGTACATATCAAACTTATCAAGAACAACATTAAGAGCAGTCGCTCTTATGGGAAATTTTTTGCGAAAACAGTCAGTCAGGGCGAGGTGACGCTCGGTGAGATAGCCGCTGAGGCTTGCCGTAACAGCGGATTTTCCAAGGGGACTGTGGATGGTGTGGTAACAGAACTTCAGGATATCCTGAAGCACCGACTTTCCGAGGGTCAGACGGTCATACTCCCAGGAATCGGCCGTTTCAGCCTTCGGGTAGAGAGTATCGGTGTGGATGATCCGAAGGAATTCAACATCGGACGCCACATCACCCGCATCGTCTGCGGTTTTCTCCCAGCCGGTCGCCGTATCCAGGGTCGCCATATCCTCTACGACTTCTGCGAAGGCGTCAAAGCCGTCTGGCAGGCAGGCTTTAAGCCTTAGGTCAGTCTGGCCACGGCTCAAATTCCAGTTCCAACTCACACCATGCGCCCTGGCTAGAGGCCTGTTCCCCGCTTGACTGGGGACTTCCCGGTTTTGACACACCTAAACCCAGCAGACGGATGGGGTGCGAATGAAACTCCACTTGTTTCATCAACTGTTTGGCCAATGGCAGAATCTCGTCTTTGGTACGAAGCATATGGTCAACGGTGATGCTGCGAGTGATTTGATGAAAATCCTGATACTTGGCATACTGCTGAGTTTGCTCACGCGCAAACTTTACCTTCAGTGTCAGGGTACGCCCCTCGAAATCGTTCTTCTCGATGCGCCTGACCAGTTCGAGCACCGTATGATACAAGTGAATGGTGACGGCGGCATTCTCGCTGATGTCCGATTCAAAGGTCTGCTCGCAGCTGACACTCTTCCTCTCCCACTCGCTGATAACAGGCCGGTTGTCGATGCCTCGCGAAAAGTCATAGAACACCTGCCCCATCTTGCCGAACTCCTGCGTCAGTCGGCTCAGTGACATGTTTCTCAGGTCAAGGCCCGTGAAGACACCCATGCGGTGCATCTTCTCAGCAGTCTTCTGGCCTATGCCCCAAATCTTCTCAATCTTCAGTTGTGCGATGAAGTCCAGAGCCCTGTCGGGATGGATCACCGTCAGACCGTCGGGTTTGCGCCAGTCGGAGGCAACCTTTGCCAAGAACTTGCAGTAGCTCACGCCTGCCGAAGCCGTCAGCCCCGTCGTCTCACGGCAATATCCACACCCAACTCAATACCTTTCTTATTCTCCGTCACATCGAGGAAAGCCTCATCGAGGGATATTGGCTCTATCAGGTCAGTATAGTCGTGGATTATCTCGTGCAACTGTGCCGACACCTCCTTATACTTTTGGAAATGTGGCTCCACGATGATCAGTTGCGGACACAGACGCTTAGCCACCTGAATGGACTGTGCAGAATGTACACCAAACCGCCGTGCCTCGTAACTGGCAGTTGATACCACACCACGTTCGGCATCGTGACCGACCGCGATAGGCTTGCCCCTCAGTTCAGGATCCTCTCGCTGCTCCACAGCAGCAAAGAACTGATCCATATTATCAAAACTTTCTGATAACATGGATTATCAGAACCAAGTATTTACCATGCTATAAATGTAAATGTCTGATTTCCAAAAAAGCAGGTATTACCTAGTTCTGATAATATTTTCTTATCGTTTAAACAAAAGAGATAGCTTCTGAGCATTCTTTTGTTTTTTCCATAGACAAGTTACTCCATTGATATTGCTTTGGGCAGTTTCAATCATGGCCTTTTTGACGGTGTCTAATGTAATATCCAGGTAAATCATAGTTGTTTCTATATTCGTATGACCAAGCATTTGAGAAACATCGGCAAGATTAAACCCTGCGTTAAGCCAATGAGTTGCCATCGCATGGCGGAACTGATGGGCATGAACGGTTTCTGGCACATCAGGACATTTCATTTTAGCTGTTTTTGCATATTTTTTCAAGCATTTATTTACACTCTCTGCTGTCAAAGGGAAACCAACGCCTTTTATGGGAGAATAAAACATATAAGCGTCCTTTGGACTATTTCTGTGGAATCGTTTTATGTATATTTTCAGGTTCTCTACGAATTCTTCGGGAATATACAGCGTCCTAGGAATATTGCCCTTGCCAATCACTGTGGCAGAATAGGGCTTTCTCATATGTATGTCTATCAATTTGATGGATAACAATTCATGGATACGAGCTGCAGTAACATAAAGGAGCGTCATGAGGGTCGAATCTCGGATGCCCTTATCTGTCTGCAAATCAGGTTCTCTAAGGAGAGCTTTTATTGCATTTTCTGTCATTCCTGTAAATCTGGTTTTAATTACCTTATATTGCTGGATATTCAGGGAGTCAAGATGGAGGTATTTATATCTGATATCTTTAGTCGAGAGGAATTTCAAGAAGGATCTTAAAGAGGCAAGCCTAGCATTACACGTCTTAGCAGAACACCCATTGGTTTTATAAATGTGAGTCATCCATTTTTCTATGCACTCTCTAGAAAGACATTTTGCAGCAGTAAAGCTAGATGGGCTAAACTTCAACACATTTTCTAAGAATAGCGAGTAACTTTCCAATGTACATTCATAAGCACGTACAGTGTGAGAACTACGGGTCGTTTCGCATTTATTCAACCATTCTGTTATATAACTTGCAATGGTTGTCGATTCGGTGTTATTCTTCATCTTGTGGGAATTTGGGAATTATGTTTTTAAAATCTTCTCCCAGCAGTTTTTCTATTTTATTAGCATAGCCAGGAACCAAACTGAAATAGTAAAGTGTAGAGACTATAGTACTATGACCCATGCTTTTGCTTAAAGCGACTAATTTATCGCTTATAGATCCACCTGTATCCCAGCTCATAATATTGGCTGTTGCATATCCATGACGGAGATCATATGGGCGTGTACTACCTTCATTTTTGATTTTCCATAATTTTCTCCAATGGTATGTGAGTGTTGTTCTATCACGACACGTATCCTGTTCTGTTGGAAAGAAAACTGAACGATTGGGGATAAAACATTCTATTTTCATATCATAGGCCCGAAGCATTTCTAGAGCGGAGTCGTGCAATACGATAGTATGCTCCCCGTAGCCCTTTGTATGTCTGATTCTCACAACACCTGTAGATAAATTCACATCCTCAGTCCTTAACAGGCGTACTTCGGTGGTACGCATCCCTGAACTATACATTAATAGTATCATCACGGGAAATTCCAATTTAATCATATGGAATGATTTCGAATCTCTCTTTCTTGCATAATATTCATTGCATGACTTCAATAAATTGCAGATTTCTGCTTGAGTAAATGCGTGAGGTACATAACTGCTTTTTACAGGAGGTGGTAATGTTGGAACAGACAAAGAAGTCCATCCTCTTGAATTTGTCCATTTAATAAAAGCGATTAGTGGAAAAACGCGTGAACGGGTACTATTCCAAGTGTTTTCACCTTCCCTTTTTTGAGCCCACCAGTCAACCATTTGTTGTGTTAGATAAGAGTCCTCCGGCCATTTCCTTATGGTATGATGATAAAAAACTACCAATTGAACTGTTGGGTAAGTTGCCAATCCACATTCTTTCCTGTATGATAGGTACTCATCTAACATCTTCTTAAATGTCATTGGATTTTTCATAGCATGACCTCCTTCCAATATTTAGAGAAAGGCTCAATGGATAGAGCACATGCTTTGAGTCTTTGGTAATCGGTCTCGAGATATCCTTCCATAGCTTCTGCGCATGTGTGGCCGAGAACCTTCATGATGACAGGTGTAGGATGATTATTGTTCAATAATGATATTGCAAGGTTATGCCGATATAGATGTATGCCTTTTTTCCCACCATTTACACGTACGCCAGCTTTGACCATAAATTTTGCTGCGATTGAAGAAATCTGAGCCGGTCTCAACTGGCGAGGAGTCCCCGTCTCTGTTAGAAATAGAAATGGCTGTTCTGATTGCGGCCGCTCAGTAGTAATATATTCAAAAATAGCATTACCAACATCTGGTAATAGTGGTAATGTTACTTCGATTCCAGTTTTGGATTGTGTGAATGTCAATAAATCCTTGTTCCAATCGATATTACTGAATGTTAGCTTTGATATGTCACATGCCCTGATGCCCGTTTGGAGTGCAAGTGTGGTTATAGCCTTTTCACGTAAGCTGATGTTTGGATTGTAGGTATCAAGGGCTGTTTTTATCATCGTAACCTCATTCTGCTCTAAAGCAGGATAACACCTTTTGTGTTTAACCATCTTCGGTAACTTGCTGACAAAAACTTCGTATTTTTTAGAAGTATCATCTGGTTGCATCTTTAAGACTGTCTTGATACTTTGAAGAAGTCTAACTCCACGTATTACTTTTCCCTTGTCGTAAAAATATGATAACACATGCTTTTCTTCTATATTATCCATAGAAGAATATCCCTTTTCTTGAAGGTAATAAAGAAAATTTATTGTCGTAAGTTTGATGTTATTTGCACTCCTTTCATCATATGTGTTTAAGTGCATATAATTATCAATTACTTGTTTGAACTCAGAACATAGTTTCGAGTATTTGTTGTTCCTTTTCAAAAAGCCGTAATGACGGGATGAATCAGGGTACTCTCCATATAAGTCAAACTGCCTTATCACACTAAGAGTATTAATGGCTCCTCTTAGTTGATTACCAGAAAACTTACGTTGAAGTACTAGGAAATAATCGTCATAAGAGTTAATTTCCGGGATAGCACATTCTGCTAAAACACGCATTATGCTCGTCTTTATGTGACGAACATAATTAACAGAGTATCCATTAGCTTTCATATAAGCTAACAAATCTGGATACGATTTCTTTAAATTCTCTACATTCATAATTAACTGTTTGTTGATTAGACGAGACAAATTTAAAGAAAAAAAGTGATTCTAATATATTATCAGAACTAAGGACTAATAAATAATTTAAAACTCAACAACTTACACAATTGATATGATATATCTTTGGTTCTGATAATCCATATCCACATGAATGATTTTGTTCATATTTGCCTGGTGTCGTATATCTCGCATTATGCAACTGAATGTATCTGTCTTCTATAATAATAAATATGTTCCCTACTGAAATCCTTTGGGTTCATTCCTTTCATGGATGCAAATATACGAAGAAAATTTGAATTATCTCCGTTTCAATCATTTTTTCTTTCCTTATGTTTACAATTGTATGAGTCTGGCCGTTTCGGCTTGATTGTTTTTTTCGTTTGAAATTGCAATAGTATGAAGGATTTTTCGTAACTTTGCCGACCAGAAAATTAAACAAACGCTTATTATGGCAGAAAAGAAATACTGTATAAAGACGGAAACACTGGCAGGATTTGCCAAGGCTCTCGGACATCCGGCTCGCATTGCTATCATGAAGTTTCTAGCAAAGCAAAACACTTGCTACTTTGGCGACATTCATGAGGAGTTGCCTATTGCTACGGCACGCCCCCGCCATCATATTGCTCGGATGGCTGTTCAATGCCGTGTTGTAAACAACACACATCCAACCATCTCTATTCAATCATCATCAATAATTAAGGACACAATTTAATGAGACATTTTATAATACTAATATTCTTATGGATAATATCTCTGTCACAGACAGCAGCCGCGCTTAACACATTTAAGGCAAAAATCATAGACGGAGACAGCGGCGAACCGCTAATAGGAGCGTCCGCAACTGTGGAGGGAACACAACTGGGAAATGTAGCCGACAAGGACGGTTTCGTGGAAATCACAGGTATCCCCGATGGTCCACAAACCATCAGGTTCAGCTATCTTGGATATGAGACAGAGGAAAAGAGTTATGTGTTTCCTTTGTCTGATGGCGAACCCTATGTAACAATTACACTTGAAGAGGGCGAAGACAACGAGCTGGAAGAGGTTGTTATCTCTGCAACCCGAGGCACCCGCACTTTCAGGGATATTCCGACGCGTGTGGAATTTATCGGTTCAGAGGAACTTGAAGAGAAAAATGTCATGAAGCCCGGTGATATAAGAATGCTGCTCAGCGAAAGCACTGGCATACAGACACAGCAGACTTCGGCCATCTCCGGCAACGCCATGATAAAAATACAGGGTCTTGACGGTAAATACACCCAAATTCTCCGTGACGGTTTTCCCGTTTTTTCCGGAGCTGCTGCCGGTCTCGGAATGTTACAGACTCCGCCCCTTGACCTGAGACAGGTCGAGATTATAAAAGGATCCTCAAGTACCCTCTATGGCGGTGGCGCCATCGCAGGTCTTGTCAATCTTGTAACCAAGACCCCCACAGAAAAGCGTGATTTTCAGATACAGCTTAACGGGACAACCGCAAAAGGGCTGGATGTCAACACTTTCTTCGGACAGCGTTTTGGCAAAGTCGGCACCACAGTCTTCGCATCCTACAATCGGAACTGGGCTTATGATCCCTCGCATGTGGGATTCACTGCCATACCTCAATTTGATAGGTTTACTGTAAATCCCACTCTTTTCCTGTACTTTACAGAGAGCACCAACCTTAATATAGGACTGGAGTCAATGGTCGAGAACCGTCTTGGAGGCGATATGGAATACATACGCCACGGATATTCAGAGGAACATCCATATTTTGAGCGGAACAAATCACAGCGTTATTCCTCGCGAATCTCATTCAAGCACAGATTTGATGATCAGAGCAGCCTTAACGTAAAGAACAGCGCGACACTCTACAAACGAGACATCACCATTCCTACATATAATTTTAATGGAGACCAGTGGTCAACATTCAGTGAAATCTCATACGTTAATTCGGGAGAAATCTCTGAATGGATTGTCGGTGGTAATGTATGGACCGAACGGTTCAACGAAAAGAGAATCACAAACAATCTTGACCGAAGCTATTCACTCGACACCTATGGCATATTTGTGAACAACACCACAAACGTATCTGACCGGGTGATTCTTGAAGCCGGACTCCGTGGCGATTATGTCAAAGACTATGGATTTATAGTCCTTCCACGCATATCGGCACTTTTCAAACTGTCAGACAAATTCTCGACCCGTATTGGTGGAGGATTCGGCTATAAGCCACCCACAATTTTCTCTGAGGAAAGCGAACGTCTTCAATTCGCAAACATTCTCCCTGTGGACAAAGATGTCAATAGCATAGAGCGAAGCTATGGGGCTCAGGTCGATGTGAATTACCGCACAAGCATCGCGGACGGCAGAGTCATTTTCACAGCTAACCAGCTCTTCTTCTTCACTTATCTGAGACACCCGCTTGAACTGAGACCCCTGCACAACGGGCTTTACCAGTTCTTCAATATCAACGGAAACATGCGCAGCCTTGGCGCAGAGACAAATCTGAAAGTCAAGTATTCAGACTTCAGCCTGTTTCTCGGGTATACATTCAACCATGCCCGTGTAAGAGAGGACGGTCACACCTACGATAAGACGCTGACGCCTAAACACCGTCTCAATTCAGTGCTTATGTATGAGGTTGAGGATTCATGGCGTATAGGCTACGAACTTTACTATACCAGCCGTCAGCGACTCACCGATGGAATGTATGGCAAAGGATATGTGACAATGGGCCTTATGGTACAGAAAATTTGGGAGAAATTCTCAGTGTATGCAAACTTTGAGAACTTCACCGACCGCCGCCAGACAAGATTTGACACCATCTATACCGGCAGCGTCACAAATCCCGTTTTCCGTGATATTTATGCACCTCTCGACGGATTCGTGGCTAATTTTGGTGTGATTATCAAAATTGATTAGTGATGTGATAACGTGGACACATCATATCGTTAGAAGGGATCATGGGGTCTTCTGATCTTTCAATAAGACAAAAAGAAAGCTTCCCGGTGGAGAAGCTTTCTTGGTTGGTGTGAGTGATTAATTACATTCTATTCATGTAGTAAATGATGTGGCTCATGAGGTAGTGGGCATACATCTGGAAGCTCTCGGGTTTGATACTGCCATCACGAGCTATTGCATCGTTGTAGGTATCCTGCAGTGCCTGGTTGTAGAGTGCTTCATTGCCCCTCAGCTTTGCCTTCAGATTCTGAATGCCAGCCTCTGTGGCCATCTTGGCTACAAACTGATCCCAGTTATTCTGGTTTTTAGCCTTAATGGCTGCTGACTGTTCCTCGACCTCGTTCTTCAGGTCCTCAATCTGCTTGGCGAGCTCAGAGTTGCCGCCCTTGCTGCTGGAATCCTTACCATCGTACTTGTAAGACCAGATGTCCCACTCAGGGCCGAAGGTGAGTTCAGTCTCCCAATCGAAGAGCTCAAGCTTCCACAGCTTTACCTTTGCACCTGCACGGCCATAGATACCAGCCTTGACACCAACCTCGAAGGTGAACGGGTTCTTCTCGAATGGAGCTAACTGCTCTTTAAGACCTGCCTTGACCAGAGGGCCTACGCTGAGTGTAGGGCCTGCTACGAGGTCTACCAGTACGTCGGCTCCGAGGAGTACACCAGCCTCTGCTTCTACGGAGAAGCCGCCACGTGGAGTGATCAGACCGAAATCGTTCTTCTTCGTCTTGTAATCGGCGATGGGCTTCCAACCACCATGCTTCTTGTCGTACTTCACACCTGCTGAGAACTCGTTGGCATATTCGTACTTGATGCCTGTGTAGACCTGACCCTTAACGCCGAGATTCATGTGGAGATAGAGAGCGGGCTGGATCGTGATGGCTACGGGTACATAGCCTGCCATGAAGGTGAAGGTGACCTCGGTGAGTTCGCCAATCTTCTTGTTCTGATACTCTTTGGGGAGTTCTGCCTTACCGGAGATACCAAACGTCATCTGGGGAGCTACTGACAGTGAGCCATCGAGACGGCCCTCGAAATAGTCGCATGAGAACTTGATGGGGCAGAGGTCATCCCAGGAATACTCACTCAGGCTCTTCAATTCTGCCTTTGAATCGAGCTTCAGGGTGTAGTCGAACTGAACCTTATATGGGATCTTGCTGTTGATTGTGACGGTATCGCCCTTGTTGTTACCAGTCTTGATGTTGATCTTCGGAGGTGTGAGCGTGCCTTCCATCTCGAGCATAGTACCGGAACCCTCGCCTTTGATAGTAGCACCATTCTTCTCGATGTATTCAACGAACCTTACGAATTCATCAAAGGCATCTGAAAGACCACGTGTACAGGGGAGGTTGAAGTTCTCACCATTGAGAATCTGCTCGGCCGTGAGTACACCATACTGATTGAATGAACCACGGGTGGTTGCTCCTGCACGACGGGTAACAGCGACTGTCACGGGGTGGATCCGGTTGCTGCCGTCGGTGTACTTATTAGCTATGCCAGCTGCACCACGGGTATTGGCGCCGGCATAGGGATTCATATAGATTCCGGTGTTGAGTACTACATCCTGACCTGCGAGCACTTCACCAAGACCTGAGCGAACCACGTTGAGGATGTACTTGCCATTCTCAAGGCGCTGGGCTGTGGCGCGGCGCAAGTAAGCGCGTTCTTCCAGACTCTGCCAGATACCCATGGGGTGATTCACGAAGTCCGTGATACCCATCTTATCGGCGTAGACCTTGCTGACGCTGATCATGGTGGTGTCGGCATTGAGGATCTGCACGTCGTTGCTGTTGATAAAGTCGGTGTAGACCAGACCGTAAGGCTTCCTGATGCCATCCTCGTTAGAGGCAACTTGAGCGTTGTCAGCTGCGTTGTTGTTTACTCGAATCTCAAAGTCGTCATCTGAACATGCTGTGAAAGCAAATGCGAAGAAACCTGTGGTAACGATGCTCATGAACACCTTGTTTACCTGAGAATTATTAGTCTTCATAATGATCTACTTTTAAATTGTTATACATTCGAATTTTTATTTCTCCGGTGCAAAGATAGGACGTTTTTCAGCAGGTGATTCTTTTTTTTACGTTTTTCGCTTTCAGTTGTATGGACAAACACGCTTTCTTTGGACAAAACGCGGA
>CACYBB010000054.1 GCA_902772585.1 uncultured Bacteroidales bacterium | reverse complement strand
ACTGACAGTGTACTGTCGGTCAGCGGGAAGCTGTTGCACGATAGTGGGTGTGCTCCCTACGTGTACCTTATTAATATATATATCAGCACCAATCACGTTGCTGTGTATGTTCAGCAGTGCCATCGAGGTCTCTGGTACTGCGAGGTTGACCTCTTGCGGGTTGCTGTCAACAATCCAGAGTTCTGTGGTCTTCGACTCAATGCTATCCTTCATTGTGTTGATGATGTGGTAGCCTTGCGACAGTTTTCCATTCCATTGTCCTGTGCCGACATATTCGCGGTCCACTAGTATTCTGATGTTCCCGTCGGAGGCTTTCAGCGTCACGGGGGCCTGGATGTCTGGAGCTGTCTTGGCAGCAATCTCTTGTTGGCTGGCGCCAGTCATGGTGGGCGTCGTCTTCTTCAGCGGTTGCACCTTGAAGTCCTGTTTGGTGACCACAATGCTTTTCTTCTCCGCTTTCCCTATGCTGGTCTGCACCGTGACATAGGCGTAAGCAGGCTGCAACTTGATGTTGAGTTCCACTCTTGCTGTGTCGGTCAGCAGAAACGAGTCTGCCTGTTCCTCAAAGAAAGGTGCCTCAATCTTGTATTTGTGCTGCCCGGGAGCAATAGCCGCTGCATATTGTCCGTTGGTGAGCAGTGTCACTGTAGAATCCATCGTCACGATGGCATCTTTCGGCTCGAGAGTCATCACCACCCACTGCTGTTGAGGCTTATACTCCTTGGTAGGATCATTGGCCAATAGCGTGGCGCGGTAGTGCTTTTTGCGCTTCAGATATTTCACCGGCACTCGCCATGTGAGGTTGCCGAATTGCGGATGCTTGATGGTCAGATAGCGTGTCTTGTCTGGTGCCTTGACGGTAATCATACCGTCGCCTTCCTCGGCCTCTGCCGCATCCTTACCGTTAGATGTAAAGGTGAATCCCTTCTCGGTAGTCTTCAAATCGATGATGGCTTTCTGCTTGTCAGAAGAAGGAGCCTTTCCCAACAGTCGCTTCAGCCAGGTACGCTTCGCCTTCTTGAAGTCATTGACCTCCATTTGCTGTGCTTCCACAGTCGTTGCCATGCAGGCCAACACCATTGCTATCAGCAGAAACTTACCTCTCACCTCAGCCATCTCACCTCTTACATCTTCCTTCTTACTTCTTCCCTCTCACTTTACTTCCCGCTCGTTTGAGGTGCTATTGCACCTGGCATGACGACGGAAATCTGACCGCCCCAGTTGCACATGCATTTGCAGTTGTCGAGTAGGGCAGGGAAGTTGGAAATCTTCGCCTGACCACCGGGCGTCCATGGTGCCGCGATGACGGGCACACAGGGCATGGGTGTCAGCACCCCCATCGCTGCTGCCGTCGCTGAGGCCACCGTTGGGTTGGCCATCGACTGGCACATACCGAAGGGGGCTATATTTACCATGGGCTTGTTGTCCATGATGTTGCCTATTGCCATATTCATACACTTCGGGCGCATGGGGTCAAGAACCGAGAAGGTTCCTGGAGCCATTCCAAAGCTACACTGTAGCATAGCGCCCTGACAAACAAACTGTCCCATAATCTATTATTATTACTCGTTGGATTCTGGGAATTTGGCACCCTTATTCATCGTATTCTTCTTCGGCGCTCCAGGTACACTCATACCGTCTGTGATATTCGGTGCCGTTACCGACTTGCTGGCTTTCAGGTTGTCCAGTTCCATGTCACCGGCTGTAACCTTTCCGTTCATTGTCGTGTCGCCATAAATTGCTACTCCGCCATCGCCTTCAAGGACGGTATTACCGCTTGCGGCTACTTCCAGGTTCTTTCCACTCATGTTAATGCTGACGTCAGCACTGCCTTTCTCGCCTTGTGTCAACTGTAATGTCGACTTACTATTCACGAATAGATTGTCGGTAGAAGATACATACAGATTCTTCGCTTCAAACTTATCTTTCTTAAATCCGATGTTCATGGTCTCAGCCAGTAACAACAGCGAACTGTTTTCTGCCACCTTTTCGGAGTTCATCTTCTCCGGATGCTTGATATTTAGCTGATTATCAAGCTCTATATCTGGCTTATAATCCTTGATGTCTGTAGACTTCAGGGAGATCTTCTGACTGTTGACGCTGAACTTACCAACCGACTTACCCTCCGTGTTAATGGTCTTGACCTTCACCTTCTCAGCACGGATGTTGACACTGCTTTTATCGGTAAGCTTAGTTTCTTTAAATGTACCATCTTTCATTTCTGTATCTACCGCGGTCATGTCGATGACCTTCGAGTTGATAGTGATGTTGCCAACCACAGGCATCTTGGCTGATGTCAACTCTGTTTTTTCGTATTTGGCATCGACTAAATCATCGGTGGACAATCGGATGTTGCGGCTTCTAAGACTGATAAGGCCAATGGCTTCTTCTGGTGTAAGAGCTTCTTTCTCGTCACAGGATTCCACGTTGATGGTATTGCCTCGTATCAAGATGCCAGCATCCATGTTGGTGCGCACACGACCATCTTCATCAATAGAACGGATATTAATCTTCTCAGAGTCGATATCGATATGCGTATTCAACGCTTTTTTCTTGAAATTCTCGTCATCTATCTTGTCCAGTTCTTCCAACTCCTTTTTGTAACAAGCTATCTTACGGTTGGAGGCTGCTAACAGAGCAGTTTGCAGAAGATATGCCTTCATAGTCCTACAGAATGCGGAAACTCTGATGCCCATCTTACTATTCAGTTCATCAAGAGCAAGGATATTGGTCTTGGTCATGTCGTTCTCCTTTGACAGGTCATCATCTGTTTTTGCCAATCCCGTGATATCCCCCTCATATCTATTAAGCAATAGGAGAGAGTCTGCTATATTTTTATCGAGAATCTTCTTGATATCTTCATTTCTTTTCTTGGCAGCGTCAAACTGATTCTTTTTGATACTCTTTGACTTCGTGGCCATCAGACCAATTCCCTCATCAGAGGAAATCTGTACTCCGTCTCCTATCTTAAAATCGACAAAGGCAGCACCTCGTCCTTCCACTTCCTGTGGGTTTTGGCTGACCACTTGTATGCGACGTGCCACACTGGTGATGCGTGAGGTCTTCTCAACGATATCATCAACACCATCAAACCCAGGGTTGACTGCGTACTGTTCAATAACGGGCGCTTTCATACTGATGTTACCAGCTTCTCCAGCACCATACAGGTTTAATGCGCTACCAACAACGGTCACTATTCCGCCGCCTAATAAATCGCCATTTCTGTTGACGTTACCTATGACAATCTCCGGTGCAGAGATAACGATGCGTTTACTGTCCCATAGGTACTGGCCGTCATTGAAACGATTCGTAATGTCAGCCTTCATCTGCGCTATCTCCAGTTTGCATGCGTTTAGCTCAGCCAAGGCGGAATCAGCCATGTCCTTATATTTCTTTGCTAATTCCAGATATTCAGTAATAATTGTTTTATCGCCGTCTTTCATAAATTAATAATTTTAGTGATTATAATGACCACAGTTCTTCCTTTACCTGCTCCAAGAAACCGTCTTCGTTGACTTTGTGGTTCAGACCGCCATTTTCGAAGTTCAAGGTCTCCTTACCGTCTTTGTCTGAGAATAATATCTCACCGTTCTGGGCACTGCTCCAAATATCTTTTTCGTGCCACCACTTACCTACAGCGAAGTTTTCTGACATCTTCTGACGGAAATAGTCGTAAATCTCCAATCCGAATCGTGCCAAGGCTCCTGTCTTGCCGGTAATTCGTTTACCTGAGAAATTGCTCAGTTTTTGGATGAATTGACCCCATTTGTCGTCATTGGCAAAGTCATTTGGATCATCAAATTTGAGAAAAACATCGTCATCAGCCAGTTCTACAGCACATGTGTCGTTGATAACATGGTATGCTAACATTCTCTTTTGTATTGTGGCATGTGCGCTAAAAGTCCCAATATTCTGTTTGAAAATATCAGTATGTTTCTTGAGCAATACATCATTTATGACTTCATCCTTCAGTTGATCCTTGATGGCCTTCTTGATTTCTTTTACATAGACATGTCCCGAAGTTTCCGCCAAGAAAGTTGATTTTCTGATTTGTTCGCAGAAAGCATACAGTTCGAGGACAGCATCGTGTACAGCATTGGCATTCTCTATAACCTGAAAAACGTCTTCAGCTTTAATCACCTGCACCTCTGGTTGAACGAAGTCGATGTCATTTTCAGTAAATAAATCACTACTTTTGTCTTTGAGGAATGCCTTTTCAATAATCTGATCAGGAAGGTGATTAGTCTGTCTGGAATCATAAGCAAATGTCTTGGCAGTCTTCTGCACGTTAGCATATAGAACGGCAAGTTGCTCGTACCATAGAATGACAGACTGGTTGATGACTCGCAATGATCGCGCCATCTTGATGCGTTCATTGAGCATCTCCCATTTCCAAGGTTTTTTAGAATCATTGGTGGTAGGAGCCAATCCTGAAGCGGCATCTTTTTCTTTGTTGTGGATACCCTTAAAGGTGTAGGCCTTTGCGGGAATCTCAGCAGCACCCTTACCCGCCATCAGTAGCATGTAGCGTTTTGACTTCAGCGTCATGGTACCTGCTACAGGTTTCAAAAACACCTCGATGACACAGCGTACCAACGTAAGGTCAACCAGTTTGGCAGCAGTCTTGTCGATGGCGGCAGTGGCAATACCTTTCAGAATCAAGTCACGGCCCATGGACTGTCCTTCTGGTGAGATGTTGGTACCCGACAGCAGTTTCAGCTCGTTACCAGCCTCGATGGTGACGTTCTTACCTTTAATTGATACATTGCCGCACTCTGCACTGATGGTAATGCCCGTAAAAGCATTGAGTCCGATACTACCGAAAGGTGCCTCAATATTGATGGCACGGTCGGTCGATGAACAGTCAATCTTATACATTCCCCATTTGTCGCAGAGGGTCAGACCGCCAGAGAGCGGAGAGTTTCCACCCTGATCGAAACGCCATCCGTTGAATTTGTTGGTCAAGGGTTTGATAAGATCCAACCCAGGCAGGGCACTGCGCATGAAGTCTTCAGCATTGCCATTGTCATTAAACACCAGCCTATGACCTTTGCGCGAGACTATCGACAAGACATCATTAGGCTCCGTGGGAGTGTTACTTGGATTCCACGTATGGAACAGACTGCCTTTGCGAGGTGCTGCTGCGCGTGCGGTATATAGTGAACCGACGACGAAGGGGTGCTCAATATTACCCTCTTCGTAGTCTATCAGTACCTCATCGCCTATTTCATGCTGGAAGTAGAAACCACCACCATTCTCACCCTTACATGGCGCATAAGGTACGGCAACGCGTATCCAGGGTGACGACTCATCATCCTTCTTTTGCCATGGGTAGCGTATGCAGACACGTGCAAAGCTGCTGGGGTCTTTAGACTCAGCAATATAGGCACGCTGTGGTCCAGAGGTTCTAACGAAAGGAACAGATACCGGCGGACATGCCAAGGTGACAGATTTATCCGTGCCCTCAGAGAACTTCTTGGTGTTGACGGTATATAGGGGAGTCAGCACGACCTTTTGCCCTGGCATCCAGTCTTCGGGAATGGCTTCTCCTTCTTTGACCTCTACTTTGAGGACGTCATTTACTTCTGTAATCAGGTATCTGGGGAAGTTGAAGGCTACATCACCCGTCTTCTTCTTCTCTTCCTTTTCTTTCACCTCCGACTGACTTTCGAAAGTCACCTTCTGCCCCAGCAGGAATGCTCCTTGTTGAGTACCTAAGCTCACCTGTATCTGATGGCGACTGACCTCATCGCATCCCTGACGGATAAAATTGTAGAAAGTTTGGTTCAGGTTCTGTTGATACTCGTAATTGTTCTTCTTGACATCGTCAACCAGCAAAGAACCATAAAGAACCGCCTTTTTATTTGTTTCATCATACTGTTCGCTGGCATGACGCTGCTTACCGGTACCCTTGTCAGCTGATAGTACCCATTTCTTATTGCCATATGCGTTCTTCGTATCTGCATAACTGTTGGCAAAGAAGATTTGTGGGATGGCAAGACCAGCGGCATAGGATACAGCACCGGCAATACCGCCTGTTAATAATGCACCAACCAATTCGGTAATGGATTTGTACTGTTCTGGAATGAGCTCCTCCCAAAACGTTGTAAACTGGTCCTGTGTAAAGAAATCATTCAGGAAGTCATCGTACGATACATGCTCGGTATAATTATAGTCGCCAGTGGCATATTGACCGGCAGTTTCTTTGTTCATGCTGTCGATACGGCATCCCTTAAGATTCGTATATCCTACCAGCGTATCATCTGCTTCAGCGTAATTGATAGACAGCACCTTGTCTTTGTCGATATCTACGTGGCTCTTATAGGTAGATTCGTCTTTCGTCTCGATTTCGTGAAGACCCAGATATAACTTACCCTCTTCATAGTAGAAGAATTCACCGCAGCGGTTGGCTGTACGAGCTATGAAGTCGTAGAAACTCTCGTTGAACTGCACCAGATAGGGTTGTATGAACTCGCGTTTGGTCACCGTGTTATTCGCGATGGAGTGGATGTAGTTGAGGTAGTGTGTCAGACTGCCGTCTATAGTGTCTTTCGTGAAGCCTGCCTTTGCAAGGATACCACCATCCAACTCACCCTTCAAGATGTCTTCGACGAGTTTCTGGTTGGTGTATGAACGGCAGTACTTGTCGAGCGTCAGCTTATGGTCGGGACTGTAGATCTCCAGTTTCAGATGCACATACTGTCCACTGTCCTTACGCTTATATTCCGGTAATACCTTATAGACGTAATAGTTGGTGGCAATATCCTTTTTTACGCCATCGACCGTCTTGCTGAGCGAGACGTTGTTATTCTTGGTCTTGAAATAATCCACCAGGTCTTTCAACTCCGGTGCCTTCGTGGCAGAGGAGACATTCTGCGTCAACAACAGCTTGGCTTCAATTTTGCCAGGCTGGAACATCTTCTTGTGATAACGCAGTGATAAGAGAGAAAGTTTGTACTCTACATCCTGAATCTTAATGATCGTGGATGCACTATATGGTATCTCGTCTTTTCCTATTTTGAATTGGTAGGTGATTGTTGCCATAAATTATAAGTGCAGTAATAGGATTATTTATTAATAGGTGTTACTGATGTTAATTGTCATGCTGGTACCGTCGCGCTGTACGTAGATCAGCTCTCGAGCCAGGATCTTCACGTGCATCAAGGCTTGGTTACAGTCGTTGGCAGCCCGCTCCTCGACATCGACTACGTAGCCGTCAACCACAAGGGCGTTGTCGAAGAATTTCAGTTGACCATCTTCGTAGATGCCGTTATAGACCAAACTATAATAGTCATTACCCAGGTCTTTCAACTTTTCGTAAAACAGGGTCTGCTCGGTGGTCATCACACGGATGGTGAAGTCGACGACGACATTCTGCGTCTCTCCGTAGGCTGTTTCAACCTCGTCACGATCTCGTTGGCACGAGTAGGAGAAATCCTGTACCGTATAGCCCTGTTCTTTGGCAAAACGGTCTTTCAGTACTACGTCGCGCATTTCCGACTTCGCAAATTCAGCCAGATTGCCTGCAAAAACCATTACCTTGATTTCTTTCATATCTTTCTCTTCTCCTTCCATAGTCGAATATTTTTGATAAAATAATGTACACGCGAAGAGACAGCCCCTTATAGTTTGTCAAACTCTATATCGTTCATCGTCACCTGCTCAGGAACAATCATCACTTTCAGCAGCCGGCGACTCTTTTCGTCAATGTCGTAACTCTCAGTAAAGCCATAGCACTGGGCATCCTTGAAGGCAATAATGCGCTTCTCCGAGTAGGTGTGGTTCAGCGACACGGGCAACTCATAGGCGAGTCTTCCCGACAACATGCTGCGGTTCTTATACCACTCATAAAAAGTGAAGTCATCGGTGTCGGGGGCTACTACGGTCATTTCAATCCGCTCACACGATGGTGCCGATTCCGGGTTGAAGTGATTGTAGCTGCGTGCCATGTGTAGGCGGAAGTCCACAACCTTATAGTCGTGTTGGACGTCTTTGATCTTCAGGGTTGTAAGCAGTGCCATAATACTTTATTTTTTTTATTGTTGAGAGGTGAGAGGTCTGTCCTCCCACCTCTTAACTTGTGAATATTGGATGATTACTTCCAGGGGTTCTCGAATGATACGGGGCCGTTCTCCAGCTTCTGGCAAACGATTTCTACTTCCTCGTAGTGCTCCTCGCCGTCAGCCCAGTACTCCTTGTAGTGTACACAGTAGCAACCTGTGCCCTTCAGTGACTTCATGGCCTTGCCGTCGATGGTGTTCTCGAAAGCAATCTCGAGGTCGCGTGGATCATTGGGATTCAGCATCCAGCTCAGCAGCTCTGGGTTACCGTCGTTCATTGCCTTTACGCGAATAGTGATTCTACCACCACGGGGGATACCCGCAATCTGTCCTTCTCTGTCAGTCTCCTGGTTAAACTTGTAGTTTACCAACAATACCTCACGCTCTGCGAAATCCTTAACCTTCAAGGTTACCGGTGTTTTATTCTCTGCCATAATATGTTTCCTTTCTAATTTTTAATTAAACTTCTTACTTCTTACTTCTCGCGTCTTACATCGTTTATGCCCATTCGTTCTCGAATTTCACTGAGCCAACTTCAATCTGCTTGCAGGTGATAACAATCTCTTCGAAGTGTCCCTGTTTGTCTTCCCATTTCTCGTCGAAGTTGACGCAGTAGCCGTTGGTGAACTTAATGGTCTTCATAGCCTTACCGGTCTTGGTCTCCAGGAATTGGATCTCACCGTTCTTTGGGAGGTTTCGCTCAATCATCCAAGCGAGCAAATCTGGGGTACCGTCGTTCATTGCCTTCACGCGAACAGTAATCTTACCACCGCGGGGGATACCTGCCATCTGTCCTTCTACGTCTGTTGCCTGATCGAACTCGTAAGTAACCATCATCACTTCACGATCCTTGTAACCGTCGATCTTCATTGTAACTGGTGTCTTTGCCATAATTGTAATTGTTTAAATGTTAATAATAATGTTTTGTTTATCTCTTTTTTTACCTTCCGTTTCCGTTGGGTTTTGTTTTCTGAGAGCAAAATTACAGCGTTTTTCGTTTCGCTCCAACTTTTTTTAGGTTTTTCTTTGTGTATTGTATGGACAAGAGATTGTGTCCTGGACAAATCGGGGAAAAGCCCCCGATTTCTGTCCAAACACAGTGTTTTTTTATTCCATAGTAGCCTCTTTGGCCTTCTTGTCTGCTGCCACCTTGATGATGAAGTTCTTAGCAGCATAGAACGGAGTCAGCGTGATGTCGCAGGTAATCTGCTTGGTGACAGGATCCTGACGGGGCTCGCCAATCTCGTAGTTCTGGAACAGGTTGCCATACCCCTTGTACATGTTCAGGAACTCCTGAATTTTTGCCTTCAGGTTCTTCGGACTGTTGAATGGATCCCAGTTCTCGAGGGCTACCTCATGGACGAAGTTCATCAGCACCTTCTTCACCCAGTCGAAGACGCGGACGATAGGATACTCCTTCATGGCGTCGAGGTCACCATTATATAAGGTAGTATTATTAAATGCCATCACACGGCCCTCGCTATAGACCATAGGAATGACTTGATTGTCCATCAGCGAAGCAATCTCTGACTTCAGCAGGTCGCTCTTCACACCCTTCACGCCGTCCAGTGTACCATACTTCTTACCACCGGCACCCTGTGCCATGTTGGCGGTCTCGTCGTACAGCTTACCGCAGAGGGCTGCAGAGGGAGCAATGTAGAAGGCCTTC
>CACYBB010000053.1 GCA_902772585.1 uncultured Bacteroidales bacterium | reverse complement strand
TTCCAAGATAGTGCATGATTTCACTTCTGCACAATGCACTTCTGCACTTTCGGATTCAGACTCGTCAGAACCCTCCAGTGAAAAGGAAGTGCAAAGTGCAGAAGTGCAGAGTGCAAGCGGTGCACAGGAAGGAGGTAGCGATGAGTGATTTCAGGTTCCATCTCCAGAAGTACAAGCCAGGTAGTAAAATCACCTGCCCTGAGTGTAAGAGGAAACGCTGCTTCACCCGCTATGTGGATGAAGAGGGTATCATTGAATTCCCTGACACGGTTGGTCGTTGCGACCATGAGCACAGTTGTGGCTATCACTACACTCCCAAGGACTACTTCCATGATAATCCAGACAAGGCACCCAAGGATTGGAAGAATGACAACACCCATATATATAATAAGGTGGCGAAGTCAACAAAAGGGAAAGAGAAACCAAAGCCAATAGAACCGTCGCTGATTCCCTATGAGATTGTGCAGAAGAGCTTCGCCAGTTATTATAAGAATCCTCTATATGTCTATCTGTGTAGCGTCTTCGGCAAAGAAGAAGCCAACCGCTTATTCCGATTGTATTTTGTAGGAACAGGACATAAGTGGGGCGGATGTACGGTCTTCTGGCAGATTGACTTCAACGGCAATGTACGCGGTGGCAAACTGATGGGCTATAATCGCGAGACAGGACACCGCATCAAGGAGCCGAATAGTCTGGTCACGTGGGCACATTCAGAACTGAAGCTGCTGGACTACCATCTGGTCCAGTGTTTTGTGGGTGAGTATCAGCTTCGTCAACGACCCACGGCAACCGTTGCCCTTGTGGAAAGTGAAAAAACGGCTCTTATCATGACCCATTTCATGCCTGATTATGTATGGTTGTCAACGGGTGGAAAGGATGGATGTTTTAACAAAGATGCCGTACAGGTCCTTCGTGGCAGAAGCATTATTATGATTCCTGATCTTGGAGGTTGGGAGAGATGGCAGTTAAAGTCTCAGCTATTGAAGCCCATCTGCAAGCGCGTCATCATGTGTGATGAGATTGAGAAAATTGCGACAGATAAGCAACGAGAGAAAGGTCTTGATATTGCAGATTTTTTCCTGATGAAATCCACCCCTCATGAGATCCTGGCAGACATGATAAGACGGAACTCTGCTGTCCAATCACTCGTTGACAAATTGGGACTGGAGATATGCGATGAAGAGGAATTACACTATGTAGGGCCTCTGCCTAACCTACGATGGAAACTTATTCAGCGCAAGACTAATAGAAATAGTCCATAACATAATATGGACTTTTAAAATCGTTGCACTCCTTCAAAAGTCCCATTATGCTCTCCGAGGGTCTGGGCCGCACCACATGGCGGATGCTGCCACAGCCGTGCCAAGCCCGTCTGCGAGGGAGTGATTTCTCCCTCGACCCTCCACTCAGGTTTCACCCGAGACCTGATAACCATTAATTCAACAAAACATATTTATACATATTATGAGTTTAGAAATTAAAGACAAGCATTATGCCGCCGTTCATGTCGGCAATCCTGCGAAGTCCTTCTCTGCGTCCGAAAGCAATGAAGCCGAACGTCGTGGATGGGACGAGGAAACATATCGTCTGAAGAATCACGATATGAACAACCACTATGACATCACCCGCAAGCACCTCAACTTCGAGATTAACGGTGATGGCGAGATTGTACCCCTTGGTTCCAACCCTATACCCCTTCATGAGAGGTTACTCCAACGGCTTGAACAACTCGGTTTCAAGCAGTACAAGGACAAGAACAATCCTTCTGTCGTGGCAAACAACAGTCCTAACTGTACCATTGGTATCATTATCAGTGGTGATCATGACGTGCTAACGCGTCTTGCCTTTGGTGACCAGAAAGTTGATTTCACGCTCAAGACGAGCAATGCCGATGTCCGTCTGCGACAGGGCATTAAGGACTGGGCCAAGGACACATACGCCTGGGCTTGTGAACGCTGGGGTGAGGAGAATATCATCGGCTTCGACGTGCATTGCGACGAAACCACCCCGCACATCCATATTCAGACCATCCCTGTTGCCATGACGAAAGCAAGAGGTCGTGCATCCGCTACTGCTGAAAGAGGGAAGCAGGAATGTGTCTCTTTTGCAGGCGTATGGGGCAAGAATAAGTATGAGTTCAACGCATCCAAGGAACAGATTCACACCGACTATCATGACAAGGTGGGCTATAAGTACGGGCTGGAACGTGGAGAACATATATCCATGCTGTCACCAGAAGAGCGTCGCAATCGTGTTCATAAGAACAAGGCCGTTCTGGAGGCTGAGCGTCAGGCCAAAGATGCTGTTGCAAAGTCTAAGGCCGAGAAGAAAGCAGCTGAAGAGCAGAAGGCAAGGATTGAATATGACATCGTAGAAGCAGAGCAGCGGAAGGCCAAGACGGAGAAGGATCTTGCAAAGTGGGAGTCGTATGCCAAGGCTATGATTATCACTGAAGAGGAACTGGAGGTTCCTGAACTTGACACAAATCCGATTGTTATCAAGGCAAGAATGGCTATGCTGGCAGAACTTGAAAAGCCCATTCCTCCTTTCGGTCGCAAGGAATGGCAGGAGGATTGTAAGAAGGCTGCAAAGCAAATCTTCACCGACATGCAGATAGCACTAATAGAAGCTAAGGCAGCACAGAAAAAAGAGATAAAACAGTATGGTAAGTCACTCTATCAAAAGACGACGAAGGAGATTGCCAACATCATTGAGCAGAACAAACAGCTGCAAAAGGCCAACAAGAAGCTGGAAGCCGAGAATGCAATGTTGAAGAAGAGGATATCGACGATGGACGAGACGGCTATCAGCAATCTCCGCAAAGAGAAGGATGCGGAAATCTGTAAACTCCAGAAGGAGTGTGAGCAAGCCAATGCCCGAGCTGACAAGTCCGACGATATTGCCATCAAAATGACTCATCGGCTTACTAAGACAGAGGGGCAGATCAAAGAAATGATGGCAGTTCCTGAGATTGCAGGGATTTGGAACAGTATCCAAAAGAACAAGAAAGCCTTCGTGCAGCAATTGGAACAGTGGATAGCCGATGCCGTTGCTGCCATTCTGGATTTTGCTAAGGGCCATAAGTCCCTCTTCTCAGACAAAGATGAAAGGGTGATAAGCCAGGGTATCATTGCCAAAGCCATCCAGAACAACCTCGACCCGTCCAACGACGAACAGCGTATGCTGGCCACTCATAACCTTTTGGATGATGTTTCTTGGAAAGGAACGACTGACTACATGTATGATTTCACCAAGAAGCGAACTGAGCAACTATGCGAAGAAATGAATGTCCCCCAAGATCTTGTAAAAGGACTCCTTATCGCAGCTGGAGGACGAGCCGGATTCTGTGCAGGTGGTGGTGGAGGTTCTGATAATGCCCTCACCAATTGGGACGGTACTAAGAGACGTGGTATGGGAGTGTGAGTAATGTATAGTTCATAGGCATAGCAACCGTAATGATGGTTGCTATGCCTATGACTGTTTATTAGAAGCTTGGCTCCTGATCGCCGCGAAGGAAGGTTATCCATCCATCCTTGTCTTTGAAGTAAAATCCTTCGAATCGAAGCGTCGTTTCATCGGCGTAGTCGAAGGTGGCAATATTGGAGTAGGCCATGTGTCCACTATTTGCACCTTCATATTGGGCATTAAGAAACAGGCAGTTGCGCTTCTCGTCATTTACCCCTTCCGGGCTGTAGTAACTCAGTTTCCATGTACCTGAGAAAGTTCCTTCCAAAGGCTCCACATTCTCCCAATCGGTATAGCGTTGCTCGCCGTCGATGGTGACGAACTTGCGGGTTTGCCATTTGCGCATACCCGTCAGTGTGCCGTCGGCCAGGAAGGTGAGGCGCTCGAAGTAGCGCTGACTGTCGCTGATGTTCTCGTAGTGCCATGTGCCGACTATGAGCGGCCCGTACTGTTCATTCAGCTGCACGGTCTTTTCGTGTGCCTCTGGGTCGGCCCATTGAGGTTCGTCGCTGCTGCAAGAATTAAGAGATATTGCTATAAACAATATAGATAGAATGTTCTTTGCTCTCATTTCAAAATACTACATTGGGGAAAACGCTTTCTTATAGCAGCTTTCTCTGAATCGTTCATTTCTCCTTTTATCGTGAAACGATCTATTATCAGTTTGTCCATCCATTCTGGTAAAACCACTTTTCCGGTAAATACAAGCTCAAGCGTCTTGATATGACCCAGTTGAGACAGCATTTCCGGCACTTCCTGGATGCGAAGGTGTATGCCCCAGTCATTGTTATTCTTTTTTAGTTCCTTCAAGGTATCATCATCACTTTCTGCCACACGAACGAGCCATCCCAATTTGGGAATCAGCATATTGCTTGTCGTGTCAACCTTTGCTCCGACAAAACCTGCCCATAGTTCCATCGGTGTTTCACTGATGAGATTTCCGTTCGCCGGATCGACTACTCGATATTTGAAATTGACTCGAACATATTCTGAAGGCATTTCCTTGGTATGCTTTACCTTGTCAAGAGTCTGACCGCTCTCATCTGGAAAGAACTTCAGCAACCAGCCATCGAGTTCTGTAGGATTGTCAGGGCTACATACTCCGCCTTTAAGCTCAGTGATGTTCTGCTTTTTGACTATACTTTTCCAAAAAGCCTGATTAGGATGTCCATTAGCTGCCTGAATAAATTCATTTAGTATTGGTTCCAGAGTGTTTACCCAGGATTCAAGGCCATACTGTTTCAGACACTTCGTCTTTTCGAGTACGCGTTGCCAGTCCTCAACTGTTCCTTGCAATGTGATGGTTGGAATGCCACAAGCGATGCGATAAACAATGTACTCAAAATAAGACTTTACACTTTCCATCAGTGTAATCTGTGATGCCACACGTTCGACAGAGCCTGTAGTCGTGAAGTCGGAGATAATGTTCTTGGCAATGCCGTCTTTGGTGTATTTGTCTATCTGTGACGAGAAATCGTCAATCAGCGATGGCCAGTCAACATTTTCGGTTAACAAGTCTTTGTTCGTTAAAATAGCCAAGTCCATTTTCCCCTCGTGGTTTACCAATTTGGGACGCAGTTCTTCTGCGTGTGCATTCACGTATCGGGCAAAGCCCTGACTTATAACAAGCCAAACCATATCAGGTGAGAGCGTTACTGATTGGTGATTTGCATAGGCATCGACAACACATCTGTAGAAAGCATCCTTCCCCATGTGCCTAAGGTTATTTTCATCAGAAAAACTCGTAGCAATAATACGCTGTGCATCTTTTGGGATTTGTTCTTCAGACAGAATGTACTTGGCAATACTTTCTCCAGTATACAGACGCATAAATGGGTTGTCAAAAGGAGTAAGATTCTCATCTACGACGAAGGTAATACTCCCATCGGTTCGATTCGTAATTTTGTTACTGCCTGCATAACCTGCTATTGTTACAAAGGCGAGCAGGGCGGTGATGATAGTTTTCTTGTTCATTGTTTATTTGCTTTTTCATTTAGTTCTGACATTCTTGCTTTCATTTCGCCTAACCGCTTTAGGAACAAATCGTAGTTGTTGGAAAAGTAGTTAAGTGAGTTGCGCATGATTTGGCCGTCGGGCGAGATGGTGACGTAGTGAGGAATGCCACCAAACCGCAGGAGTTCCATCAGTTGGTCAAGTTCCTTGCGGCTGACGGGATAGCAGTCGGCACCGAGCAGGTTTTCACGGACATATTGCTTGTAGGCTTCGCTGGTCTCGGGGGCATCCTCTTGCGCAATGAAGATGAGCCGCAGGTCGGGATTGTCCTGAAGCTGGCGGCGCAGGTCACGACTTTCTTCTATGGCTTGCTTGCATGGGCCGCACCACATCGCCCAGAAGTCTATCAGCACGAACTTACCGCGATAGGGCTGGATGATTCTTTCGAGCAAGGCTTTGCCATCACCTTCGGGGATGGGATAGGCAATGGATTCGTCGAACGTGGCGGTGAAGAGACGTTCAGCCTCCTTGCGCAGTTCGGGCTGCGTGAATCCGTCGAGCGCACGATGGCGCACGGTGTCAAGCGGCACGTATGGGGACGCTTCCCACGCCGCACGGTCTTCTGCCGTCAGTGTCGTGTCAGCCAGTGCTTGCTGGCGATGAACGTATGCTTCGGCAGCTGTTGTCAGTCCTTTTGGCAGTATTTGCATCATGGCCATCTGAGTCAGCAGATTGTCCTCGTCGCCCGTCATTCTGTTCATCGCCTGACGCAGTTGTTGGATTTCTACGGCATAATACGACATGAAAGTGGCCAAGGCGCAGACTGGGGTCGTTGCCAAGACTGTTGCTAATGGGGAATAATGGTATGGAACGAAAAGGACGGGGTCATTCAATGGCAGGTATTTCAGTGGGGCATAGTATTCGGGAGCGCAGAGTTCGGCCCTGTACAGGCTGTCGGTAAAGGTGCGGTTCAAATCTGCACGGCATAATACACCATGTCGGAACAAGAAGCCTTGGCAAATCGCGCTTGTTGCCATCGTTTGAGCCAGTTGCCGCTCGTAGGGAGTGAACTGTCGGGTATCGGCCATCGCCTCAATGTTCCCGAGCGTTGCCCGAATGAGACTGTCGCATAATGCCGTGTGACGCTTTAAGTCGCTATTGTCCGCTATCATCATGCGGTACTCATTGGTATAGTCGAGGTTCGCTTTCAGCAGACGCTCCACCTTTTTCGCCGCGCTGCCGTCACCGTAATTGCAAGTCCAATGTCCGTCAGCATCTTGTTTCAGTTCCATGTGTAGCGTCTCGCCCGGCATGAGGTAAAACGGCACCATATTATTCTCGGAGATTACCAAATTGCTGAGTACAGGGTGATGCAACTGCATCCGACAAGTGAAATCGCCATCGGCAGATACATCAACCGTTTTGTCCCTCATGTTATTGGTCATGGCGTTGTTCCATGCAACGATAATCTGCTTAGGCATTGCTTGGGGGGCTATTCCGTTAACCTTTCCGATGATGAACGCCGAGTCCGTTCGGAAGAATGGCTCCTGTGCCTGTGCCGCCATTGCGACGAGGGCGAGGAGGATGGAGATGATGGTTCTCTTGTTCATTTTTATCTCGTTTTATTTCAGTTTCTCTTTTAGCCGCTCTAGTTCGTACTCAAAGTTGTGGTAGCCTCCGATGCTGAGGTCTTCCCGGACACGGCGGCAGTCGGGCGTGATGGTCTCGTAGTGCGGGATGCCGTTGAACTGGAACAGCTCTTGTAGGCGGGTGAAGTCGGCGTTGGTGAGGCAGATGGTCTCTTCATTGGCCAGCCACTCGGCCACGTATTTCTTATAGGCGTCGCTGCCCTCCTTGGTGCGCTCTCCGGCAATGAAGATGAGTTTCACGTCGTCGCGCTTGGCTATCTCGGCGCGAAGTTCCTTGCTTTCTTGGATGGCAGCACGGCAGGGGCCGCACGTCATGCCCCAGAAGTCGATGACGAGGAACTTGCCGGGGTACTTGGCAACGAGATTGCGAATCAATTCTGCCTCGGGCGTGGATGGCAGTGGGGTGGCGAGGTCTTTCTGCGACAAGCGGCGGTCGCGGAACTGCTCGGCTTTCTGACGGATGTAGGGGTTCTTGATGGCGTCGATGTAGAGCGGCCACATTCTGGTGAGCGTCGGCCAGTTGTCGAGGTTTTCCTTTCTCTGTTCCTCGGTTATCGTCTTGTTGGCGAGCATTTCTTGTAAGGAGCTTCCATCCTCGCGCCATGTGTCGAACTCACTTATGATGTCATTGTAGACACACATCTGCGCCAACAGGTTCTCGTGGTCTGCGCCCATGAAGTCGCGCAGGGCGGCGAGGCCGTTGGAGAGCATCTTGGTGAAGTTCTCAACGTTGATTATCATGCCGCCGCCCTCGGTGAGAAGTCCCTTGTACTGGCCTTCTCTGACGGGCTTGGCGTACTGAATGCGGTTTTGCAGGAAGTGGTAACTGCTGCTGGCGAAGAGCAGCGGATTGTCGTAGTCGATGCGGCGCAGGGGTTCGTAAGTCTTGCTGTCGAGATATTTCTGCCACTCCACGCTGTCGAGAATCTCGGTGTGCCAAACGCTGTCGCGCTTCTCGTGCTTTACCAGGCCATTAGCCAGCCGCTCGATGCAGCCGATGTAGTCCATGCCGAAGTGAGCCTGAATGTCGGCCAGTGCCAACTGCACTTCCATTGGCGTGTAGTCCTCGCTGCGGCTGACTGATTGCAGTTTGGCCATCAAGCGTTTCCAGACCTCGTCGGCCACCTCGTTGGCATCGTCAAACTTGCCCTCGAACTTCCACAGCGGACTCAAGGCATCCGCGAATTTGTCTGACGTGCGGAGCCATCGCTCCACGTCGCGGCTGCTGCCGTCGTTGTAGACGCATTCGTAGCGACCGAACGAAGCCTTGCGCACGGTGACGTCGATGGTCTCGCCGGGACGGGCGAAAAATCGGATGGCATTGAAGCGCACCTTCGAGTCGTCGGCAATGAACGAATTGTGTACGGGATAGCTGGCCAGGAATTTCTTGCAGAACGTGCCGTCATCGGCGATGTCGAGCACCAGCACCATGCTGCCCTTCTCGAACACGTCATTGTAGTAGCACGCCATCGACGTGAAGCCGAACCGCTCGGCGTCGTAGTCCTCGATGCGTCCCTTGATGGTAATCGTGTCGGTCTTGAACCAGTCGGCAGGGACCGCCCACGGGTTCGCCTCGCTGATTTCCTGCATCGTCGGTGCGTTCATGACCTGTATCTTGTCGTAGACGAACGACACGCCCTTCTTCACGGCGATAATCACCACGACGGCGATGAGGATTCTGATGATGGTTTTCTTGTTCATTGTTTGTTTCTTATTTGTCTTTACCTTTTATTATATATACGCCGTAATCGTGGAAATATGACGCTGCGGGGCGTTAAACTTTCCTAATACACTGAGCATAAAGAAAGCGTGAACAACCCATATCTTTCCCTCGTGGCTGTAGGAAGTGCCATAATTGTCAGATAAGTTTCGTCCACGCTATAACGTGAACGCTCACCTTATCCATTCTCTGACAATTATTCCTTGAAACTTCCTACATTTCGAGGTCATTGAATGAGATAGCGAACGCCATTTCTCTTGCCCACAATGTCTTTGGGTATCACACGAATGCGAAATCCAGCGACAAAGGTACGAAAATATTAGAGAAATAAGATACAAATAAGGAGTTTTTTACGCTTTGCGAACAAAAATCGAGGATTTTGCGAACAAAATGCAGATACCAAAGCCTTCAGGAGGTATGCACAATGTTCCATGAAATATCATTTTGTTCGCAAATTGTTCGCAAAAATAGAAATCAGCAACCTTCGATTTCTTGTAAGTTGCTGATTTTCAATGTGGACCAGCCAGGGCTTGAACCTGGGACCTCCAGATTATGAGACCAATATAATGATATTCCGTGATAGTCTATAATTTGTAACTATACTGATAGTCAACGAGTTGTGATTTTGTGATTTTCACTGAAACTCACAAAATACCCCTAACTGAAATAGTTTGTTTACGCATTGTTTACGCAGAATTTGGGGCATAATAGATGGTTAAAAGCAACA
>CACYBB010000052.1 GCA_902772585.1 uncultured Bacteroidales bacterium | reverse complement strand
GCCGACCAGTGCTACCTGCTCGTTATACGTACCTATATTAATAAAGTCGCTGACGGTGAACGTTATCTTCTGCTCATCCAGTGCGTCAAGCACGCCCTCTGTCTGTGAAGCGTTAATCCATAGCGGCAGGTCTTCCACCTTGAAATTCTGTTTCACGCCGCTCAGGTTCTTGACCGTTGCCTCGAAGCTCACTCCCTCACCGTAGTTGACATCTTCGTCGATGCGTTTTACATTCCAGCGCAGTGGGTTGCGAGAGACGTAGAGGTTCATCGTGACGGGCGATACCATCGGGTTACCCTGCAGGTCGGCCACTTCCTTCACAGTGACGTAGATATTGGTCTTCTCCACCATGTAGTCCGGCTCCTTGATGTTCATATACAACTCGTTGTCCTTTGCCACATAGCTATAACGCAAGTTATCCAACTGTGCGTTGCTCGTCATCGGCGCATAGAAGTCACGAGCTGCCATTGCTTGAACGTCAGCATCAGCCACCAGCGTATCGCGTCGCTCAGTAATCTCACCCTGATTGGTGCTATATCGTTTCAGACTGATTCCTGTAGGCTCCAGATACTGCATATTGTTGTCCAGCTTCACCGAGCGTCCGAAGTCCAGATAAGCCATCATGGCACTCATGGTGCCCAGCGGTGTGTGGTTCGAATACTCCTTGATGAGGTTCAGCGGCAGTACACTCTCGAACATACCCACCTCGTCGATGTGTCCGTTCATCACGTTTGTCGGGGTGTTCTTGTCAATATAGGTAGCACCCAGTGCGATATGGTTACCCATGATACCTGCCAGACTGTCAGCAGGGAACGATTCAACCAACTTCTTGTCCACATAGACATTGCTGATGTTCTGCGAGCGTGAAACAGTCATGGCGAAGTGGTGCCAGGTGCCTTCCGATACATAAGCAGAGGTCTGCACCTCAAAGCCCTGTGAACGGACGTAGAGCTTACGGTTCTTCACACCAATGTTAATCTGGTTCTCCTGATCGCGCTTGGCCTCGCCATTAGAGAATAGGGTAGCGTTCTCATCGTTGGTGCGGAACCAGAAAGTCAGCGTGTAGTCGTGGTTCTTCGTACGCATAAACTTATCGCTTTTCAGGCGCAGACCCTTATCGCCCTTGAGCGCTATCGAGATGCCAGCAGGTCGTTTCCAACTGGTTCCTATCAACATGAGGTCCATGCTACCTGCAGCCTTGTCATAAGCCCAGTCGCCGTCGCCTTCGTTCAATGGATAGTAGTCGAGCAAGCCCGTCTCGTAGCCTGTCAGTTTCTTCTTGGCGTAGTCAGCCAGATCACCACCAGACATGGCTCGGTTCCACAGGCGGAACTCCAGCATCTCACCCTTATACGATAATTCGCGGGTGAGGTCAAAATCAGCACCTAAGAGGATTTCCGAAGAAGCTCCTTCATAGCGCTCTTCCAATTGTTTCACACCGATAGCCCTGTTGCCGTCGTAGAATTTCACGGTAGTCGTCTCGCCGCTTTGGTCGAGCACGTAAGCCACCTGGTGCAGCGAATTGTTGAAGGGCACAATGGTGTCGGACTCCAGCGTCTCGCCATTGATGGTAGCCGAGAGCTTGCGGTCGGCAGTCACTCCGAAGCGTACACCCTTCTCGTCGCCACCATGCGAGAACACGGTCATCTCTCGCTGGTCGTCACTGGCAGGGTTCAGCATGATATCCACGGTGAAACTCTTGCCCTTCAGGTTGCGTTCACCCTGAGTACTTGCCGTTGAATGGCCGTCGAAACTCAGCGATGTTGCCGTCGAGATATCGTTGCTCAGCAGTGTACCCAATACTTCGAAATTGTTGACCTTGCTCAGATAGTTGCTGGCAATGGGTTCCGAGAACTTGATGAGGATGTCGTCGCCGATGCCTAAGATACCGTTGGTAGGTTCTGGTGTTCCGAATACCTCAGGCAGACGAGTGTCCTTGATACCCGACAGAACGTTTGACGAGCGCGTCAGGTAGCCGCTGCCATTTCTGCAGTAGGTCACAGCACGCAGGTCATAGTATTGCTCCACGGGGTCTTTCTCGCCATAGAAGGCAGCATCGATGAATCCTTCATTCTTCATCAGTTCACGCGCACCAGAGGCCTGAGCCATCAGTGCCTCGCCCTCCGCGTCGTTGCGATAGTACGAACAAACGTTCACCCAGTCCTTGTCGCTTTGCGTCGATAGCTTGTATTGCAGTTCGATGTGGTCGAAGTTGCGGAAATTGACGTCGAAGCCATCGATATGCACAGGCAGGTAATAGACCTGACGTTCCTCGTCGTATGCCGACTCAGTATTGACAATCCACTTATCGCCAGGCTTGGAGATATTCACGGGACCGGCAGACGGTACGAAGTGTGCCGAGAGTGTCACCGTCTTGAGGCGCTTGGGGTCGTTCTCGTCGTAGATGGAGATGCCCAGGTTCTCGTAGTCGTAACCTGCTCCAGCAAACACCTCTACCTGTTTCTCCACGATGGTGCCTGGTTCCAGATACAGGTTGGTGCCAGACCCCGTCAGGGGAGCGCCATCGATGAGAACCTTGGCTCCGTCGGGATTCATAGAGTCTTGCAGGAAGTATTTCAAAGACTTGGTGGCACGTGCGGGCATTTCACTCTCGTTAGCCATATAAATGGTGAAGCGTGCAGGATCACCATAGGGCACATTGGCCACTGAGGCCTCCTTGGCCCAGATGCGCAACTGGTCAATCTCCTGCGTCTTCTGGTCGAGTATCGTACCTGGGGTATAATAGATGGTGCGACGCTCGTCTTCCCAAGGCGAAGCTGTGGCACCTGCCAAGGTGCGATAGACGAAGTTGCGTGCACGTGGTGTGCTACTCAGGTTTCCAAGATAGCTCGTCGTATTGCTGCTGCCCGGACGTCCGTTGTAAATCAACTTCAGGTTCTCTTCTACATGTTGATAATAGAGACCCACCTGGCCCAGTTCAATAAGTGCCTTCAGACTGTCGCCGCTGATTCCATTATCACGATAGACGCCTACGGTAAGGTTTGAATTGCGACTGCAAGCCAGCGTAAATCCAATCTTCTTCGTGAAGGTGCTGTCGACACCGTTCTTATAGTTGAAGTTGAAATTGGCAATGGGCTTTATCTTATATTTCAGTGCGATACCGCCAATGGTGTAATCAAATTCAGGGTCACCATCACCCAGGTCCATCGCGGACGTACTTCCGCCATTATTAGTACCTCCTGAGATTCCGCCGCCGCTAATGCCAGCACTTGCAGGGAGTATGATATAGCGGTGCAGTCCACTTGAGGTATTGAACGATTCACTGTAGCTCACACTGGTAGAACCGTCGAAGTCATAGACGTTTACTTTTTCCGCTGCTTCCAGTTTGGCTTTCTCGTTGGCACCAATCATGCCGACCCATACAAGAATCTCGTTGTTCAGGGCCTTAATCGAGTCGCTCCACTGGATTGTCGTATTCTGGGGCAGATATTGGGTATATTCTCCACCAAAACGAGTATCGGTGGTAGCCACCTTGCTCACATAGACAGGAGTCTGCAGATTGTCAGCCATAGCCTGTGCTTCACTGGCAGAGGTGGTGTAATCCAGCAACAGACTGTTGCGTACGCGCACAAGACTGGGAATGAGCTCATCCGTCAAGTAGTGTTGTGAATGGGCAAAGGTGGAGGTTACCTTGTTCTTCAGCTGCAGCACCTCGTCGCGAACAAGATAGACAGAGTCTTCCTGCTCTGCATCATAGCCACGAGCCAGAATCTTGGCAGTACCCGTCACCCTGTAGTCGTGACCGTCGACAGTCACCGTACCACCCATGCCCGGTTTCAGTCGCTCCATGCCTTTACTGTTCACCACACGCACTGCAATGCCGTCCTCTAAAATCACGTTGTCTGTGATGCCTATATAGACATCGGCATTGGCACCAATCTCCTTGCTACTGCTGCTGGTCGTTATCTTTTCGTTAGTCTCAATCGTGTAATTATAGCTCCAGTCTTGATAATAGCCAGTCTTTAGGTCATATCCCAGAGCGGCGTAGTTCTTCACAGAACCAATGTCGCCAGCCTCTGTGGTACCTCCCACGACACCCGTATAGTAGTTGTTACCGGCACCGACGCCTATTTCAAAACCAATTCCAGCTTCCACTTTGTAGTCGGCTGTATAACTGTAATTGAACTTCGTGCCTTTCTCGATGTATGCCGAACTGCCGCTTCCTGGCGGGTCGCGCAGGACATCCACAAGATGGGTGTTACGTCCGGCAACGACACGACGCCCCTGCGACTTGGGCATTGATGCCATCACATAGCCTCGTATCGGTTGGATGTCGTAATAGACGCCGTCGTAGAGCAGCGTGATGTTCATGGTGCGCAGTGCCACGTCGTCCACCTGCGTGAAGGTGGTGTTCTGGGGTGTGAACACATAAGAACCCTGTCCGTCCTTGTCCAGTGCCACCGAGTCAGAATGGTTGTTGGCAATGAGTCCATTGTTGATAATCACCTTGCCGCCATCCAGTTGTACAATATCCAGATTTCCGTTCTTGTCGTTGTTGTAGTAATATTCCTCACGAGCCGACAGCATCATAGGCACCGTTGAACCTGCCATAAACACGGGGTGTCCCAAGGTGTAACTGTTGTTGCTCCACAGTTTTACAATCTCGCTGTTGCCAGCATTATCACGCGAAGTGTATTTCTTGATGCCGTAGTAGCGTTCGTCAGAACCGTTGAACTGCCATACGTCAAGTGTGGGCATTGAGTGATAGATGCGCGAGTAAGTGACCGAGTCGCCATCATTGCAGCTGTTCAGGTCTATGACTTCGCTGACCATTCCGTTCTGGAACAGCGTTGAATAGCCCTTGGCATAGATTTCCGTCACCTTGTACTTTGCGGGGCAGACTGGCATCAGGTATTCACCCGTCATCTTGTCGGGATGAATAACGATGCGGTGGCGATAGGCATCGACACGTGTGGTGTCGGTCTTTCCGTGAGTAAACACCTCGTGACGCTCCGTCACTGTGGGATCCTTCTGGTCGCGAACCAGCCATGATGTGTTGTCGCCCTCAAGTTGGAGCACGATTGTAAGGTCGTCGCCCAGATTGTTCTTTGACAGCGACTCACCCAGTTTCAAACTGCCTTGATCCTTACCGCCAGCGACACGTCCCATCAGGTTAACCTTCGTCTGGTCCCACAGATAGATGTCGCTCACATTCTTCGTCCAGTTGTGCCATGTAGAGTCTGGCTGACCGTCAGGTGTGGTGAAGTAGCCGTCGTTTTTGAAAGTGTGTCCTTTCTTCACCACCTGAATCTGATGACTGCCCTGTGGAATACTCAGCGTGAAGGCACCCTGGCTATCGGTAGTGATAGTCTTACCCAAGGCGTTTTTCATCACCCTGCCATCGCGCAGGAACTCTACGCCAGTTACTGGGATGCTGGTGCCTTCATAAAGCACGAAACCTGAGAATAGGTAGTAGCTGTCCTGCGTAAAGTTGATGTTCGTCTGCAGGTTCACCTCATCGTCGAAGACTATCCGCTGCGAAGTAAACGAACCATCATTATTCGGGGTGCTCACATCGAGGGTATAGATACCGTACTTAGTATAGATGAGGTCACCAATTTCAAAGAATCCCGTCTCGTCAGTCACGGTCGACTTTGCCTCAGCGCCAGGGATGTTGTCGGGAGTGGCTGTCACAGTACAGCCAGGCAGACCGGTACCGTTGGGCAGGCGCACGTAACCACGCACCATACCCGTAGGCTTACAGTTGCCTTTGACTGTCACCCTGCTGACGTTCTCGCCTTCACATTGGGTGACGCCCTCTATGGTGTAGATATAAGTGTGCTGGGGGCGCACCGTGCGGTCCATATAGAGGGGCTCCAAGAGATTGTTTTTCAGCGTATCCACAATATCGGGCGTCATCTGGTCGCTACGCAGGATGCGGTAGTAGTCGGCTTGACCGCGCTCAGTCTCCCACGACAGGCTAACATAGTTCTGCTCTGTCTCTGCTTTGGCGTTGGTCAGTTTTACGTTGTTGTCAAAACTATACTCGCCCGCATCAGTCGGCTTGAGTTGTATGCGCTCAGTGGTAGTTAACGGCAACTTAGAATTGCCCTTTTCCACCACCATGTAGAAACGATAGTCCACGCATGGTGTTGCCAGTTTAACGGTCATATTTCCTTTGATTCGCTCCTCTTCCGTGAGTTCGCGACGCTCAGTATAGCGCAGCTCATTGCGAACCAGCTTCTCAATGGTAAGCACCGCCTTGGCAGATTTGTCCCATATCGTGGCATAAGATGATGGAACAGGTATAACTTTATCATCCGATACCGTCCATCCGTCACCCAGATAGGTCTGCAAGTCGGCGGCAGACATGCCTTTCGCGTCAATCGCTAAACTTGCGTACGGAACACTTCCGTAGGCGACCGTATAAGCGCTATTGCTAATATTGCAAACACCATCGGCAAGCGTCGAGCAATCATCCGTCTTCGTATTCAGTCTCGACGGAGCAAAAAGGCAGTTCTGAATTGATAGCCTTTGACTGACTGTTCCTGGAGTATATGCTACCAGACCGGCGTTACCATAACAATTCTCACCCTCGAAACTTCCGTCAAACAGACAGTTTCTAAGAATGACAGACATTCTGGTCTCATCAACACCCAAAAGACCACCCATAGTGGCCCTGCCGTTTACCGTACTTTTAAGGTTGATGGAAGAGATACAGTTTTCTATGACTGGCGATGTGTTATAAACCATATAACCTACCAGACCGGAAGCATATCGTACTGATGTGGTGATAGAGCCTTTTACATGCAGGTTGCGTATGTTGGCGTTGCCCACATACCGGAAGGGAGCAGCATAGGAAACATCGGTGGATGAGAGATTGAAAGTCAGCGTATGGCCATTGCCATCGAAGACGCCATGAAAAGCGTTACTTTTGCCGATCATGACAGATTGGCTCTCACTTAACTCAATGTCGTTCATCATAACGACATTGAAAGACGTACCCTCCACACTCTCATTCACAAGATTGGCGAGGTCTACCCAATCCTGGGCAGTACGTAATTCTCTAGGTCCTATCTGAAAATTCAAAGCCACCTCATGATTATCATCGTTCCACTCGCCAGTCCTTTGAACCGTTCCGCTTGTCACAGCTGGAAGCATCAGTGTGGTAGCCAAAACGGTCTGTGCATATCCACTGTTGTCTGCCCAATTCCACAAAGCGGTAATGGTACGGCGCACACGGTAGTAAACGACCTGCTCAGCATACTGTGACAGCAGGGCCTCGTCCGTAAAGGTGTAGTCCGCGAATTTCTCGTTGAAAGCTTCCTGACCGATGGTCACCCACTGGTTGTTGCTGGGGTCGCCGCTGACGTTGCGCTGAATCTCCCAGTTGTCTGTAGGCTGTACGTCGTTCCAGTTCGTTCTGTCCACGCTCCACGTCAGCGTTACCTTTCCGTCATTCTGAAGTGTCGTCGCCAGTCGCTTGGGGTTGTGCAGCACAGGAAGACTTATCGTTTCCGAGCGAACGGTCTTTTTAACGCCTTCACTATCTGTATAGGTAGCTTGAATAAAGAATTGATCGATATATGCTTCTGCCGGTAAATATACAAAGCCCGACGTCTTGTTCTTGTCCAGTTCGATAGGGAATGCGATTCCTTGCCCATCAACATATATGGCTCTGATTTTCTCCACATTACTGGCAGCCATCATGTAGGGAACCATAATCTGATTGGCATGGGAGGCATCGTACGAAATGATGGGGTCCATCAGTATGGGCTTCACTTCTGCGGGAGCACTCGGAATGGGGAAGGTCACATCGGCAATACCCGTAATCTCTTTATCGTACTCGGTATTGTTGCCATTGTGATGGATATACCAATGGAAGGTGACCTTCTTGCCACGATACTTGTCTGGTACAGTCCACAGCAGGTTGACAATGGCGTAGTCGCCACCACTTACGCAGGGGCAGATAATACCCGTGGAGGTGTTAGTAACTCGTGCAGTGGAGTAGCCTCGATCGCGGTACATCGTCATTTCTCCGTCAACACTCTTCTTGATAGTGCATTTGGGGAAATAGTCACTACGGGAGATGTCTTCCTCCGACCAATAAGTGACAACTGTTTCCTTTGTTGGCTCTCCCTCTATCTGGATAGTAAGATATCCGTACTGGACCCAGCAATCGTTGTCCTCCTTGTCGTAAAGAGGCATCTTGATGCGTACCTTGTCTGAACCCTCAAGAACCACCGTATAACGGTAAGTGTCTTCCAACTTACAGGCCTTGGCGTCGCCAAACCAGCCTACCAACAGGCAAACCAACAAAAACAGGCGGCTAAGCACACAGACTATGTTATTTTCCAAACTCTTCATAATCTTATCATTTTTTATTATTGTAGCCGCCGAGGGAGTCGAACCCTCGACGGCATAAGGGGGATTACAGTATAGCGCCCCGGGCGCTTTTTTTAGAGTGCGAACTTGTAGCCGACAGTGAACTGGATGACACCGTTCTTTGAGCTGTTGTCACCATCCTTGTTCACCTTAGTTACACCGAGATTGTAACGAAGGTCGAAAACGGTCTTCTCATACTCGTAAGAGATACCAAGGGGAATAGAGAGGTCGAAAGTCTTGCAGGCATCCTTGAAGTCTATGTCAGAGCTCTCAGTTGCACCAATACCATCAACCTTAGCCTTTGCGCTCAGCAGGAAACCTGGCTGCACACCGGCCTTGATAGCCCAACCCTTGGCAAAGTAGAAATTTGCTACGATGGGGATGTTCAGATAAGCGAGATTACGCTGGTTCTTGTCCCAACCTGCAAGGGTTGTACCACCAGTAGAAACTTTATACTCACCGAAATCACAACCCTGCATAGAATACAGCAGACCAGCTGCTACAGAGAACTTCTCAGAGAGACCATACTCAGCCTCTACACCTACAGCAAAACCTAACTTTAACTTTCCTTTTTCGTCGTTGACCTTAGTGTCTGAAAGGTTTGCAAGGTTCAAACCGATTTTGGGTTGCAAGGTCAGCTGACCAACTTCGTTCTGTGCACTTGCTGTCAGGGCAACTGTTGCCATGATCAGCATCATCATCATTTTTTTCATTGTTTTTTAAATTGATTGATAATAATTAATAATGCGATTAATGGTTTAGTATTTTGGTACAAAAGTAGTCAAAAAAAAACGAAAAACACAAGAGCAACATCGTCGTGAGCGAAGATTTTGCATTAGCTGAGACTCTTTTTGCATTAGCTGAGAGTTGCTTTCATCTTTTTTACTGATTATTCCATTAACGTATGTCAACTTGATTGTCGTGTTCACCACATCAGTAACTGCCGATGAAATGGGGAAAAATCAAAAGCACTGAGCTGATTCGTCAATGTTTTCCGTGTGGGATGATGTCATTCTTATGACAATTTGTGTGTAAATTTACATTTTGGTAGAGAAAAATGCCCGATTTTGCTAAAAATGTAGTAATTTTGTGGCGAAAATACCGCAATAACAAAAAACAATATGCCTGAACAGATTACTCCATTGTCAATACTGTATCTCCTGCTCCACGGTGCAGGAACTGCCGTGTGCATCGTGCTGTTCCTCTACCTGCTGCTGT
>CACYBB010000051.1 GCA_902772585.1 uncultured Bacteroidales bacterium | reverse complement strand
CTTGTCGCGTACAATCTTGACAACTTTCTCAATGTCGCTAATCTTCTTGTGCTGTCGGGTATGGCTATCGTAATGGTAGATACCATCGACCTCTCCACTGTAGAATCCATCTTCTACGACCATCAGCGAGAGTGTGTTTGCCGTTGTCAACTGACTTACTTTGTTGCTGGAGTTGATCTGGTAGATACCGTCTGCAGTAGCAGCCAGCAGGTTGTCGCCCTGTTTCTCCAACTGCCAGCAGGCATAGGTAATCTCTGGCAACTGTACAAAGGACTTGCCCTGCATGCGGAACAGTCCGTACTGGGTACCAGCATACAATGCCTGCTGATACTTTATCAATGACAGGACCTCGCCACGCAGTCCTTCCTTGGCTGTCAGGTGGGTATAAACGGAGGGGAAACCAATGCAGAAGATACCATTGTCCGTTGCACCCCAGATGAGTCCATGATCGTCGTAGGTGACATATCTTACATTGTTGGAACACAGACCGTTATCCTCTGTTATACGGAATATCTCTTTTCCGTCTTTATACTGGAAGACCACACCCTCGCCATCGGTGGCCAGCGCCTGGAGATTATAGTCTCCCAGTTGCTGAACCTGATTGACGTGAGCCTCTCCGATAAATGTTGACGGACCTGTCGTTGGCAGTTTGGCACCAGCAGCCCATACGACATTGTTCTTATTGCGGATGGTGTACACCTCCTTGTCGCTGACGAGGAAATAGACAGCACCGTCACGCTCCCATATCCATTGCACCTCACCGCGGAAGACGTTCTTCTTGTCAATGCTATGCAGCATGGGAGAACCATTGACTGAAATTTCGATATAGCCAATATAGTTATAACCACCCGTCCAGATGGTACCTTTCGAGTCACGGAAGAGGGCCGTTATGCGGGTCACACCTGGCGTGTGCAGCATGTGCCATTCTGCATGGTCGTAATACAACAGACCTTCGAAGTTGGCCACATAGACAATTCCGTCTTTGCCAGTCATGATATCGAAGTTCTGGTTGTTGCCACCATATTCCGTAGCTGAATAGTTACGGATAAAAGGAATGCCCTGGCTCCAACCCGTAGAGGCCAACAGCGTGAAGAAAATGCTTAGCAGTAGTGTTCTCATGGGCGGGCCTCCTTTCCGATAAAGGGTTCGTAAGGAATGTTACGGCCGATGTAGTAGTCCCACTCCTCTTGTGTCAGGTTTCTCTTGACCTTATCTTTCAGCATCTTACGCATCATAGGCACTGAGATGACAGGTTGATTCTGCCGTCGTAGCTGGCGGAGAAGATGCGATAGTTGATGATTTTTATTTTTGTGACACGCGAGCGGTGACCAACCATCTTCTGTATCTGTCCCTTGGGATTGACGTAATAGATGGTACCGTCACTCATGCCATACGCTTTTATGTTACTGCTCTTGCTGCTGGCATAGGCGGTTACTTGACCTTTGAAGGGAAGCTTCTTGCTCTCTATCTGATCATAGCTCTTCACGATGTGTATGCGCCCTTTGTTGTCGAAGATGCAGGGATAGTTGTCTGCGCGACTGATAGAAACACTTTTAAACGAGAACAAACGTGAGCGTGCAATAGTGCGGTTTTCGGTGTCCACTTCGGCGATACCCTGCTCGCCCAATAGCAAGACCTGTTTGCCAGCAACTTCCATCTTCTGTAAGGGGCCAATGTCGTTGACGAGCAGTTCCATGTTGTTGTCTTTGCTTTTGATAATAAAACTACCGGAACGGCTGATGGCATAGATGACGCTTTTCTCACGGTCTATGTAGACGTCGCGGAAGTCGTAGGCGTTATTGCTGATAAGCACTTCGGTCGATATCATATTATCTTTCAAGCTGTGCTTCATCAGTTCACCATAGCTGCTGCACGTCACAAAATGGTTGTCTGCGTCGTTGAAAAAGGCTAAGTCGTAGATGGAGCCTTTGTGCATGGTCCACTGCTGCTTGCTCTGACTGGCAATGAACAACGACTGATAAACGGACGATGTGTAGACATCGCCCTTGTAGCGTGTGGTAAAGAGTTGTGAGGCATAGGCCAGCAGTTGCGCCAGTTCCATATTGCCTGATTCAGACTGTTTGATAGAAACATCGCCCAATTGACGAGCCAGGGTGATGTAGCTCAGCGTATCGGCCACACGCTTTTGGTATTCCGCATTGGCCCGTTGCTGTTCAGCGATAACTCGTTCATTTTTAGCCACCTTCGAGGCCTCTACAGCACGATGCTCTGCTTCCAGTGCGTTTTGACGCTCCTCTTCAGCATTGCGGCGCATCTGTTCGGCCACAGCGGTTTGCTTTTCAGCCTTGATGCGTTGCTCGTCACTGATGCGGCGCTCCTGATTGGCAATCTCCTCCATTTGCTCATTGACGCGCTGCATGACAGCAGAGCGCTTCTCTTGTTGGCTGAGGACAGCTATCCGCTCCTCCAGTTGCTGCGTCTTCTCTTGTTCTTCCGCATACCAGTGGTAGACTACCGCCAATGCCACGCCCATCACGAGGGCTATACAGCTGGCTATGAGTGTGCTTGTCTTGCCGTAGAACCTCATGCTTTACGTGTTAGCGCCATCAGTGTGATGTCGTCACTCTGGGGAGCATTCCCTACAAAGGCTTTGATGTCTGCCAACTGGTTGTCAATGATGCTTCTGCAGTCTTTGCCTTTCTGTGTGGCCAGGAAGTTCATCATGCGGTCATCGCCATACTCCTCATTAGCCTCGTTCATGGCCTCGTTGACACCATCGGTATACATGACCAGCGTGTCGCCAACACCCAGTGTCAACGTCTCCTTGGGATAGGTGATACCCTCTACGGCACCCACCATACAACTGGTGCTTGTGGGCAACATCTGTACGCTACCGTCGGCTTTGATGATGACTGGCGAGTTGTGACCACCATTACTGTATTCCATCTCTCCCGTCTTGACATTATAGATGGCATAGAAGACGGTGACAAACATGCAATCTACCGACTCCTTGCTGAGCAGCTCGTTGGATTTCGTCAGACAGTCACCAGGTGCGTAGCCCTGCAGTCCGATGGTACGTATCAGTGTTCTGCTGACAGCCATGAAGATAGCTGCAGGGATACCTTTACCGCTCACATCAGCCATGACTAATCCTATGCGGTCTTCGTCAATGCGGAAGAAGTCATAGAAGTCGCCACCCACATCCTTGGCAGGTGTCATCAGCGCTGCCAGGTCCAGTTCCCGCTCATTTTCAGGGAATGGAGGGAAGATACGGGGCAGGATGGCCTGTTGGATTTCAGCAGCCACTGCCAAATCGGTCTTCAGTGACTCCAACTGGGCGTGCTCGTGTTGAGACATCTTGATGTAGTTAATCTGCTCAATAGCCTTCTCGATGGTGATGCTCAGATCGTCCAGGTCAATAGGCTTTGTGGCAAAGTCAAAGGCACCATTGTTCATGGCTGAACGGATATTACCCATATCGCCGTATGCTGACACCATGATACATTTCATGGCAGGATTCTGCATCTCGTTAATCTTGGTGAGCAACGTCAGTCCGTCCATTTCCGGCATATTGATATCGGAAAGGATGATGTTGATGTCCTTCTCTTTCAGCATCAGGGTTAACGCCTCCAGTCCGTTGTGGGCAAAGAAAAACTCATACTCACCCTTGCGGATTTGGCGTCTGAAATATTGCGTCAGTAGCAACTCGAGATCCATCTCGTCGTCGACACTCAGAATTTTTACAGGATTCATTGTTAGTATATTTATATTTTAGGTGCAAATTTACATATTTATTTTAAAAAAAACAAGAAATAAAGGAAAAATATACAGAATTCCTTGGATTTCGGATAAAATAAACTACCTTTGCACGCGATAATGAAGACACTACATATTTTTAACCCTGAGCACGACATTGCGTTGGCAGCCAATCTGTCACACTTCACAGCCCCCCATGCAGGCAGACAGTTGAGGGCTGACCTGGGGTGGTTGCCTGCCCTGTGGACTGAGGAGAATGACTATATTCTGGTGGAACATGTGGATGCAGCACGAAAGGCTTACGAGCGCCTGCGCAAGAAACTGGGACGTCCCGTTGCCCTGTTCGTTGATCGCCAAGAATTGCCACACCTGGACATCCAGCAAGTGAATCCATGGGGTTGGGATGCTGCTGTGGCTACCGATCTGTTTCGATGGGGCGTAAAGGCAGCTATATTACCTGATGAGGAATTGCTGGCACATTACCGTCAACTGTCACACCGCAGGACCTCAGCCCAGTTACTGCCTGCACTCCGTTTGGAGGGTACGGTAGGCGAAGCACTAGAGTGTGCTACGTTGGAACAGGTAAAGAACTGCCAAGAGCGCTGGGGACAGATTGTTATCAAGTCTCCCTGGTCATCGAGTGGGCGAGGGGTGCGCTTCGCTGTTCAAGAGGGATGGATCAATAATGTGATCAAAGCTCAGGGTAGTGTCATGGTGGAACCCTATTATAATAAGGTGAAAGACTTCGGTATGGAATTCGAGGTGGACCAAGACGGAAAGGTACACTATCTGGGCTTGTCGCTCTTTCATACCAAGAATGGCGCCTATATCGGTAATCTGTTGGCTACCGAGCAGGCAAAGCGTGAACAGCTAAGCCGTTATGTGTCGATGGAATTGCTTGACGACATCAAGCAACGCATCATTGACAATGTCCAGCTCCCTGAGTACGTGGGACCCTTCGGCATCGACATGATGATTGTCAATGGTCACCGCTCATCGCTCACCGCTAACCGCTCACCGCTCACCGCTAACCTTTTATTACATCCTTGTGTAGAATTGAATCTCCGTCGGACGATGGGCCATGTGGCATTAAACATAACACCTTCCGATGATGACCATCGGAAGGTGATGCGTATAGAGCTGACAGATCATTATAAACTGTCAATCCGTTTACTTCGCTAGTTCGCTTTCAATAAACTGTTTGAGTTCCTCGCCACGTAAGCCACGACGCAGAATCTTTCCCTTCTGGTCAACGACAACGGTGTGGGGAATGGAGTTGATATTGAATGCCTTGGCAGCAGCGTTGTCCCAGTATTTCAGGTCGCTCATCTGTGGCCAGGGGAGTTTCAAGGTCTTAATGGCATTCAGCCACGCATCCTTGTCCTTATCGAGCGAGACACCCACGATGCCCAGTCCACGGTCCTTATTATCTGCATAGAGCGCCAACATAAACGGCATCTCCTGGCGACAAGGTCCACACCAGGACGCCCAGAAGTCGATAATGGTTATCTTGTTCTTGCTGACTTCCGTCATGATGCTCAGTTCGTCACCCTCGGGAGTGGCTTGTGCGAAGTTGGGGATAGTAGCACCCTCAGCAGTCTTTGACGACTGACGGATGCTTGCCTCAATCTGTTTGATGGCATCGCGCTGGCGACGCTCGTCAGACAGTTTCTCAATCAGACGCAGACGGGTCTCGTTGTCGATGAGCTCCTCTGGATAGTAGGTCAGCAGGAAATAGCCGAACTCATTGTCGATATTCTTCTCGGTGGTCTCCACAACAACCTTGGCAAAACGTTTGTTGAGTTTCTCAATCTCGTTCATGCCCTGTTGCTGTTTCTCCTGCGTGACGTTATTGCCATAGATATTCTCGGCAATGCGATTGATCTCCTTGCCAATGACCATCACAGAGTCGTTCAGTCGTTGCCATTCCTCGTTACAAGGCGTACCGCTGACGCGTGAAGCCCCTGGCGTAGCAGACAGTTTGATGGTAATCTCGCCTGGTTCGCGGATGAAGGCAGCGTTGATCTCGTTTTGCTTGGCGCTATAGATCATGCAGAGTGCAGTCTCCTTGTCAGCCTCGCCCTTGAACGAGAAGGCACCTTTTTCTATGATGATAGTGTCGCTGGGTGTACCATCAAGCATATTGTCGGTCAGGAGCAGCGTGTCACCGTCCTCCAGTCCTTCGGCAGTACCCATCAGCTTGTAGGTATTTGACTGACAGCCCACCAACAGGAGTGCGAGGAGACTAAACGATATACTGGTCAGAAATGCTTTCATTGTTAACTACTCTACGGATGGTCTCTGCAAACATGTCGGCTACGCTGAGCTGCTTAACCTTGGCACAACGCAGGGAATAAGGGATAGAGTCGGTGAAGACAATCTCTTCGAGTGCTGAGTTCTGCACACGCTCGCTGGCAGGACCACTCATCACACAGTGTGAGGCACAAGCACGAACTGTCTTGGCACCAGCCTCCTTCATGATGTCGGCAGCCTTGGTGATGGTACCAGCGGTGTCTACCATATCGTCGATGATGACCACGTTCTTACCCTCAACCTCACCGATAATCTGCATAGTAGCAACGACATTGGCACGTGCGCGAGTCTTGTTGCACAGCACCAGTGGGCAACCCAGATACTTGGCGTAAGTATTGGCACGCTTCGAACCGCCTACGTCGGGAGAGGCAATGACAAGGTCTTCCAGGTGCAGACTCTGCAGGTAAGGCAGGATAACACCAGAGGCATAGAGATGGTCCACGGGAACGTCGAAGAAGCCCTGAATCTGGTCGGCATGCAGGTCCATCGTGATGACACGGTCTACACCAGCCACACTCAGCAGGTCGGCTACCAGCTTGGCACCAATGCTCACACGTGGCTTGTCCTTACGGTCCTGACGAGCCCATCCGAAGTAAGGGATGACAGCATTGATGGTACGTGCCGAGGCGCGCTTGGCAGCGTCAATCATCAGGAGCAGTTCCATGAGATTGTCAGAATTGGGGAATGTACTCTGTACCAAGAAGATATCGCGTCCGCGAATACTCTCCTCGTAAGAAACGGCAAACTCGCCATCAGAGAACTTCGTAATCTGAAGTTTTCCCAATGGACATCCTAGACTTTGGCAGATTTTCTCAGCCAGATACTTGGTGGCTGTGCCTGAGAACACCATGTAATTTTTGTTTGAGCTCATCTTGGAATTGAACTATTTGACTATTTTACTATTTGACAATTTTCTATCCGATTGCTTTTCTGATTTTACAGAAATGGTCTATCAGCGCCTGATATTCCAGTTCCTGATGGATGTTGAAGCGGTTCCAGAGGTCGCCACTGATGACGATACCTCCAAAGCCCAGGTCCTTGACAGCCTTGATGGTGTCGAGATTCATGCCGCCCAGGGCATAGACGTGGCGGTCAATGAGTCCACGACGCGAGGCTTCCTGCAACTGGTCCATCGTGAAGGTGGCCTTCTGGTCAGGTTCCGTCTGACTGTCGAAGATATATTTCAGCAGCACATAGTCGGCATGCTTCTTGACTTCTTTCAGTTGGTCCAGATGGGTACACGAACGACTGATGTGTCCCTTGTAGCCATTGGGCGCCGGAGTCGTCTCGTCGTTGATATGGATACCACGCAACTTATACTCCTCTTTCAGGTAGTAGTTGTCGTGTACGGTAATGCGCTTTCTGTACTCATCGGGCAAAAGCGTCAGCAGTCGCTCAGAATACATGGGCGATGAACCGGGCTTGAACAAGTGCAGGTCGTCAAGTCCCGCCTCAAAGAGCGACGAGAGGATTTTGTCTTCTTCCACGAAAAACGTGGGTTGAGTCATCAATACGAGTTTCATCAGTTGGCAGCTTCAAATTCTTCTAAGAAACGCACATCATTCTCTGAGAACATACGCAGGTCAGAGACACGGTACTTCAGGTTGGTGATACGCTCCACACCCATACCGAAGGCATAGCCAGAGTAAATCTTGGAGTCGATACCGCACTGCTCAAGTACGTTAGGATCAACCATACCACAACCGAGGATTTCTACCCAGCCGGTATGCTTACAGAATCCGCAACCCTCGCCACCACAGATGAAGCACGAGATATCCATCTCGGCACTGGGCTCCGTGAAGGGGAAATAGCTGGGGCGCAGACGAATCTGCGTGTCGGGACCGAACATTTCGCGGGCAAACGACAGCAGCACCTGCTTCAGGTCGGTAAACGAGACGTTCTTGTCGATATACAGACCCTCCACCTGATGGAAGAAGCAGTGGGCACGGGCGGTAATGGCCTCGTTGCGATATACACGACCAGGACAGATGACGCGGATGGGAGCGGTCAGCTTGCCGTCCTCGGTATGCATCTGCTCCATGACGCGAGCCTGCACACTGGAGGTGTGGCTGCGCAACAGGATATTCTTGGTGACATCATTCGGATGCTGACTGACAAAGAACGTGTCCTGCATATCACGGGCAGGATGGTCAGCAGCAAAGTTCATGCGGGTGAATACGTGGAGGTCGTCTTCCACCTCTGGACCATCGGCCAGCACAAAACCCATGCGTGAGAAAATGTCGATAATCTCGTTGGTGACAATGGTCAGCGGATGACGTGTACCCAACTGAACAGGGTAGGGCGTACGGGTCAGGTCAATGGCTTCGTCGCCGGTCTCCTGGGTGGCACACTCCTCGCGCAACTGATTGATGCGCTCGGTAGCCAGTGTCTTCAACTCGTTGATTTTCATACCTACCGTCTTCTTCTGGTCGGCCGCTACATTGCGGAAATCATTCATCAGAGCGGTAATCTCACCCTTCTTGCTGAGGAATCTCAGACGCAACTGTTCTACCTCGTCAGCATTCTTTGCACTAAGTGTCTGTACTTCTTTCAGAAGCTCGTCTATTTTATCAAGTATCATAGTCTTTTTTGATAGATTTCTCAAATTTTGATGCAAAGGTACAAATAAATTGAAAATTAAAGATGAAAAATTAAAGATTATTTGTAACTTTGCACAAAATTTTGAGAGAAGATAGAAAAATGAGTTCACTTGTGAGACTAAATTTGATTGTTTCAGTTGTGTTGTTGACCGTTCTGACATCGTGCAGCGGCAACAAAGGTGGACAGGCAACAGAGGAAGTACCTGCCGACTCTATCAATGCTGACTCCCTCCGTAACGACTCGCTCTTGGCAGAGGATTATCCGATGCCCAAGGCTGCTGACGAATTGTTTGACGACTTCGTCTATAATTTCGTCGTCAACCACAAGTTGCAGATGGAGCGCATCCATTTCCCATTGCTTTGCCAGAAGGACGGCAAAACGCGTAAACTGAGCAAGAAAGACTGGAAAACGGAGCATTTCTTCATGCGTCAGGGCTATTACACGCTGCTCTTTGACAACGAGAAACACATGGAGATTGTGAAGGACACCTCTGTCAATCATGCCATTGTGGAGAAAATCCACTTTGACACGCAGCAGATAGACCAGTATGTCTTCGACCGCAAGCATGGTGCCTGGATGCTGACGCTCCTGCGTACTATTCCCTTTACACGGAATATTAACGCCTCGTTCCTGACCTTCTATCGTCAGTTCGCCACTGACAAGGCTTTTCAGGAGAAGAGTCTGGCCAGTACCGTAAAGTTTGTGGGTCCTGACCCTGACGACGACTTTAATATGATGGAAGGCATCATCACGCCAGATACATGGGAGGCCTTTGCTCCTGAGTTGCCCTCGAAGATGATATACAATATTATTTATGGTAAGCCCATTCGAGAGGGTGATAGCAAGGTCTTTGTCTTGCGAGGCATTGCCAATGGTCTGGAATTGGAGATGACCTTCAAGCGCAAGAATGGTGATTGGAAACTGACAAAGCTCACTACATAACGGTTAATGGTTATTGGTTAATGGTTAACGAAGTCAATTATAGTCTGCTACATCATAACACGTTTGGAATCGATGCCAAGTGTCGTCGGTTCCTGGAATACGCATCCGTAGAAGAGGCACAGCAGATAGCTCGACAACTGCAGGAACCCTACCTGCTGATAGGTGCCGGAAGCAACCTGTTGCTGACTGGAGATTTCAATGGAACGGTAGTTCACTCGGCTTTAAAAGGCATTGAAAACCAGACAGAAGGGCGTATTCGTTGCGGTAGTGGTGAAACGTGGGACGAGGTCGTAGCCTGGTGCGTTGGTCATCATCTCTATGGCGCTGAAAACCTGTCGCTGATACCTGGCGAGGTGGGTGCCAGTGCCGTCCAGAATATCGGTGCCTATGGTGCTGAGGTCAAGGACCTGATAGTGTCGGTAGAAGCGGTCGAGATAGGTACAGGACGCCTGTGCACCTTCTCACGCGAGGACTGCCAATACGGTTATCGCGACAGTCGTTTCAAGCATGAGTGGAAGAACAAATACCTCATTACGCATGTGATCTATCAGCTGAAGTCCGACGAGGCCAGTCCCTCAACGGAGTACGGTAATATCCGTGCTGAGTTGGACCGCAGGGGTATTCAGACACCCACGGCAGCAGAACTCCGCGAGGTGGTCATCGCCATCCGTGAGGCTAAACTGCCAGACCCCAAGGTGACAGGCAATGCGGGCAGTTTCTTTATGAATCCCGTGGTCAGTCGTGAGAAGTTTGAGGAGTTGCTGGCGCAGTATCCGCAGATGCCACATTATTATATAGATGCTGAACACGAGAAGATTCCTGCAGGCTGGATGATTGACCAGTGTGGCTGGAAGGGCCGTTCGCTGGGTAATGCTGGCGTGCACGACAAACAGGCGCTGGTACTGGTTAACCGTGGTGGTGCTACCGGTCAGGATATTGTAGCGCTCTGCAACACCATCCGCAAAGACGTCCTCGAGCGCTTCGGCATCGATATCCACCCAGAAGTAAATATCATATGAAGTTGACTTTTCTTGGAACGGGAACATCGTGTGGCGTGCCAACCATAGGCTGCCAGTGCTATACCTGTAGCAGTACAGACCCTCACGACAAGCGTTTGCGCTGTTCGGCACTCATTGAGACGGAGACCACCCGCATCCTGATAGACTGTGGTCCCGACTTCCGTCAGCAGATTATGTCGCAGCCATTCCGCAAGATTGACGGCATCCTGATAACCCATGCCCATTACGACCACATGGGCGGTATGGACGATATCCGTCCGTATTGTCAGTTTGGCGAGATCAATGTCTATGCCGACCCCATGGCCCGTCAGGGAATGTTGCAGATGTTGCCCTATTGCTTTGCCGAGCACCGCTATCCAGGCGTTCCAGCCATCCGACTCCACGAGATTCATAAGCACGAGCCTTTCAGCATTGGCGACCTCGACATCGTTCCTTTCCAGGTGATGCACCACGACCTGCCCATTGTGGGCTATCGCATCGGACCGTTGGCCTATATCACCGATATGAAAACCATCGACCCCACTGAGATTCCCTATATCTTAGGTGCCCAGGTGCTGGTGGTCAACGCCCTGCGCCAGAAGCCGCACCATTCCCATCAGACGCTCGACGAAGCCGTTGTCTTTGCCCATAAGATAGGGGCCCGTCAGACGTGGCTCATCCATTCCAGTCACGACATTGGCCGTCACGAAGAGGTCAATGCCTCTTTGCCTCCTGACATCCAGATGGCCTACGATGGTCAGGTTATAATAATATAATAAGGTATATAAAGAATCTATTTGTCCACGCAGTAATCCAAAGGCCACTTTTAACGTATTTAACGTTCTTTATTAGTGCAGTGACTTCATTGGGGCCTTATGGGTGCAAAAATACAAAAAATCATTCATAATTCGCACAATTATCCGAAAAAGTTTGGATGATTGGAAAATATTGCTTATTTTTGCAGCGTTAAATATCAAAAAAGTGAAGATAAATAATAAAACAGATATATAAATATCAGTTTGTTGAATAATAACGGTTCAAGGAATACAGGATGCGCTGCAACCTCACCCAGAAGGAGGTGGCAGAGCAGTCAGGCATCGGTTTGACCACCATCCACAAGTTTGAGAATGGCACGGCAAACAGTTTGTCGCTGTCCACCTTCATCTTGCTTCTCAGGGTTGTTGGACAGGTCAATGCTTTGGACGATGTGCTGCCAGAGTTGCCTGAGTCACCTTACCTTGTTCGTAGGGAAGAGAAGAAGGCTCAGAGAATACGTCACACAAATAAGAAGTAGGCTGTTATGACAAGTTCATTGAAAGTAATCCTTTGGGGAGAAGAGATAGGCCGTTTGGCATGGGATGAACGCAGAAAGCGGTCGTATTTCATCTACAACCCAGAATGGTTGAAGAAAGGACTGAACATCTCTCCTCTGGTTGCACCCATCGATGGAGCACGGAGTCTTACGCCAGTTTGGGGCGAAGATGCCAGGATCTACCAGAAACTACCCGCATTCGTTGCGGATTCGTTGCCTGATGCCTGGGGCAATCAGCTTTTCGACCTGTGGCGACAACAGAACCATCTGGCCAATGCCGACATCACGCCTTTGGACAAACTCTCGTTCATTGGCAAACGTGGCATGGGAGCCTTGGAGTTCCAGCCAGAATACGCCCGTGAACAAAAGGCTCAGAAGATTGACATGAAATCGTTGGCTGACTTGGCAGAACGTATCTACACAGAGAGGGAACAGGCTCGTATCATGCCTGATGAAAATATCACCATGCAGTCATTGTTGACTGTCGGCACATCTGCAGGTGGCCGTCAGCCGAAGGCCATCATTGCCATCAACCGAA
>CACYBB010000050.1 GCA_902772585.1 uncultured Bacteroidales bacterium | reverse complement strand
AGAGGCTCGGACGCAACCTGTCGTAGTAGTAGTAAGTGCACTGAACGGCATCACCGACAAACTGATCGCCACATCACAGATGGCCAAGCAGGGCGATGACCACTATCGTGAGGAATTCGACGCGATGGTGACACGCCACCACCAGATGATTGAGGCCATCATTACGGATGACAAAAAGCGCATAGACTTATTTAATAATGTAGACCAGCTCTTCGACCAGTTGAAGAGTATCTACTATGGTGTGTACCTTATTCATGACCTGTCGAAGAAGACGGAGGACACCATCGTCAGTTATGGTGAGCGCCTATCGTCGCACATCGTAGCAGCAATGGTGAAGAATGGTGTCCGCATGAACAGTCGCGACTTTATCCGCACGGAGAAGAAGCAGGGCAAGCACGTCATCGATGCTGAACTGACCACACAGTTGGTTAAGGAGGCTTTCAGTTCTGTAGGTTCCGACAACAAAATCTACGTGGTTCCTGGCTTTATTGCTCGCGACCGCGACAGTCACGAAACAACGAACCTGGGACGTGGCGGTTCTGATTATACTGCATCCATCATCGCTGCTGTGCTGAATGCTGAAGTGCTGGAAATCTGGACCGATGTGGATGGTTTCATGACTGCCGACCCGAAGGTCATCAAGAGTGCCTACACCATCAACGAGCTTTCGTACATCGAGGCTATGGAGCTCTGTAACTTTGGTGCGAAGGTTATCTATCCACCGACGATTTATCCTGTTTGTGTTAAGAATATCCCCATTAAGGTTAAGAATACGTTCAACCCTGAACACCCGGGAACACTTATCAAAGCGAAGATTGACAACGACCAGAAACCTATCAAAGGTATCTCGTCCATCAAGGGTACTTCTCTGATTACTGTCACGGGTCTGTCAATGGTGGGTGTTATTGGTGTCAACCGCCGTATCTTCACCACGTTAGCAAATAAGGGCATCAGCGTCTTCATGGTATCACAGGCTTCTTCCGAAAACTCTACCTCTATCGGTGTGCGCGACGAGGATGCTGAAGCTGCAGCAGAAGTACTGAACGCGGAGTTCGCCAAGGAGATTGAGACGGGTGCTATGTTCCCCATGCAGGTGGAGAGCGGACTTGCTACCATCGCTATCGTGGGTGAGAACATGAAGCAGACACCGGGTATTGCTGGTAAACTGTTTGGCACATTAGGACGCTCAGGTATCAGCGTGATTGCCTGTGCCCAGGGTGCCTCTGAAACGAATATCTCGTTCGTAGTCGACGGCAAGTTCCTGCGCAAGTCGCTGAACGTGCTACACGACTCGTTCTTCCTGTCAGAATACAAGGTGCTCAACATCTTTATCTGTGGTATTGGTACTGTGGGTGGCATGTTGCTTGAGCAAATCCGCACCCAGCAGCAGTTCCTCATGCAGTCACGTCGTCTGAAGCTGAACGTGGTCGGCATTTCTGATGTCGATAACTTTGTGCTCGATCGCGATGGCATCGACCTCGACAACTACGAGAAGATTCTGCGTGCAGGTTTCAAGGCCGATACGGAGCACATGCGCGAGGAAATCATCAAGATGAACATCTTCAATAGCGTCTTTGTTGACTGTACCGCCAGCAAACAGATAGCTACGCTTTACCAGACATTCTTGGAGCATAACATCAGCGTTGTTGCTGCCAACAAGATTGCCGCATCAAGCGACTACGACAGCTACGTGAAACTGCGCCAGACGGCTCGCGACCGCGGTGTGTGGTTCCGCTACGAAACCAACGTAGGTGCCGGTCTGCCGATTATCGGTACCATCAACGACCTGTGCAACTCAGGTGATAAGATTCTGAAGATTGAGGCTATCCTCTCTGGTACGCTGAACTTTATCTTCAACGAGATTGCTGCTGATGTGCCGTTCTCAGAGACCGTTCGTCGTGCCAAGGAACAGCGTTACAGCGAACCTGACCCACGTATTGACCTCAGCGGTACGGATGTGATTCGCAAGTTGGTCATCCTGACTCGTGAGGCAGGCTATAAGGTAGAACAAGACGACGTCGAGAAGCATCTCTTCGTGCCTGATAGCTATTTCGAAGGTTCTATCGATGACTTCTGGAAGCGTCTGCCTGAACTCGATGCCGACTTCGAGGCTCGCCGCAAGGTATTGGAAGCCGAGAACAAGCGTTGGCGCTTCGTGGCTACGATGGAAGCCGATGAGCAGAATCCGTCATCCTTCAAGACTAGTGTGGCATTGAAGGAGGTACCTTACGGACATCCGTTCTATGGCTTGGAGGGCTCGAACAACATCGTGCTGTTGACCACCGAGCGCTATAAGGAATACCCCATGCTTATTCAGGGTTACGGTGCTGGTGCTGCCGTTACGGCTGCAGGTGTGTTCGCCAATATCATGTCAATCGCTAATATCTAAAATAGTGTGCTGGACGATTCGCTCGTCCAGCCATTTTTCCTTATGAAGCATATCATTATTTTAGGTGATGGCATGGCCGATCTTCCCGTCGAGCGACTCGGTGGTAAGACGCTGCTGCAATATGCCCATAAACCCATGATGGACCAGCTGGCACGTGATGGTCGCTGTGGTCGTTTGGTGACGGTTCCTGAAGGTTTTCCTCCAGGTTCTGAGGTCGCCAATACTGCTATCTTGGGTTATGATTTGAATAAAGTTTATGAAGGTCGTGGGCCATTGGAAGCAGCCTCTATCGGCTACGAAATGGCTGATGACGACTTCGCTATCCGTTGTAATATCATCACGCTGGAAGACGGTAAGATTATTACGCACAACGGTGGTAATCTGGAGACCGACGATGCCCGCGTGCTTATCGACTATCTAAATGAACACCTTGCCAAACCCATCAACGAGCGTGAGGGGTGCGAGCGTGTGAAGTTCATCACAGGCATACAATATCGCCATTTGCTGGTTATCAAGGGCGGAAACAAACATATCGTCTGTGCCCCACCCCACGATCATCCCAACGAGGAGTGGCGCCCGCTATTAGTCAAGGCTGAAATCCCCGAAGCACAGTATACCGCTGACCTTATCAACGAGATGATTCTGAAATCGCAAGAGTTGCTAGCTCAGCATCCTTTTAACATCGAACGTGCTAAGAAGGGTGAGCGTCAGGCCAATAGCATCTGGCCTTGGAGCGGTGGCTACCGTCCATCGATGGAAACGCTCATGCAACAGTACCCGGAGATTAAGAGCGGTACGGTAATTAGTGCCGTCGACCTCATTCAGGGTATTGGAAAGTATGCTGGTCTGCGCATCGTCAAGGTGCCTGGTGCTACAGGACTGGCGGACACCAACTATGAGGGCAAGGCACAAGCAGCCATTGACGCACTAGAGCATGATGACTTCGTGTTCGTACATGTGGAAGCAAGTGACGAGGCTGGTCACGATGGAGATTTGGAACTGAAACTGAAGACCATCGAGTACTTGGACCAACGACTCATAGCCCCTATATATAATAAGGTAAAAGATCAGAATGTCTGCATCGCTGTACTACCCGACCACCTGACACCTGTCGAACAGCGCATTCACGTCGGTCAGCCCGTGCCCTTCCTCATTTGGCATAGGGGTATTACCCCCGACAGCGTCCAGCAGTACGATGAGGTCTCTTGTGTCAGTGGTGCCTACGGTCTGCTGAAACTCAACGAATTTATGAAAACATTTATGAGCTTATGAAATACTACAGCACAAATGGTAAAGCACCTATGGCCGACCTGCAGAAGGCCGTGGTGAAGGGTCTGGCAGAAGACCGCGGTCTCTATATGCCAGAAGAAATCAGAAAGTTGCCGAAGGTGTTCTTCGACGATATGGCGGGAATGTCTTTTCAGGACATCGCCTACAATGTGGCATCCAACTTCTTTGGAGACGACGTTGACGAGGACGCCCTGCAGGATATTGTCTTCGATACTCTATCGTTCGATTGTCCCATTGTCAAGGTAACAGACAATATCTATAGTCTGGAGTTGTTCCATGGTCCCACGCTGGCGTTCAAGGATGTCGGTGCGCGCTTCATGGCCCGTCTGTTGGGGTACTTCCTGCGTAGCGGCGGTTCCGCAGCCCACAAGACAGTCAACGTCCTCGTGGCTACCTCTGGCGATACTGGTAGCGCCGTTGCCAATGGTTTCCTCGGTGTTGAGGGTATTCACGTTTATGTACTTTACCCCAAGGGCAAGGTCAGCCCCATCCAGGAGTGTCAGTTCACTACGTTGGGTAAGAATATCACCGCTATCGAGGTGGATGGCGTCTTCGACGATTGTCAGGCGCTGGTAAAGAACGCTTTCATGGATACTGAACTCAATCAGCACATGATGCTCACCTCTGCCAACTCTATCAACGTTGCCCGTTTCCTGCCCCAGGCGTTCTACTACTTCAACGCCGTGGCCCGCCTTTCAGCCCTCAAACGTCAGACATCAGACATCGTGATGTGCGTTCCCTCTGGTAACTTTGGCAATATCTGTGCCGCCCTGTTCGGTCATGAGATGGGTCTGCCCATTTCACGCTTCATTGCAGCAAATAACGCCAATGACGTGTTCTATGAATATCTGCAGACTGGTCAGTACAATCCGCGTCCGTCTGTTCAGACGCTAGCAAATGCGATGGATGTTGGCGACCCAAGTAATTTTGCCCGCATTTACGACCTCTATGGCAAGAGTCACGAGCGTATTAGCTCACTCATCAGCGGTGCCACCTATAGCGACCAACAGATTGCTGAGACTATGCGCCAGTGCTATAAAGAGACTGGTTATATTCTCGACCCCCACGGAGCATGTGGCTATCAGGCCCTGAAGGACGGTTTGAAGCCTGGTGAGGTTGGTATCTTCTGCGAGACCGCCCACCCTGCCAAGTTCAAGGAGAAGGTCGACGCCATCCTCGGCACCGATATCGAGATTCCCGATCGTCTGCAAGCCTTCATGAAGGGTCAGAAGCAAAGCGTTCCCATGTCGAAGGATTTCCAGGACTTCAAGGCTTACCTGATGAAACAATAGACAACAAAGAAGTCTCGCCCAATCATTGGCGAGGCTTTTTGTTTGTCCGCAAACGTTAACGTCTTAAATAACGTGAAATTGAATACAAGTTCAAGAAATATTCACTATCTTTGCATCACAGAAAAAACAAACTAATAAAACAAAAAGCAAATACGTTATGTTAAAGCCGTTAAACAAACACTTCGCTCCGAAGAGCGTAATGCCTGAAAAGGTGATTCAGTTTGGTGAGGGTAACTTCCTCCGTGCGTTCGTTGATTGGATTATCTGGAACATGGACCAGAAGACCAACTTCAATGGTAGTGTTGTCGTCGTACAGCCCATCGACAAGGGTATGGTAGATTGGTTGAACGGTCAGGATTGTCTGTACCACGTGAACCTGCAGGGCCGCGAGAACGGCAAACCCGTTAACACGCTGGAGCGCATCGATGTCATCAGCCGTGCACTGAACCCCTACTCTCAGAACGATGCCTTTATGGCATTGGCTGACCAGCCCGAGATTCGTTTCGTTATCTCGAACACTACTGAGGCTGGTATCGCTTTTGATCCCGCATGTAAACTGGAAGATAAGCCTGCAAGTTCTTATCCTGGCAAGTTGGTTCAGTTGCTGTATCGTCGCTGGCAGACCTTCAATGGCGATCCCACGAAGGGCCTGATTATCTTCCCCTGCGAGCTGATTTTCCTGAATGGCCACGTGCTGAAGGATTGCATCAATAAGTATATCGAACTGTGGCAGTTGCCCGCTGACTTCAAGAAGTGGTTTGACGAGTGCTGCGGCGTTTATGCTACCCTCGTAGACCGTATCGTTCCTGGCTTCCCCCGCAAGGAGATTGCTGAGATTCAGGAGAAGGTCGGTTATCGCGACAACCTCGTCGTACAGGCCGAGAACTTCCACCTCTGGGTTATCGAGGCTCCAAAGGAAATTGAAAACGAGTTCCCTGCTGACAAAGCTGGTCTTCACGTCTTGTTCGTTCCTTCAGAGGAGCCCTACCACAAGCGTAAGGTTACCCTGCTGAATGGCCCGCACACTGTTTTGAGTCCAGTTGCCTTCCTGAGTGGTGTCAATATCGTTCGTGATGCTTGCAACCATGAGGTCATCTCTAAGTACATCCACAAGGTACAGTTTGAGGAGTTGATGCAGACCCTCGACCTGCCGATGGACGAGCTGGAGAAGTTTGCCGGTGACGTGCTGGAGCGTTTCGACAACCCGTTCGTAGACCACCAGGTGACCAGCATCATGCTGAACTCATTCCCCAAGTTCCAGGCTCGCGACCTCCCCGGCGTGAAAACTTATCTGCAGCGCAAGGGCGAGCTGCCTAAGGGTCTGGTGTTTGGTCTGGCTGCTATCATCACCTACTATAAGGGTGGCAAGCGTGCTGACGGTGTGGAGATTGTTCCTAACGACGACCAGAAGATTATGGATCTGCTGAAGGAGTTGTGGGCTACTGGCGACACGCAAAAAGTAGCTGACGGCGTACTTGGTGCCGAGTTCATCTGGCAGGAAGACCTCAATAAGATTGCTGGTCTGAATGCAATGGTTAAGCTCTTCCTCGACCTGATTCAGGAGAAGGGTATGCTGGAGGCTGTCAAGACAATCCTGTAAGCATTAACTAGCAAAGAATTAAGCGGGTTGCAATGAGCAATCCGCTTTTTCTTTATGGTAGGTCGGAGAAACGTTTCCGACCTTTTGCATAGTATTGCCAAAGCAATGAAAAACGGCGTTGCTCTGGTATTTCTTTCTCCACGCGCGAAGCCTGTATCTCTTTACGATCTGCATTGAAATCCTTGCGCCATCGCTTATAAGCATGACGGGCGCGATAGATAGCTTTGAAGTCACCCCAGTTTTGTTTTAACAGAAGCGTTTCCCAAGCCGCTAGATAGTCCAGAAACCAGCGCCAACGCATCACATGCTTCAGTTCCTCAACGGGCAAGCACTTGTAGAGCATCGTCAGGTTGTTACGGAAATTGAGAAACGTCTTCATTGGGTTTGACTTAGGCAACGTACCACCACCAACATGATAGACGTAGCTCTCTGGCAGACAGTAGAGTTTGCGGCCACGGATGCGCAGTCGCCAACAGAGATCTATCTCCTCATTATGGGCAAAGAAACGCCCATCCAGTCCACCCACACTCCAATAGTCCTTGGCACGAATCATCAGAGCGGCACCTGTTGCCCAGAGTATCTCCGTTGCATAATCATACTGTCCGTTATCGTCCTCCACTGTATCGAAGATGCGACCGCGACAGAACGGATAGCCATAACGATCCAGAAATCCCCCACTCGCTCCTGCATACTCGAACGCATCCTTATTATATATAGAGAGCAGTTTGGGTTGACAGGCGGCTACCTCTGAATGAACATCCATAAACTCAATCATGGGTGTCAACCAATGGTGCGTCACCTCGATGTCTGAGTTCAGCAACAGGTAGTACTCGGCCTCGATTTCTTTCAACGCCTTGTTATACCCTTCAGCAAAGCCCCAGTTTTTCTTCAGCACGATGGTCTTCACCTCTGGGAATTCCTTGTTCAATAACGCCATCGAGTCGTCTGTAGACGCATTGTCTGCCACATATACCGTTGCTTCATCGCGCGAGTAGTTCAACACCGTGGGCAAGTACTGACGCATCATCTTGGCGCCGTTCCAATTCAATATGACGATTGCTACCTTATCCATTCTTCAGCGTAACTTTAAGAGCCGTTTTATCGTGATTCCATTCACCAAGCCGTACAGTCATCAACTGATTGTCATATTCCTCACGAACCTCGACGGCAGGCAGCTCCACACGGATATAATTCTTTGTAAATCCGTGCATTGCTTTGCCACGAGGAGCCTTCTCGAACAGCACCTCAGCCTCCTGACCGATATAGCGCTCGTAGAACGCTTGTGTCTTCTCATCAGAAAGTTCCAGCAGTCTGCGACTGCGTTCACGCTTATCTGCATCCGATACCACATATGGAATCTTCAGCGCCGATGTACCAGGGCGCTCAGAATACGGGAACACATGCAGTTGGGTAACATCCAGGTTGCGAAGGAACTCATAGGTTTCTTCAAAACACTCTGGTGTCTCTCCACGACAGCCCACCATCACATCAACACCGATAAAGGCATCGGGAGTCACCTCCTTAATACGATGTATCTTGTCCGCAAACAACTGGCGATTATAGTGGCGATGCATCAACTTCAGTACAGTATCGCTACCACTCTGTAACGGAATATGCCAATGAGGCATAAAAGCCCTGCTCCGTGCACAGTAGTCTATCAGCTCGTCGCTCAGCAAATCGGGTTCCATACTACTGATACGATAGCGCTGCACGCCCTCCACAGCATCCAGTGCCTTTACCAAGTCAACAAAGCTCTCGCCCGTTGTCTTGCCAAAGTCCCCAATGTTCACACCTGTCAGTACAATCTCCTTGCCACCCTCGCGGACAGCCTCTTCGGCCTGTGCAACCAGCGAGGCTATCGTTGGGTTACGGCTGAAGCCGCGGGCATATGGAATCGTACAATAGGTGCAGAAGTAATCACAACCGTCCTGTACCTTCAGGAAGTAGCGTGTCCTATTACCTCTTGAACAGCTGGGCGCAAAGGTCTTGATGTCCTTCGTCTTCTCCGTACAGTGAGTCGCGATTTTGTCGCGACCAACGAAACCATCAGACAAGTATTGTACCAGGTTTGCCTTTTCATTAGAACCCAACACCAAGTCCACACCCTCAATCTTGCTAATCTTTAGCGGCTCCAACTGTGCATAGCATCCTGTCACCACAACAAAGGCGTCAGGGTTCTGGCGTACCAGACGATGGATAGCCTGTCGACACTTGTGATCCGCCACCTCTGTTACTGAACAGGTGTTGATGAGACAGATGTCAGCCTTCTCTCCCTTCTTGGCAGTCTGAACACCCAGTTCACTGAGCATCTTACCAAAGGTAGAAGTCTCTGAGAAGTTCAACTTACATCCCAGCGTATAATAAGCGGCTTTTTTCCCTTGAAAAGCGGAAGTATCTATCATATATATAATAAGGTGTATCTATTTCCAAATATTGCTCTGTTGTTTACGAGCACAAAGGTACACATTTTTATTGTAAAACACCCGTTTTTTAGCAAAAATTCAATATAGTGTGATTTTTACATGATTTTTAACATTTCGTAATTCATTGATATATAAGGACTTGTAAAAAAGTTACAAAAATACCCTAAAAAAAAATGAAAAAAATGATACGTCGTATTAAAAAAATGCCTAACTTTGCAGCGTTTTAATAAACAAATGATTGTTTTACAGATTTAAAAAGCTTAGAAAAATGAAGAAATTAGTATTTATGTTCGTAGCTGTTGCAGCTATCTCTTTCGCTTCTTGTGGTAACAAGACCGCTCAGGCTGAGGCTGTTGATTCAGACTCTATCGCTATGGTTGACAGCGCTGAGGTTGACACTGTAGCTGCTGACTCTGTTGCTGCTGATAGCACTGCTGCTGAGTAATTCAAGCACGAACTCAAAGAAATTGAGAGAAAGCCGTCGGATGTGAATCCGGCGGTTATTTTTTTTCTGGTTCTAGTATTCCTAGATATTCTAATATTACTAGAGGAACTAGTGATACTAGTGATAAAGAGGTCCAGAAATACGACACAAAAAAAATCCCGACTGCTTGGTAAGCAATCGGGATTCACAGTGTATAATAACTATGATTTGCTTTACAGCGGTTATTACTCTTCTACGGGAACCTCAGCCTCCTCTACCTCAGGAGCTTCCTCCTCAGCGGCAGCAGCTTCAGCGGCGGCCTTCTTAGCCTCAGCAGCAGCCTTGATAGCAGCCTCTTCGTCAGCAGCAGCCTTCAACTCAGCAGCGTTCTCGGCAACGACCTTTACAGGAACTTCAACGGTAACTTCCTTGTGGAAGTGAACCAAAGCAACAAAATCACCAATAGTCTTAGCATCCTTCATGGTGATGATCTTACGATCAACCTCCTTGCCCAGCTTCTTCAGTTCCTCAGCAACCTGATTGGCACCTACGGAACCGTAGAGCTGACCAGTAGCGCTTACCTTAGCGGCAATCTCCAGAGCTACACCATTCAGAGCCTCAGCCTTCTTCTCAGCCTCAGCCTTGATAGCAGCCAACTTGTGAGCCTGCTGCTTCAGGTTCTCAGCGAGAATCTTCTTAGCCATTGGGCTGGCGATAACACCCTTACCCTGAGGAATCAGGTAGTTACGGCCGTAACCAGACTTAACGTTTACGATATCGTTCTTATATCCCAGACCGATAATATCTTCTTTCAGTATAATTTCCATATCTTCTGTCCTCCTTATTTTACTTCATCATGTCAGTTACGTAGGGCAGCAGAGCTATCTGGCGGGCACGCTTAACGGCCTGAGCCACACGGCGCTGATACTTCAGAGATGTACCGGTGATACGGCGGGGAAGAATCTTACCCTGCTCGTTCAGGAACTTCTTCAGGAACTCGGGATCTTTGTAGTCGATGTACTTGATGCCACTCTTCTTGAAACGGCAGTACTTCTTCTTCTTCGTGTCGATAGAAGGAGCGTTCAAATAACGGATTTCAGTGTCTTGCTGTGCCATAGTTTAAGCCTCC
>CACYBB010000049.1 GCA_902772585.1 uncultured Bacteroidales bacterium | reverse complement strand
CGCACTGATTTTGACACCCTAACATCGCGGAGTGGAGCAGTTGGTAGCTCGCCAGGCTCATAACCTGGAGGTCGCACGTTCGAATCCTGCCTCCGCAACAACGAAACCCGACAGTCGTCGGGTTTCTTTTGTATGCGGTGGATTCGACCGTGCTCCCGGTCGACGTTCTTTGACCAAGGTCAAAGCGTTTGCAAGCAAACGATGACAAATCCTGCCTCCGCAACTCAGAAGAACGCTTCGGCGTTCTTTTTTCGTTTACGGACTTTTCATTTCACCTCCTGCACCTTGATGAAGTGCGACGATGTCGGGTCGAGATTGTGCTCGTGGAACACATCGACGATGTTCTTGTGCAACTCGGAGTATACCATAAACAACTTATCAGTAGCCTTCGTATAGCCGTTTATCTCGTAGCGTGTATAGAAGTCCTCCAATGCCGTATAGAGTACAAAGGGTTTGGGACTCTTCTCTATCAGTTCAGTACGAGCAGCGCCTTCTAACAGATAGGCCTCGACAGTCTCGCGAGGTACATGATAAGTAAAGGTGAAGACGGAGTGCACCACACTACCCTTTCCGTCACGAACAGCAGCAGTGAAGTTAATGGTCTGTTGCGACAGTATCGAGTTGTTTGGTACTGTTACCACATTTCCCTTGATATCCTTCAGACGAGTGATGAACGCATTCTTCTCAACCACCTCGCCTTCTTGTTCACCAATACGCACATAGTCGCCAACCAGGAACGGACGCATATAGGTAATGATGATGCCACTGATAAGGTTGCCGATGGTAGTAGTAGAACCCAGCGAGAACAAGGCTGCCACAAAGATACTCACACCCTTGAAGACGCCCGATTCGGAACCTGGCAGCAATGGCCAGATGACCACTACCGTAAAGGCGATGATGAAGATGCGAATAATATGATAGGTGGGTTCTGCCCAGTCCTGATAGAAACGGTCTATCTTCAGGTGTCCCACAGAAATCTCGTCAGACAAGTGGTGCAAGCCTTTCAACACCCACCGCACCACATAGACGATGACGATAATCTTCACAATGTTGGGGAAGTAGCGAACGAATGATATCACCATGTCGCGCAGTGGACTCCACACGTAGTTAATCATATTCCACGTAAACTTCTCCGTTTCAGGGAAGATGCTGAACAGCAAAGGCAACGATATAAACAACTGCACAACGACGAGGAATATCTGTAGAACTCGCGTCAGCAGTAGCAGGATGCGTTTCTCTTGATGAACATTCATCAGTTCATAGCCCTTGACGACCAATGGCTTCACATTAAGTCCATCAATGACGAGTCTTCTGAGATAACGGACAAAGCGGGCTGTCAACAGGAATAGCAACAACTGAACCACGATCAGGAACACGGCCCATCCCAATCCCGTCAACTTGGCCTTCAGACCATAGTCGGCATGCAGTTTCTCTATCTCCACAGACAATATACGCATCTGCTGTTCCGCCAGTTCGTGACGCGACATTCCGTTCCACAGACCGTCCAGGTCACTGACTCTTATCAGCACCACCTCACCACACATTACATCGGCAGTATATTCACTCTCGAAAATATGCATCGAGTCGGTTGTCAACTTCAGACTCTTGCCAATCTGTGTCACCTTGCGGGCTACTGACTCCACACGATGGGCAGCATCCTCGCCTCCCAGGCTCGCGTATATATATAATAAGGTGTCCCCTTCGATAACCAATGGCACACCTGGTGTCACTTGTCGAAGCGAGTCGATGCGATGTTTCTGTTCAGCCTTGCGCAGTGAATCCTCTCTGGCATCTCGCCCACTCTCGTCCAGAGCGTTGCGCAGCAAGAGCTCATTCATCTTCATCTCGTGCAAAGCATGTTGCAGAGAATCTATACGTTGCTGAACAGAATCAGCCTGCTGTGCACTGCCAATCAGTGTCCAACCAGCAAACAACACCATCAACACCCATCGCTTCATAAGCATTCTCTTTTGAATTATTCTCCGTAGATTTCCTTGAGTTTCTGGCCCAACGCTTTGCCACGCAAATCGATGGCAATGATTTTTCCTTGTGGGTCAAGGAGCACGCTGGCAGGAATACTGCGCACACCATAGATGTCGCTGGCAGCACACTTCCAGCCCTTCAGGTCACTCATCTGGGGCCAGCGCATGCCCAGCTGCTGGACAGCAGCCAACCACGCATCCTTCTTCTGGTCGAAAGACACGCCTACCACCTCAAATCCCTTGGCATGATAACGCTCATAGTTCTGAATGACGTTGGGCATCTCCTGACGACAAGGACCACACCATGATGCCCAGAAGTCAACAAGCACATAGTTGCCCTTACCAGCCCACTGCGACAGGCGTACCTCCTGGCCTTGCATATCTTTCATTGTCAGTTCATAGAACATGGTGCCAGGCTTACGTTTCTCAAAACTTGCCAACAACTGCTTGGCCTGCTCCAAGTCAGGATTGTTATAGTAAGCGGCAGTAGGGTCAAGAGCCTCTTTCAATCCCTCATAGCCTAACTCGTACATAGACTCCTTGATGTAGCTGACTGGCAGTTGATTGTTCTTGTTTTCACGAATGATACGCTTGACCAGCTTCAACTGCTCTTCACCGATGGAGTCGATTGCAGCAGAGAGTTGGGCAATCTTTATGCGTGTGATGCTTTTTTCCGCCTTGGGGTCATCCTTCATCAGTTCTCTATACTCTTTGATGATCGCGTCGCCCTGAGCGTCGAGAATATCCATCTCTGACTTATAAACGTCTTCCTGAGCGAAGACACTGATGGCTGCTATCGCCATGAATGCAATAATAAATAGTCGTTTCATATTCCTTATAATGATTTGGCGACAAAGATACAAAAAAATATGATAATCATGAAAGAATGAAGCAGAATTCTTTGTCGTTTGACAATTTATCCCTATCTTTGCAAAGTATTTTTCAATCAATAAATAAGCAAAGACGAGATGACGAAACTGATTTCATGGAACGTGAACGGACTGCGCGCTTGCGAGGGTAAGGGCTTCAGTGATATTTTCAAGCAGTTGGATGCCGACTTCTTCTGTCTGCAGGAGACAAAGATGCAGGAAGGTCAGTTGGACTTGCAGTTCGAGGGTTACAAGTCCTACTGGAACTATGCCGAAAAGAAGGGTTACTCAGGCACAGCCATCTTCACTAAGCACGAACCACTGAGTGTGGAGTATGGCATCGGCATCGACGTACACGACCATGAGGGACGCGTCATCACCTTGGAGATGGAACAGTTCTATCTGGTCTGCTGCTATACGCCCAACTCACAGGACGGACTGAAACGCTTGGAGTACCGCATGTCGTGGGAGGATGCATTCCGCAGTTATCTGAAGCGCTTGGACCAGAAGAAACCCGTCATCCTCTGTGGCGACCTGAACGTAGCCCACGAGGAGATAGACCTGAAGAATCCCAAGACGAACCGTATGAATGCGGGCTTCACCGATGAGGAGCGCGAGAAGTTCAGCGACCTGCTGGCCAGTGGATTCATCGACACTTTCCGCACGCTGTATCCTGAACAGGTCACCTACTCGTGGTGGTCATACCGTTTCCAGGCGCGTCAGAAGAATGCAGGGTGGCGCATCGACTATTTCGTCACTAGCGAAAGACTGCGCACCAGCATTGCCGATGCGCAGATACTGACCGACATCTACGGCAGCGACCACTGTCCCGTAGCGTTGGAACTGAACCTCTAACATCTTACCTCTTACTTCTTACATCTTCCTTCTTACTTCTTACCTCTTACTTCTTACCTCTTACATCTCCCCTCTTACATCCCCTTCGGAATCTGCAACTCCAAATCGTTGCGATGGGCAAAGATGTGGGGCGACATAATCTCCACGCCATTGCTATGGAACGAGTCGAGGATGTTCTGGTGCAGTTCTGAATAGATGTCGCCCAACAAATCCGACTTGCGAGTATAGGCATTGATTTCGTATTCCACATAGAAATCATCCAGTGCCGTAATACGCACAAAGGGCTCCGGCTTCTTCTGCAGGTGTGACGTCTTGGCAGCAGCAGCCAGCAAAAGGTCGCGAATCTTTTGCCACTGCATATCATAGCCGATGGTCACCTTCGTATGTACAACGATACCGTAGTTGTGTGCCGAGAAGGTGTAGTTGGTGGTCTGCGACGTCATCAGGTTTGAGTTCGGAATAGTTATCACATCATTCTTACGGGTACGAATGCGCGTCACCAGCACGCTCTTCTCAATGACAAAGCCCTCCGTGTCGCCATACTTGATGAAGTCACCCACATGGAACGGACGCATATAGGTCATCACCATACCTGCCATCGCGTTGCCGATAATCGACGATGAACCCAGCGACACGATGATACCAATGAAGACGGACACCCCCTGGAATACTTCCGATTCGCTGCTGGGCAACAGGGGCCATATCATAACTATCATAAACGAGTAGCACAGCACACGCAGAATAAGATAGGTGGGTTGCGCCCAGTCGGCATAGAATCCGTTTATCTTCAGGCGCCCAGAGCCTATCTCGTTCATCAGGTATTGCAATCCCTTCACCAGATAGCGGAAACAGATGATGATAACGATAATCTGGAAGAACTTTGGCAAGAAACCCAGTACTGACTTCAGGATGTTCACAAACGGGTTCCACACATAGCCGAAGATAGTAAACGTAAACGACTTTGTTTCTGGGAAGGCCACGAAGAACATCGGTACGAAGATGAACAGCAGCAGGAAGATGACCAGATAGCGCAACACATTGAAGCTCGTCAGGAAGAGGATACCCTGTCTGTGCAGGTTCAGCACCTCATAGTCCTTGATAGCCAGCGGCCGCGTACGTCGCAACAGTCTTCTCAGCAGTCGGTAGCGCCAATGACGATAGCAGTAGTTGGTAGCCCAGATGAGCAGTCCCAGCGCAAGCATAGCACCCAGGACATAGACCACACCCATGAGTTTTCGCTTCAAACCGTATTGTGCATGCAACTGCTCTATCTTCGCCTCGATAATCGTACGATATTCTGCTGCCAACTCCTGACGTGTCTTGTTCTGCCACAGTCCGTCATTGTCGGTAACACTCATCACCAAGTTCTCACCAATCATAATGTCGGTGGTAAACTCGCTATCAAAGATATACACAGAATCAGAGAAAAGTGTTATACGCTTACCTTCCTCCATAATCTTCTCGCGGATGTCCTCCACACGAGTCTCAGGCAATATTCCTCCCCTACGAGTATAGAGTACCAGCAGCGTATCGCCATCGATTATCAGCGGAGCACCAGGAGTGATGTTGCGCAGGGAGTCGATGCGTTCCTTTCGGCGAGCCAGTCGCAAGGAGTCGTCGCGTGCAGCCTCGCCCGTCTTCTCCAACTGTTCCTGCATCATGATGTTCTTCATCTGTTGCTCCTGCAACTGACTGCGCAAAGCCGATACCAATGAGTCTGTCTGAGCACTTACCGAGTCAACACTCACCGTCTTTTCTTGTGCAGATACAGTCAGTGCAAGTGCCATAAAGGCAATTATCAGAATGTAACGATAGCAATACTTCATAGTTCTTAGTCTTTTCATCTGCAAAGATAGTAAAAAACAAGAGAAGTACAAAACAATTGGCCAAACTATTTTCGTAAACGCCAAACTTTTTCTTCCTTATTTCTTTGTTTTGTGAAATATAATCACTAACTTTGCACTCGTATGAATATCATTGCGAATTAAGATGAGTGACATTGTACATAAAGATATGGCAAGTGAACCAGCAGCTATGACTTATGGAATGAGTGCAGAGCTGCGTAATAGCAGTTTGCTGACTGAGGTTCAAAACCTAAGTCGTGAAGACAAGCACTGTCTTGTCAGATATTTGTATAATACAGACGAAGTCGGTCTTAATTCTTTTGAAGAATTGAATGACGATCAGCAGCCTTACACGTTAGAGGAGCTCAATGCCCGAATTGACGAAGCTGAAGAAGAAATAGATCGAGGTGAAGGGAAATCCTTTGACGAAATGATGGCTGGTTTCAGAAAAGAACTACTATGGCTCAAGTAAAGTGGCAGAAGAGAGCTGAAAACGAACTCTTCAGGTATCTTGTTAAAGGGGTTATTGAGTTTGGCGAAACAACGGCTAACAATTTTGCGGCAAAAGTATCATCTATCAATAAGGACTTAGAAAGGTTCCCTGAAATAGGATATCCTGAGCCACTACTAAAAGGCAGAAAAAAGCTATACAGAGCCCGTCATATTATTGGCCGTTTCAAACTGATTTACTATTATAATGAAAGAACGGATACGGTTCATATAGCAGATATTTGGGATACAAGACGAGAACCTGCTAAACTGGCGAATAGAATCAAATAACAAAGGAAGCCCACACAGGCTTCTTTTTTTGTAATGAACTGAACAAGCCCAATTCCGTTGAACCTGACTTCAGCACCTGTCACCTGTCATATATAAATTGATGACGAATAATTTGGAAGATTGCAAAATTGTTCTTATCTTTGCAGAAACTAAAACGTTATGAGCAATGACATTCTTGAATCAGTATGTGGTAGATGCAGAAATAAAAGGATTATGACAGGATTGCAATTCTTTAATAATATTGGGGTAATGATTTTTTTCGCTTATCTGTATATTAGTTAAATACAAAGCGACTAAAATGCCAAACAGAGAACAACAATTCAAAGAACTATTCCATTCGGAGTACGGCAGAATGTATAAGACTGCCTACATCCTGCTGGGCAACGAAGACGAGGCGAAGGATGCGGTTCAGGATGTCTTTACCAAGTTGTGGGATGGGAGTACCTCATTACGTGAGGAATCACAGAGTACATTCCTCTTGACTTGCGTACGCAATCGTTGCCTTAACATCCTTGCTAGAAGACGGAATGAACACGAATTGAACGAAATCTACGAATTATGCAAACTCGAAGAGTCTGAAAGAGACGAAGAGCTACTTGAAGCTGTCAATCGCTATGTTGACGAGAAACTGACACCTCAGACTAGTCGCATCATTCGGATGCACTATGACGAGAATCAGTCGTACAAGGAAATATCAGATTCTCTGGGGATTAGCCTCTCGGCCGTTAATAAGCATATTGTACAGGGATTGAAGAAGCTGCGTTCAAAGTTTAAGAACTGGCATACAAAGAGTTGGATTGATATTGCAGCTGTTATCATTGGCGTGCTGATGTTCTCGGGCATTATCTATGCAGCCTATCATATGGTAACAGGCAGTAATAGCATTAAAGAAGATATAACTCCTACGAATCAGGAAATGCAGATAAATAATCCGCAGCAACAAGCTTTGCAAGAGGTTCCTACTGACAGTATCCCACAAACCAGAATCTTCGAGAATATTACGCTTGACAAAATCGCTCAAGAACTAGCCTTATATTATAATAAGGTATTGGATATCCAGAATCCCAAAGCTAACGAATTGAGACTTTACTACAAGTGGGAATTGAAGGATGAGTTGGAAGGCGTTGTCAACGACCTGAACCATTTTGACCATGTGAACCTCGTCGTTGAGGACGACAAACTGATTGTGAAACCTTGATTATCCTATTCCTGTGGTAAATAGAATTTTTATTCTACTGCTGTTTTGTCTCGTAGTGAGCATTTGTCCAGCACAAAGAATCACACGTAATTATCAGGGACTGTCGTTGAGTCAGGTGCTCTTAGACTTGAATGATGCTACGACTCGCTATGAGATATCTTTTGTTTATAATGACTTAGAGGATTTTACTGTTACTTGCCGCCTCGATAATCTTTCTCTGGAAGATGCTTTAATGAAGGTTATTGGCTTTTATCCTATCCGCATTGTCAGAGACGGAGAGAGGTTTTTCGTAGAGTGTACGCATAAGACGGAACGCTATCTGAAAGGACGGCTTATTGATAATCAAAATCATCCTGTCGTCTATGCCAACATCTCACTACTTAATCCTTCCGACTCAACGATTATTGGTGGAGGTGTAAGTAATGAGGCTGGCGACTTCGTGATACCAACAGATGCCTATCGTGTGATAGTTAAGTGCTCATATGTGGGCTACAAGACGTTCAGCCATATCTATGAGGTTGGTGATATTGGTGTCATCCAGATGCAACCAGCCCAATATGCCATCAAAGGAGTAACTATAGATGGCACACGTATTATGAATTATGTAGATAAGAGTGTGCATACGTTTTCCGCTGAGCAAATTAGGCAGGCTCGCAATGTCCGTGACCTGTTAGAGTATGTGGAAGATTTAAATATCGACCCTGTGAGCAATAAGTTACAGCGTGTAGATGGTAATAACGTAAAGATTTTGTTGAATGGTATCAGTGCTTCAGACATAGACCTGAAAGGCATCCCTGCCAATAAAATCATAAAAGTGGAATACTATAACATTCCTCCTGCACGTTACGCTGATGCTGGTACGCTCATCAATGTCATTACCAAGAAACTAGACAATGGAGTAAATGCAGGAGTTGAAGCCAGAACGGCTTTTACAACAGGATTTACAAATGACGAAGCGTACTTCAACCTTACGTCTGGCAACCATCAGTTGTCGCTCTCCTATGACTTCAGCCTTAGAGATTATTCAAATCGATTTAGTGAACGTACCTACGACTATGTCTTGAATGGGGAGCAGACACACTACGAAAGCCATAATCATGACAAATTTGGCTATACATGGAATGACCCTGTCGTTAAATACACCTACAACAAACCAGATGACATAGCTCTACAGCTGACTGCTATTCCGCACTTTCTGCATTACCATAGTGATGGAACAAGAAGCATTAACATCCTTACAGCCAATAGAGAAATTAAAGGAAATGGTAGTTTTAATAGTACAGAGAATATCTTTGGTCCAAGCATCAATGCCTACGTACAAAAGACACTGCCTCATAACCAAGAATTAGCCATTGACCTTGTAGGTACCTATTATCATGGTGACTCTAAGAATGAGGAGAAAGAGATTGACCAAAGTGATGGCAGTTACATATTGACAGACGAGGTGAAGCAAAAAAACAATAAATACTCTTTCATTGGTGAAATGGCTTATACCAAGAAATGGACAAAGAATAGTCTCAGTCTTGGCTATCGCGCTACGCTTGGACGTTCAAAGGCTACCATCAGCAATGTACTATCCAACTATAAAGACTATGATTATTCGTCTGCCAGTTATCAACACTATATGTATGCAGAGTATAATGGTATTTGGAGAAAACTGATGTATCGCATTGGTGCAGGTGTCACCCAAGTGACACAGGACAATGATAACGCCCATGATTCTCACTGGCTTTTTACTCCCAAACTCATCCTAAGCTCTAACATCTCAAAGAAGGTTAACCTTCAATGGGAAACTACATCGTGGTCTACAACTCCTACTATTTCGCAACTCAGCAACAATGCAAGTATGGTGATTCCTGGCGTAATGACTATGGGTAATCCTTCTCTGAAGAGTTATAACAGCTATAGGTCTCAACTTTACTTGAAATGGAACCTCAGCTGGTTGAATGCTACCATTGGTTTAGCCTATGAATACAGCGACTCTCCCATTAGCACCTATTATACGGAACGGGAAATCAATGGAACAAAATATGTTGTAGGAATGAGAGAAAATGCCAATTATAAGTCAGACGCGGGAGGCATTGTACGCCTGAATATCAAACCCTTCAAGAACGACTTGCTGAAAATCTATTTGCAGAGTTACTTATTGTATCAGACAGTAAGCAGTCCTATCATCGGACACTATCATCATACATCCATACCATTCTATTATAGCATTGATTTCAGAAAGGGTTGTTGGGGTGTCAGTTATAGTGGTAATGTTGTTTCGAAGAAACTCAGTGGCTCATACCTTGATGCTGGTGAGAATCAATCTATTCTCACGATATTCTGGCAGAAGAAGAGTTGGCGCATCTATGCCACCGATATCTGGTTCCTTACGCGTTCCCGCTATTCCAGCTATACATTACCCACAAATATTCTTCAGAGTACTAGTAAAACCTGGATTGATGACAATAAGTCAATGTTTGTCCTCGGCTTCAGTTACGATTTCTCAAGTGGTAAGAATATGAAGTTGAATCGTAAACTCCAAAACAAAGATACTGATACTGGCGTATTCTGATTTGAAAAAGCTGACACGGGCCTGAGCCCTATCAGTTAGGAGCATCCGAACTATTCTCGTAAGGCATGAGAAGTATTCTCGCAAGGCATGAGAAGTATTCTCGCAAGGCATGAGAAGTATTCTCGCAAGGCGACGAGCGATATTGAGCTGCTAACGACAGAAATCGTGAAAAGGTTCCACATTCCACCCAAGGGGTCTCAAACACCGATAAATAAAGGGATTCAGGGAGGTGGAACCTTTCCAGAGGTTCCACCCAAGTCCCACCTTGGTTCCCCCACGGTTTTCTGTTTGTTCGGGCTCGCCAGCACTATCGTTGACAGGTGGAACCTGGGGGAGTCTAGGTGGAACCTTCATGAAGGTTCCACCCATCGCAAACGGCCTGTAGATAGGCAATTGAGGGCATAAAGGTGGAATGTGGAACCTTTTGTAAATCTCGCTCTTTTTAGCAACAAGGCTTCTCGCTAACAGTAACTAGGCTTCTCTCTGATAGCAACTAGGCATATCTCTCATCGAGAAACGACGTTTCACTTATCGCACGTGCTAGACAAAAAAAGAAAAAGCCCTGCTATCGTTGCTGATAACAGGGCTTCCTGGAAAAAGTGGCGGCCTCCTACTCTCCCGCATTGCATTGCAGTACCATCGGCGCAAGCGGGCTTAACTTCTCTGTTCGGAATGGGAAGAGGTGGGACCCC
>CACYBB010000048.1 GCA_902772585.1 uncultured Bacteroidales bacterium | reverse complement strand
TAGCGTTCATCCTGAGCCAGGATCAAACTCTACATTGTAAAATTTTATATCTCCGATAGAAAATTTTACAGTCTTCGTCGTCGCTCGGAAATGATTAAGAAAGCTTATCATTTCACTCGCTCCTAGGAACCTTGTAAAATCATTCAATCGATATTGTCTCTGTATGCTCAGAACGCTCTATCCGGTAGTTATTAGAAGCTTGACGGTTTGACTTTTGTTACCCAAGTACCTATTAAATAAATAATAAAGCACTCGCTTCTTGTACTACTTATCATCTGTTTTATGTAAGACTTTCAAAGAACTCTTCTTGTTGCTCATCAGGTCTCTTCCTGAAAGCGGATGCAAAGGTACGACTTTTTTCCGAACTACCAAAACTTTTCCAAGAAAAATTTCAATTAAAATAGAAAAAATATTCGGGACTTGATTTGAGTCAAGCCCCGAAACATTCTACACCTTATTATATATAATACGCGCGAGATTATTTACTCTCTTCCGGTGCCTGACCAATCAACTCCATGAACTCATCCAGTTTCGGAGTGATGATAATCTGGGTACGACGGTTACGCTGCTTACCTACCTCAGTGGTATTGGGCTGGAGAGGATTGTACTCACCACGACCACCAGCAGTCAAGCGCTTGGGATCTACGCCATAGTTATTCTGCAGCGCCTGAACGACACTTGAAGCGCGCAGACAAGAGAGGTCCCAGTTGTTACGGATATTCTCACGAGAAATGGGTACATTGTCAGTATTACCCTCAATGAGTACATCGTAATCCTTGTAGTCCTTGATAATCTTAGCAATCTTAGAGAGTGTCTCTGCCGCACGGTCATTGATCTCGTAAGAGCCGCTCTTATAGAGCATATTATCAGCCAGGGAGATATAAACGACGCCCTTCAACACCTGCACATCAACCTCCTTGAGTTCCTCCTTCGAGAGTGAACGGGTCAGATTGTTACTCAGAACCATGTTCAGCGAGTCACTCTTCGACTTAACCTCCACCAAGTGACGAATATACTTGTTGGATTCGTTAATCTGATCGACCAATTTCTCAATGCTAACATTATTCTGTGAAGCATTGGTCAGACTCTTGTCCAGCGAACGCTGCAAGGCCTTATAAGCTTTCTCCTGCTGTTTGAGTTGTTCTTCCAAACTAGCTGCACGTGTAGTGGCTGCTGCCAGTTTCTCTTTTGTATCAATATAATTGGCCTGCAGAGACTTATTCTCCTGTTGGCAAGCCTGAAGGTCTTTCTTAGACACGCAACTGGTGAACATTACGACTGTCACCAGCGACATCATGAATACACTTTTCTTCATCTTCTAATGATTCTTTAATAATTTGACGGCTGCAAAGGTACTAAATAATTCTTATTTCTTCTTTTTTATTCTTTTATTTTTTTATTCTTTTATTTTTTATTACCTTTGCACCGCAATTTAATAATATTAAGGTATAAAGGACATGATTCTCTTTTTCAAGACCCCACAGCAGAGCATTATCGCTACGCAGGTGGACCATCAGCTCAATCAAGAAGAAGTAAAAGAACTTTGCTGGCTCTATGGCGAAGCAACACTGCTTTCCAACGAGACACTCGACGGATTCTATGTCGGACCACGCCGTGAAATGGTGACTCCTTGGTCGACAAATGCCGTTGAGATTACTCAGAACATGGGACTCAGCGGCATTTTGCGTATTGAGGAGTATTTCCCTGTTGCCAGCAAGGATGCTGAGCACGACGAGATGCTGCAGCGTATGTACACTGGTCTGAACCAGGACATCTTTACGATCAACATCAAGCCCGAGCCCATCAAGTATGTGGACAATCTGGAGGAATATAACGAGCAGGAAGGTTTGGCTCTCTCACCTGAAGAGATTGAGTATCTGCACGGATTGGAGAAGCAGAATGGTCGTCCATTGACTGATTCTGAGATCTTCGGATTTGCCCAGATTAACTCTGAGCACTGCCGCCATAAGATCTTTGGTGGTACATTCATCATCGATGGCAAGGAGATGGAGTCAAGCCTCTTTGCAATGATTAAGAAGACCACACAGGAGAATCCTAACAAGATTCTTTCGGCTTATAAAGATAATGTAGCTTTTGCACAGGGTCCTGTGGTTGAGCAGTTCGCTCCGAAAGACCAGAGCACCAGTGATTATTTCCAGGTAAAGGATATCGAGAGTGTTATCTCGCTGAAGGCCGAGACACACAACTTCCCCACAACCGTAGAGCCATTCAACGGTGCTGCTACAGGTACAGGTGGTGAAATCCGCGACCGTATGGGTGGTGGTGTTGGTTCATGGCCTATCGCTGGTACTGCTGTTTATATGACTGCTTATCCACGTCTGACCGACGATGACAAGCTTACTCGCGACTGGGAGAGCATTCTGCCAGTTCGCCAGTGGCTGTATCAGACACCTGAGCAGATTCTGATCAAGGCTTCGAATGGTGCTTCTGACTTCGGTAATAAGTTCGGTCAGCCACTGATTTGCGGTTCTGTACTCACCTTCGAGCACCAGGAACCTAACGATACCAAGTATGCTTACGACAAGGTAATCATGTTGGCAGGTGGTGTTGGTTATGGCACCAAGCGCGACTGTCTGAAGAAGGAGCCTCAGCCAGGCAACAAGGTTGTAGTGGTTGGTGGTGATAACTATCGCATTGGTCTTGGTGGTGGTTCTGTATCATCAGTAGATACTGGTCGCTACAGCAATGGTATCGAGCTGAATGCCGTTCAGCGTGCCAACCCTGAGATGCAGAAACGTGCCTACAATCTGGTACGTGCTCTGTGCGAGGAGGATGTGAACCCCGTAGTGTCCATCCACGACCACGGATCAGCTGGTCACCTCAACTGTCTCTCTGAGCTTGTTGAGGAGTGCGGTGGTGAGATTGATATGACCAAACTGCCTATCGGCGATAAGACCCTGAGCTCAAAGGAGATCATTGCCAACGAGAGTCAGGAGCGTATGGGCTTGCTCATCGATGAGAAGCACATTGAGCACGTTAGAAAAATTGCTGAGCGCGAGCGTGCTCCACTGTATGTGGTTGGTGAGACCACTGGTGATGCCCACTTCTCGTTCAAGCAGGGCGATGGTGTGAAGCCATTCGATCTGGACGTTGCCCAGATGTTTGGTCACTCACCCAAGACTATTATGAAAGATAATACTGTAGAGCGTCACTATGCTGACGTGACCTACAGTCAGGATAAGATTAACGAATATCTCGACCGCGTGCTCCAGCTGGAGGCTGTGGCTTGTAAGGACTGGTTGACCAACAAGGTTGACCGCTCTGTGACAGGTAAGATTGCACGTCAGCAGTGTCAGGGTGAGATTCAGTTGCCTCTGAGCGACTGTGGTGTTGTTGCCCTCGACTATCGTGGCGAGAAGGGTATTGCTACAGCCCTCGGACATGCCCCCCAGGCAGGTCTGGCTGATCCTGCTGCTGGTTCTGTACTCTCTGTAGCTGAGGCGCTGACTAACATCGTTTGGGCTCCACTGGCTGAGGGTATGGATTCTCTGAGCCTTTCTGCCAACTGGATGTGGCCTTGCCGCTCTCAGGAGGGTGAGGATGCCCGCCTGTATGCAGGTGTTAAGGCTCTGAGCGACTTCTGCTGTGACCTGCACATCAACGTGCCTACAGGTAAGGACTCGCTGTCACTCTCTCAGCAGTATCCTAATGGCGAGAAGATTATCTCTCCAGGAACAGTAATCGTATCTGCTGGTGGTGAGGTTTCTGACATCAAGAAGGTGGTATCGCCCGTATTGGTAAACGATAAGAACGCATCACTTTATCATATCGACTTCAGCTTCGACGAGCAGCGCCTTGGTGGTTCTGCCTTCGCCCAGAGTCTGGGTAAGGTTGGCGACGATGTGCCTACTGTTAAGAACGCAGAGTACTTTGCTGATGCCTTCATGGCTGTTCAGGAGATGATCAATCGCGGTTGGATTCTTGCTGGTCACGATATCTCGGCTGGTGGTTTGATTACCACTCTGCTCGAAATGTGCTTCGCCAACACAAAGGGCGGTATGCACATCAACCTGCACGACATCTGCAAGGAGGGCGACGTGGTGAAGGCTCTGTTCGCTGAGAACCCAGGAGTAGTTATCGAGGTTAGCGATGAGTACAAGCAGGAGTTCAAGGACTTTATGGAGGAGCAGGGTGTTGGCTATGCCAAAATTGGTTATCCTGTTGAGGATGCCCGCACCATCGTAGTGAAGGCAGGTGATGAAGAGCATACATTCGAAATCGATGCACTCCGTGACACATGGTATAAGACATCATATCTGTTGGATCGTAAGCAGAGCTTCAATGGTAAGGCTGCTGAGCGCTTCGCCAACTATAAGAAGCAGCCTATTGAGATGAAGTTTAATAAGGACTTCAAGGGTACACTTGCTCAGTATGGCATCTCAGCAGATCGCCGCAAGGCATCTGGCGTGAAGGCAGCTATCATACGTGAGAAGGGTACTAACGGTGAGCGCGAGATGGCATACTGCCTCTACCTCGCTGGTTTTGATGTAAAGGACGTAATGATGACCGACCTGATTTCTGGTCGCGAGACACTCGAGGATATCAACATGATTGTATTCTGCGGTGGTTTCTCTAACTCTGATGTACTTGGTTCAGCAAAGGGTTGGGCTGGTGCCTTCCTCTTCAATCCTAAGGCTAAGGAGGCTCTGGATAAGTTCTATGCCCGTGAAGACACATTGTCACTGGGAATCTGTAACGGATGTCAGCTGATGGTTGAACTTGGACTGACTGGTGCTAAGGGTGCTAAGATGTTGCACAACGACTCTCATAAGTTCGAGAGTGAGTTCATCTCGTTGAGCATTCCTCAGAACAGTAGCGTGATGTTCGGATCACTGAGCGGCAATAAGCTCGGTCTGTGGGTAGCTCACGGAGAGGGTAAGTTCTCACTGCCCGAGGCTGAGAGCGCTTACAACGTAATTGCTAAGTACAACTACGCCGGCTATCCCGCTAATCCTAACGGTTCTGACTATAACGTGGCAGGTATCTGCTCACAGGATGGCCGTCATCTCTGCATGATGCCTCACCTGGAGCGTGCCGTATTCCCCTGGCAGAATGCATGGTATTCCGCTGACCGTCGTCAGGACGAGGTAACACCTTGGATTGAGGCCTTCGTTAATGCGAGACGTTGGGTAGAAGCCCATCAGGCCCATTAATCCCATTAGCCCTATGACTAATATCTACTGGGAATCATTCAAGACCTTCTTTAAGATTGGCATATTCACCCTTGGTGGTGGATATGCCATGATACCTTTGATAGAGGAAGAAGTGGTAAACAAGAAGCAATGGGTAACCAAGGAGGAAATGCTCGACCTGATAGCCATTGCCCAGAGTTGTCCTGGTGTGTTTGCCATCAATATTGCCACCTTTATTGGCTATAAACTGAACAAGACGCGTGGCGCTATTGCTACAACGATAGGTACTGCCCTCCCCTCGTTCCTGATCATCCTGCTCATCGCCATCTTCTTCCACCAGTTTGAAGACAATAAGGTCGTTGCAGCTATGTTTCGTGGCATCCGCCCTGCTGTGGTAGCATTGATTGCCGTTCCCACCTTCAATCTGGCCAAACGTGCCCAACTGAACATCTGGACAGTGTGGATACCCATCGTGTCAGCACTTGCCATCTGGATGCTGGGGGTATCGCCGATATGGGTTATTATTGCTGCAGGCGTTGGAGGATTCTTGTGGGGGAAATTTTCAAGTCGTTATAATGGTATTACGAGATAACGAAATATCGAATAAACTATGATTTTCCTATATCTGTTTATTACCTTCTTTGAGATTGGCCTCTTCGGTTTTGGTGGTGGCTACGGCATGCTGTCACTGATACAGAACGAGACCGTAGAGCACTGGCATTGGCTGACCTCTTCACAGTTTACCGATATTGTGGCTATCAGTCAGATGACGCCAGGACCTATTGGCATCAATTCTGCCACCTATTGTGGCTATACAGCCGTTGTCAATGCCGGTTATTCTACCCCAATGGGAATCTTAGGCTCTGCAACAGCCACCTTTGCGTTGGTACTACCCTCGCTCATCCTGATGATACTTATCAGCAAGATGTTCATGAAGTTCATGCATCATCATGCCGTAGAGAGTGTCTTCCAAGGTCTGCGCCCCGCTGTTGTTGGTCTGCTGGCAGCTGCCACCTTATTATTATGCACCCCAGAGAATTTCTCGACACCCACTGAGAACTGGTGGCAGTTCATGATTAGTTGTCTGCTCTTCGTTGCAGCCTTTGTCGGAGTGATGTTCATCAAGATCAATCCCATCCGCATGATTATCTATTGTGCGTTAGCGGGACTGATACTGCTATACTAAACAAAAAAGATGCGCTCCCGATTGAGAGCGCATCTTTTGTTTTTCTACTTCTTATGTTTCCAGTAGTATTCCAAGCCGCGTTTAACATTTTCCTTGACGGCATCGGAAGTGAATGTTGCACCAGTAATGCCATCCACCTCAACTGTTGACTTCTTAGAAATCTTCTTTCCTTCGTAGAGGGAAACCATCTGGTTCTTCACACGGGCATTATATTTAGGAGTCTCCTGATTTTTCAACATCACCACCTTGACAATCTTATTTCCTTTGATATAAATCTCCACAGGTGTTGACTCAATATAGCCCTTCACATCTTCAGCCAGCGTCGTGGTATTGACCACATACGTTCCATCCTTCTCCTTACGCATCACATCGTCAGCGTAAACCTGTATGAATGCTGTCAACAGCAGCATGCTCATCATTAACTTCTTCATCGCCAATTGTATTATTTCGGCTGCAAAGGTATAAAATAAAAACCAATAATAGTTCATATGTTATGAATAATTTACAATTTGTATCTTTTTTATTATATTAGCATAAAATATTTGGCTGTTTCATAGAAAATGAGTACTTTTGTGTATTGCTAACACTTAAAACACTTATTATATGACAAAAAGAATGACTCTCGCCGCCTTGTTAGCGGCAGCCACTCTGGGGCTGAACGCCCAAAAACCGATGACCGCACCTAAGGGTGGCAAGGCCATCAGTGACGAATTAATCGGTATCTTCTTTGAGGACATCAACAACTGTGCTGATGGTGGTCTCTATGCTGAGCTCATCCAGAACGGTTCGTTCGAGTTCTCACCTGCCGAAAGAGACGGTTGGGGACCTGGCACAGCCTGGAAGCAGGTACGCCCTGGTCACTCACTGGGAACGCTGCAGGTTCGTATGGACAACCCCATCCATCCCAACAACCCTACCTACATGCGTCTGCACACTGAACGTGCCAAGGAGTTCTACGACTACAAAGGCTGGAAGGGTTTTGGTTTGGAGAATGGCGGCTATGATGGCATCACTGTAAAGGCTGGTGCCAAGTACGACTTCTCTGCTTTCTTCCGCAATGTTGACAAGACCAAGCAGGTACGCGTTGTGCTGGCTGTTCCTCAGGGTTGGGGAAAGGACCCCAAAGTGCTGGACGAGGCAACCATCACCGTTAGCGACAAGCAGTGGAAGAAGTATGGTGCCGTGCTCACTCCCACAGAAGACTGTAAGAATGCCATCCTGCAGCTGCTGGTGCTGAACGTTGGTGACCTGGATGTCGACATGATATCGCTGATGCCCGAAGACACCTATAAGGGACATGGTCTGCGTCCTGACCTCGCTCAGGCCCTTGCCGACCTGCATCCTAAGTTCATGCGCTTCCCTGGTGGTTGCGTAGTACATGGCGGTGGCGATGGTTTCTGGGACACCTATCGTTGGAAGACGACCATCGGTCCTAAGGAGACCCGTCGTGGTCTGAAGAATACCTGGGGTTACCATCAGAGCATGGGTCTGGGTTACTATGAGTATTTCCAGTTCTGCGAGGACCTCGGCATGGAGCCCGTCCCCATTCTGCCCAGTGGTGTCAGCTGTCAGGGTACCAACGGTGGTTGGAACATGTGGCCTACACAGGCTCAGGATGTTGTTCCCATGAGCGAGATGGACGAGTGGGTAGCTGAGGCTATCGACCTTATTGAGTGGGCCAATGGCGACCCCGCTACCAACAAGTGGGCCAAGATGCGTGCTGACGCTGGTCACCCCGCACCCTTCAATCTGAAGTATCTGGGTATTGGTAACGAGGAGAAGATTTCTCCTGAGTTCATCGAGCGCTTCAAGTATATCTACGAGCGTGTTATGAAGGCTCATCCTGAGATAGTCATCGTAGGTACTGCTGGTCCTGGTTCTCACAAGGACAACCCCGACTATGAAGCTGGTTGGAAGTTGGCTGACGAACTGGCTATGCCACTCCTCGATGAGCACTACTATGAGCCCAACGACTATTTCCTGAACAAGCGCCAGTATGATAACTATCCTCGCGATCGCAAGACCAAGGTTTATCTGGGTGAGTATGCTGCCAAGGACAAGAAGTTCATCGATGCGCTGGCTGAGGGTCTCTATCTGTTGCACGTTGAGCGCAATGCTGATGTTGTAAGCATGACCTCTTACGCTCCCCTCTTTGCTCGCAAGAACGGTACCCAGTGGAATCCTGATATGATCTACTTTGACAACGAGCGTCCTTACCTGACCTGCAGCTACTATGTTCAGCAGCTCTTCGGCCAGTCTAGTGGTCAGTACTACTATGGTGACTGCGTACAGTTCGAGGGCGACGAGGCAGGCGTTCAGCAGCCTCTGGAGAATGTGCACTATGGTCAGTCTGTCATCCTCAATGTGAAGACTCGCAAGCTCTATGTCAAGCTGGTGAATGCTACCGACAAGGAGAAAAAGGCAGGCATCAACCTGAGCCGTTTCTCACTGAAGAAGAACGCTGTCAAGACTGTGCTTGAGGGTAATGCCAACGACGAGAACAACTTCGACAAGCAGCCTATTGCTCCCAAGAAGGAGACCATCAAGGCAGAGAAGAAATTTGATATTGAACTGAAGCCTTACTCAATGGTTATGCTTGAGTACCAGCTCTAAGCAGCTGTCGGACAACAAACCATGCATGCATCACTACGGTCTGAACAAGGCCATAGTGGTGCATCATTATTTTAAAGCGTTCCTTCAAGGAGTCGCGATGATGCTGAGTAGTGTCCCCACCCTCTTCGAAGTTGGCAAGGACAGCATGGGTATTGACCAGCACCAGCCCCTGGCGCTCAGCCTCCTTCATCACACGGATACACCAGTCCACATCTGCTGAATGGCGATACTGCAAGTCGTATGGATACTGTTTGGCAATATCCGTGCGGACATAAAATGCCTGATGACAGACCAGCATGCCCTGCTTGAATGATTTCCATGTCAGCGTCTCTGGTGGACGATGGGTACGCAGATGCAGGAAGTTACCCTCTGCGTCAGTAATAGCAGTGTCGCCATAGATTACCGCTGGTGATGGCTGATGGGTAATAGCCTTCGCCACCACCTCAATGGTATCAGGAGCATAGAGTGTGTCGCCAGCATTCAGGAACACCAGATAGTCGCCTGTTGCCTTCTGTAATCCTTTGTTCATCGCATCATAGAGACCTTTGTCAGGCTCCGACTGGATGATTACCTCATGACGACTCTCCTGCTGATAGCGCTCAGCAATAGCCAGCGTATCATCCTTCGAGACACCATCGATGATGAGGTGCTCAATGTCCTGATAGGTCTGACTGGCCACACTGTCGAGTGTGCGTTGCAGGGTGCGCCCAGCATTAAAGGTTATAGTGATGATGGAGACTTTCATAAACTTCCAAATAACGGTTTGCTACGCTCTGCTGTGAATAGTTGTGGGCTACTTTCTGCAGACAGGCCTTACGGACAGCCTCGTGGTCAGCCTCATAGAGTGTCCACCAGATGCCTCGTGCCAGGTCCTCACTATTGCGATAGTCTGCCACATAGCCATTCTGCTGGTGGTCTATCTCTTCAGGGATGCCACCTATTCTGAAGCCCACGCTGGGTACGCCACATGCCATTGCTTCCATGATGGTGTTGGGCAGGTTCTCTGACAGCGAGGGCAACACAAAGACATCAGCAGCGTTGTAGATATTGACAATGCGCTGTTCATCATTGACATAGCCCAGTGCACACGTGCGGAAAGGCAACTGTCCTGCTATCTCCTCCGCATGACCACCCAAGATGGCTACTGTCATGTCGTCCTTTTTCTCTGGATGCTGCTCTGCCAACAGTCGGCAGGCCTCCAGCAGATACTGCATGCCCTTGCCTGGATTGGTCACTCGCTGAGAGGCAAACAAGATGATACGCCCCTCTATGGGCAATCCCACAGCCTCGCGTGCTTTCTTCTTGTCCACAGGCTGATAGATGTGGGTATCTATCGGATTGGGTATTCTTTCCACCCGCTGCCCCTTCAGCAAAGCACTCTTCTTGGCCTCGCTGGCCAGCCACTCACTACAGGCCACAAAAGTCACCTGTCGCCCACTGAGCATGCGCTCCTTGCGACGCCAAACCTGTGCAGCCAGATCATTGTCACTACCACCACCAGGCAACAGTCTGCAATGGCAGCACTGTTGTTCAAAGCGACGACAGTCCAATGCCACATGACAGATAGCCGTTGCTGGCCAGATGTCGTGCATGGTCCACACCACGGGTTTCCCAGTATCCAGTATCTTGCGAATAATCTTCAGCGACAGCATGCCCTGATTAACCCAGTGCAGGTGTATGACGTCAGCCTCCAGGAATTCTGGCAACTGCGTGATGTCTGCACCACAGTTGGCAATATCCACCTCAAACAAGTGCTCACGCTTCAGGTGCAGCCTCATCCACACCACCAGGCGTTCCCACAGGAAGCACCACTGCATCCACTTCTGGCCAGGCACTGCTGCTACAGTCAACTTATCCGTCTCCTTGTCGCGCACCAGCATCTTTGCCTTCACACCATTGTTGTTCAGTGCCTCCATCAGTCGACTGGCAGCCACTGCAGCGCCACCCGTCCTTTCACTTGTATTGACTATGAGTACTCGCATAATACTGCAAAGGTACGAATAATTTTCTCAGTACACAAGTTTGTGGACCACAATTTTGTGAACCAACGATTTTTTGTTTCTCAACTGCAACAAACAACTCGTCGTTTCTCGATGAGAGAAAGGTCGTTTCTCGAACAGTAACTCGTCGTTTCTCTGTTAGAGATATGCCTACCTGACGTGAGTGCTCAAAGAGAAAAAGTGAGGGAGACGTGAGGGAGAATGAATATCCCTCACGTGCCCTCAGCCCTTTGTACATCGGCCTTTGAGAGGGGTCATGTGAGTATGTGAGGGACATTTTCAATTCCTTCCTCCTTGATTTTTTGCATCACAGGGTCAACCTACATTACAAATAAGACTACAAGTAGTCAACCTATATCACAAATAAGCCTAAGACTCAGTCCGAATAATGCAAACTCCCAGTCCGAAGGCTTCGGACTCGTAGTCCGCAAGGAGCGGACTGGCAGTCCGTAGGGACGGACTAATCGCTCATAAGGGCAGATTTATGCCCAATAACATGCCCTTATTGCTGGATAAGGATGGGTTATTGACGATGCAAAAAAGAGGGTGGTCCTTGGATATTCGGGGAAATAGTCGTATCTTTGCAGCAAAAAAATAAGAGAATTATACAGGAGGACTATCCCGTGCAGCATCCGGAGATACCGCTGGAATGACAACAGAGAGTATGGAAAGAAACAAACATTGTTAAAATAAATACAAAAGAATGATTACATTTATTCTGAGCCTTGCGGCTCTTGTCTTAGGTTACATCTTCTACGGCCGCTTTGTTGAGCGCGTATTCGGCCCCGACGACCGCGTGAC
>CACYBB010000047.1 GCA_902772585.1 uncultured Bacteroidales bacterium | reverse complement strand
AGGGTTACTATGAGGAGTACAAGCGCAAGCGTACCTTGTTTGAGTATGACTTGGACAATGCGATGACTTGGGCCACGAGCGACCTGGTACGTCAGAAGAAGATGGACAACGACTTCTATGGTGTCGTAGCCTCCATTCAGTATGACAACAAGAGCAACCTGCAGGCTACTCTGGGTGGCGGCTGGAACAAATACGACGGCAACCACTTCGGACTGGTCAAGTGGGTCAAGAGCCCCGTCGACGCGCTGCTGCCTGACCACAAATACTATGACAACAACACCAAGAAGACCGACTTCAACGTCTATGGCAAGGTAACCTATGAATTCCTGCGCGGACTGAATGCATTCGTCGACCTGCAATACCGCCATGTAGGTGTTAAGATGGAAGGTCCTACGGACGAGATCAACTGGGACAACAACCAGCGCATCGTCTACAACATGGACGAGTCGTTCAACTTCTTCAATCCTAAATTCGGACTGAACTACGACATCACCCCCAACCACAAGGTGTATGCTTCGTACGCCATTGCTCACAAGGAGCCTACCCGCAACAACTTCGAGAACAACATCAATGCCGAATTGGAGATGCCCAAGGCTGAGCGTCTGAACGACCTGGAGATAGGATACAAATACCAGAGCGCCCTGTTCTCTGCTGGCATCAACTTCTACTGGATGGACTACAAAGACCAGTTTGTGCTGACAGGCGAGATTGACAAGATTGGCGAGGCCATCACTCGCAATGTCGACAAGAGCTACCGCCTCGGTGTAGAAGTTGAGGCAGCCCTGAAGCCCGTCGACTGGTTCCGCTGGGATGTCAATGCCACATGGTCTAAGAACCAAGTGAAGGGCATCACCGTGAAACTGACGGACAATAGCGTTGCCGATCTGGGTGACCAGCCGCTGGCTTTCTCGCCCGAGTGGATTGTCAACAACATCTTCACCTTCAACTACAAGGGTCTAAATGCCAGCATCCAGAGCCAGTACATCAGCGAACAGTACATGACCAACACGGGTTTCAAGAGCTACAAGACGCTCGACGACAATGGTCAGCCTACTGATGTCAGCATGATGCTCGACGGCCATTTCGTTACCAATATCGACCTGTCTTACAACTTTAAGTTGCCCAAGCTGGGCATTAAAGATGCCACCATCGGTGTGACGCTCTACAACCTGTTCTCAGCCGAGTACGACAACAACGGATGGGCCGCTCCTGCTTACGAGAAGGAGAATGGCAAGGTCGTTGCCACGGGTTGGGGCACCTCTGACCTCTATGAGGCTGGCTTTGCCCCCTCTGCTCCATTCAACATGATGGCACATCTCTCAGTCAATTTTTAATCGACCATGAATATTTTGGAAGCCTATTGGCTGGACATACTGACCACGATACTCGGCCTGATTTATATCTGGCTCGAGTATCGGGCCAGTATTGCCTTATGGCTTATAGGCATCATCATGCCCGCCCTTGACATCATCCTCTATTGGCAACACGGACTATATGGCGATGCTGGTATGGCATGCTACTACACGCTGGCTGCAGTCTACGGACTCTTTGTATGGAAATTTGCGAAGACACGCAAAAAGAAAGAGCCACTCCCCATCACCCACATGCCCCTCGGCAAGTATCTGCCCGCCACCTTGTTTTTCTTTGCGGCGTGGGGCGCCACCTACTACGTGCTCATCACGTGGACCAACTCTACCGTTCCCCTACTCGACTCGTTCACCAATGCCCTGTCGTTTGTCGGCATGTGGGCGTTGGCGCGCAAATATATTGAGCAGTGGTTCTTCTGGATTGTCGTCGATGTGGTCTGCTGTGTGCTCTACGTACAGAAAGGCATTCCCTTCAAGGCTGGTCTCTACGGACTCTATGTCGTCATCGCTATAGCAGGATATTTCAAATGGAAAAAACTTTCGACGCAGTCATCATAGCCAACGGAGCGTTTCCAACGCACGCCGTACCGTTAGACATTCTGCACCACGCAGCGCATCTCATTGCCTGCGACGGAGCCATTACTCCCCTCCTTTTGGAGGGGTTGGGGGAGGCTGTTGTCATTGGCGACGGCGACAGCGTGCCTGCCGAATACCGCGACCGTCTTATCCAGATTGACGAGCAGGCCGACAACGACCTGACGAAAGCCACGCGCTACTGCGTGGAGCATGGCTGGAAGCGCATTGCCTATCTGGGCTGTACAGGCAAGCGCGAGGACCACACCTTAGGGAACATCTCACTCTTGATGCGCTATTTCCGCGAAATGGGCATCGATGGCACCATGTTTACCGATTACGGTTCCTTCACCCCAGCCTATGGTAACCGTACCTTTCCATCCATGAAAGGCCAACAGATCAGCCTCTGGAACTTTGGTTGCACACAATTGTCATCAAAAGGATTGCGCTGGGACTGCTACGCCTTTGACCAGTGGTGGCAAGGCACCCTCAACGAAGCCATCGGCGAGGAATTTGCTATCACCGCCGATGGCTACTATCTGGTCTATCAGACCTACGACGTTAAATAATTCATAATTCTCAATCCTCAATTCTCAATTCTCAATTATATTTCGTACCTTTGCACCCAAAATTCCAAAGATATGAATATAGAGACACTAATAAGCAAGGCTGCAGGCGATGCCGTAAAGGCACTCTATGGCATGGAAGCCACAGAAAAGATGCTGCAGTTGCAGAAGACAAGAAGTGAGTTTGAGGGTAACCTGACGCTGGTCGTATTCCCCTTTGTAAAGGCTGCTAAGAAGAGCCCTGAGCAGACGGCTCAGGAGATTGGCGAGTACCTCGTACAGAACTGCGAGGCCATCAGTAAGTTCAATGTCGTCAAGGGTTTCCTGAACCTGAGCATTGGCGATGGTGCTTGGTTGCAGTTGCTGCAGGCCATCGATCAGGATGACCGCTTCGGCATGAAACAGGCCACTGAGAACTCTCCCCTCGTGATGATTGAATATTCTTCCCCCAACACCAACAAACCCCTGCACCTGGGTCATGTGCGTAACAACCTGCTGGGTTGGTCGCTGGCTCAGATTATGGAGGCCAACGGCAACAAGGTGGTGAAGACAAATATCGTGAACGATCGTGGTATTCATATCTGTAAGTCGATGCTGGCTTGGCTAAAGTACGGCAACGGCGAGACACCCGAGACTTCTGGCAAGAAAGGCGACCACCTGATTGGCGACTACTATGTGGCTTTCGACAAGCACTACCGCGAGGAGGTAAAGGAACTCGTGGCTCAGGGAATGGACGAGGAGAAAGCCAAGCAGGAGGCTCCACTCATCAAGGAGGCTCACGAGATGCTGGTGAAATGGGAGCAGAACGACCCCGAGGTTCGCGCCCTATGGGAGAAGATGAACAACTGGGTATATGCCGGTTTCGACGAGACCTACAAGAAGATGGGTGTTGCGTTCGATAAGATTTACTATGAGAGCCAGACCTACCTGAAGGGTAAGGCCAAGGTGGAGGAAGGACTCGCCAAGGGTCTCTTTGAGCGTCACGAGGACAACTCCGTATGGGCCGACCTGACCAATGAAGGTCTGGACCAGAAGTTGTTGCTACGCAGCGACGGCACCTCAGTATATATGACGCAGGACATCGGTACTGCCGAGATGCGTTTCCAGGACTACCCCATTGACAAGATGATCTACGTCGTGGGCAACGAGCAGAACTACCACTTCCAGGTGCTTTCTATCCTGCTGGACCGTCTGGGCTTCAAGTGGGGTAAGGAACTGACGCACTTCTCTTACGGTATGGTGGAACTACCCAACGGTAAGATGAAGAGCCGTGAGGGAACGGTTGTTGACGCCGACGACCTGATGGCACTGATGGTGGAGGATGCCTACAAGACCTCCATGGAACTGGGTAAGTTTGACGACATGACCGAAGAGGAGCGCCGCGAGATTGCCCGCATCGTGGGTATGGGTGCCCTGAAATACTTCATCCTGAAGGTGGACGCACGCAAGAACATGTTGTTCAACCCCGAGGAGAGTATCGACTTCAACGGCAACACCGGTCCTTTCATCCAGTATACCTACGCTCGTATCCGCTCCATTCTGCGTAAGGCGGTTGGTGCTACTAGTACTACTAGTGCTTCTAGTACTACTAGTCTCGCTGACAAGGAAATCGAACTCATCCAGAAGATGTCTGAGTTTGGCGCTGCTGTCGAGCAGGCTGGTAAGGACTATTCTCCCTCTGGCATTGCCAACTACTGCTACGAGTTGACGAAGGTGTTCAACCAGTTCTACCACGATTACTCTATCTTGAACGAGGCTGATGCCGACAAGAAGGCCATCCGTCTGATGCTGGCCAAGAACGTCGCCAAGATTATCAAGAACGGTATGGGACTGCTCGGTATCGAGGTGCCCGAGCGCATGTAAAATGCAAAACCCTCCTGACTATAGACACGACACCGTACTACCCTTGCCCCTTGAGGTAAGGGCAGACGCGTGGGCTGTGGATGCTGCTTGTAGCGGCAACCCTGGGCCGATGGAGTATCAGGCCATTGACCTGCAGACGGGTGCGCAGGTGTTTCACTTCGGCCCTGTAAAAGGCACGAACAATATTGGCGAGTTCCTGGCCATCGTCCACGCTCTCGCACTCTGCTGGCAGAAGGGCTTGCACGACAAGACCATCTACAGCGACTCTTATAATGCCATCCTCTGGGTGCAGAAGCGCCAATGTAAGACAAAATTAGAGCGTACTCCTGAGACGGAGCCGCTCTACCAGATTATACAGCGTGCCGAGAATTGGCTACGCACACACAACTTTCGCAATCCCATCATTAAATGGGAGACCCAGAAATGGGGCGAAGTACCTGCCGACTTCGGTAGGAAGTAATCCATATTTCAGATTTCCTTCGGAGGTAAACCAAATATCAAAGTTCTCAGGCCATCCTTTCATCTCATTACGAGATACCTAATGGCCTGGGAACTTGTATTGCAGTTGACGGCTTGTCTCAAGTACGTGCTGCATCTTTATTGTCGTTTTTCGAACAGCAACTCGTCGTTTCTCTCTTAGAGATAAGCCTTGTTTCTCATAGCGAGAAGCCTTGTTGCTAAAAAGAGCGAAATTTACAAAAGGTTCCACATTCCACCCTCATGCTCTCAATTACCTATCTACAGGCCGTTTGCGATGGGTGGAACCTTCATGAAGGTTCCACCTAGACTCCACCCAGGTTCCACCTGTCAACGATAGTGCTAGTAGCCCCAAACAAATAGAAAACCGTGGGGGAACCAAGGTGGAACCTCTGGAAAGGTTCCACCTCCCTGAATCCCTTTATTTATCGGCATTTGAGACCCCTTTGGTGGAATGTGGAACCTTTTCACGATTTCTGCCGTTAGCAGCTCAATATCGCTCGTCGCCCGCTTGCTTATCACTCATTGGTCTCGCGCTTATCGCTCGTGCCTCACGCGCTTACTTCTCGAGACCGACGAGAATACTCCTCATGACTTACGAGAATAGTTCGGATGCTCCTAACTGATAGCCCGAAGCAACCGGGCTGGCAGTTCGGTTGCTTCGGACTTGAGACACTTCCATTATCATGCAATAACCCAGCCTTCTCGAGCAAGAAAGCTGGGTTATTGATATAGTGGTGGAGGTTATATTACTTCACTACAGCCTTACGTATCGTTCCATCTTTCATGCGGATAACGTTCAAGCCCTTCTTCAAGTTATCCACACGCTTACCATCGATGGTAAATATCATGGCCTTGCCATTCTCGCTACCCATTATCTGCACTATGCCTGTTTCCTGAGTAAATGTACCAGAAACTGTTACATCGTGTGCAGGCATCGTTGTAGGAATATCGCTCCAACCAGAGAACGTGTAACCTTCCTTAGTGGGTGTTGGTTCTGGAGTGATGGTTGTACCATACTCTACATCATAGGTCTTGTAGACTTCACCATCAACCATATAAGTCAACTTGTACTTATTGACAGAGAATGAACCAGTAATTGTGACGTCCTTTGCAGGCATTTTTGCAGGAATTTCGCTCCAGCCACTGAAGGTATAACCCTCCTTTGTCGGCTCTTCCTCTGGAGTAATCGTTGCACCATACTCCACATCGTAGGTCTTATACACTTTTCCATCAACCTCATAGGTCAGCTTGTACTTGTTGATGCTGAATGTACCTGAAACCGTTACGTCCTTTGCTGGCATTGTTGCAGGAATATTGCTCCAACCAGAGAAGGTATAACCTTCCTTTGTGGGCTCTGTCTCTGGAGTAATGGATGCTCCATACTCTACGTCGATAGTCTTGTACACTTCGCCATCTACCTGATAAGTCAACTTGTACTTATTAACCGTGAATGTACCAGTAACTGTCACATCCTTTGCTGGCATTGTTGCAGGAATATTGCTCCAACCAGAGAAGGTATAACCTTCCTTTGTCGGCTCTGTCTCTGGTGTAATCGTTGAGCCATACTCAACATCTATGCTCTTATACTCTACACCATCTACTTGATAAGTCAACTTGTACTTATTGATAGTGAATGTACCAGTAATTGTGACATCCTTTGCTGGCATCTTCTCAGGAATCTCGCTCCATCCAGAGAAAGTATAACCTTCCTTTGTAGGTTCAGCCTCTGGTGTGATGGTAGCGCCATACCCTACATCATAGGTCTTGTACACTTCACCATCAACCTTGTAGGTTAGCTTATACTTATTTGTAACCTCATCCACTTCGATGGTAAGTCCATAGATTTTTACGCTGTTATCGTTGGCATATGCTGCACGATGGATATCATTGCTACGAGCGGATTGTGTTTCATCGGCGGCATAGATGAAGACACGGGTATTCTCTGCCACATCATAGTTAAAGGTGATTGTATTACGCGTACCTAACTGTACTTTCTGTGGTTCGTCATTGCCAATCTTTACATAGAGCACGCGAGAGCCAAGCGTCTGGCAGTCAACCTTTATCTTACCCTTTCCTGCAGGAACCTCAAAGATTAGACCTTGCAATTGGTTCTTAATCGTTAGGTCGTCGGCACCATCGGCAGTGGCAGCAGCCAGGCCCTCTGCAGTAGTCTGCGAGTTAATGACAATGCAGCCCTCCTGAGTGTTGTAGCCATCGCCGCTGTCCTCGGTATCGAGGGTTACATAGATACCATCCACAATAGAGCCACTTAGGTCGGTATTGTCAGTAACGCTCTGACTGACGCTAACTGAAGTGCTCTCAGCAATGGCTTCGGTGTCCGATGCGCTCTCAAATTCCTCAATTTTCTCAAATATGCCTGCCCATGACGGATCACTCTGATAGGCCGCGAGCGAACCGTTGGGAACTTTCAGTAATGGAAGCCTACTATCATAATCTGTAATATTGTTTGGATCATCCTTAAGGTAAGTATATCTTTGAATTCCAAAAGGAGTGGAAGATGTCACTTCTACGTATGGATAATAAAGCCATAGGGGGGTGCCATCTTCGTCTTTCCTCTGATTTCCATTTTCATCTAAATCAGGTTCCCTCATTGTGTCTTCTCTTATATCGGTAGTAAAAGAAAACGGCTCATTGAGATAGGATGTCACGGTCTGGAGATTTCCACAAATTAATGCATCTGTACCAATTCCCTTCAATGATGACGGCAGGTCAATGGATTCCAATGACGTACAACCACTGAAAGCATACGCCTCGATGCGTTCCACCGTACTGGCCATCTGTACACGGGTAAGATTCTTAGAGTTGCGGAATAGTCCGGCAGGAATACTCTTCACACCCTCGCCGATGATGACACGTGTCACACTCTCTGGGAACACCTCTGGATAGCCAGTCCTACCCCATTCATAGTTTATATAAGGGTAAGGAGCATCAATGGCATTATAGTTTACTCGTACAAGTCCTGTTCCCCTGAAAGTACGCTCGCCAAGAAAAGTTACATTGGCAGGGATAGTAATTCTGCGTAGTTTCTTACAATCCTCGAAAGTGCGGTCGCCCATTTTCTCCAAAGCATCGGGTAGGGTGATGCTGCTGATGGATGTATAGACAAAAGCCTCATCGCCTATTATCTTCAACGTTGATGGCAATGTAATTGTGGTAATCTTTTCGGGCTGTTCTTGTGCTTCAACATAGTTTAAATCACCAAAGCTATGCTTCATAAACCCGTCAGCTACACTAACCGTTCCTTCCTTTATCTTGATTTCGTTACCACCTGTAAACAAATAGGCAACCTTGCCGATGTATTTCACGCCATCTTCGGCAGGTTGGCTGTCAAACCAGGCCGTTGGTCCATTACTAAAATACTCTTCCAGATCTCTGCCCGAGAAAGCGTTATAACCAACTTCCTCTATTGTGTTCGCCACAGTGACGTCTGTCAGCCATGGACAACCCGTAAAGGCGTCCTTGCCAATCTTCTTGACCCCTTCGTTTATCGTGAGAGACCTCACACCACTGTGCGCAAAGGCGGCTTCTTCAACAGTCTCCACAGAGCCAGGAATAACAACGCTAGTCAGTGCTGTACAGCCAGCAAAAGCCTTGACAGGTATGCTCGTAATCTTGCTGTTTAATTGTGCATTGGTAATGTTTGTCTGCAACAAACAACCCTCGCCCAGTTGCACTATATGGCTGACATCTATTGAATGAAACGACACTTTCGCCAAGGCATATTTACCCAGACTTTCAACAGATTCAGGCAGGTCAAAATACTTCAAATTCTTTTTGCCAAAGGCATAGTCACCGATATGTGTTGGCGCTGTTGGCAGTGTCACTTTCTCCAGGTTCTCAACATCAGAAAGTATCCTTTCCCCTATGGCTTTCATCGTCTTAGGTAGTTTAATCTGCTTCAGATGTTTCATTCCGCTGAAGGCATACGTCAGGTCATTGCGACGGCAATAGGTGGAAGTGACGATTATACCTGTACCATAATTATCGTCTGGTCCTGCTTCGTCTTTGTTCTCTTCCGAGAGTGTGTAGATGTCACTCCGGTAGGTCTGGATGCCACCATAGGTATTACCATCTGTACGATATGTTCTCTCAAAGTAAACGCCATCGTCATACACCAGCTCCACATCCGACAAGTCGAGATATTGCAACTGCGACACCAGTCCTTCCTGAGCATTCAAGTAAGCGATGTCGGCAGCACCCATCTTGCCCTTGATGGTCAGGAAGTCCACCAAGTCGAAGTCTGTTTCAAATACGGCAGCCGTCAAGCGTTGTTTCAGTGTACCAGCCGCTGGTAAGTTGACAGTAAAGTGAGCGCCTGTAGTCAGGTCGATGTCGGGTATCTCGGTATTGTCGTCATTTTGGGCATGACTTACTATTGTAAGCCCAAGTACCATAATCATCAATAGTAATTTTTTCATAGTCTTATCGTTTGTTATTATATATGTTAACTGTAATGCACAAAAAGAAAACGTGGACAATTTACTTCGTCTACGTTTCGGAGGCATCGCCAAACGCCCAATGTACTTTAACGAGTAATGCCCACGCCTTTCAGCGTGAACTCCTACTTCAGGTCTTGTACATTTCTTTGAAATTTGGCGAATTTCCGAAACAAGAATCTAAAAGTGGATATTCATCCTATATGTCCTTTTGTTATATCAATCTCAGCCCATAGGCATCTTGGTTTTAAGGGTTATACATTATTGATCCAGTCCTCTATATTGAGGCCTTCAATGTGATTAAAGTGCTTCACATTATGAGTGACGATGGTAAGATCAGCAGCCTTTGCAGCACATCCTATCAACAAGTCAAAGTCCTCTATTTTCTTGCCTTCAGCCCAGAGGCGAGCACGCTCTTTGGCAAAGGCCTCAAGACTTTCCTCAAAAGGCAACACCTGTACTTCGCTGATGAAAGCACGAGTCTGCTTCAGATTCTCTTCAACGAGCTTACTTCTGTATGCGCCAAAAAGCAGTTCGGCCACAACGATAGGAGAAACGAAACATTTCTCTTTTCCTGCCTCGTTCAGTTTTGCGGCCACTTGGCGATTACCACGGAAAATGGCTACACAGGTGCTCGTGTCTAGAAGATAACCTTTCATAACTTGACATCAAAATTGTTTGCTGTTCTGGCACTACAAATATCGCTGACTATTTCGTCGGCAGAACGGTCTTCTTTCCATGCACCCACGAAACGGTCTGCCCAACCGGTTTCAGCCTTTGCAGGTTTTGCCGGCGATAAAGTCCTGATGAATGTCAGCATCTTCTTCATTGCTGATTCATTGTCCAACAGAGGACTCATTTCACGGAACAATTCCGTTCGTAATTGTAAATTTTCGAGCAGCGAATGCAAAGAAATGCTTGCGTTCCGTTTGCTGAGTCGTGAGAAAATTCGCCCAAAGGGTCAAATTTTGATGAAGAAAGTTGCCACATAGCGACACAGGGTATTGTCACCATAGGTCTCACGACTGAGCAGCGAGACGTTGGCAGGAAGCTGGGGAGCACGGGTGCCATCAGTAACAGTCATAGCACCTGTCTCGACACGAATCTCGTCCCACAGACCTGCAGCAAGGAACGACTCGTGGGTCTGACGACCACCCTCGACGATGAGCGACTGGATGCCTTGCTGATAGAGGTCGTCAATGAGTTGGGGCAATGGGCGCTGATGGGTCAGCACCACACGCTTGGGATTGGGGCCGTGCCAGTGACGGACAGTCAACTGCGGACGTTCACGTGCATCGGTAGTATGACCTACGAGGATAGCATCCTCCTCGGCACGCAACTGGTGGGAGAGCATCTGCGTCTGTTCGTTGCTGATTTGCAGGGCTTTACCGTGGCCGTCGATAAAACCGTTGGCAGTCTGTGCCCACTTGAGGATGATATAGGGACGATGCTTCGAGTGGTAGGTGAAGAAACGACGATTCAGCCATTGGCACTCCTTCTCCAAGACACCAACAGTGACGTCGATGCCTGCATCCTGCAACTTACGGATGCCCCTACCCTGCACCTCGGCAAAGGGATCGATGGTACCCACCACGACACGGCGTACACCTTTCTTAATAATAAGGTCGGCACAGGGTGGCGTTTTGCCATAGTGCGAGCAAGGCTCCAAGGAGACATAGATGGTGGCATCCTTCAGCAACGGTTCGTCCTCAGGTCGTACACTGGCAAAGGCATTAACCTCCGCATGGCCCTGACCACAACGGACGTGATAGCCCTCGCCAATGATTGATGGCTGATGGCTGATGGCGGAAGGTCGAGTTGCAACTATTACAGCACCCACCATCGGGTTTGGACGTGCGCCCTGAATACCGTTGGCTGCCAGTTGCAGACAGCGGTGCATGTATTTTTCGTCTTCACTCATAAAATTCGTAATTCGTAATTTGTAATTCGTATTTTTTTATTACCTTTGCACTATGACTTACAACGAGATGTGGCGCAAACTAGCGCAAGCATACGACGAGGGCGAGGCAAAAGCCATTGCTCGTATGGTCTATGAGGTGCGCTATGGCCTCACGCTGTCAGACATTTACATCGGCAAAGATACACAATTATCCTTAGACTGCCAAGCAGAACTGGAAGAAATCACAAAAAGACTGTTAGATAACGAACCCGTTCAGTATATTTTAGGGCAGGCGGACTTCTGTGGTCGCACTTTCCATGTAGAGCCTGGGGTGCTGATACCCAGACCAGAGACAGAGCACCTGTGCCAATTGATCACTAAGCATGTAGCAGTTGATTCCCCCAATCGCACTGTTCTCGACATCGGCACAGGCAGTGGCTGCATAGCCATCACACTGGCTCTCGACATTCCAAACAGCCAAGTGACGGCCTGGGACATCTCACCAATCGCCCTGCGTGTAGCCAAAGGAAATGCACAGCAGTTGGGGGCAAAGGTCAATGTGGTAGAGAACGACATGCTGCAGCAGACCTACCAAGTGGCACCACAATGGGACCTCATCGTCAGCAATCCACCCTACATCTGCGACAGCGAGGCCGAGCAGATGGAGGCCAACGTGCTGGACTACGAACCGGAGATAGCCCTCTTTGTGCCTGACGACAACCCGTTGCAGTTCTATGTGCCCATCATGAACTATGCCCAGTCGGCACTGCACCCTGGAGGAGAACTGTGGCTGGAGACCAATCCGTTGTACGAAGAAATCATTGAAGAGCGCCTGTTGGAACTGGGATTCAACGTCATAGCCCATGACGACCAGTTTGGCAAGACGCGTTTTATACAAGCCATCAGATGAAACAAAAAACAGAAGCGGATGCCTACCTGACGCTGGCAGCACTCTGTGCACAGGCCGAGCACTGCCAACACGAAATGCTGGAGAAGATGCGCCGCTGGGAAATGCCAGAGGAAGAGCAGGCCCGCGTGATGCAGCGACTGGTCAGCGAGCGATATGTTGATGACGAGCGCTATGCCCGCGCCTTCGTGAAGGACAAGGTGCGTTACAACAAATGGGGGCGTCGCAAGGTGGAACAGGCCCTTTGGCAGAAACACATAGACGATGACATCCGTCAGCGCGTGCTTGACGAGGTCGAAGACGAAGAATATCTCAGTGTGCTTAAGCCGCTATTGCAACAGAAGCGGCGTAGCACCAAGGCCAGCAGCGACTATGAACTGAACCAGAAACTAGTGCGGTTTGCACTGGGTCGTGGCTTTACGTTCGACATCATACGCCAATGTCTGGACGTCAGCGAAGAGGACTGCGAATAACCATGAACCATTAACCATGAACCATTAACCTAGCATCATGAACTGGATTACTCGTATCCTTGACTTCATTTCCCCACGACTATGTGTAGTGTGCGGAGAACGGCTGGCACCCACTGAGCGCTCGCTCTGCAGCGTTTGTCTGTTCCATCTGCCTCGTACCGACTTCCACCAGAAACCGCTCGACAACACGATGGCACAACTCTTTTGGAAACTATCGCCTGTGGAGAAGGCTGCTGCCCTCTTCTACTATCAGCCACATGCCCAGATGGCCCAAATGGTCTATCGATTGAAATACGACAATCGGCCTGACATCGGTGAAGACATGGGACGCGTGATGGCGAGCGAAATGCAACTCTCCGACTTCTTCCGTGATATTGATGTATTGTTGCCCGTACCCTTGTCCCGTAAGCGACTGCGCCAGCGTGGCTACAACCAGAGTGAGATGCTGGCCATAGGGGTTAGCGACATTACTCACCTTCCCATCGTCACCAAGGCACTACAGCGCAAGGAGTTTCACCAAAGTCAGACGAAGTTGAACCGCTGGCAGCGCCAGGAGAATGTGGCAGACACCTTCGAGCTCATGGATGACAGTCAACTGAAAGGGCGCCACGTACTGCTCATCGATGATGTCTGTACCACTGGTGCCACCCTCATCGCCTGCGCCAACGCCCTGAAAGACGTAGAGGGCATCCGCATCAGCGTCCTCACCCTCGGTTTCACAAAAGACTAAAGAGAAAAAAAAGTGAGAAACCTCTTTGGATTTCTCACTCAGTACCCCGACCGAGAATCGAACTCGGAACTAAGCTTTAGGAGAGCCTTGTTATATCCATTTAACTATCAGGGCAACAAAAAGTACTGCAAAGGTAGTTATTTTCTACGAAAAATGACTACCTTTGCACTATAAATTTCTATAAAAGATAAAAAACTATGGGAAAATTAGTCATTAACTCGTACGACGAGTTTGCCGCCCACCTGGGCGAAGAGTTGGGAGCATCAGACTGGTTGCAGGTTGACCAGGACCGAATCAACCTGTTTGCTGACGCTACCTTGGACCACCAGTGGATACACGTTGACGTGGCTCGCGCCAAGGAGGAGAGTCCTTACAAGTCGACCATCGCCCACGGCTACCTGACACTGAGTCTGCTGCCCTATATGTGGGACCAGATTATCGAGGTGCATAACATCAAGATGTTGGTGAACTACGGTATGACCGATATGCGCTTCGGCCAGCCCGTGATTACTGGTTCTAAAGTCCGTTTGGTTACTACTCTGCACAACATCCAGAACCTGCGTGGCATCTGCAAGGCTGAAATCAAGTTCAAGATTGAGATTGAAGGAGAGCGCAAGCCCGCCCTCGAAGGCATCGCAGCGTTCCTGTACTATTTTAACTAGTGGGACTATATAATCTAGTACCACTAGTAATACTAGAAAAACTAGCAAAAAGAAATCAGCCCGCCTCCAATATGGAAGCGGGCTGATTTGTTTGTATATCACTTCTTATTATTCAGCGGCAACCTCTTCCTCACGGATGGTACGACCCATCACGAGGAATGCTGTAGGAGCAGCGATGAACAGTGACGACAGGGTACCGAAGATAACACCCAGAATCATGGCGAACGAGAAGCTGCGGATAGAGTCACCACCGAGGATGAAGATACACAGCAACACGATCAATGTCGTGACAGAGGTGTTGATGGTACGAGCCAGCGTCTGGTTCAGTGAGTCATTAAACAACTGCTGACGATCGCGCTTGCCATAGAGCTGGAAGTTCTCACGGATACGGTCGAAGACCACCACCTTATCGTTGATAGAGTAACCAATCACAGTCAGGATAGCACCGATGAATACCTGGTCAATCTCCAACGACATAGGAACGATGCCCCACAGTGCAGAGTACATACCGATAACAACCAGAGCGTCGAGAGCCAGTGCAATGGTAGCACCAGTAGAGTAAGCGACGTTGCGGAAGCGCAGCAGGATGTACAGGAAGATAGCAATCAGAGCGATGATGACGCTGATGATAGCACCATAGGTGATGTCCTTAGCAACAGCAGGACCTACCTTTGCAGAACTGATGATAGAACCACCCTGACGAACATCGGGGTTCTTGAAGGCCTCAACATTAGCCTGGCTAACGAAGCCGCCCTTCTTCAGTGCGTTATAGAGGATGGTCTCAGCCTCGTCGTCAACCGTCGGGCTGTTTGACTCGATATCCCAGTTGGTGCTGACACGGATGGTCTTGCCATCAGTACCCAGAGCAATAACGCTAGTGTTAGCCTCCTTACCGGCATTCTCACCGATAGTGTTGACAAAGGCGCCAGCCAGAGCCTGACGAACCTGCTCAACGGGAGTCTCCTTGTCGAGGGTAACAACATAGTTACGACCACCTGTGAAGTCGATGCTCTCGCTCAGACCACGAACAGCGAATGATACGCAGAACAGAACGGCAGCAACACCCCAGATGATGAATGACTTCTTGTACATACCCATGAAGTTGTACTTAGCATTCTGCATCAGGTTCTTAGAATAACCGGTTACGAAGGTCAGGTTCAGCCACTTGTCTTTCTTCAGACGGTTCTCATAAACCAGACGGGTCAGGAACACAGCGGTGAAGAATGAGCAGAAGATACCGATGATCCAAGTGGTAGCGAAGCCCTTGACAGGACCTGTACCGAAGAACAACAGGATGAAACCGGTAATCAGAGAGGTGACGTTAGAGTCGAAGATAGCGCTGAAGGCGTTAGAGTAACCCTTCTGCAAAGCCTCCTTCAGACCAATACCACGCTTCAGCTCTTCCTTGATACGCTCGTAGATAAGCACGTTAGCATCCACAGCGGTACCCAGTGTCAGTACGATACCGGCGATACCAGGCATAGTCAGTGCAGCCTGGAACGAGGTAAGAATGCCCAGCGTGAAGAACAGGTTGAACAACAGGGCGATATCGGCAAGGATACCGGGGATGAAGCCGTACAGCATGATCATGTAGATCATCAGCAGCACGAAGGCAACGATGAATGACATGATACCCTGCTTGATAGACTGAGCACCCAGTGAAGGACCAACAACCTCTTCCTGTACGATGCGGGTAGGAGCCGGCATCTTACCAGAGTTCAGCGTGTTAGCCAAGTCCTTGGTATCCTCGATGGTGAAGTTACCAGTAATCTGAGAGTTACCACCATCAATCTGTGTCAGGATACGAGGAGCAGAGTAAACGGCATCGTCGAGCACGATGGCTACACCACGACCAATGTTCTGCTTGGTGATCTGGCTCCAACGACGAGCACCGTCAGAGTTCATCTGCATAGAAACAGAGGGGTGACCCATCTGATCGAAGTCGTCCTTAGAAGAGGTGATAACGTCACCCTCCAGTGGAGCACGACCGTTAGGCTCGGTAACCTTCAGGGCATAGAGGGCGAAGATATCACCCTTGGTGTTCTCGCCACCGAAGTCCTCTGCCTTAGCACCCCAACGCAGCTTGCACTCAGCAGGCAGGATGGTTGCAGCAATATCAGAATAGATAACCTTGTTCACCTGAGCGGTATCGCGGGCATTTGCATAACCTACGATAGCCAGACCCTGAGGAACGGGCTGGAAGACAGCGAACAGAGGATTAACCTTCAGATTCTGTTCCTTCTCAATATTGGTAGCCTTGCTATCCTTCTTGGCCAACTTAGCAGCCAGATCGGTAGCAGCAGCCTTCGTGGTGTCAGCAGCAGCCTCAGCAACAGCAGTAGAATCAGTAGCAGCAACAGCTGTGGTGTCTGCAGCAGCATTACCATTCAGGGCAGCATACTTCTGGTTCAACTGAGACAACAGGGGAGCAATCTCCTGAGAGTTGTAGGTCTCCCAGAACTCCAGGTTGGCAGAACCCTGCAGCAACTTACGTACGCGCTCAGGCTCTTTCACACCAGGCATCTCGACCATGATACGGCCTGACTGACCCTCCAGCTTCTGGATGTTGGGCTGTACAACGCCGAACTTGTCGATACGGTTGCGAACAACATTAAATGAGTTATCTACGGCCGACTGTACCTCAGCACGCAGAGCGCTCTCAACTTCTGAGTCGCTCGACTGAGTGCTAACCTTACCCTTCATCTGCTGGGTAGCGAACACAGCTGCCAAGGGGCGACCGTTAGAGTTCTGCTTCCAATACTTGATGAACAGCGAGATAAAGTCGTTCTGACTAGTCTCTTCTTCCTTCTTGGCCTCTTCCATTGACTTCTTGTAGGCTGCGTCGGTCTTGTGGTCAGCCAGCACATCGATAACATCGGGTACTGATACCTCAAGAATAACGTTCATACCGCCCTTCAGGTCAAGACCCAGGCCCATTTCCAGTTCACGGCACTGCTTGAAAGAATAAATTCCGCAGTACACTTTCTCGTTCATGATTGAGTCGAGGTACTCCTGACCAGCCTCCTCACCCATGGCAGCAGCCTTACTCTCGTAGTGGCGTGTTACGAAGGTGAAGGAAAGGTAGAAGCAGCAAACGAGAATCAAGACGATTGCGATAAATTTTACAATTCCTTTGTTTTGCATTGTTTTATTTTGTTGTTATATTTAATGTTTTCGCATTTTAAGCCTGCAAATATACTCATTTTTCTTCACTTACAGAAATTTATTGCAAAAATTCGTGCCATTTTCACTAATTTCCCCCAATTTTTAACCTACAAACCATCGGATAGTGGTCACTTGCGTCCATTTTTGAGTCAACAAAGCACTCATAGGGGGTGATATCTGAAGAACAGAAAATATGGTCGATACGGAAGGAGAACGCTTTCTGATTATATGACAAACCGATGCCCCTCCCCTTCTCTACGAAACAGTCATGCAGCAACTTAGCCATCTGATGGCGTGAATAGGAAATGGGATTATCGTTGAAATCTCCACAGACGATGATGGGATATTGTCCCAGATACTGCTCGACATACTCACACACCGCGTCTATCTGTCCGGAGCGTACTGCATTGGCTTCTGCCAGTTTCACCATTAACAGTTGCGACTCGGCACGCACGGAGTCTCTGGCCATCTCGCCTTTCAATATCTGACGATACTGGCGACGGTCTTCGATATTCAAATGGCAACTTTCATAATGGTTGTTGACGACGATAAGGGTATCCTCACCCACTTTCAGCCACCATGCAGCACTACCGTTATTGCTAACAGTAGCATAATCAATGCGCTCACGACGAATGATGGGATATTTGCTGTGAATGCCTAAACAATTGAAGGACTGTGGACTGTTGCACAACTCTATGGTGTCGTTATAGACCAGTCCCCTTTCCTCAAACTGCTTGAAGCAATAGCGGCGCCACGTGTCGTTGTCTTCCTGCAGGCAAACGATGTCGGCCTTTTCGTCAATCAAGTAATCACGCACTTTCTCAAAGCCCTGCTCGTATTTGAAGTTGCCCCCAAAGCTGCAAACGTTATACGACACCAGTTTCAGTGCATCTTCAGGAGCCGATGCACTGACATTCAGAGGCATATATATAGAAATAGGTACGTACGAAAGAACAAAGCCTACCACAGGAACCCACGCCCTGGTCCACTTAAAGATGAGCCAAAACAGCAGAAAGCCCAGATTGAACAACAACAGAATGGGGAAGGCCATACCGATAGTCGACACTAACGGATGATCGGCAGGATTGATGCGGTCGCTGAATCCTACCAACAACATCACGATGACAGTGGCAACATTCGCTCCCGTCAACATCTGTACGGTCAACTTCTTCAACTGCTTAATCACGACGGACGCTTCTGCTCAAATAATTTCTGCTTTTCCTCCTTCGTCAAGCTGTCGTAACCACTCTTACGAATCTTGTCCAAGATAGCATCAATTTCCTCTTGGTTCTTGCGCTGACGCTCATTATATTCCTCGTCAGTTTCACGACGTTGTTCCTCCCAACGAGTCTGCTCAGCATGCATGTGCTGGTTGCGCTGACGCTCGTCATACTTACGCTTTAGGTTGTCGAAGAACTCCTGACCATAGCTACGTCCAAAACGCTGACTGCTGTCAGGATGCTTTCGCCAGTAACGTATCAACAGGAAACCGAAGAGCATACCGCCCAGATGTGCCATGTGAGCGACACCATCGCCAGGACCACTCATCGCTGAGAACAACTCAATAACGATATATCCCACGATAAGCCACTTGGCCTTGATGGGGAACGGGAAGGGAATAATAAACAAACGCTCGTTGGGGAATATCATACCGAAAGCCAACAGAATGCCATACACAGCACCCGAAGCGCCAATCGTAGTCCACATATTTATATAGGCATCCATGGAAATCTGTGCGCCACCCATATTGACATACTGGTAGGCATCCAGTCCCTGTGCCACGTAGTTACCGTATTGCACTAACTCCTGCACGATTCCAGCACCGACACCACACACAATGTAATAAAAAAGGAATTTTTTCGGACCCCATACACGTTCTATCACAGAACCGAACATCCACAAGGCAAACATATTAAAAAGAATATGTGTAAAGCTGCCATGCAGGAACATGTATGTCAGAAACTGGTACGCATGGAAGGCACTGGCCTTGAAGAAGTGCAGACCCAACAGGGCGTTCAAGTCTACCCCACTACGTTCCAACACCACCGTGGCCAAATAGGCCAGTATATTGATGACCAACAGATTCTTGGTCATTGTCGGCATATTGTTCATCTATTATTTGACTATTTGACTATTTACTATTATTCCTTGTAGCAACAAATGTGCCACTTGTGGGCGCAAAATTACTAAAAATATCCGTTTTTCAGCACGAAAAAGGGGCAATACACACTTTTTTTAATGAAAAAAGTAAAATTTTTCCGTTTTTTGTTTGTTTTTTCACAACTTTGTCCTATATTTGCGTTCAGAAATCGACTTAAACTATTTATCATTCACTTTAAAACAACAAAATTATGAACAAGACAGAATTAATTGACAAGATTGCAGCTGGTGCTGGTCTGACCAAAGTTGATGCAAAGAAGGCTCTCGATGCCACAGTAGAAGCTATCAAGGGTGCTCTGAAGAAGGGTGACAAGGTTCAGCTCGTAGGTTTCGGCACGTTCGACGTAGTTAAGAAGCCCGCTCGTGAAGGTATCAACCCCGCTACCAAACAGAAGATTAAGATTGCTGCTAAGAAGGTTGCTAAGTTCAAGGCTGGTGCAGAGCTCGCTGAGGCTGTCAACAAATAATTCTTGTAAAGAAAATTTTAAGAGGGCTACACCATGCGGTGCGGTCCTCTTTTTATTTCAAATACCACAATGAGAAGAATCATCCATATCCTACTGTTGTTGTCCATCGTTCTGACGACATGGGCACAAGGAACAAGTGCATTGGAACAAGTGAAGGCAGACCCACGGAAAGCCTATGGTACTGACTACCCTTACTCGTATGAGAACTTCAAACTGACAAAGGCGCCCAGCGGTTACAAACCATTCTACATTAGCCACTATGGTCGCCACGGCTCGCGCTACTACTGGAACGATGCACTATATCGTGAGTTGGACTCACTGCTGACAAAGGCCCATGCACGCGGTCAACTAACACCCGTCGGTGAAGCATTCAGGGAGAAATATGACGCCTGTAAGGCCGACTTAGCCATCAGCACCACAGAGCTCAGCGATCTTGGCTGGGAGCAACACCAGTTCATTGCCCGTCAGATGTATAACAACTTCCCTGAAGTTTTCAAGAATGGTGGCGACGTGTTTGCAGTAGCATCGCTGGTGGGGCGCTGTGTCATCAGCATGGCAGCATTCTGTCAAGAACTGGTACAGTGCAATCCAAAGATTGAGATTCGTGAACAGTCAGCCCGCAAGACGCTGGACGGTGTAAAGCCCGATGACCGTCAGAATCCATTGCGTCACCGCTGGCCACGGTCGGTACCCCGTTTTGAGAAGAATCGTAAGCAGTTTCTGGGTAAGGACTCGCTTCGTGAGGTCATCGTCCCTCGTGTGTTCACCAGTACAGAAGGACTGCCTGGTACCCCTCATCATATTGGCAGCAACCTCATCAACCTCTATACCTCACTGCCCAGCATCGGACAGGAGGGTATCATGAAGGGAATTATTACCGATGAGGAATTGGCAGCCCGCTGGGAAGGCGAGAACTTAGGTGGCTACACTTGGGTCTTCGGTCCACGATACGATATGATACCCATTCTGCAGGATATCATCAAAAAGGCCGATGACGTATTGAACGGTAAGACACAACGTCTGGCAGACCTGCGCTTCGGTCACGACACCTGTCTGGGACCATTGACGGTGCTGATGGGTATTAACGGTGCTGATAAAGATCCTGAGAATCCTTACGACGTGAAAGACTGCTACCAGAATTGGGAGACATGTAAAGCATCGAACCTGCAACTCATCTTCTACCAAAGCAAGAAACAAGGGGATGATATTTTGGTAAAGTGCCTCTTGAACAGTCAGGAAGCAACACTCCCCCTACCCTCTGACCTGTTCCCCTACTATCGTTGGGAAGATTTCAAGAAGTTCTACACCGACCGCTGCAACAGCGTGCAGCATCTGTAGTACCAAGCATTTCACTCATTCCGGCTGTAATCTATAAAAAAGAACGCCCATCGTGCAACCAAAGCACGATGGGCGTTCAAGTATAGTAGGAATGATTGTTATTCCATCACATCCTCCTCGGCAAAGTCGAGGACGTTCTTCTTGTTGGCCTGCATGCGCTCATACTCTTCCTTAGAACCGACAATAATCTTGTCGAACTCGCGGAGACCAGTACCAGCAGGAATCAGGTGACCAGCAATCACGTTCTCCTTCATACCCTCGAGGTTGTCGCTCTTACCACGGATAGCAGCTTCGTTGAGGACCTTAGTAGTCTCCTGGAACGATGCAGCCGACATGAACGACTTGGTCTGCAGAGCTGCACGGGTGATACCCTGCAGAATCTGTGTAGACGTTGCGGGCACGGCATCGCGAACCTGAACGAGTTTCATATCGCGGCGCTTCAGTGAAGAATTCTCATCGCGCAACTTGCGGGCAGTAACAATCTGACCCTTCTGCAGGTTCTCAGAGTCACCGGCATCGGTAACCACCTTCTTACCCCAGATACGATCGTTCTCCTCAGCGAAGTCGAGCTTGTCGACAATCTGCTGCTCGAGGAACGTAGTATCACCCGGATCGTTGATTTCTACCTTACGCATCATCTGACGAACGATAATCTCGAAGTGCTTGTCGTTAATCTTCACACCCTGCAGACGATACACATCCTGTACCTCATTAACGATGTACTCCTGTACAGCCGTGGGACCCTTGATGGCAAGGATGTCGGCTGGTGTGATGACACCATCAGAGAGTGGCGTACCGGCACGTACGGCGTCATGCTCCTGTACCAGAATCTGCTTAGACAGTGATACGAGGTACTTACGCTGCTCACCTGTCTTAGAGGTGACGATGATTTCACGGTTACCACGCTTAACCTTACCCATGGTGACCTCACCGTCGATTTCAGATACGATAGCGGGGTTCGATGGGTTACGAGCCTCGAAGAGCTCAGTAACACGAGGCAGACCACCAGTGATATCACCACCCTTGGCAGCAGCACGAGGAATCTTAACGAGGGTCTCACCAGTCTTAACAGTCTGGCCGTCCTCAACAACTACGTGACCACCCACAGGGAAGTTATAGGTACCAACAACATCGCCATTAGCATCAATGATGTCACAGGTAGGAACCTTCAACTTATCACGTGACTCGGTAACAATCTTCTCGGTCAAGCCGGTGGTTTCGTCGGTCTCAGCACGGAAGGTCACACCCTCGATAACGTCGTGGAACTTCAGGGTACCGGCATATTCAGTAACGATGACGGCATTGAATGGATCCCACTGGGCAATCTTGTCGCCCTTCTTAACAGCGTCACCATTCTTGAAGTAGAGAGACGAACCGTAAGGAACGTTGACGGTAGACAGCACGATATTAGTGTTCTTGTCGACGAAACGCATTTCACCCAAACGGCTGACAACCATCTCGCACTCGCGGCCATCCTCATCGAATGGTACGGTACGAACCTCTTCGAGTTCAATCTTAGAGTCGTTCTTAGCCACGATGCTGGCATTGGCTGGGCGTGGAACGTACGCAGAGTCAGCTGAGTACCAGGCTCACCGATAGCCTGAGCGGCAATCACACCGACAGCCTCACCCTTCTGAACCATCTTACGGGTAGCGAGGTTACGACCGTAACACTTCATGCACACGCCATGCTTTGACTCACAGGTGAGCACTGAACGAATCTCGACGCTCTCGATAGGAGAGTCTTCGATGATCTGTGCGATAGGCTCAGTAATCTCCTCACCGGCAGCCACGATAAGTTCGCCAGTAGAAGGATGGATGATATCGTGAACAGAGACACGACCGAGGATGCGCTCATACAGCGTTGAAATGACCTCGTCGCCGTTCTTCAGCGCGGTGCAGACGAGTCCGCGGAGCGTACCGCAGTCTTCCTCATTGATAATCACGTCGTGAGATACGTCAACCAGACGACGAGTCAGGTAACCGGCGTCGGCTGTCTTCATGGCGGTATCGGCAAGACCCTTACGAGCACCGTGGGTAGAGATGAAGTACTCCAGCACTGACATACCCTCCTTGAAGTTCGACAGAATCGGGTTCTCAATAATCTGAGCGCCCTCAGCACCTGCCTTCTGGGGCTTGGCCATCAGACCACGCATACCAGAGAGCTGACGGATCTGGTCCTTACTACCACGGGCACCAGAGTCAAGCATCATGAATACAGCGTTGAATCCCTGGTCAGCCTCGGTCATCTCCTTCATCAGTACGTTACCAAGGTCGTTGTTAACGTGTGTCCAAGTATCGATAACCTGATTGTAACGCTCGTTGTCGGTGATGAAACCCATGTTATAGTTCTCGGTAATCTGCTGAATCTCAGCATTACCTTTCTCAATCAGTTCCTTCTTAGACTCAGGGATGATGATGTCGTCAAGGTTGAACGACAGACCTGCCTCGTAAGCCATGCGGTAACCAAGGTTCTTGATACCATCGAGAAACTCACAAGCCTCAGCGAAACCTACATTCTTGATAACGTCAGCAATGATGTCGCGCAGACTCTTCTTAGAGACGATCTTGTTAACGTAGCCAACCTCCTTAGGAATGATGCCATTAACGATAACACGACCAACAGAGGTCTCTACCATGTGACGGCAGGGCTTGCCATCAACGATATCGTCAACCATTACCTTTACCTGAGCGTGCAGGTCGCACTTGCCCTCATTGTGAGCAATGATAGCCTCCTCAGGACCGTAGAAGGTCAGGCCCTCACCCTTGGCACCTGGACGAATCTTAGAGATATAGTACAGACCGAGCACCATATCCTGTGAAGGAACGGTGATAGGAGCACCATTGGCAGGGTTCAGAATATTGTGGCTCTGGAGCATCAGAATCTGTGCCTCCAGAATAGCCTCGTTAGACAGAGGAAGGTGTACAGCCATCTGGTCACCGTCGAAGTCAGCGTTGAATGCGGTACAAGCCAATGGGTGCAGCTGGATAGCCTTACCCTCGATAAGCTTAGGCTGGAAGGCCTGAATACCCAGACGGTGCAGTGTTGGTGCACGGTTGAGGAGTACAGGATGACCCTTCATCACATTCTCCAGGATATCCCAGATAACGGGCTCGCGACGATCAACAATCTTCTTAGCGCTCTTTACAGTCTTCACGATACCACGCTCAATGAGCTTACGGATAATGAATGGCTTGTAAAGCTCAGCGGCCATCAGTTTAGGCAGACCGCACTCACCCATCTTCAACTCAGGACCTACAACGATAACCGAACGGGCTGAGTAGTCAACACGCTTACCGAGCAAGTTCTGACGGAAACGACCCTGCTTACCCTTCAGTGAGTCAGAGAGTGACTTCAGAGGACGATTGCTATCGCTCTTAACAGCTGAAGACTTACGGCTGTTGTCGAACAATGAGTCGACAGCCTCCTGCAACATACGCTTCTCGTTACGAAGGATAACCTCAGGAGCATGAATCTCCATCAGACGCTTCAGACGGTTGTTACGAATGATGACGCGACGATAGAGGTCATTCAGGTCAGACGTAGCGAAGCGACCACCATCCAGGGGAACGAGAGGACGCAACTCAGGAGGAGTGACGGGAATAATCTTCATGATCATCCACTCAGGACGGTTGATGCCCTTCTCCACAGATGAGCGGAAAGCCTCAACAACCTGCAGACGCTTCAAAGCCTCGTTCTTACGCTGCATAGAAGAGTCGCTGTTGGCACGGTCACGCAGCTCATAAGACAGTGAGTCAAGGTCGAGACGAACCAGCAGGTCGTAAATAGCCTCAGCACCCATCTTACAAATGAACTTGTTGGGATCGCTATCCTCCAGATAGTCGTTGTCGGCAGGAATCTGGTTGTCGATGAGGTCATTGTACTCCTCCTCAGAGAGCAGGTCGTACATCTGAGAACCCAGAGCAGGGTTGCCCTCAGCATCCTTCTTATTTGCCATGATACCTGGCTGAATAACCACATAGCGCTCGTAATAAATGATAGCATCGAGCTTCTTGGTGGGCAGACCCAGCAGGTAACCAATCTTGTTGGGCAATGAACGGAAATACCAGATGTGAGCTACAGGTACAACGAGTTCGATGTGACCAGTACGCTCACGACGTACCTTCTTCTCGGTAACCTCTACACCACAACGGTCGCAGACGATACCCTTATAGCGGATGCGCTTGTACTTACCGCAGGCGCACTCATAGTCCTTCGTAGGACCGAAGATGCGCTCGCAGAACAGACCGTCGCGCTCAGGCTTGTAGGTGCGATAGTTGATGGTCTCAGGCTTGGTGACCTCACCGAAAGAGTTCTCAAGGATCTCTTCTGGAGAAGCCAGACCGATGGTAATCTTCTGGAAATTACTCTTTATCTTTGTATCTTTCTTGAAAGCCATATATATTTACAATTTGACTATTTACAAGTAGGCATGGGCTCACCCTTAACGATAGCCTCGTAAGCCTTGGCACGACCAACAACATCATCAGACTTGATGGTCAGAATCTCCTGCAGCACATGGCTAGCACCGAAGGCCTCCAGGGCCCAAACCTCCATCTCACCAAAACGCTGACCACCGAACTGGGCCTTACCGCCAAGAGGCTGCTGCGTGATGAGTGAGTACGGACCGATAGAACGGGCGTGCATCTTGTCCTCAACCATGTGACCGAGTTTCAAGAAGTATGTGATACCTACGGTAGCAGGCTGGTCAAACTTCTCACCGGTCTCACCATCATACAGGTGGGTAGAGCACAGGCGGGGAAGACCAGCCTTGTCCGTCCACTCAGCAAGGTCGTCAAGCTTAGCACCGTCAAAGATAGGTGTAGCGAACTTCACGCCGAGGCGCTTACCGGCAGCACCGAGGATGGCCTCGAAAATCTGACCGAGGTTCATACGAGAGGGCACACCCAGCGGGTTCAGTACCAAGTCAACGGGACGACCATCCTCGAGGAACGGCATATCCTCCTGACGTACAACCTTAGAGACGATACCCTTGTTACCATGACGACCGGCCAGCTTATCACCAACACCAATCTTACGCTTCTTGGCAACATAGACCTTAGCCATCTGCAGGATGCCTGAAGGCAGCTCGTCACCAATGGTGATAGCAAACTTCTTACGCTTCATTTCGGCATCAAGCAGTTTGAACTTCTTCATATAGTTGATAATCAACTTACCAATGAGCAGGTTCTTGTGCTCGTCGTTGGTCCAGTTGCTAATCTGGATGTCACCATATTCGAGGTTCTTCAGGTTGGTAACAGTGAACTTAGCACCCTTAGAGATAATCTCAGCACCAGTGTAGTCCTTCACGCCCTGTGAAGTCTTACCCTTGGTCAGGGTCATCAGTTTCTCAACCAGAATATCCTTCAGGTCGTCGCACTTAGCCTCGTACTCCTCGTCAATCTTAGCCAGCGTAATCTTATCCTGCTGCTTGGTCTGACGGGTCTTCACGGCACGTGTGAAGAGTTTCTTATCGATAATGACACCAGTCAGTGAGGGGTTAGCCTTCAAAGAAGAATCCTTCACATCACCAGCCTTGTCACCAAAGATAGCACGGAGCAACTTCTCTTCGGGAGAAGGATCGCTCTCACCCTTCGGTGAAATCTTACCAATCAGAATGTCACCGGGTTCTACGCGGGCACCGACACGGATGATACCGTTCTCGTCGAGGTCCTTAGTAGCCTCCTCGCTGACATTGGGGATATCTGAGGTGAACTCCTCAGCGCCACGCTTGGTCTCACGAACATCGAGTGAGTACTCATCGACATGTACAGAAGTGAGCACATCTTCACGAACGATACGCTCGTTGAGCACAATAGCATCCTCATAGTTGTAACCCTTCCAAGGCATGTAAGCCACCAAGAGGTTACGACCCAGTGCGAGTTCGCCGTTCTCAGTAGCATATCCTTCAGTCAGAATATCACCCTTCTTCACACGCTGACCCTTGTTACAGATTGGACGCAGGTCGATGGTCATGTTCTGGTTGGTACGACGGAACTTAGGAATACGATACTCCTTGAGAGCGGGCTCGAAGCTAACGAACTCCTCATCATCGGTGCGATCATAGAGAACGCGGATGGTAGTAGCGTCAACATAGTCGATGACACCTTCGCCCTCAGCAGTAATCATGGTACGAGAGTCTTCGCAGACCTGCTTCTCAATACCAGTACCCACAATAGGAGCCTCGTTATGGAGCAGGGGAACAGCCTGACGCATCATGTTCGATCCCATCAGTGCACGGTGAGCATCGTCGTGCTCCAAGAAAGGAATCAGCGAAGCAGCGATAGATGCAATCTGCTGAGGAGAAACGTCCATCAGGTCAACCTGTGTGGGAGGAACAACGGGGAAGTCTGCATCCTGACGGCACTTCACCACCTTGCGGATGAAGGTACCATCATCGTTCAGCGGTGCATTACCCTGACCGATTACGTGATCCTCTTCCTCCTCGGCTGTCAGATAGACGATATCGTCATTATTGAGGTTGGCAATACCATTCTCCACCTTACGATAAGGAGTAGAGATGAAGCCAAGTTCATTTATCTTTGCATACACACAGAGCGAAGAAATCAGACCGATGTTTGGTCCTTCAGGGCTCTCAATAGGACACAGACGACCGTAGTGTGTATAGTGTACGTCACGAACCTCGAAACCGGCACGCTCACGAGACAGACCGCCAGGACCCAGAGCAGAGAGACGACGCTTGTGGGTCACCTCGGCCAACGGGTTCGTCTGGTCCATGAACTGTGACAGTGGGTTGGTACCGAAGAACGAGTTGATAACGCTCGAAATCGTCTTGGCGTTAATCAGGTCTGTCGGGGTGAACACCTCATTATCACGAACATTCATGCGCTCGCGGATGGTACGGCTCATACGGGCCAGACCGATAGAGAACTGGTTTGACAACTGCTCGCCAACGGTACGTACACGACGGTTTGACAGGTGGTCGATATCATCGACAGCTGCCTTCGAGTTAATCAGCTGAATGAGATACTTGATAATCTCAATGATATCCTCCTTGGTCAGTACACGAACATCCATGTCAGTCTCCAGACCAAGCTTCTTATTGATACGGTAGCGACCTACATCACCCAGGTCGTAACGCTTGTCAGAGAAGAACAGGTTCTGGATAACCTCACGAGCTGAAGCATCATCGGCAGGATCTGCATTACGAAGCTGACGATAGATGTAGAGTACAGCCTCTTTCTCTGAGTTAGATGGGTCTTTCTGCAGAGTGTTGAAGATAATAGAGTAGTCCTGAGCGACAGACTCGTCCTTGTGAACGAGGATGGTGCTAGCGCCACTCTCCAGAATATCGAGCATGTTATCCTCGGTAATCTCAGTCTCACGCTCCATAATCACCTCGTTACGCTCAATAGATACTACTTCACCAGTATCCTCATCTACGAAATCCTCGTTCCAGCTCTTCAGTACACGAGCAGCAAGCTTGCGACCAAGAACTTCCTTCAGAGCCTTCTTATTAACCTTCACCTCCTCAGCAAGGTCGAATATCTGCAGAATATCCTTATCAGCTTCGAAACCAATAGCACGGAGCAGTGTGGTAACAGGCAACTTCTTCTTACGGTCGATGTAAGCATACATGACATTGTTGATGTCGGTAGCAAACTCAATCCAAGAGCCCTTGAAAGGAATGATACGGGCAGAATAGAGCAAGGTACCATTAGCGTGCACGTTCTGGCCGAAGAATACGCCAGGTGAACGGTGCAACTGTGATACAACGACACGCTCAGCACCATTGATAACAAAGGTACCATTTGCTGTCATGTAAGGAATAGGACCAAGGAAGACGTCCTGAATCACTGTGCCGAAATCCTCATGATCAGGATCGGTGCAATAGAGTTTCAACTTAGCCTTCAAGGGTACGCTATAGGTCAGGCCACGCTCCAAACACTCGTCGATGGTGTAACGGGGCGGGTCGATATAGTAATCCAAGAACTCAAGGACGAAATTATTACGCGTATCGGTAATAGGGAAGTTCTCTGCGAACACCTTATACAGACCGTCGTTCTTGCGTTCCTCAGGCGGAGTGTCCAACTGGAGGAAGTCTTTAAAAGACTTTAATTGCACATCGAGAAAATCCGGAAACGGCATCGGATTCTTGACGCTGCCAAAGTTTACTCTGTTATCTATTACTTTTGAAGCCATATATAAATAATGTGGGTTATTGTTTTCTAGTGAAGCTAGTTGCACTAGTCATACTAGTTTAAACTAGTTTTGACTAGAAAAGACAAGAAAATGGTCGGGAACCCTCTACTGGAGAGCTCCCAACCATATTGTTTATTTGTAGAGTGAATTACTTCAGCTCAACAACGGCACCAGCCTCTTCGATAGCCTTCTTCAGGTTCTCAGCCTCGTCCTTAGACAGACCTTCCTTCAGGGTAGAAGGAGCACCGTCTACGAGATCCTTAGCTTCCTTCAGACCCAGACCGCAAGCCTCCTTAACGGCCTTAACGACCTGCAGCTTAGCAGCACCGGCTTCCTTCAGAACAACGTCGAAAGAAGACTTCTCCTCAGCAGCGGCAGCTTCGCCACCAGCAGCGGGACCAGCAGCAACAGCAACAGCTGCAGCAGCGGGCTCAATTCCATACTCGTCCTTCAGGACTGTTGCCAAC
>CACYBB010000046.1 GCA_902772585.1 uncultured Bacteroidales bacterium | reverse complement strand
GTGCTCAGCGTTATCCGTCAGTTGGCCAAGGAGGGCATGACGATGCTCATCGTCACCCACGAGATGAAGTTTGCCCACGATGTAAGCACCCGTATCTTCTTCATGTACGACGGCTATATCCACGAGGACGGCTCGCCCCGGCAGATCTTCGAGTCGCCCGTCCACAGCGCCACCAAGGCCTTCATACAGCGCATCCGCAAGGAGGTGTTTGAGATTGGCGGCCCCGACTTCGACTTCCTCGGCATGCACTCGGCTGTCAGTGCCTTCTGCCACAAGTACGGCATCCCTGAGAAGGAAGAGAAGGCCCAGCAGCTGATTGACAAGATGCTCGACGGCGCGATGGCACCCTACCGCCCCATCACCGTGCGAATCACGCACAGCGAGCAGTCGCTCGTCACGGCCCTCGACTTCATGGTGGAGAAAATGACTGCCACGCCGCTGAACGATGCCCATCGCAGCGAACTCTCCGGGCAGTGCCGCCAGGTGATAGAGGAAGAGACCAAGCGCGGCTTCCGTGTGAAACTAATCATATAAAAAAGTGAAGAGTGAAAAATGAAGATTCACGCACCACTACTGCCGTTGGCAGTATGTATGATAGTTGGGATAACGACGAGCCAATGGATAAACGATTGGTCCATACCCTTGGTGGCGCTGGTAATAGTCGTCATAGCAACCTGCATGGTAGGGCGCAATCTTCGACTGCAGACAGCAGGAATATTTCTGGGAACACTCTTGCTTGGAATGACGTTAGGCAGCAGACAACGACAAATGCTCAATGTGGAGTGGCCAGAGGAAAGACAACAGGTGGGGCTGATTGTCACAAGCGAGGTGAGAATCAAAGAGAAGACTGTGACTTTCGACGCACTGACTGCTGATGGTCAGCATAAGTTGCGCTGTAGTATTCAGCGTGATGGATTGAGCGAACGGATACAGGTAGGACAAGGAATAAAAGTTTACTCACGCATTAAGAAGGTTCACGAATACCATTATGGGCACTTCGACTACTTGCAATATATGAAGTGTCACAGATATACGGGTGAGTTGTATGCTTACAGCAACCAGTGGCAATGGCAGACACTTAGTCTGACAGGACTGTCAATGACAGACAGGGTGCGACTGCGTTTCCTCACATGGAGACATCACCTGTTGGAGTACTTCAGAGGACAACAGATGGACGAGGATGCCTACGGGGTGATAGCTGCAATGACGCTGGGAGACAAGACGACACTGAGCAAAGAACTGAAGGATACCTATTCGCGAGTGGGAGCAGCACACATCCTGGCACTGAGCGGACTGCACCTGATGATTCTCTATGGGGTGATAACACTGGTCATTGGCTGGCATCGCTACCACATGGTGACACAAGTGATAACGGTATTGGCAATATGGGCCTTTGCACTGCTGACAGGACTATCCACCAGTGTGGTGCGCTCAGCATTTATGATTAGCATCTATGCCCTGTTGTCGCTGGGCTACAGAGAGCGCATGTCTGTCAACACACTGGCCTTTGTGGCTATCGTCTTGCTGGCAGTGAACCCGATGAGCATCTATGACCTGGGATTCCAACTATCGTTTCTGGCAGTACTGGGCATCGTGCTCATCCATCCGCTCCTGAACAACCTGATAGCTGCAGACATACAGCAACAGCACCGTTGGCTGTCATCCGCATGGGGACTGGTCACTGTGTCCATAGCTGCACAGATAGCCACAGCACCCTTGGTGGTCTATCAGTTCGGACGCTTCAGCACCTGGTTCCTGCTGAGTAACTTCATCGTCATACCAATGTCGTGGCTGTTGCTCAACGTAGCACTGCTGAGCATTGTCCTCAGCTGGTGGTCGTGGGCTATGAAGGGCTTGATGATCCTACTAACGTGGCTGGCAACAGCCCTGAACCACAGTCTAGAGTGGATGGTGCAACTACCCCTGAGCAGCATCGAGGGCATCACCCTCTCCGTCACTCAACTATACCTTATTTATATTATAATCGTTTGTCTGTGGATAGCTGTCAGTCTAAGATATCCAGCAGTTCGGAGAAGTGGCTGATTTTCTGCAGGCGCTCATGAGGGAATTCCTCACTCTTCTCCAACTCCCAGACCACATGGTAAGGGATGTGGACTGCCCATGCTCCTGCCTCCAAAGCAGGCGCAATATCAGAGCGGAAGGAGTTGCCAACCATCATGGTCTGTTCTGGGGCAACATCCAGATTCTCGCAGAGCTGACGATACTCACGCTCAGTCTTGTTCGATACTGTTTCCATGTGAGAGAAGTACTGCTCCAAACCAGAACGTTGCAACTTAGACTCCTGATCCATCAGTTCGCCCTTGGTAAACACCACCAAACGATAGTGGCGACGCTCTGCCAACTGGCGTAGTGTCTCTTCCACCTCAGGCAGGGGTGTTGTAGGGAAACGCAACAGTTGTTGTCCCATCTCAATGAGTCGCATAACAATATCACCCGTCAGTTGTTCGTGGCTGACACGTACTGCATTCTCAATGAGTGACAGCGTGAAGGCCTTGGTGCCATAACCTGTCAGCGAAAGGTTCTTACGTTCCGTAGCAAACAGTCCCTCGCTGACCTCACGGGCTGTAGCCCAAGGCTTGAGCAGTTCACAGCACTGGTGCTCCACCTCGTCGAACCAGGTCTGACAGTCCCATAGTGTGTCGTCAGCATCAAAGGCAACGACCTTGATATCTTCTCTTCTCATTATTCTTCCCAATAAGCTAATGTACGCTTCTGCAACACAGTAGTCTGCTGACTCTGGCTGCCTTTCTCCCAATACGACAAGGACAGCGAGTTGGTGGTCCAGTTTCCCTGGTCGTCGCGTGTCATGTAGTTGTTGTGCATGTTCAGCGTCAGCACACACTCATCCCCCTTGAACACCTTCTGACTCTGCGAGGCCACCTCGTCCTGCTCATTATAAGTGTACTCATGGATGTAGCGGATGCCTGCAGCCTCATTGGTCAGTGTACGACGAATCAGTCTGTACTGACTATCATAAGTGTAAGTAACATCGCTATGACCTTCCTGCTCTGTCATCTGGGCACTGACCAGATAGCCATAGCGGTCATACTGACGAGCAGTCAGGTCTGGCTGTTCCAACTGACCATCCTGAGAGAAACGCATAAACTGGTCTTCGCTGACAGCATTCTCCGTCACCACCTCCTGCACAGGCCCATGCAGTCCCATCGATATGGCATCCTTGTAGTAGGTAGCCATTGGCAGGTAGAGCACACGGATGTCGCGAGAGCCATTATCATTATTGACAATAGACAATTTGACGCTGGAGAAATCATCCAGATAGACCCAAGCGCAACCACGCTCTACAAAGTCGCCATGTTCCTGTTTCAGCTTATAAAGGAAAAACTGCAGGTTCTTTGTCAGCATCGCCTCTGTGCTGTAAGGACCTATAGAGACGTAGGCAGAGGTCAGGAGCTTACTTGTTGGGGAAATACTCACCAGCAGTTTCGCCCTCAGGCCATAGAACTTACCACGAAAATAGTAGTCCTCACCATCGTCTGATTGTCCCCACTCCGTCCATTCTGCTGACTGCAACTGCGTGCGCACACTATCCAATGGTCCCTCTAATGGGACTCCCTGCAGACGGATGCAACGCGTCTCTGTCTGTGCCCAAAGACCACAGACTGACAACAGCAAGACACAAAGGGTTACAAAACGATTCATGGCTGCAAAGGTACGAATAAAATAAGAATTAAGAATTAAGAATTAAGAATTATTTTTGTACCTTTGCACGAAAATTTAGGAAGCTATGAAGATATTTGCAGTAGGTATGAATTATATCCAGCACAATAAAGAGCTGGATGGTGCGTTATATAAACCGGAGAAGCCCGTCATCTTTACCAAGGCAGACTCGGCACTGTTGAAGGACCACAAACCCTTCTTCATTCCAGACTGGTCTGAACAGGTGGACTACGAGACGGAGCTGGTGGTGCGCATCTGTCGATTGGGGAAGAGCATTCCTGAGCGCTTTGCCCACCGCTATTACGACGCTGTCACAGTGGGCATAGACTTCACAGCCCGCGACCTGCAGCGCGAAGCCAGAGAGAAGGGACTGCCCTGGGAAATCTGTAAGGGTTTTGACGGCTCGGCAGTCATTGGCGAGTGGGTACCCAAGGAGAAATTCCTTGATGTGCAGGCCCTGCACTTCCATCTGGACATCAACGGAGAGACGGTGCAGGAAGGCTGTTCGAGCGACATGCTCTACAAGATTGATGAACTGGTAAGCTACATCTCCCAGTATTTCACGCTGAAGACAGGCGACCTGCTCTACACAGGAACCCCAGTAGGCGTAGGACCCGTAAAGATTGACGACCATCTGGAAGGATGGTTAGAAGACAGAAAAGTATTGGAATTTAACTGTAAGTGACGATAAGAAAGACGATAACAAGCATATTACTCCTGTTCGCTGGCCTGACAGCCAGTGCGCAAGGGTACTTCAACCTGACCGCCCAAGAGGTCAAGATTGACACCTTGTTACCAGCCTTCCACTATGCCTATCCCTTAGGAGCGAATTACGCTGACTCCACCTATGAGGCGATCATTGAGTATCCTGAGTTCATTGACATGAGCCATGACGATGTTGAGCGCTACCAGCAGTTATCAGGCCGTCCGTTGGGAGCACTGCCTGAGATGTACCAGTCAGTCAGCATGTCGCGCAAGCAAGGAACCTTGCACATTGGTTTTGTACCCATTGTCTATCGTGAAGGAAAGTACCAGAAGTTGGTGAGCTTTAAGCTTCGAATCAAAGGGAACGAAATAACAAAATCACGTTATAACACAAGAAGAAGCTCTAGAGCCGCCACAGAGCGCTATGCCTCGAAATCAGTGTTGGCAAAAGGCACATGGGCAAAGATTAGTGTGCCCTCAACGGGTATCTATCAGTTGACCAGCGACCTTATTCGTCAGGCAGGTTTCACAGATATCAATAAGGTAAAGGTCTATGGCTATGGTGGTGCCTTGCAGCCAGAGGTGCTGACAGGCGACTATCTGGCAGAGACTGACGACCTGCAGGAAGTGCCTCTATGCGATGTTGATGGCAAGCGTTTATTCTATGCTGTTGGTCCTGTCAGTTGGAGCGACGATCACCAACGCATCCGCAACCCCTACTCCACTCACGGCTACTATTTCCTGACAGAAAGCGACAAGGCACCCGAAACCATCAGTTGGGAGGACTTCCTGGCAGCTTGTTATCCGTTGGAGGATGACTATTGCACACTCTATGAGGTTGATGACTATGCCTGGTTCAGTGGTGGTCGCAACCTCTACGACAGCAATCTGCTGTATTCTGACAAGAGCTATAAATACACCATCGTTTCGCAAGGCGCCTCAGCAACTGGAAGCTTGACAGTAGCACTGTCTGGTGTAGGCACTGGAGGTAGCGTGAAGGTGACACTGAACGGCAAGGAGCTAGGGTCTATCACCATTCCGCAAATTGGCAGCTACGAGACTATGCGCACTGCACAGCAGACATTTACTGTCAACAACCTGCAGGCCACCAACGAGGTGACGCTGACCCCTGACAGCAAAGTTCCCAACGTACGACTGGACTACATCTCCACATACACCACTGAGCCTGCTGCTGCTCCGTCGTCTGCACAGAGTTTCCCTGTACCAGCATACGTCTATAACATCACGAACCAGAACCACCATGCTGACAAGGCTGCCGACATGGTGATTATCATACCCACTACCCAGAAACTGTTGGCACAGGCTGAACGTCTGAAGGCATTCCACCAAGAGGAAGATGGGCTGCGCATCAATATTGTTCCTGCTGACGAGCTCTTCAACGAGTTCTCTAGTGGTACACCCGATGCCAATGCCTATCGCCGTTACCTGAAGATGCTCTACGATCGTGCAGAGAGTGATGATGACATGCCTCGCTATCTGCTACTGCTGGGTGACTGCGCCTGGGACAACCGCATGTTGTCGCAACAATGGAAGAATTATTCACCCGATGATTTCCTGCTTTGCTATGAGAGCGAGAACTCATATAGCCAGACTCAGTGCTATCTCAGCGACGACTACTTTGGCATGCTCGATGATGGCGAGGGAGGTAGTCTGGTTAGTGCAGACCAGTCTGACGTTGCCATAGGACGCATTTCAGCACGCGATGCTGAGGAGGCAACCATCGTGGTTGATAAGATTCTCTCCTATGCGAACAACGAGCAGGCAGGTTCTTGGCAGAATATGCTGTGCTTTATGGGTGACGATGGTAACAACAATGTCCACATGGCGGATGCTGACTCTGTGGCTCGTCTGGTAGAGAACCGCTACCCTGACTTCATGGTAAAACGCATCATGTGGGATGCCTACAACCGCGTCAGTTCGTCAACAGGCAACAGTTATCCTGACGTCACCCGACTCATCAAACAACAGATGCAGCAGGGAGCCTTGGTGATGAACTATTCTGGTCATGGTGGTCCTGGAGCCATCTCTCACGAATATGTGCTGCGACTAAACGACTTTGCAGAACCCACCTCACTGCGACTTCCTCTGTGGGTTACTGCCTCGTGTGACATTATGCCGTTTGACGGACAAGAGAATAACATCGGTGAGACTGCGCTTTTCAACAAGAAAGGTGGTGCTATCGCCTTCTATGGTACCACACGCACAGTCTATCAGCCAGAGAACCGACTGATGAATCTGGCATTTACCAACCGCGTGCTGAGCAGAGATGACGAGGGTGAGCCAATGCCCATCGGTGAGGCTGTCCGTCTGGCAAAGAACGAACTCATCAGCCCTGGTGTCATCCTTGGTTACGACAAGCAGGGAAACCCCATACGCTCCACTGACAAGAGCGTCAACCGTCTGCAATACTCATTGTTGGGAGACCCAGCCCTTCGTCTGGCTATGCCCACACGTCATCTGGAAATCACTGCCATCAACGACACACCACTAACGGAAGGAGTGCAGCTGAAGGTGAAAGCGGGCTCTACGGCTAAAGTGGAAGGTCGCATCGTGGGTACTGACGGACAGACAGATGCATCGTTCAATGGCACGATGACAGCAGTGGTGCGTGATATTCTGGAGAAGATTACCTGTCGACTGAACAACACTGGCACAGATGGTGCCAGCACACCCTTCGTCTACTATGATCGTCCAAATACGATTTTCAATGGTAGCAATCAGGTAAAGGATGGTCTCTTCACGTTTACCTTTGCTGTTCCCAAGGATATCAGCTATTCTGACCAGAATGCCCTCATCAATGTCTATGCCGTCAATTCGGATAAGACCATTGAGGCTTCTGGGCGCTCAGGCAGTCTGATACTCAACGGAAAGGCCGAACAGACCAGTAGCGAGGCTGGTCCTAGCATCTACTGCTATCTGAACAGCGAGTCATTCACCAATGGCGATGCCGTCAACCAAACGCCTTACTTCACGGCACTGCTAAATGATGAAGACGGCATCAATGCCTCTGGTAGCGGAATCGGACACGACCTGGAGCTGATTATTGACGGACAGATGACTACCACCTATAGTCTTAATGACTATTTCCAATATGACTTCGGCAGTTATACCAAGGGACAGGTAGGATTCAGCATTCCCACCCTATCCTATGGTCAGCACAAGCTGCTGTTCCGTGCATGGGATGTGCTGAACAATTCATCGACGGCTGAGTTGTCCTTCAACGTAGTGAAAGGACTGGAACCCAATCTGCTCAGTGTCGAGTGTTCGCCCAACCCTGCCAAGACCACCACACGGTTCCGCATCATCCATGACCGCAAAGGCAGCGAGATGGATGTGAAACTCGACCTCTTCGACACCTCTGGACGCCACCTCTGGACATACAGTGAAACTGGCGTATCTACCGACCAGGTGTACACGCTGGACTGGGATTTGGTGACTGATGGTGGTCGACGACTGAATACTGGTCTCTACCTCTACCGCGTCAGCATCAGTTCTGATGGCAGTAGCTACTCATCCAAAGCGCAGAAACTCATTATACTAAATAAATAGGAATATGAAGACAACAACACAGATAATCACGATGGCAACGTGTCTGCTGATAGCAACAACAGCATCGGCACAAGACACGAAGAGTCAGTTCAACCCCGTTGAACATGCTGTCATCTCACAAACCATTGCCCCAGATGCCCGTGCCGCAGGTATGGGTGATGTGGGTGCAGCAACAGACCCTGATGTCAACTCGCAGTATTGGAACCTGGCAAAGTATCCGTTCTGCATCAGTCGTGCAGGTCTTGCACTGAACTACACCCCATGGTTGCGTCAGTTGGTCAACGACATCGATCTGGCCTATGTGGCTGGTTACTACCGCATTGGCGACTATGCTGCCGTCAGTGGTTCACTGCGCTACTTCTCGCTGGGTGAGGTGATGACGTCAATGGACGAGAACGCTATGACTGTGAAGCCTTATGAGATGTCGCTGGATGTAGGTGCCTCACTGATGCTGAGCGAGAAGTTCTCACTGGGTGTTGGTCTGCGATGGATTTACAGTGACTTGCGCTTCGACTATACAGAGGATGCCAGTCCAGCCTCAGCGTTTGCCGCTGACCTGGCCGGATACTATAACAACTACATCAATCTGGGACAGCGCGAATGTCAGTTAGGTCTTGGCTTCAACATCCAGAATGTGGGTTCAAAGATTAAGTTCTATGGCGATGATCGTTCACAGTTCCTGCCTGCCAACCTGCGTCTTGGTGCCTCGCTGATGATTCCTGTTGATGAATATAACCGTTTCACGATTGCTGCAGATGCCAATAAGCTGTTGGTACCCACTGTTCCCAAACAGAACGATGGTGAGACCACAGAGGAGTATGAGCGTCGTGTCATCGATGAATATAGTGAGGTAAGTGCCATCAGTGGTATCTTCAAGAGTTTCAGTGATGCCCCAGGTGGTTTCAAGGAGGAGTTGCAAGAAATTCAGTGGAGCATTGGTGCCGAATATGTCTATCACGACCAGTTCTCGCTGCGTGCGGGTTATCACCACGAGTCGGAGAACAAGGGTAACCGTAAGTACTTCACTGTGGGTGGTGGTTTCCGCATGAATGTGTTCTCGCTCGATGTAGGTTATGTCATCTCTACTGCAAAGAGCAACCCGTTGGATCAGACATTACGTTTCACACTGGCCTTCGACATGGATGGCATCAAGGACTTGTTTAGGCGCTAATGCAAGCATTAGCTAATTTATAGTTGATAATTGATAGTTGATAATTAAGAATTATGATACGAGTAGGAATGGGATATGACGTCCATCAGTTAGTGAAAGGTCGCGACCTGTGGATGGGCGGAATCAAACTGGAACATGAAATGGGATTGCTGGGTCACAGCGATGCCGACGTACTGATACACGCTATCTGCGATGCCATCCTTGGTGCCGCCAATATGCGCGACATCGGTTATCACTTCCCTGATACATCAGCAGAGACGGATGGTATGGATAGCAAGATTATTTTGAAGAAAACCATTGAGCTGATTGCTACCAAAGGGTATCACCTGGTAAACATCGACGCCACCATCTGCGCAGAGCGTCCCAAAATGAATCCACACATCCCTGAGATGCAGGAGTGCATGGCCAATGTCATTGGCTGCGACCCTGACCAGATCAGCATCAAAGCCACAACCACCGAGAAGCTGGGCTTTACAGGTCGTCAGGAGGGTATCAGTGCTTACGCAGTGGCTCTCATAGAGAAATAAGCCTCGTCTTGAAAGTTTTTGTTGTCTATAGAGGCAACAAAAAAAATGCTGCTACTCATCAGCGAGCGGCAGCATCCAAAAGCCTATGTTTAACTAAAAATCCTTTTCCTTTTGTAATCCAGCCTTTCGACTGGAGGCCTGTCCGCAGACAGGAATATTATTTTATTACTAACCTTTTCTAAATAAAAGAAAGTTATGACCGCCTCACGGTGCCCACTGTTTTTCACACATTTAAAACTTTCTTTTTACCAATAACTAAAAACCTAAAACTATAAATATTACTACTAACCTAAAACAATCTATTAACCAATTCCTTTGACTTCGCTTAGTCAAAGCCGGTGTTACCCGGTTGTCTTTGTTTGACGATGCAAAGTTACGAACTTTTTTTCATTCCTGCAAGAGTTTTCACCAAATAAGTGTAGTTTTTTAACTTATTATTGATTTATATCAAGTTTTTGTGCGCGCAAACAACACTTGTTAACACTTTTATCACATTTCATGTGCAATCTTTATGGTCCAAACCTATAGTATCTCAATTATAATTCGTACCTTTGACTTCGTCGAAAGTACTCTCGTTCGGAAAAACCTAAATAAATTTGGTTTTTCTCTCACTTATTCGTACCTTTGTCGCGACAATCATTCAAACATTAACTAACAGAACAATGAAAAAGCAACTATTCATCATGGCCCTGCTATTGGGCTGCATGCTTCAAGTCAGCGCACAGAGTTATCCACCCAAGGACACCCCACAGTTGGAATTTGCCCTACAGTTGAAAGTAACCCTCGGCCAAGCCTTCTCTATTGAGAACACTCAGCATGGTCGCAGGACAGTCATCCCCATCACGGGCGGCACCTTCGAGGGACCAGGCATTAAGGGTACTATCATCAATGGTGGTGCAGACTATCAGTTGGCCAATGCACAAGGCAGAACAGAACTGGAAGCCATCTACTGCATCAAGACCGACGATGGTGTCTACATCCATGTACGCAATCGCGGCATCATTGCAGGTGGTCAGGATGCTGACGGCAAGCCAACGTTCTATTTCAGAGCAGCCCCACAGTTTGAAGCTCCTGCCGACAGCAAATACGGATGGCTGAACAACGCCTTGTTTGTCTGTGCACCTGAATTCTCACAGCAGTTCCAAGGCATCGTCCTCAACGTGTGGAAAGTAAAATAAGCGTTACTCAGTCTTCCTCCAGAGACAACGGGAGACTCAGGACGAAACGCGAGCCAGGTCCTGCATAACTTGAATCAAGGATAAGAGAACCATGCAGACGTCTGGCAATCATGCGACTAAGGGTTAGGCCTAGGCCTAGCCCTTCTTTAAACTTATTGAGTTTAACGAAACGTTCGAAGACATGGTCAACCTCTTCAGCAGGTATACCACCACCAGTGTCTTCCACCGTTATCTTCAACAAATCCGAATCAACACATGCCTTGAGGGCAATGCTACCCTGCTCTGTAAATTTGAAGGCGTTGTCGAGCAGCGCATTGACAACACGCTTCAGCAGGTCTTTATTCGTGGTCATGACGAAGTCTGAAGGCAACTTGTTGTCATAAACCACTTCAACACCAGGTCTGGCCAGTCCTTCGTTTTCCTGCATGATATCAGACAACAACTCGCTGATATCAACATTGTCTTCCAATATGACGTCGGCAGCCGACTCATTGAGCGACAACTCTAGCATCTCGTCAATAAGATTGGTTATCGTGTGAGTGCTCGCAAGCATCATCTTTGCAATTTTGCGACGCTCCTCATTGCCCACAGCCAACTCTGGATTGGCCATCACCTGCACGAAGCCTGAAATGACATTAAGCGGAGTACGTATCTCATGACTCATATTCTTGATGAAGACCGTCTTCATCTTGTCAGACTCCAGGGCATGCTTATAAGCATTCTGCAGTTGCTGCATATGGCGGCGACGACTAAACATAATATAGGTCAGTGCTACGACCAGCAATGCCAGCAAAGCAGCGATAATGCTCAGCGTGATGGTTCGTGCCTTGGCTGTCTCACGTTCCAGTTCATAGAGGCTCAACTCATTACGGAATCCCTCAACGCTATTGGTAAGGATGATGGAATTGATAGAGTCGTTTTGCTTTGAGTCCTTGACCAGTTCTTCGTAGGCCTCCTTCCATCTGCCAGCATCCTTATAGATAGCAGCCATCGTTCCATGACTGTCTTCGCCTATCATTTCGCGAGCCATATTGATGGCCCTGTCAGTATGTCCAAGGTAAGCCTCGTGGTAGACTTCAAGTGAACGCCCGTGAACGGATGTCAGTCCCTTGGCAACGCCTTCCCTATACGCCTTATAGCCCTTTTCAAAATTGTCGTAGTCCTTCATCTTATAATAGATAAGGGTACGACGGGTATCAATATCAAAGACCCTGTCAGGTGATGTCTCGTTAGCAATCTTCCAGGCTTCATCGAGCAGTTTGAGTGCTTCCTCAGGGTCGTCATCCTCAAGGACACCCACAATGTTCATGTAGATGGGAGGCATGCTCTCACGATAACCCGACTTGTCCATCATTTCAATGACCTGTCGGAAACAGCGCTTCGCACTCTCCTCGTTGCCACAATGGCGATAGATATGTCCCAGCATGTTGTAGGCCATATACATTTCCTTGTCCAGTCCCTTCTCGCGCAACTCAGTAGTCAACTGGCGCGACGCCTTGTAAGCCTCAAAGATTTTCTGGGTGTTCATCATGAACACAATCTCGTTGCATCGCTGGGTATAGTAGCCATGCATATCGTTCTGTTGCAGCAGATAGTCCTCCAATCTCTTGATATCGCGATTGAAGCGTGCTTCATCGGCATTGTTGAACGAATCGTGCATCGAGTCGCGCAACACCTTGTATGTAGGATCATTGTCATAGTCCATCTTGGACTGACAGACACCAATGCCCAGGATGTATAAAATAACAAGAAATATATATTTTTTGTTCATGAAGTTAATAGCACATGTAGGTTTAGACTGCAAAGTTACAAAAAACTTTTCTTACGCGCAAAACTTTTGCACGAAAATTTATGCCACCTATTATTATATAAAGGTATAAGGAGAAAGTGTAGCACTCTATGTTAATAGTTAAATAATCATAAAAGTTTAATCCCATGGCTCTCAAGTCACTCGTTTTTCGAAGAAAAGCAGTACCTTTGCAGTCCGATTATGGGGGAGAGACTTAGAATCCCCGTGGATTAGTGCGGAATAGCGGTGTCTTTGGCCGGGCGCTGTGGTTCGTGAAAGTGCTGATTCAGTGTACGTTAGACTACTTGCGGAGAGTTAGACCTCCGCCGGTGGTATTTTGTGCGCATAAGAGAGAAAGAATAAAAATGTTTTTTAGTAGTAAATTTAAAAATTAGAAATGAACATTCCGTATCTAAGGAAGCTGCTCGCGAACAGAAGGAATGGGTGGTTATCGACGCTACCGACCAGGTAGTAGGCCGCCTCGCTTCAAAAGTAGCTAAGATCATTCGCGGAAAGTACAAGCCCACCTTCACTCCTAATCAGGACTGTGGTGACAACGTCATTATCATCAACGCCCAGAAGGTTATCTTCACTGGTAAGAAAGAGACTGACAAGGTTTACACCCGCTACACTGGTTATCCTGGTGGTCAGCGTTTCAACACACCTGCCGAGCTCCGCAAGAAGCCTTTCGGTGTAGAGCGCATCATCAAGCACGCCGTAAAGGGTATGGCTATTGATATTAACCAGTATAAATAAATAAGGAACGATGGAAGTAATAAATGCAATAGGTCGTCGTAAGAGCTCTGTAGCTCGCGTTTATCTGTCAGAGGGTACTGGCAAGATCACGATCAACAAGAAAGACTTGGAAGTATATTTCCCCTCTGCTATTCTGCAGTACGTGGTTAAGCAGCCGCTGAACCTGCTGGAGGTAGCCGAGAAATATGACATCAAGGCAAACCTCGACGGTGGTGGTTTCACTGGCCAGAGCCAGGCACTGCGCCTCGCTATCGCCCGTGCACTCGTTAAGGTTAACGAAGAGGATAAGAAGAACCTGAAGGACCACGCTGAAGGACCACGGTTTCCTGACCCGCGATGCTCGTGAGGTTGAGCGTAAGAAGCCAGGTCAGCCCAAGGCTCGTCGTCGCTTCCAGTTCAGTAAGCGTTAATATACTGAACAGTTTAGTATCTAAACCGACGGGACTCTGGCTAGTACTGCTAGTGATACTAGTACAACTAGACTACCCGCTGGTTGATCTAACAAAGATTAAAAAGAAAGTAAACAACAAGCAAAAAGAAAAAGCAAAATGGCAAGAACAAATTTTGACCAACTGCTGCAGGCTGGCTGCCACTTCGGCCACCTGAAGCGTAAGTGGAACCCTGCAATGGCTCCCTACATCTATACCGAGCGTAACGGTATTCACATCATCGACCTGCACAAGACTGTAGCCAAGATTGACGAGGCTGCTGATGCTCTGAAGCAGATTGCCAAGAGTGGCAAGAAGATCCTGTTCGTCGCTACTAAAAAACAGACCAAGGAAATCATCGCCGAGAAAGCTCAGAGCGTTGGTATGCCTTACGTGATTGAGCGCTGGCCGGGTGGTATGTTGACCAACTTCCCGACTATCCGCAAGGCCGTAAAGAAAATGGCGAACATCGA
>CACYBB010000045.1 GCA_902772585.1 uncultured Bacteroidales bacterium | reverse complement strand
CTGCTGACGAGAATAGTCCTCAAAGGCCACGAGGACTATTCTCACGAAGCTCGAGAAGTATTCTCATAAACATAGTATTAACAATAAAATCTAAGAACAGCGGTTCGACCACGAACCCCACAACCCCCACAGGTGGCGACGGCACCAACACTGGTGGCAACACCGGAGGCGGTAATGAACCGGGCGGCGACGGAAACGACCAGAACTAATGTATGATGGAAGAAGGAAGAAGGAAGAAGGAAGAAGTCTGAAGTAAGATGTAAGACGTAAAAGAAAGAGAGGGGACTGACGTGTCAGCCCCCTCTTGATTTATCTTGTGAATACCTCTTCTCCGTCAATAATGGTGGCTATGAGATTAGCCTGGGCGACCTTCTCGATGTCGTCATGCAGGAAGTCGCTGTCGAATACCGTCATGTTGGCAATCTTGCCAAACTCGATGGAACCCAAGCGATGCTCCTGATGGAACTGACGGGCCACATTGATGGTCATGGCACGCAGTGACTGTTCGCGGGTGATGGCTTCCTTCATATTGCGTGGGGAAGATAAACCACCGGTCACTTCCTTGGGATAGTCGCGTTTCTCAGCCGTATAAATGCTGAGTTTGATATCCATCATCGGCGACACGGGATAGTCGGAGTGGAACACCACGTTGGCACCAGCATCATAGAACGACTTGATGGGATAAGCCTGATCAGCCAATTCCTGACCCATATAAGCGACCTCCTGGTCATAAATAGGAGAAGCCTTACAGGTCCATAGTGGCGGAACGGCAGGAACTGAGCCTGTCTCTCCCATGCGACGGACGTCCTCATCGGTCACGAAGTGCAGGTGTGCCAGCACGTTGCGCTGGTCCTTGTTGCCCGTAATCTTGATGGCATCCTCGATACAACCCAACATGAAATGCGTGGCACCACCACCCTCGGAATGGACGTGAACAGACATACCTTCCTTGTCGGCCTCGACAATCAACTCCACCATCTTGTCGTGGTCGTTGAAGCGCTCTGCGCCATGATAGCCGGGCTGGTCGAGGTAGTCCTGGTTCTGCCAAGCGGTGTGTGCCTCTGTCACACCATCGAGGAACGCCTTGGCGCCGACGATATGGAAATACTCACCGCTCATCTCTGCACGCTGTGCCGCGATGCGGGCTATCTCTGCCTTCGGGTCGGCAACATTATCGGTAACATACATATAGGCGTAGGTGCGCAGTTTCAACTTACCTTCTTTCTCCAACGCCTGATAAGCCTCAGGAGTGTTTTGGTACATCATTTCAGCACCAGCATCACCTACAGCGGTAAAACCACCACTAATGGCGAAATCCTGCCAAGCGAGCAGATAATTCTTTGCATCCTCAAATGTCTTTGGTATCTTTGGCATGATTTCCATCACAGGGTTCTCACAGATATATCCGTCCGGTTCACCATTCTCATCCACGTGTACCAGGTCATAGCCCCATTTTTTAGCGTAGGCAGCATCAATGCCTGCCCATTCCAGTGCCTTGGTGTTAAGCAGCATGGAATGTCCACCACCTGTTTGCATGAGCAGCGGCTTGTCAGAGCATATCTCGTCAAGATAGGCTTTGCTGACATATTCCTCATTTTCCACCCATCCTGCGGCTAAATAGAAATCTCGCTGCGGGTTCTTCTCAATGAATGCCTTGATGATGTTACGATATCTTGCATAGTCGGTAGTCAGTCCACCCTCCAGCAGGTTTGCCTGTCCGATGGCGCGATCACCAGCGAAGTAGCCGTGACAGTGGGACTCCATAAAGCCCGGGTAGACGAAGTTGTCACCATAGTCCAGCACCTGTGCATCGGCACTGGCAAGCCTCTTCGCTTCTTCTGCACTGCCAATATAGGCAAATACACCGTTCTTCACCAATGCAGCCTTGGCAAAGGGCCGCTTCTCATCCATCGTGATGATATTGCCGAGAATAATCGTCTGTTTCATGTATTTATAGTTTCTTTTAGGATTTTCGTGCTCCAAAGGTAATCATTTTCCTTCTAATTACAACATAATCACCTCTTTTTTTTCTGAAATTGCTAATTTTGTTATGATAGAAAAAAGAAAAGATGGGAAAATATTTGGTGGTGTGCACAGTTATTAGTACCTTTGCAGCCGAAAATTTGACCAAATAAATTCCAAATGAGAAAAAAGATTGTTGTGATGGCTGCGACAGCCATGCTTGCCACCGCCACTTGGGCTGGTGGACTGATGACTAACACGAATTACCACATTGCTTTTGACCGTATGTTCGCGCGCGGTGCCAGCACCGAGATTGACGCGACCTTCTCGAACCCTGCCGGACTGGCTTGGGGGCACGAGGGTTGGCAGCTCTCACTGAACTTCCAGAAGCCCTGGCAGAACCGCGACATTGAACTGACAACAGCGAACGGCGCAAAGACCAAGTATGAGGGCAAGGCCTCGGCACCCATCGTGCCCGCCCTGTTTGCTTCGTACAAGAAGGACCGCTGGGCTGTCAGCGGTATGATTGGTATCGTAGGTAGCGGTGGTTTCGTTCAGTATGACGAAGGTGTACCCATGTTCAATGTGCTGCTGAACAGCACCATCACCAAGCTGACCAAAGGTCTGTCGGATGCTACACAAGGAGCCATTCCAACCATTACTCCCGACCAGTACACGCTGGACTCGGAGATGAAGGGTAAACAGTATATCTATGGTGGACAGTTGAACTTCAGCTATAAGGTAACGGACTATCTGGCTGCAGCAGTAGGTTTCCGTGCCAACTACTATGACGGCTACTATCGCGGTCATGTCATTGCAGACAATCACGCCACCAAAGGCAAGCTGGCCAGTCTGCTGCTGGATGTTGACCAGAAGGGATGGGGCTTCACACCTATCATCAGTCTGGCCTACCATCAGGGACCGCTCACGCTATCTGCCCGCTATGAGTTCCGTACGAAAATCAGCACCAAGAACGACACCAACGTGCTGGACGCAGACCTCAACACCCAGAAGATGGTAACAGAGCCATTGACACAACTGGTGGTGGCAGGTGCCATCACTGCTGCCCAGGCACAGGCCATCGGACAGGGCATTCAACAGCAACTGGGCGGTGGTTTCAGCGACTATACTGCTCCCTACGAGGATGGTGCCCGCACCCGCTACGATATGCCTGCATTGCTTACCCTGGCTGCCGGCTATGAGTTTACTCCCAACCTGCGTGCCACGCTGGAGTATCACTTCTTTGACGACAAGAACGCCAAGATGGCCAACGACCGTCAGAAGGAGTTAACCCACGGCACTCATGAGTTCCTGGCTGGTGTGGAATGGGACATCAACGAGAAGTTCACCGTCAGCTGTGGTGGTCAGCGTACCGACTATGGTTTGTCTGACGGTTACCAGCAGAACACCTCGTTTGCCTGCGACAGCTGGTCAATAGGTATGGGTGGTGCCTGGAACATCAATGAGAAGGTTCGCCTGAATGCCAGCTACTTCTGCAGTCTCTACAGCAACTACGACAAGGTGGTTTCTTACGGCAAGGAGACCTACTCACGTACCAACCACGTCATCGGTATCGGCATAGATTACAAGTTCTAAGAATCAGACACCCTGATATACGAAAAAAGGAACCTTCCAATGAGAAGATTCCTTTTTTTTGTAGCGGGACCCAGGATTGAACTGGGGACCTCATGATTATGAATCATGCGCTCTAACCAGCTGAGCTATCCCGCCATCATTGCTGTTAAGCGGGTGCAAAGGTACAATAAAGTTTTTAATTACCAAAACTTTTTTCTAAAAAATGCTTTGTTTTCTATTTTTTTTTGTACTTTTGCAGGGTCAAGCAGTAAGATTATTGACCTAAAATTGACGATATGATGCAAAAACTGACTATTGAATACCCCTTGGCAACGAACTCCATCAAGATAGTATGGGACATGATTAGCAATGCCGCCGGCATGCAGAAATGGCTGGCTGACAAAGTGGTCGAAGAGAACGACGAGGTCATGACCTTCACATGGGGCCAGCCGTGGACGGAACGCGACACCAAGCAGTCGCGCATACTGAATAAGAAGCAATTCGACCATATCCGTCTGATGTGGGACTACCACGAGGACACCCCAGAGGCTTATTGGGAACTGCGCATAGCCCAGAGTAAAGAGACGGGCCACCTGAGCCTGCTCATTACCGACTATGCTGCTGATGACGACGAAGCAGACGACCTGCGCGGCATCTGGGATGACAACCTGGAACGCCTGCACCGCGTCAGCGGACTGTAAGACACTACCACACAACTATTTTTTTGACCACGAATTTCACGAATTGAACGAATTATTCCTTAACAGGGTATAAATATTCAGTAAAATTCGTGTAATTCGTGGTTTTTTTATAATTTTGCAGGCTGAAACATGTTTCGTATAAAGAAGTTAGACATATTTATTGCCAAACAGTTCGGATTACTGTTCTTAGCCGCCTTCGTCATCTGCCAGTTTGTGCTGATGATGCAGTTCTTGTGGCGCTATGTCGACGAACTCATTGGTAAGGGTCTGTCTGTGGATGTGCTGGCGCAGTTTTTCTGGTACATGGGTATCATGCTGATGCCACAGGCTTTCCCACTAGCCATCCTGCTATCTTCTCTCATCACCTTTGGTAACCTGGGCGAGAGCTCAGAGCTGACAGCCATCAAGGCGGCAGGTATCTCGCTACGGCAGGCCATGCGTTCGCTGACAGTCATCACCATTGCCATTGCCTGCATCTCGTTCTACTTCCAGGAGGTCATCGGCCCGAAGGCCTTCGTCTCGTTCCAACAACTGCTTATCTCCATGCAGCAGAAGAACCCTGAGGTGGAGATTCCCGAGGGTATCTTCTACGACGGCATCCCAGGCTCGAACCTCTATGTACAGAAGAAAGACCTGGAACGTGGTGTGCTTTATGGCATCATGATATACCGCATGAATGGCAACTACGAGGATGCCGCCGTCATCCTGGCAGACTCTGGTCGCATACAGGCTACTGCCGAGAAGAAACACCTGCTGCTGACACTGTATAGCGGTGAGTGGTTTGAGAACATGCGCCAGTCGGGTATGGGTGTCAATGCCAACGTGCCCTATCGTCGTGAGACCTTCGGAACAAAGAAAATTCTGCTGGACTTCGACGGTGGCTTTAACCTGACGGAGATGGGCGGCATCTCTGCCGATGCCCGTTCGAAGGGGTTGAGCCGTATTGTCCACGACCTTGACTCCATCCGCGAATTCAACGACTCCGTAGGTCACCAGAACTACCGCGAAGCCACGCAAATCACTTACGCACGCGCGATATTAAATAAGGATGACTCCACGAAAATAGAGAAAGCAATAGCAGGACGTAGTGCGATGTTTGACTCACTCTACCATAAGCTGACTGCCGAGGACAAGCAGCGAGTGCTCACACAGGCCTCCAACGAGGTGCAGATGACACTGACCAATCTGGACTACAAGGCAGAATACTCCTACTGGCTGAACCGTGAAGAACGCATGCACATGATGGAGGCCATCAACAAGTTCACCCTGTCCTTGTCGTGCATCATCTTCTTCTTCATCGGAGCACCACTGGGTGCCATCATCCGCAAGGGTGGTCTGGGTGTCCCCGTCATCATCTCCGTCATCGTGTTCATCGTCTTCTACATCCTCGACAATACCGGTATGCGTATGGCGCGTATCGACGAGTGGACGGTATGGTTCGGTAAACTGCTGGGTACCGCCGTGCTGTCGCCCATCGCCATCTTCTTTACCTACAAGGCGAATAAAGACTCTACGGTCTTCAACATCGATATATACCGTAACATCATCATGCAACTGCTGGGCCTGCGTACCAAGCGTAGCATCATGAAGAAAGAGGTTATCATTGACGACCCGAAATATCAGGAAGACAGCAATAAACTGGCAAGCATCAGCGAGGAGACAAGTCGCTATATGGAGGCGCACAACCTGCTGCGCTGGCCCAATCCGATAGAAGTATTCTTCCGCCCGGGTATCGACGAGGATATTGCCACGCTCAATGACGAGTTGGAAGCGACCATCGAAGACCTGTCATACACCCGCGACAAGCGCATCATCATGCTGCTGAACCGCTATCCCATCATTGCAACCCACGCCCACACGCGTCCTTTCCAGCGCAAGTGGCTGAACGTCATCACGGGATTGTTCCTGCCCACGGGCATCTTCTTCTATGTACGTATCATTCGCTTCCGCTTCCGTCTATATAAAGACCTGCAGCACATTCAGCGTACGAATACGAAACTTATTGCCCGCATCAGCGAGCTATATATTAAATAGGTACAAACAAAGCACTAAGATATGGAACCACTGAAACTTAACACCATCGAAGAGGCACTTGTTGACTTCAAGGCCGGCAAGTTCGTCATTGTAGTAGATGATGAGGACCGCGAGAACGAAGGCGACCTGATCTGTGCCGCCGAGAAGATTACACCAGAGATGGTTAACTTTATGCTGAAGAAGGCCCGTGGCGTGCTGTGTGCCCCACTGACCATCAGCCGTGCCGAAGAGTTGAACCTACCCCACCAGGTGCAGGACAACACCTCACTGCTGGGAACACCCTTCACGGTAACTGTCGATAAGATAGAGGGCTGCACCACCGGTGTCTCTGCCCACGACCGCTGTGCCACCATCCGTGCACTGGCCGACCCCACATCGAAAGCCGAAACTTTCGGACGCCCAGGACACGTAAACCCACTCTACGCCCAGGACAATGGCGTGCTGCGACGTTCAGGACATACGGAGGCCGCCATCGACCTCTGCAAGCTCTGCGACATGCAACCCGCAGGTGCCCTGATAGAGATTATGAATGAGGACGGCACGATGGCACGTATGCCCGAGTTGCAGGTCTTTGCCAAGGAGCACGACCTGAAGATTATCACTATCAAGGACCTCATTGCCTACCGCCTGAAGAAGGAGTCGCTGATAGAGATTGGCAGCAGTGCCGACCTGCCCACCAAATGGGGCCACTTCCATCTGGTGCCGTTCCGCCAGAAGTCGAACGGACTGGAACACATGGCACTCATCAAAGGTGAGTGGCGCGAGGACGAGCCCGTACTGGTGCGCGTCCACTCCAGCTGTGCCACGGGTGACATCCTCGGCAGCATGCGTTGCGACTGTGGCGAACAGCTGCACAAGGCTATGGAGATGATTGAGCAGGAGGGCAAGGGTGTCATCATCTATATGATGCAGGAAGGTCGCGGCATTGGACTAATGAACAAGATTGCCGCCTACAAACTGCAGGAACAGGGCATGGACACCGTCGAAGCCAACGTACACCTGGGCTTCAAGCCCGACGAGCGTGACTACGGCTGTGGTGCACAGATGTTGCGCCACCTGGGCATCCACAAGATGCGCCTGATGACCAACAACCCCACCAAGCGTGTCGGTTTGGAGGCCTATGGTCTGGAAATCGTCGAGAACGTGCCCATCGAGGTCACTCCCAACGAGTACGACTACCGCTACCTGAAGACCAAACAGGAGCGCATGGGACACACGCTGCACCTAAAGTAAAAAGTAAAAAAATAAAAAAATGCTGCGTTTCTTCGTTATTAACGAATAAAATACGTACTTTTGCAGGCTGATACTATACATAAAGCAAGAATATGGCACAATTATCCGACCGTTTGCAACGACTGGCACCGTCAGCAACGCTGGCTATGTCGCAGAAAAGCTCTGAGATGAAAGCCCAGGGCATTGATGTAATAAATATGAGTGTGGGCGAACCCGATTTCAACACCCCCGACCACATCAAACAGGCCGCCAAGATGGCTATCGACGAGAACTATTCTCGCTATTCGCCCGTTCCTGGCTACCCCGACCTGCGCCAGGCCATCGCCCGCAAACTGGAGCGCGAGAACCACTTGCACTACCAGCCCTCGGAGATTCTGGTGTCGAATGGTGCCAAGCAGAGCGTCTGCAACACCGTGATGGCACTGGTCAACGACGGTGAAGAGGTCATCATCCCCACCCCTTATTGGGTCAGTTACCCACAGATGGTACTGCTGGCAGGTGGTGTGCCCGTCTTCGTGGAGGCTGGCTTCGAGCAGAACTTCAAGATGACTGCTGCCCAACTGGAGGCAGCCATCACGCCGAAGACCCGCATGATTATCCTCTGCTCACCCAGCAATCCTACGGGTAGCGTATATAGTCATGATGAGTTGAAAGCACTGGCTGATGTCATCCTGAAGCATGAAGACCTGTTCGTGCTGGCAGATGAAATCTACGAGCACATCAACTATATCGGCAAACACGAGTCCATCGCCCAGTTTGAGGGTATGAAGGAGCGTGCCATCATCGTCAACGGTGTCTCCAAGGCATACGCCATGACGGGTTGGCGCATTGGCTACATCGCCGCCCCCGAATGGATTGTCAAAGGCTGCAACAAGTTGCAGGGACAATATACCAGCGGCCCATGCAGCGTCAGTCAGAAGGCTGCCGAGTTCGCCTATATCAGCAGTCAGCAGTGTGTAGAGGACATGCGTCAGGCCTTTGAGCGCCGCCGCGACCTCATCGTCAAGCTGGCCAAGGACATTCCCGGTCTGGAGGTCAACGTGCCAGAAGGTGCGTTCTACCTCTTCCCCAAGTGCTCCTCGTTCTATGGCAAGAAGACACCCGAAGGAAAGACCATCGAGAACTCTACCGATCTGGCCATGTATCTGCTGGAGAAAGGACACGTAGCCACCGTAGGCGGCGATGCTTTCGGTGACCCTCAATGCTTCCGTATGAGCTACGCAACAAGCGACGAAAATATCGTCGAAGCCATGCGTCGTATCAAGGAAACATTGGCAGAATTGAAATAATTTGCAAAATTATTGAGTTAAAAGTTCTTAATTTGGCAGAAAGTACATTGAAAATGGCTATCTTTGCCGAATGATTAAACTAATGAACATCTACAAACATAATTCATTTAATAACTAAAAAAACAAAAAAATTTATGGCAACTACACAGAAGGCTGCAGCCCCAGCCAAAAAGTCGGGCTTCGGAGGTGTTAAAGACGCATGGATTATCCTCGTTATTTGCGCTATCGCCGGTTACAGTGTTTGGTATTTCGTAATGGGTAACCCCGACAACTTCATCGGTGGCGACCGCAGTGGTCATCCCGCTAACCTGCTGGGTACCGTTTATAAGGGCGGTTTCGTTGTAGGTCTGATCCTCACCCTGTTGTTCACCGTTATCTGCCTCGGTTTCGAGCGTTTCTTCGGTATCAAGGCTGCATCTGGTAAGATGAACCTCGCTAAGTTTACCTCTCAGGTAAAGGCTGCCGTTAAGGCTCAGAAGTTTGACGAGGCTAAGGCTCTCTGCGACAAGATGCAGGGTTCTGTAGCTAACGTCGTTTTGGCTTCTATTAACATGTATCAGGCTGTTGAGAACGAGCCCAACCTGAAGAAGGCTGCTAAGATTGCTAAGATTCAGCAGGCTCACGAGGAGGCTACTCAGCTGGAGATGCCTACGATCGGATCGTTCCAGGCTCTGTCTGCTGGTGGTGGTGCTGACTCTATGGCTCTGTCTGCCGGTATTTCTGAGGCTCTTGTGAACACAGCATCTGGTATTTTGACCTCTTGGGTTGCTACCGTAGTTTACAACTTCTTCTCTAACAAGATCGATAAGTTGACCTTCGCTCTGGACGAGATCGGTTACACTATCGCTGCTACTTACGATTCTAACCACAACGAGGCTTAATCTTTAGTACCATTTCAAAAACCTTTAAATCCGTTTTAGAATGGCTAAAGTTAAGATACAGAAAAAAGACATCTGGATCGACATGACACCTATGTCGGACGTGATGACTCTGTTGCTCTGCTTCTTCATGTTGACATCAACATTCTTGACGCCAGAGCCTATCCAGGTCACCACACCGAGTTCTGTGTCTGAGAAGAAGGTGCCTGAGAGCGACGTTCTGAACATTTTGGTTTCGCCAAAAGGTCAGATCTTCCTCGGCACTGAAAACAAGAACTACATGAAGGCGATGATGGAAGAGATGACCGACCGCTTCGGTGTCTCTCTCAACGCTACCCAGCAGAAGCACTTCCTGGAAGATGCTATGGTGGGCGCCCCCATGGACAAGCTTGCTCAATATCTCAGCCTGGAACCCGAGAAGATGGCAGAGGCTATCCAGATGCTCGGCATTCCCACTGACAGTATCAGTGGTGGAATGAGCGAGTTCCAGATGTGGGTGAAAGCCGCCCGCGATGCAAATCCTGACATCAAGATTGCCATCAAGGCAGNGATGTGGGTGAAAGCCGCCCGCGATGCAAATCCTGACATCAAGATTGCCATCAAGGCAGACGCCAAGACTTCTTACAAGACTGTCAAGGCTATGATGAATGAACTTCAGGACATGAGTGAGAACCGTTATAATTTGATTACCAACCTTCAAACTGCACAGGAGGAATAAGCTATGGCAAAAAAGAATCTATCTAAGCAGAAGAAAATGGATACCCGCGTGAACTTCACGCCAATGGTAGACATGATGATGCTGTTGATTACCTTCTTCATGCTGTGTACTACACTGGCCAAGCCCCAGTCCATGCAGCTGACGATGCCGTCAAACGACGAAAACGTATCGAAGGAAGATAAGTCGGTAACAAAAGCTTCTCACACTATTACGCTCTATTTGGGTGCTGACGACCAGATTTGGTATATTGCCGGTCTGCCCAACTACGAGGACCCCTCATGCGTCAAGAAGACCACCTATGGTTCTAAGGGCGTTCGTGACGTGCTCATCAAGCACACCACTGAGGAAGGTGTTAACCCCGTAGCTAAGATCATGATGGCCAAGAAAGAGTTGGATGCTAAGAAATCAGAATACAACAGCAAGATGACTGACCAGCAGTACGAGGAACAGCTCTCTCGCATCAAGAAGGGTGAACTGCCCAACGGCGAGAAGGTTCCTACGATGACTGTCATCATCCGTCCTCTTGAGACTGCCACCTATGAGAACATGATCTCAGCCCTCGACGAGATGCTCATTTGCAATATTGATAAGTATGTCATCGACAAGATTGGCCCCGAGGATCAGGAACTGATCACCAAGGCCGGTGTCAAGTAAGTCGGTGTCTAACATTTAAAACGTAAACGAATATGTCAAAAATAGATCTTATTCAAGACAGCTGGGTTGAACTTGTCTTCGAAGGCAAGAACCACGCTTACGGTGCTTATCAACTGCGCAAGGAAACGGGCAAGCGTAACTTCTATGCTATACTCACCATGTTCATCATCGCTGCCATCATCGGTGCCGTTGTAGTAGTCAAGGGTGTCGTTGAGAACGCAATGAAGACTGATGTAGCCATCGAGGCCGATGTAGAGTTGGCTAAGCTGGCTGAGAAGAAGGAAGCTAAGGTTGAGAAGAAAGAAGAACCGAAGATTGAGAAAGTAGAAGTAGAAAAGGTTAAGAGTTCTGTGAAGTTCACCGCTCCTGAAATTAAGAAGGACGAAGATGTGAAGCCGGAAGAAGAGCTGAAATCACAGGAAGACCTGAGCAAGACCAACACCGCTATCGGTGCGTTCGATGTAAAGGGTAACGACGAGGCTGCAGGCGAAGTGCTGAAGGCTAAGGAAGTTATCGCACAGCCCGAGCCTCCGAAGGAGGAAGAGACGAAAGTGTTCGACGTTGTTGAGCAGATGCCGTCATTCCCCGGTGGTCCTTCGGCCCTGTTCGAGTACCTGTCGAAGAACATCAAGTATCCGGTTGTTGCTGAGGAGAACGGTATCCAGGGACGTGTTATCGTAACGTTCGTCGTTGAGAAGGACGGTTCGATCACCGACGTTCGCGTCGTCAAGTCCGTTGACCCGTCACTCGACAAGGAAGCACAGCGCGTGGTGAAGTCTATGCCTCGCTGGATTCCTGGTAAGCAGAACGGTTCGGCCGTACGTGTGAAGTACACCGTACCTGTAACCTTCAGACTGCAATAACTACATGAAGAAAATCGCATCCATTCTTATTGGATTAACACTCATTTTAGGCTTGTTCCCATCCTGTGGGAACAAGCCTAAAAATACTCAGGCAGAGAAGGACTACCAGAAGGCAGCCCGCTACTTCACTGCCGACGAGAGCTTCAGTCCTATCTTGAACGAAGCGCTCGACGTATTCCTCTATCATAACGTGCTCGACACGCTGAAAGGAGAATACACCAACGAACAGGACGCCATCAAGAAACTGATGAAGCTGGAGACATGGCTGGCCTTCAGTACCCGCGACCTGACAGCCAAAGAACGCCAGAACCTCATCGACCGTTCCTATAGGCCGAGGACGATACCCATCGCCTATGATGGTCTGGCCATCATTGTCAACAACAGCAACCCAGACACCTGCATTACCGTCAAGGACTTCAAGCGCATCCTCAAAGGTGAGCTCGTCAACTGGAAAGACCTCTACCCCACCTCGAAACTGGGCACCATCGATGTCGTCTTCGACAATCCCCTGTCCAGCACCGTACGCTGGTGTGTTGACTCACTGTTGGAAGGCAATGAGTTCAAGGCTCCCAACATCGGAGCCGTCAAGACCAGTGCTGCCGTGATAGACTATGTGGAGAAACACGAGAACTCCCTGGGCATCATCGGTTCCAACTGGCTTAACGACAAGCGCGACACGACGAATGTCACCTTTAAGAAGAACATAACAGTTATGAAGGTCAGCCGACTGGACTCTGCAACAGTAGCCAACAGCTGGCGACCCTATCAGTACTATATATATAATGGTAACTATCCGCTCATCCGTACCATCTACGCTCTGCTCAATGAGCCACGCAGCGGACTGCCATCCAACTTCGCCCACTTCTGCCGCCTGCCGAAAGGACAGCTGCTCATCCAGAAATCGGGCCTTCTGCCCATCCAGGCAGGTATGAATACACGGACCGTATTTGTGAATAATCAATAAAAAAAATAACATTCAGAACTTCTAAACGTCTAATAAAAGAGTAATCACTAAAAACAATAGAATTATGAAAGCTATTAAATATCTATTCCTCGCAGCGCTGACCGCAGGTTACAGCGCAAGCGCTACGGCACAGAACGGCACAGATGCCGACGTACAGGCCGTCAAGAACATCATTAGTCAGAAACCCGCTGATCTGGAGAAGCAGATGAAGCCCTTCTTCAAGGCCAACAAGAAGAATGCTGCCAACCTGGCTGCCTTCGGACGTGCCTTCTACGAGGCTAAGGATACTGCCAACGCCAAAACCTATGCGATGCATGCCCTTGCTGCCAGCAAGAACCAGTGTGCTCCCGCCTTCATTCTGTTAGGCGACATTGAGGCTCTCGGTGACAATGGTGGTGCAGCAGCCCAGCAGTACGAGCAGGCTATCTATTGTGCTCCTAAAGAACCAGAGGCTTACTACAAGTATGCCAACGTTTACCGTAAGATCAGCCCCCGTGGCGCTGTCAGCAAGCTGGAAGAGCTGCGCCAGCAGCGTCCTGACATCGCCGTTGATGCACTCATGGGACGTATCTACTACATGTCTAACGACTTCGATGCTGCTCTGCGTGCTTATAACAAAGCAGACAAGTCAAAGATGGAAGAGCGCGACCTCAGCGACTACGCTATGACCGCTTTCTTCAAGCAGAAGTACGACACCGCCCTGGAGGTTGCCAAGTACGGTCTGAGCAAGAATCCTCGTCACGCTGCCTTCAACCGTCTGGCCTTCTTCAACAGCACCGAGCTGAAGAAGTGGGACGACGCTCTGGCATATGCTGATGCCCTGTTCAACAAGTCTGACTCTGCCAAGTTCTCTTACTACGACTACACCTACTATGGCAATGCCCTGAGTGGTGCCAAGCAGCACGAGAAGGCCATAGAGATGTACCAGAAGGCTCTGCAGCAGGAGGATATGGACAACAAGGCTAAGCGTGCAGGTGTCATCAAGCAGCTCTCTGACGCCTACAAGGCTCAGGAGGACTACCCCAACGCCATCAAGAATTACGAGGAGTACCTGGCCAATGTCGAGAAGGCTTCAGCCAACGACATCGCTGCACTGGCTCAGCTCCACGTTCAGCATGCCAGCAAGAAGACCACTGCTGAAGAGCAGGCTGAGTGCTTCATCATGGCCGACAAGACCTATCAGGATCTGGAGAACAAGTTCGAGGATGCTGCCGAGTATGCTACCTTCATGCGTGCCCGTGTGAACAGCTATATGGACCCCGACCAGAAGAAGGGTCTCGCCAAGCCTTACTACGAGAAGCTTGACCAGCTGATTGGTGGCAAGGACAACAAGGACGCTACCGACAAGGCTCGTCTGACCGAGAGTTACCGTTATCTCATCTCTTACTACTTCGTCATCCAGGACAACAAGGACACTGCCAAGCAGTATGCCCAGAAGCTTCTGGAGATTGACCCCGAGAACGAGATTGCCAAGCAGGTTATGGAGTCTAAGTAAGCAATTGTAACTACCTGTTGATATATGGGCTGGCCATTAGGGCAGCCCATTTTTCAGTCAACGAAGAAAGTATGGAGACACTGAAGGAGAAGACGACACGCGGCCTGTTCTGGGGCGGCATGAACAATGTGGTACAGCAGGGACTGGGTCTGCTGTTCGGCATCATTCTGGGTCGTCTGCTGAATCCGGAGGATTATGGTATGATAGCCATGATACTCGTCTTCCAGCTGATAGCCACCGCTTTGCAAGAGAGCGGTTTCAAGAGTGCCATCGGCAACCTGAAGGAGCCTCAGCACAACGACTATAACAGCGTCTTCTGGTTTAACATCATCGTAGGTATCTCGTGTTATGTCATCCTCTTCTTCGTAGCTCCACTGATTGCCGACTATTACCACACGCCAGAACTGGTACTACTCTGTCGCGTGGCTTTCCTCACCATCATCTTCGCCGCACTGGGTACGGCACAGTCGGCCTACCTGTTCCGTAACATGATGGTCAAGGAACAGGCGAAGTGTAACATGACGGCGACACTACTGTCCAGCATCATTGGTGTGACGCTGGCGTTCCTGAAATGCGGCTACTGGGCACTGGCCATCCAGTCGATGGCGTATATCGGACTGAACAGTCTGCTGCTATGGTATTTCTCTCCCTGGCGCCCCACCCTGCACCTCGACTTTGGTCCCGTCAGACACATGTTTAAGTTCAGTAGCAAACTGCTGGCAACGACCATCCTGGAACGTATCAATACCAATGTGATGAACATCCTGCTGGGACGCCACTTCACCAAGCACGAGGTGGGTAACTACAACCAAGCCTATCAGTGGAACAGCAAGGTGTTCTATCTGCTGCAAGGTACGCTGGCACAGGTGGCACAACCCGTCTTCACCAATGTTGCCGATGAACAGGAACGACAGTTGCGCATCCTCCGCAAGCTGATGCGCTTCACCGCCTTCCTCGCCTTCCCAATGCTGTTTGGCTTCGGCCTTGTGGCTCAGGAGTTCATCGTCCTGACCATCGGTGAGAAGTGGCTGGAGTCTGCCCGTCTGCTGCAACTGCTCTGCATCAGTGGTGCCTTCATACCCATCAGCAGCGTGCTCACCAACATGCTTATCAGCAAGGGCAAGAGTGGCACGTATTTCTGGGTGACCTTCGCCCTCTGCGCCACACTCATCGCCACCATGCAGGTGCTCTATCCCTACGGCATCCGCACCATGGTCATTGCCTACGTCATCATCTATGTAGTGTGGACGCTGGTGTGGCACTTCTTCGTCAGTCGACTGACAGGTTACACCCTCTGGGCCCTGCTGCTCGACATTGTACCCTTCGCCGTGATTGCCTTTGGCGTGATGACAGCAACGTGGTGGGCCACGCAGAGCATCACCCTATTGCCCCTGCTTTTAGCAGCCCGTATCTTGATGGCGGCAGTGCTCTACTATGTCATCATGCGCTTGCTTCGAGTAAAGATACTCGAAGAGTGCATGAACTTCTTGCGCAAAAAATAAATTTCCCATAATTTCCCATAATTTCTTTCCAATAAAAGATAGATGAACGGATCGTTATTGTTTGTACCCTCAGGAGGTCTGGCCAACAGGATGCGGGCCGTGGTGTCTGCCTACGAACTATGTCAGAAGGTGGACAGCACGCTGCAGGTGGTGTGGTTCCAGGACTGGGCCCTGCATGCTCCGTTCCGTAGCATCTTCGAAGAGACACCGTTGGTTGCCATCCGTGAGGCAACGCTGCTGGACCACCTCCTCTACGACCGTGCCCGCAAGAAAAACTTCTTCGTGCCTGCCCTGCCCCAGCGCCTCCTCTTCCAGCGACATATCAAGGAGCAGGATGTGACACCCCTGAAGAAACAATCGTTTGACTTCGAGGCATGGGCTCGTGGCAAACGTTGCTATATGAGTTGTTACCAAGTCTTTGGCAACTTTCCTGAAGAGCGCTACAGCCAGCTGTTCCATCCCGTTAAGGAGGTAATGGATGTGGTCAACAGCTATCGTGAACGCTTCGGCACCCACACCATCGGCCTGCATATCCGTCGCACCGACAATGCCGAGTCGATAGCCAAGAGTCCGACATCCTTATTTATTGATAAGGTACGCGAAGAGATAGACCTGCACGATAATACCAAAGTCTTTCTGGCCACCGATTCCACAGCGGTCAAGAAAGAGTTTACCGATGCTTTTGGTACCCGCATCATCACCCCACAGGAAGAAGCCTGTCGCGATAGCATCAGCGGTATCCGTGGTGGTGTCGTCGACCTCTGGACGCTGGCCTCCACACAGAGAATCTATGGTTCTGCAGGTTCGTCGTTCTCACCCATGGCTGCCAGCATTGGTGGCGTGCCATTGGAGATTATGAACGTCCAAACAGCCACTTTCTAAAGAACGGACTGACACGCAGGATGTTGCTGGTAATGATGCAGAAAACGATGACCAGCAACGCCGTGATGACCGTTGTCAGCGTATCGAGCACAAAGTTGTGACGATACTTGTCGAAGAAGGCACCGATGGTCGGCAGGTCGGGCAGGAAGAGGTAGTGTATCAAGTAGATGTCCAACGTCCGTCGCCCGATATACTGCAGTGAGGCCCCCATCACACTATGCTGCGTGAAATACTGCTGGTAGTGACGGAAATACATCACCACCATCGTCAGCAGGATAAAGCGTGCCAGCGTCAACGGCAGGATAGCCCACGACATGCGCAGCGTGTGCCACCTCAACGTGTCCATAGCCGCAAAGATGACCACCACGACGATGATGGGATAGAACCACCGCGAGTCCATCACCTTTTGGGCTTGTTCCCAGTAGCGGTGTACGATGTTGCCATAGATGAAGAACGGGAAATACTGGAACAGCAACGTCAGACTGCTGTAGTTCATGAACTCATTAGGACGTTTGGGCCAGCCGAAAGCCCACGAGAAGTACTTGGGCAGGTAACACGTCTCATAGAATGCCAGCGATACCAGGAACAACAGCGTGATGGGTATCCACGACTTCACCTTTAGTTTACTCTCCAGATAGGCAAAGACGTAATATACCAGGAACATGTAGAGCAGCACGATGGTAAACCAGTAGCCACCCTTTGTGGGTCTGCTGAGCCAGTCGGGAATCGTTGCCCACAGGTCCTTGGTCAGCAATGTCGCTGCCAATAGGAAGAACACCACCGTAGGGATAATCTGCACGCGCAACTTCTTACCCACCAGCGTACCGAAGGTCGCCAAGTCCCAGACCAGCGAGGCCTTGTAGGCCAGGAATCCGCTGACGAAGAAGAACAGCGGCATGCGGAACAGTACCAGGAACTGCAGCGATGTCGATACGCCATGAGGTATCTCAAACGCCATTGCACCTACGTGGTTGGCCACGACGAGTATCATCGTGAAACCGCGCATGGCATCCAGCCATTCCAATCGTTGTTTCTTCTGTGGTTCCATCCTTATTGATAGTGTTTGTTACCTGTCAGTTTTGTGATACGGTTCTTAATGCCTTTCCAGATGAATGCCCAGTTTCCATAGCGCATATTCAGCCACAGCTCCTCTAATGAATAGCCTATTTTACGCCAAGGATGGCCATAGGCATTGATGCGGTAGAAGCGGTGCAGGTAGTCCACATTCTCGATGACATAACGTGGATGCTTCAACGGGAACTGCACCTCATAACGCTGCATGGTAAACATCTTGCGCAGTGCTTTCGGCATGGTGCGCAGCGTACCGGCATAGTGCGTAGAGTCGCCACCAGCCGCATTACCCAGATTGTTAATCATATTCCTGGTGGGCATGATGGCCAGTCCGTGGTTGAACATCATGCAGGGCCAGAAGATGCTCTCGTAGTAGGCCTTGCCCAGCGCACGGTGGTCGTAGGTCATGCGTAGCATCGTAGTACGATAGCCACGCTCCTTGGTCAACGCCTCCAACTGGTGCATGTTATACTTGTCGTCGAGGAACGTATAGTGCTCGTCCCACTGGTCGATGACCCTGCGCCACGATGCCCACCCCCAGATGCTGAACACGGTGGTGAAGAAATAGTCATCAGGAACATCGGGTGACACCTCGTCGGTATTGAAACCCTCAATCATCACGATACGCTCGTCGTGCTCATAGCGGTCAAGCATCTCCTTGCAGAAGCGGATGAACGATACGCTGGGGATGCTATCGTCCTCGAAGATGACACACTTGTCACTCAACGAGAACGCCCACTTCTGCGCATTGAAGTTCGAAGGGTCACAGCCAGCATTCACCGTCTGGTAGTTACGCTGCACGTCACACTCCCAGTCTATCTCGTCATCGCACACCACCTGGCGGCAGGCCTCAATACCTGCCATATCCTGTGGGCCCCGTGGACCGTCCTGATAGAGGTACAGCTTCGAGGGGCGTGCCTGACGAATGGCATCAAACACCTTCTTCAACGGCTCAGGGCGCGTAAAGAACAGGATGAGTACTGCTACGTCTACTTCTGCTGGATGTTTCATATTATTCATAGAATTCTAGTTCGCCAACATGGGGTGCCAACTTAGTCAGTTCTGGCAACTGCATGTAGTCACCAAAGAGATGTCGCAGGTGGGCATCAGCATTACCTGGGACAGGCAACTGGTGTCCCTCGAAGTCGTGCGTCGTCAGGGGGAATATCTCGTCAGCATAGCGTGGGTTATGGAAGGGGATGCCCATGCCGCTGGTGATTGTTTTCAGAGGGAAGATGAAAGAGGTAAGATGTAAGAGGGTGCGCAGACAGGGATAGAGCACGCTGTTGTTTAGCCAGAAGATGCGACGTACCGACTTGATAGCCTTGGCATCGTCCGTGCTGGTGCGCCAAATCTTATACATGTGTCCGATGGTCTTCTCCGTCAGCTTCTGCAACCAGATGGGATGCAATTCCATAGGCAAGATATCAATGTATATGCCCTGTTCTTTCCACATGCGGTCATAACGGTTTTGCTCTAACATCCGTGAACGACGGTCGCGCACCTTGGCATAGCAGTAGAAGTAGTTGGGGTCGGTCTTGTCGTTCTGCAGCGCCAGCCAGTCGGGCAGTTCCTTGGGCAGCACCTCCATCAGTCGCAGATAGTCCGACCGCATCATCTCGATATCAAGGTCGTCATCCCAGGGGATGAAACCATCGTGGCGCAAGGCACCTATCAGCGTGCCACTGCTCAGCCAATACTTGATATCGTGCTTCTTGCATATCTTGTCGACCTCCAACAGGATGTCGAGCATACGCATCTGCTGGCGACGCAGCATAGAGCCATCAGGATTGAAGCGTTGACGCAATATCTCTTTTTCCATCATCATTACACCCAAATTTTCTTGTCCTGCTTATGATAGTCAAAGCCTTGCGATGAATGAAGGGACTTTTCAAAGATTTTCGAAGCAAAATGAATATCATGAAGGGCGATACCATAGTTGTAACTAAGGATGCGCTCGTCATCATTGGTACGTCCAGGATTCTTGCCTTGCAGCACGTGATGAATCTCGTCATACTCATGGAATCTGCTGAAATACTTGAACTTCTCTATCTGTCCTGTATCGTCACCAAAAACCTTATCAAAGAACAGGTCACAGTTCTGGAAACCACGTACGTGGACAGGAATAACCGTCACACCTTTCTTATATAGCGTATCGTCAGGGAAAAGCAATTCTGTGGCTACGGTAACACAAGATATCACCACATCGGCTTCAGAGATGAATGTCGTGGGGTCATCAATAATCTCAAAGGTCACATTGTCGTAAGCCTTGAAACGCTCCATGAACTGCTCGGCTTGGTTCTTATAGCGCATTAACCGGATAGTGATATGTCGATCACTGTTGTCAGCAATGAGACAGAGGGCTACAGCACGTGCTATATTCCCCAAGCCTATCATCGAATAGGTATTGACACCCGTGCGCTGAAACAACTTTGCAGCCAGCGCCGCTACGGCACCTGTACGCATGGCAGTAATCCAGTCGCCATCCATCACCGCCAGCAATTGTCCTGTTTGGGCATCGTAGAGGGTGATATCACTTTTCAGAGTAGGTACCTGTCCTTCTATACGACTCACTAGTTTCAGACCGAAATACTGCTTGTCGTGACACTTGGGTAGCAGACAAGGCATAGAGGTCATGAAATCCTCTCCCTTCGGATGAACACTGAGTTTGGCAGGCATCTGGGCATCGTCTTTCATGAGAAAGCCCTCCTTCACCCACTCAACACATTCCTTAGGATTGATATTCAGTTGGTCTATTTGTTGCTGTTGGATAACGGTAACCATAGTCGTTTGCTTATTTAATCATTGTTTTCAGACCCTCTATGATGCGGCCATTCTCTTCGTGGTTACGGACGGCAATGCGCATATACTGCTTGTTGGGGTCGAGGCCTGGTTTCAGGCTACAGTCGCGCGTCAGGATGTTGTGCTGGCGCAGCATGTATATCACAATCTCCTTAGCCATATAAGGCGGCAACACCTCGCAGAGAAAGTAGTTGGCCTGGGTGGGCATCACACGCAGATAGGGAATGGTGCGCAACTGCTTTTCGAAGTCGGCACGCTCAGCCACAAACTTAGCACAAGCCTTCTGGTAGTCCTTCTCGTGCTTGTTGTATATCTGCATGAAGAACTCGGCAAAGGAGTTCAGGTTCCATATCGACACCTCTTTCTTCATCTTTGCTATCAGCGCAGTGTCGGCTGATGCCAGAATACCCAGACGTAAACCTGGCACACCATAGCTCTTCGAGATACTCTTCATCACCGCCATGTGGGGATAGCTTTCGAAGATCTGGTCTGACAGCAACGAGTTGGTGGCATAGTCCTCGCTGAAGTCCACAAACGACTCATCGACTACCAAACGGATATTTCTGTCCTCGCACCACTGAGCCAGTCTCAGGACATCAGCCTTGGGAATGAAGTTGCCCGAGGGGTTATCAGGATTGATAAGCATCAGTTGACGGATGTCCTTATCGGCAAAGAACGCCATCAGGTCGTCAGCCGTATAGCGATAGTCCTCGTTCTGAGGAACGAAGGTCACCTGCTGATCCTTGTCATAGCGGTTGGGATATTCCTCAAAGGTAGGACGTGTGAAACCTATTTTGAAGTTTGAGGGCTGAGGGTTGAAGGCTGAGGCATCTTCCATCAGCACCTTGATGAGTTCTGCAGCACCGTTGCCTGGCACGATATACTGTTCGCTGACACCAAAGCACTTGCTGGCTATCAGCGTGTTGACCTTCATGCCTGAAGGATACTCTGTCAACAGCGTATCGAAATTGCTGCGCAACTCGTCCTTCATACGCTTGGAGGGGAAGTAAGGATTCACCAGATAGCAGAAGTCGAGCATCTGGGGGAAGCGCCAGAAGCCACCATAGCGGCCGTAGTACTTGCGGATGACATCCTTGTCGTCGGCAAACAAGGCCTCAGCGATATCCAGGTCTTGCTTGTCGTCAATCTCATACCACTTCTCGTTACCCACGGGCAGCGCCTTCATATTATGACTATTCAGCATCGATATGATGCGTAACACGTTCTCGTAATACTCGTTATTGCCCACCGCCTTGGTATAGGCATCAAGGAAGGGCACATACTGGTGCTGCAGGAAGTCCTTGCTGAACTTATAGATATTCACCGTCTTGTAATACGAGTCCACATCGTTGTAGTCGAAGGCACTCTTCGGCACGAAGTTGACGATATGCTGGTCTTCGTCCAGACGCACCATCGTGCCGTCCATCCACGACTCGTATTTTGCTACCAGCGCCAGATTGGGATAGTTATTCTCCAGAATCATCGGGAAGAAACGGTCGCTGAAAATCAGGTCACTCTCTATCAACAGCGTGTCGTCCTCCTGTAGTCTGTCCTTCACGATAGACAACGAATAGATATTGTTCGTCTTGTCGTAGATGGGGTTCTCGGCAAATTCAATGTTCAGAGGGCTGATGTCTGAAGGCTGATGTCTGAGGTACGATTCCTCAACATACTTCTTCAGTTCCTTGCCTTTATAACCCACCACGATGATGACACGCTTCAGATTCAGAGCCGACAACTGTCCCAACAGACGGTCTATCAGCTTGACACCATTCACGGGAACCATACACTTGGTATTCTCCTTGGTGAGTTCTCCCAGTCGGCGACCCATTCCTGCCGCCAGTATTATTGCTTGCATATCGTTATTTGTAATATTGTTCTACCAACGGGATAATGCTGTCGGGCACCAGTCCCTGGATGCTTTGTCCTTCCTTCACCTTCTGTCGTATCTCCGTGCTCGACACATTGACAAGTGGAGCATCGAAGGTGCCGGTATACCCCTCACGGGGATAGACGGCAATGTCGCACATACGCAGAATGTCCTGCCAGTGGTACCACCGCTCAAAGTGTGCCCAGTTGTCGCCCCCGATTATCAGCGTAAAGGTGCTGTCAGGGTTGTCCTTTGCCAGTGCCTGCAGCGTATGCCACGTATAGCTGGGCTTGGGCAGGTGCATCTCGTAGTCCGAGACCTTCACACCCTCAACACCCTCCAGCGCCTTCTGTGCCATCTCCAGCCGCTTCTGGTCGTCCAGCAGCGCCATATCCCTCTTCAGTGGATTCTGTGGACTGACCATCAGCCACACCTCGTCCAGCCCACATGCCTCCCGTGCCGCCTTCGCCAGCGCCACATGTCCCACATGTATCGGGTTGAACGAACCACCAAAGATTCCTATTCTTTTCATCCAAGAAAATCCTTTACGACCTGTAGGGTTTCTTGCTTAGCCGTCTCCAAGTCGTCATTGACAATAATCTTGTCGAACTGTGGAGCGAACGTCATCTCGTATTCAGCCTTAGCCAGACGTTCAACAATAGCCTCAGGGGTATCGGTAGCACGACCTTCAAGTCTGCGTCGCAGCTCCTCTACCGACGGTGGTTGGATAAACAGGCTTAGTGCCTCGTCACCATAATACTTCTTGATATTGATGCCACCTTTCACGTCAACGTCGAACACCACATTCTGACCAGCCTCGCGCTGTCGTTCCACCTGAGCCTTCAACGTACCATAGAAGCGGTCTTGATACACCTCTTCATACTCCAGAAACTCATCGTTCTGTATCTTTGCTCGAAACTCCTCAGGTGTCAGGAAGAAGTACTCTACCCCATTCTGCTCTGTACCTCGTGGTGCTCGCGAGGTACAAGAAATACTGAAGTACAGTTTCAACTCCGGATGTTCCTTCATCAACCACTGTACAATGGTGCTCTTTCCACTACCACTGGGAGCACTTACTATCAACATTTTCCCTTTCATCAGAGTGCGTTTAGTACTTGTTCCTTGATCTGTTCCAGTTCGTCCTTCATCTTCACCACGATATTCTGCATCTCGGCCTGGTTCGACTTCGAGCCAGTGGTGTTGATTTCGCGACCCATCTCCTGAGCGATGAAGCCAAGTTTCTTTCCCTGTCCGGCAGCATCAGCCATCGTCTCACGGAAGTACTTCAGGTGGTTTGTCAGGCGTTGCTTCTCCTCGCTGATGTCCAGCTTCTCGATGTAGTATATCAGTTCCTGCTCCAAGCGGTTCTTATCATACTCAGCCTCAGGAATCTGCTTCAAGCCATCGACGATGCGACTGCGAATCTTCTCGACGCGCGACTTCTCGTAAGGCTCTATCGATGCCAGCAGCTTTTCGATGTTGTCAATCTTCTCGCCAAACTTCTTCTCCAAAGCAGCACCCTCCTGTGTACGGAAGTCCACCAGGTTCTGCACAGCCTCTTGCACGCCGGCTTTCACCACCAGCCACTCTTCGTCGCTCAGCAGTTCCACCTCCGTCTTCGTCATCACGTCGGGCATGCGCACCAACAGCGACAGCCAGTCAGTGTCCGACAACTGGTGTTCCTGAGCGAAGCCTGCCAACTGCTGATAGTAGTTCTCCATCAGCGCCTTGTTCACCTGGGCAGCCTCAGCGGCAGCGTCCTTCTCTATCCAGATGCTAAACTCCACCTTACCTCTGATAACGCGCTCGGCTATCAGCTGACGAATCTCCATCTCCTTCTCTCTGTAGAGCGGAGCAATACGTGTCGACAAGTCCAATTGCTTGGAGTTGAGCGACTTGATTTCCACATTGATTTTCTTTCCTTCAAAGGCTACTACCGTCTTTCCGTAGCCTGTCATTGACTGTATCATAATCTTAGATTTTCTAAATATGGTTACAAAGGTACAAATAAGCAAGCGAAAAGCCAAAGGAAAACTTGTTTTTCTTTGCTTTTGCGAATGTCTACCGTCACAACCTTCTTATTCTGAAATTACCCTCACATACTCACGTCACAGGCCTCAAACCCTTATGTATAGGGAGTTTGAGGGGCGTGAGGGAGAACGATTGTCCCTCACGTTACCCTCACATTTGGGGTCACATTCACTCACATCACATAGTGTCAGAACGGATACGCTTACCTGACGTGAGGGTTCGAAGAGAAAAAAGTGAGGGAGACGTGAGGGAGAATGAATGTCCCTCACGTGCCCTCAGCCCTTTGTACATCGGCCTTTGAGAGGGGGCATGTGAGTATGTGAGGGACATTTTCAATGTCTTATCCTAGAAAAAGTTGACTCATAATAAGTCAACAAGATGAAGTATTATCGAACAGAAAAGCAAAGATTGTATTACGAGAAGGTAATCACTCTT
>CACYBB010000044.1 GCA_902772585.1 uncultured Bacteroidales bacterium | reverse complement strand
GTTGTAGGACTTATTATATAAACTTCGCATTTTCAAACTGCATTCTGATGATTGCCTTAATCTGCTCGTATGAGACCGGTGTAAAGTTGTTGTTGTCAACTCCCACATCGTATTGCGACGGAAACAGCATTGATAGTCTTGAAAAGTCTTTTCCCGCTTGTGTAGGACACGTATGAACGTGAGCAAACAGTTGCCAGGTGTTTCGGTAGGCTCCGCCGTAACATAGGAAGGGATAATGGTTAAGATAGATTATCTGGCCCTCCACATTAATAATCATTTGCATAGCGATACCTTCCAATCTCGAAAAACCTGCACCTATTGTCTTGAGGTCGTGATTCCCCAGTATTAGATAAATCTTTCCCTTTAGCCTTTTTAGTAGACGACTCCATTCTGACGAGCCCCCTTTTGCGAAGTCACCCAGATGAAATACTATGTCATCATCCCCAACGACATTATTCCAGTTGGTAATAAGTTTCTCATCCATTTCATCGACATTAGCGAAAGGACGTTGGCAATACTCAATAATACGTGCATGATGCCAGTGTTGATCCCCAGTGAAAAATAAGCGTTCACCCTTTTCAAAAAACAAAGTATCTCTATTCATATATTCAAATATTGGATTCTGACGCAAATATACGCCAAATGATGAATAAATGAATTGTTGGTTATTATTATGGTATGAATGTCTCCCGGTAAGGTATAAAAACAAATAGGTAATAGAAATTAGGTACAACTTCAGCAAAATACAGAAGAACTTCGTTTCAGAGGGTAATTATTGCTTCGCCTGTATATTCGTCTAATCCAACTCTGGTATCTCTTAATCTTTCTTATAAATTCACAAAGTATTACATATTAGTGAGATTAATTCCCTATCTTTGCAACCGTATTGCGTTAAATAATGCCCCATGCAAGAAGAGCAGACATATATAAATCACGATAATAGAAGAATACACCCATACTTCAGATGGGTAATTCTGACAGTTTTCGCTCTGTGTTTCAATGGGTTATATGCAAACGAACAAAGGTACAAGTATTTCCATTTGGATGAGATGCCAGAGCTATCGCGAGCCGTTCTAGAAGTGCTACGCCAACCCTTGGAAGACCGCAAGATTAGCATCTCTCGTGCCAAGTACAGCGTAGAGTACCCCTGTTCGTTCATGCTTGTCGCCTCCATGAACCCCTGTCCCTGTGGCTATTATGGCGACCCCACGCACAGTTGCGCCTGCACACCAGGTCAGATACAGCGCTACATGAACAAAATCAGCGGTCCCCTACTCGACCGCATCGATATCCATTGTGAGATTCAGGCCGTCCCGTTCTCTGAGCTCTCGCAGATGCAGCCAGGCGAACCTTCTGCCACCATCCGCGAGCGTGTCATTGCCGCCCGTAAGATTCAGGAAGAGCGTTTCAAGCCCTTCAAGGGTATCCACTGCAACGCCCAGATGTCAGAGAAGATGCTCCACGAGTTTGCCGAGCCCGATGCTGCCTCTATGGATATGCTTCGCATGGCTATGGAGCGCCTGAAGCTCTCTGCCCGTGCCTACAGCCGCATCCTCAAGGTGGCCCGCACCATTGCCGACCTCGCCGGTTCTGAGCAAGTCCAGTCCCTGCACATTGCCGAAGCCATCGGCTATCGCAACCTCGACCGTGGCGACTGGGCAGAAAGAGGGATTTAGAGAAAGAAACTTGAAACCAATCTTTTTATAATGGGTTTGCGATGAGCAAGCCCATTATGTGTTTATACAAGCCCGAAGCAACCTAACTGGCAATCCGGTTGCTTCGAACTGCCAGTTATGAGCATCCGGACTATTGTCTTACAACCGGCAGGTTACGCCAATCTTTGTTTCAAAGGTTCGGGCATAACCTGCTCACTCTTAGATACTGAGTTCGTTAAGTACGGTAATCAGTCGCTTATCGAAACGCTTGTCAGTACGGATACACTCTGAGAAGGGTACATAGACCACGTCGTTGTTGCGTACACCAATCATCACGTTGCGCTGTCCCTGCATGATGGCCTGGATGGCACCGACACCCGTAATGGAGGCCAGGATGCGGTCACGGGCTGACGGGGAACCACCACGCTGCAGGTGACCCAGAATACTGACACGCACATCGAACTCAGGGAACTCCTTCTTGACACGGTCTGAATAGTACATAGCGCCGCACTTAGGACTCTCTGAGACGAGGACGATACACGACTTCTTAGACTTGCGGATGCCACGCTTCATGAACTCTGCCAACTGGTCTTCGTCGGTCACCTCCTCAGGAACGATGGCAGCCTCGGCACCACAGGCAATGGCGCAGTTCTGTGCCAGGAAACCGGCATCGCGACCCATCACCTCGACGAAGAAGATGCGCTCGTGCGAGTTGGCGGTATCACGGATGCGGTCCACACACTCCATGATGGTGTTCATCGTGGTGTCGTAACCGATGGTATTGTCCGTGCCATACAGGTCATTGTCGATGGTGCCCGGCAGACCGATTACGGGGTAGTCGAACTCCACACCGAAGTTCCATGCACCCGTCAGCGAGCCATTGCCGCCGATAACCACCAAGGCATCAATACCTTCCTTCTGACACGTCTCATAGGCCTTCTGACGTCCCTCGGGAGTCATAAACTCCTTCGAACGGGCGGTCTTCAGAATGGTACCGCCTCGTGTGATAATACCCGAGACATCTTCCGTTGTGAACGTCTTTACCTCACCCTTTATCAGGCCGTCGTAGCCACGATAGATACCCTTGATGGTGAAACCATTGCAGATGCCTGCGCGCGTCACAGCACGGATGGCTGCGTTCATACCTGGGGCATCACCGCCCGAAGTCAGAATACCGATAGTTTTAATCTTTCCCATGTTGTTTAGTTCTTATCATTAACAGTGGTGCAAAGATACGAAGAAATGCATAAAAGACCAAATCATTGGCCTTATTTCTTCTCCATAATTGACTTGACTCAATCAGTCGCTTAGAATTCGTAGCCGAGGTTGACGAAGAAATAGGGTTCCTTGGTGCGGTTGCAGTAACCAAGGGTGGCACCAACGGGACCAATCACCGTCTTGTAGTAGTACGCCAACTGGGCACCGAGCAGGGTGTGACGGTCGAGCAGGTTCTTGATATCTTCAGCATGCTGGGCACCGGCAAAGCGGAACAGCAGGTAGTTGTTGTCGCCAATACGCTGCTGAGCCTGCAGTTGGGCAGCGACGAAATGACGGTCGACATACTCCATACAGCCCAAGCCGGCAAAGGGCATCTGTTGCTCAATGTAGTGGCCAAAATAGTCGCCACCAATGGTATTGGCAAAGACGAGGGGCAGTACGGGACCGAACAGCAGACGACCGTAGAACATGGGCTGCAGGGTAAAGCGATCGCCAAAGGTGAACGACATGCGCCAGTCGGCATTGACATCGCTGAGACCCAGTTTCCTGGTACTGCTCTCACCATCTGCAGAACGGGCCTCGAGGCGTGCGAAATCGTCGGTCAGATAGACATACTCCGCATTGAAACGGGCTCCACGCGTGGGGAATATCCAGTCGTTCTCGCTGTTGTAGTTGATGCGTGCCCGATAGCTGAAGTAGTGCTCGTTGATGAGCGACATCTGCTGCGACGACTCGGAGCCGAGCTTGTTGCGGTAATGCAGATAGTCCCAGCGCAATCCCAGTTGGAAATTGAAGTGGCGCAAATCGAAATTAAACGGTGTGAACTCAGACTGGAACTGGTTATACTGGATGTTGTAGTCGCGGTCGCCATTGATATAGACATCGATGTCGTTACGCAAGAAGGTGAAGCTGAGCTTGGGGCGCGTAAAACTGCGCGGCAGGAAGGTTACCTCGCCACGAGCCAGCAGGCGCTTGCCCAGTCGCAGCGTGAGTTCGGTATTCATAGGTATGGGCTTCTGCAACGGCACATCGAGACCCAACTGCAGGGCGGCATACTCCTCAGAATCGAAACGGAAACCAGCATAGAAGCGGGACAGTTTCTTGGCGTTGAAGGCCTCGTCATCATCAGCCACCTTCTCTGGCTGGTAGGGATGCAACAGCTTCGGACGGAACGAGGGACTGACGCCGATACGCTTTTTCAGGGCTATTAGTTCGTCCCAGTGACGACGCGCCTCTTCCTCACCACGACGGATGAGCGTGTCGATGGCTGCTGCCGAGAAGCTGGCAGCACCATAGCCATCAGGGTCTACATACATATAAACATCGGTGGCAGCCTTGTTCTCGTCGAACTTATTCTTCGTATTCGCATCGACAATCTGGCTGAGCACACTCATGGTGCCCCAGACGTCGCTGACAGACTTGGGGTGATCGTGTACGGAGATGCCAATGACGATGTCGGCCCCCATCTTGCGTGCAATATCCACGGGAAAGTTGTTGCGCATGCCACCATCGACCAACACACAACTGTCGATTCTGACAGGCGAGAAGACGGCAGGAATGGCCATCGACGCACGCATGGCCTGAGGCAGGCGACCACTGTGGAAGTCGTACTCCTCATACTTGATGATGTCGGTAGCCACGCAGGCAAAAGGGATGGGGAGGTCGCGCGAGAAATTTAGCGAATCGGTATAGCCCACACACAGCTTGTCGAACAGTTCGGCAAGATTCTTGCCCTTGATGAGTCCACCGGGCTCCAACTTACGCTTGCCACCGCCCAGCACGGTAGATAGCGCATAGGTATAGTTTTTCCGAACATTGTTGAGACTCAGTTTACGCTGGTCGTCGCGGTCAGTGATAACGTAACTCCAGTCCTGGGCACGTGCCACTGAGTCCAGTGCATCGGCATTGTAGCCAATGGCATAGAGACCGCCCACAATGCTACCCATCGAGGTACCAGTAATGATGTCAATAGGTATGCCAGCCTCTTCCAGCACCTTCAGCACACCAATATGCGCCATACCCTTAGCGCCACCACCGCTCAGCACCACAGCCACTTTCTTACGTTTCCTGGCCGCAGGCTCTGCCATTGCGATAGTGCATAGCAGCATAACCGCAATCAGCATGAAGCATTTGAATCTCATCGTATATGTTGTTCTTATGATTACTCCTCAGAAGCGGCGGCCGCTTGCTTGGCGGCTTCCTTGGCAGCCTTACGAGCCGCCTTGGCCTCGGCTTTGGCAGCCTTGCGAGCCGCTTTCTCTTCGGCTTTCTGAGCCTTGCGTTCAGCCTTTTCCTCAGCCTTCTGGGCACGTTCTTCAGCACGGGCGGCACGACGCTCCTCGCGGGCCTGCTGCTTGGCTTCCTTCTTGGCAGCACGCTGTTCGTCACGCTTGGCCTTGTCCTCTTCAGACATCTTGTGGAAACGGATGCCAGGCTTGAAGGTGGTCTTCTTCATCTCATTGGTATTGGTGAACGTAAAGCTGCCCAACACATCAACACGCGAGCCCTTGATGTTGATATTGCCAGTAGCCACAGCACCATCACTCTCAATCGTAGCAAAGACATTGCGTACCGTCAGCTTCTTGTACTTAGCCTCAGCAACCTCGGCCTTAACACTGCCAATAGGCAGTTTGCCACCCTTCTGCTTACGCATCTGGGCGGTACGGGGTTTGGAGATGTCGAAGCGGAAATCAGCCTTGCAGGCAATCTTACCCAAATCCGGATAATCCATGGCCTTGCCTAATAGGAAGGAGTCGGTACGAGCCGTTCCATAGACATATTTATTCAGTTCGTCGAGTGCCAGGTTGAAGTTCAGCTTGCCAGGAACCGTGGTCAACTGTCCCGCAAACTGTTCTTTCTTCCACAGCACGTCGAAATGACCATGATAGCCGATGCGTCCAAGGTTATGCAGCTGTTTCATCATGAACTTCTTGACAGGGAACTGGTTGATGACACGCTCGGCATAGACACCATCGGTAGTCATGCGGTTCACGTCAAAGTGTACCAGCAACTTATACTTGTCCTTCAGGTTGCTGATGCGACCAGCAGCACTGATGGTCAGCTTGCGGTCGGTTGTGCTGACAGACACGCCACTGAAGCGCAACTCGTTGTCATTGCCGCTCATGCGGGTCTGCAGATTCAACGGTATAGAGAAGTTGCGAAGCACGGGGGCGAAGGTCTTGGCGATATCCTTCAGCAGTACCCTACCCTTTATCTGCGATGTGGAGAACGCCAGCGGGCGCTGTTCCTTCTTGCTGGGCAGTTGGATGTCGGCAGAGGCAATGGACAGCGAAGTATTGGGTAACTTGACAGAGAGGTCGCTGACATGGGCCTGTCGCTTGTTGCCATTGACCTTCAGCGTCAGTTCGGTGACTACCAGTCCGCAGCCACGCTCCTGAGCACGGCCATTAAGCACTTGTGCCACCAAGGTATCCTTATCCAACGAATCTATCTGAATCTCCAGATGGGCAGCGACATCGAAATGACCCACATCGAAAGCACCGCGATTGGGTTTGCCGGTATTCTTACGGGGCTTGTGATTGTCGGTCTGGTAATGCAGTTCGTCAATGGTCACATAGCGTTTGCCGTCTTTCTCGACAGCATCGAGCATATCAATGAAGACACGTGTGTCCACGGGGCCTTTCTTGGTTTGCTTGACAAAGGAAGTCTCAAGGTTACGCACTTCGGCCCACTGTTCTTGATTCTTACCCTTCTTATAGCGCAGACGACCAAGTTGAGCCTGCATGCTGTCATTGTAGCACACCTTGATATCCTCCAGCGAGACCTTCGAGATGTCTAGCGTCATCTTTTGCTTCTTGGCCTTCTCCTCAGCGGGGATGGTATCGACAGGCTGTTGCTTCTTCTTACTCTTGAAAGCCTCGACGACAAACTGGAAGTTAGCCACCGAGTCACTGTCGCTGGCGGGTTTATAGAGACGAGCCTCCAGACCGCTGATGTTGGCTTTCTTAATCTTTATCTCGTGACGCAGCAGACGGAGGAGGTTGACATCAACACCTAACTCCCTCATCTGGAACATCTTACGCTGTTGTTGGTCGTCAATCTCAACACCATAGAGGCGCACACCTTGGTCGATGAAACTGACCGAGGCCTTCTCAATACGTACGGAGGTTTTCAGATAGTCACTGAGCAGTTCGGTAGCCTCCTTTACTAGACGATCCTGCACGGCATCGGTATGGAAAGCGCCAAAAGCAATGGCCAGCAACACGATAATGGTAGCAAACACGCCACCCACTATCTTCAGTATCAACATCAGGACCCTTTTCATAGGCTACAGAAGGTAAGGATAGTTATTTTAATAGTTTCTTGATTCGTTCTTCCAGGTGTTGGGGAGTCAGGTTGCGCGACAGCACACGACCCTTCTGGTCTATCAGCAGGTTGGCAGGGACATCGCCTATGCCGAACTTCTGTAACAACGGTGTTTCCCACATACGGCCATCGCACACGGTAGACCACTTCAGTGAATCGCGGGCGATGGAACGCTGACAGATGTCTTTATGGGCGTCAAGACTGATGCCCAGCACCCCCAGGTCGTCACCATATTTCTGCTTCAACGGCTTCAGTTGTCGTTGCAGGCTCACGCTCGGATAACTCCACGAAGCCCACGCCAGGACAACATTAACCTTGCCGTTGAGTGTCTTTTCCGTCACCTTACGACCTTGGATATCAGTAGCCGTGAACTTAGGCATCTGTTTCTTGACGGCACAGTTCTCCAAGTTCTTCAGTTGCTTCCTCAACTTCAGCAGTTGTCCGTTGTCGGGATTCTCCTGTAAAAGCATTTCCGTCAGCACACGAGCCTGTCGATAGTCGGGGGCTGCACCCTGCAGGAAGTATCGTTGTAAAAGGAAGATACTGACAGGTGAGTCACGATTCTCCATGATGAACTTGCTGACAGCATCTGGAATATCAGGGGGTGTGAGGTCATTGAGTTCCATGCGGAACATCGTCATTTCCTCATTGTCCGACGTTCCTTCAATAATCATCTCCTTCATGTGGGTGGCATCACCCTTGATGGTCACCTTAGCGCCCGACTTGGCAAAAACAGGCTGTTCGGAATAGTTAGGGAACACAATCATCAGCGTGGTCTGGTCGTAAAGATCCATTTCATAAGAGAAACGACCATTACGCACAGGGATGGTATCAATACCAACCATGGCACCATCAAGACTGTACACCCAGAACTCACCCTGATTGATGTTGCGCAAGCGGCCTTCGAGACGGAACTTGCCGCTCTCAGTACCGCATGCCACCATCATCAGTGCAAGCAATATATAAGCAATGTTTCTCAATGCTTAATTCTTAAATTCGAGGTCATTGTCAGCATAAGCCTTCAGCGAGGGATCCTTCTGGATAGCTGAACGCAGGAACGACTGAGCAGCATCGTTATTACCCTGGCGGGCATTGACGATAGCCTGCAGATAGTCAGTCATACCATCGGCCTTCTGCACATTCTTCAAGGTCTGGGCAGCCTTGGCATAGTTCTTGTTCAGAATCTGGGCCAGCGCAGCACTATTGGAGTTGACACCATTGAAATCCTGCTCAGCCAGTGCGTAGTTGCCCTGAGCTAGGTGCAGGTTACCCAATGTCTCAGCAAGTCCCTGTGCATTACCTGCCTGACCAAGATAGTTCTCAGCCTCCTTGATATCACCGCGCTGCAAAGCCAGCAGGCCCTGGTTAGCCTTGGTCTCTGCGCAAGCAGCACCAGTAGCGGCGGCCTGTGTCAGATAACGCTGTGCCTCATCGTAATTACCCTTGCTGTAAGCCAGGGCTGCAAGGTTATTATAGGCACGGGCATCCTTTGGATACAGACGAGTGGTAGTCTTCAGGATAGACTCCTGTTCAGCAGGTGTCTCAGCGATAGAGGCAGCATAAATCAACTCCTCGACACTCAGTTTAGAGGGGTCGCTCTTAATCTGATTGAAAATGGTCTCATCATCACGACCCAGCGTCTCGTAGTTGATGGTCAGACGGGCACGACGCAGTTCAGGAAGAATACCGTCAGCAAGCTCCTGGAAGCCATGACTCATATTCTTAATCTGCTGCTCACGCTCCTGGGGATCCTTATACATAGAGAGCACGCGGAGAATGACATCCTTATCCTGAATGTCACTAGCCTGCACCAACTTCTGGAAACCTTCCCAGTCCTGAGCGGTATAGTTAGCCTCGACGTCGGCATCCATATTGGCCTGCTTCATCTGCTTCTTGACATAGTCTTCCGTATTCGTCTGACGCTTGTTAGCCAGTTTCTCGTTCAAGGCGAAACCACCATCAGGAGAAGCGTAGGCAGAAACCTCCACATTCGACAGCATCATATTCTCACGGTCGCCACTGATGCGCTTCAGCAAGTTGACAAACTCCTGTACGCTATTGTTCTGCAACTCGCTCTTACGAAGTTCAGCCTGCTGGATGAGGAACTTGATGTTAGCCTCCTGCTTCTGCTCAACGACACGCTGGAAAGCATCGGGAGCAACACTGGGCTGGGCAGAGGTCAGTGTACGGTGATACAACTCGCTGGTAGCAATGACACCGTCAGCAACCTTGATGGCGGGAACATTGACTTGCTTCTTACCAAGCTTCGCATCGAAGGTCAGATAGAGCTCGCTCTTCTGCATAGCCGGTTCATACTCGTAGCTGGTCTTCATCGTGTAATGACCACCCAACTGATAGCTGATAGTCTGGTCGTTACCCAACACTTTCTCACCCTGGAACGTAGCAGGACGACCTTTTACAGCCTGCTGCACACCATTCTTCTCGAAGCGCAACTCTGGAGTCACCGTAATAACGGCCTTCTTGTTCATGTATTTCTCAGGGAACACACCATTGATGGTAGCGTCAACCTGACCACCATCAGCCACCAGCGGATTGGGGTTCACTTTGAAATAGTCACTAGAGAGTTGGCCCAGTTTTCCTGAGCACGATGTCAACACGGCTACAGCCATCAGCGACACCACAAGAATGTTCTTTGTTTTCATGTTTTTATAAATAGCTATTTAATCGTTATTCTAATCTGCAAAGATACTCATAATATTCTGTATTACGATGAAATTGCACCTTTTTTATATTTTATTAAAGGTAGTATTTCTGATTTTTTTATTCTTTTCTTCTTTTATTTCCGAATTATTGTGTACCTTTGCACTCGCAAACAAGTAATTGTCGGCATAGCTCAGCTGGTTAGAGTATCACCTTGACATGGTGGGGGTCCTTGGTTCGAGTCCAAGTGTCGACACAAGAAAAGAGCGCTAACAACATGGTGGTTGTCAGCGCTCTTTTTCATATCTTTACCTCGCTTACATCTTCTTGATGACCAGTTGTTCGGTGGTGTACTTGATGACATCGTCAAAGATAAGATGCAGGTCAGCATAACTCTTTTCCGAATGAACAATCTTGTTAATGCTAAACTGACAACTCAACTGCACCTTTCCATTACCAGTAGTGGTCTGGATACGTCCCTCAAGACCCTTGTCCTGCGTAATAACGGTGGTATTGCGCTGCTCGCTCTCTACGATATAGCCTTCAGGCAAGGTAATATTGACCACAACGCGGTGGGTTCCCAGACTATGGAACTCCACAGGCATCTTACGAATTTCGGCACTGAAAGGATTATCGGCAATAATGGTGGGGAAAGGACAAATCTTGATGGTATTGCCATCGACTTGACCCTTACGAGTAAAGGGGACCTCCTCAGTAACATCGGGAGCAAAGGCATTGATACCCTTTGCATTGCGATAGTTCATAGCAGCCAAACCCTCATAACGGGTAGTCTGCGTGCCTGTCAGCGTACCATCAGCAGCCAGTTGGGCATTGATGATGGTATTCTTCTGCGACTTCGACAACTTCTGCAGATTCACCCATGCACTCTTGTTCTTTTTCTGTATCAGTCGTGCCCTCTCCACCAGCAAAGGCTCAGCAAGGACGTTCAGATAGCCATTCTTCGACGAAGCATCCAGATAGATATTAGCCCCTGCAGGCATGACCACAGCAACGATAAAGGTTGACAGTTTGCGTATTGCCGGGAAGTTATAAGGCAACAGACCCAGATCGCGCGTTCTGAGCATAACAGGAGCAGCCGTAAGACCTACTTCATTGAACGACTGTATCAACAGCAGGTTGATGTCAGCATTCGAACCGCCTTGTTTCTGGAGCGTCTCAGAGGTAGGAACCGGACTAATCTCGTATTTTCCGTTCCACGTCAACTTGCTCATGACCAGTTCGAATACGGCAGCAGCACGTTCACGCAAATCGGCAATCTCCGCTATCTTGGCTTCCTTCAGTTCTTTTGCGAATGGACTGCGGTCATTGAGGTGTACACCCAAATCATCAGAACTGAGAACCATCTCGTCAATCTGCTCCCATGTTCTGGCATAGTCCATCTGTGCCATTCCTGGCAAGCGATACTGCCTCAGTTCAGCAGTAATACCTGCACAGTAGTCCTGAGCGTTCCATACATAGTCATCCTTAGGCATAGCTATCAGGTCACGACCCACATAGACATAGTGATTGGTCTTGACCTGCGTCTGCTTGGCCAATGGATCGCTAACCAACTTGAAATTCAGGACACCAGCCGTAACGGTGTACGTCAGGCGCTGAATACCATGGTCTTCGATATTGAAAATCAAGTAGCTGGGGATATTCATGTCCAGCTTAGCATAAACCACGGGAATCTCACACTGGGCATACCAGTCGTGCAGTTCCCAGAACACCTGACTGTGGATGGTGTACTCGTATTCTATCACCGTACCCTCCTTCACGTTAGGAATGGTAAACTCCGTCTGATAGTTGTGCTCGTCAATCTTTGTGGTGACAACGTCGCTTTTCTTCAAGGAAGTCTTCACGACCTTGCTGCCTTCCATATTAAAAGCGGTAGCCTTGACGCTCTCTACAGTCTCATCACCATCGGTATCCGAAACACTTTCTGTCATGGAGACACCCTCACCTTCAAAATAGGAATTGGAACTACCGTCTGGCTTGGGAAGACTCATACCATTCGTTTTCAAGCCTCTGACATTATCCCCTGCCGACATATGGCGCTTAACAGGCACAACGACCTTGGCAAAACGGGCACCGCTGGGTTTCAACACTTTGATGCGCACCTTCTCTCGGTAGTCAGCCAAGAAACTGCTGGTCTGCACAGTATACTCCACATCGGTTAATCTACAGAGTACGACAGCATCAGCACTTGGGTCAGCGGCATACGTCGTCATCTGCATTTCTTCCTTGGTAGGTTTACCAAATTTCATGTTGACATTATCCTGGGCCATCACAGAATACAGGGGCCAAAACAGCAGGATAAAAAGATAGAAAATGTTTAGTTTCATAGTTAGTCAGTCTAATTGTCAGTTACCCTTTTAAAATAATGTGCCGCGAGCGGGACTCGAACCCGCACAGCTGCAATAGCCAAGGGATTTTAAGTCCCTCGTGTCTACCATTCCACCATCGCGGCAGCAGACTTCATTACGAAATCGCCTGCAAAGTTATAAAAATTTTGGCACTGCGCCAAATATTTTCCAAAGAATTATCGTCTGAACACACTGACAACGCCAAAAGGACCTGTTGTGGAAGCCACATATTTGTCCAAACCGCTGTCACCCTCTTCGCCATTCTGGACAATACCGCCATTGTTCATATCATACTTCTTGCCACACTTGCCACAGATAGCGATACCACTGCTCTCCATCGTGACACGATAGTTCGGATTAACAGTATTGTTCTCGCGACGAACGCAATTGGGGCACTGCACATCGTAACCCACGAAACCACCATTAGGGCCCTCAGTATTCAACGTCTGGAATCCTACAATGATGCCGTTGTTCAGACCCAGGATGAACTTTGCCTCTACTTCCTCAGCCGTTTCTATCTGTTCAGACGTCATACCCGTACTACTCTCAAAGACGAGATAGCGGACACCAGCCCGTGTCCTCTCGGAAATCAGACAAAATATGCCACGAGAATTGGCATCCAACGCCGATGCCAGCGTAGCATCGTTGTGAATCATATTGTTATACGAGAAACGACACGGATGAGTAGAATACTCGTCATCAGCCTTGCAGGAAGTGAAGAGCCAACAGCTAAAAGCTAAAAGCAAACAGCCAAAGATTCTCATGCTAACAGTTTTTTCTCTGCATCCGTCATACGTTCGAAGGCGAAACCGTCGAAGACAGTAGTCATCAGGGCACTGATGCGGTCGTTGCAGAGGTTACCAATCGAGCCCTCATGGGTGTGATGAATATCCTTGTTAGGACGGAAGGTGCCAGCCTCAATGTCCAGACCCACCTTCTTATAGGCGTCGCGGAAGGGCAACCCTTCTGCTGCGAGGCGGTTTACCTCCTCCACGGAGAACATCGGGTCGTACATCGGATTGTCAAGGATGTCCTCGCGTACCTCTATCTTATTGATAATATAGGCGGCCATCTGCAAACAGTCCTTCAACTCGTCGAAAGCAGGCAAGAAAACCTCCTTGATAATCTGCAAATCACGGAAATAACCTACGGGCAGGTTGTTCATGATGAGCGTCACCTGCTGGGGCAATGCCTGCAGTTTGTTACACTTGGCACGAATCAGTTCGAAGACGTCAGGATTCTTCTTGTGCGGCATGATACTCGAACCCGTCGTACATTCCTTCGGCAGCTTGACGAACGAGAAGTTCTGCGAGTTGAACAGGCAAGCATCGAAGGCCATCTTGGCCAATGTACCTGCTATGGTAGCCAGTGCGAAACCTACATTGCGCTCCGTCTTTCCACGTCCCATCTGGGCATAAACCACGTTATAGTTCATGGAGTCAAAGCCCAACAGGTCGGTAGTCATCTGACGATTCAGTGGGAACGACGAGCCATAACCAGCGGCACTACCAAGAGGATTGCGGTTGGTCATCTTATAGGCGGCCTGCAGGAACAGCATGTCGTCTGTCAACGACTCCGCATAGGCACCAAACCACAGGCCAAAGGACGACGGCATAGCCACCTGAAGATGTGTGTAGCCTGGCATCAGTACGTTCTTGTACTGTTCACTCTTCTGAATGAGTTCGTCGAAAAGCACCTTGACAGCCTCAGCCACCTCCATCAGTTCGTGACGGGTAAAGAGTTTCAAGTCAACCAGCACCTGGTCGTTGCGACTGCGGCCAGAATGTATCTTCTTACCCATATCGCCCAACTTACGGGTCAACATCAGCTCTACCTGTGAGTGAACGTCCTCGACGCCTTCCTCTATCTGGAACTCGCCACGCTCAGCCATCTGGTAGATGTTCTTCAACTCTGCCAACAACTGAGGCAGTTCATCGTGCCCAATGAGTCCGATACTCTCCAGCATAGTGATATGAGCCATAGAGCCCAGCACATCGTACTTCGCCAGATAAAGATCCATCTCACGGTCACGACCTACGGTGAAGCGTTCAATCTCCGCATTCACCTCGAAATTCTTTTCCCAGAGTTTATTTGCCATCGTCTGTTTCGTTATTACGGTATAACGTTATATCGTTATTACGACTTTTATACAAAAGGAATCTGCGAGAGAGCATCTGCGATTTTCTCAACGCCATCCTGCAAGGGACCGCTGACCATTCCTTTCAGCATGAAGGGGATGTCGGCCTTGACAGTGACCTTCATCTTGCTGGAGTTACTGTCTACGGGCAGCACCTGAATCCACAGATTGAAGGGCATCGGTGACTGCTCAGTCTCGAACTTCACACATTTGTTCTCCTCACGCTCACAGATGCGTAACTTGATGGTACCTACGGGCGATACGCTGACCTGTACGGAGTCGCTGTCGAACTGGAAGTCCTGCAACTTATCCTGAGGGACACGGTCGCGCACACGCTCCAGATTGCTCAGGTCACTAATATTGCGATACACATCCTCTACGGGATAAGGTATCTGCTTGACGCTACTTTCAAACTTTGTCACGATTCTATTTGACTATTTAACGATTTTACTATTGGACTATTTTCCCCAGACGCTAGGGTCCTTACGCCATTCTTTCAGTACTTCAAGGTCGTCGGTCTTGATATAGCCTGTCTCAGCAGCCTGCTCAAGGACGGCATTATAGTCGCTCAGCGTGATGAGCTTGACACCAGCCTCACGGAAAGCCTCCTCAGCAACAGGGAAACCATAGGTGAACGATGCCACCATACCAATCACCTCCACACCATACTGACGCAGGGCCTCCACAGCCTTCAGACTGGAGCCTCCCGTAGATATGAGGTCTTCTACGACGATGACCTTGGCACCCTTCTTCAGTTCACCTTCCACCTGATTACCCATACCGTGGTCTTTTGGCTTCGGACGAACATAAGCATAGGGCAGACCGAGTTCGTCAGCAACCAATGCGCCCTGGGCGATAGCACCAGTAGCCACACCAGCCACAGCCTCTGCTTCAGGGAAATTCTGCTGGATGGCATGACAGAGTTCGAGTTTTACAAACGAGCGAACATCGGCATATCCCAGCGTCTTACGGTTGTCAGTATAGATGGGTGAATGCCAACCGCTGGCCCATGTAAACGGGTCGTTGGGTTGTAACTTGATGGCCTCAATATCCATCAGTTTCTGTGCAAATTGTTTCTTAATCGTATCCATGTCTCGACAATTTTGGCGCAAAGGTACGAAAAAATATCTATTTTCAATTGTCAATTATCAATTTTTTATTAACTTTGCACCCGATTTAGCAAAGTGCTTGTCAAGGGGTGCTCACAAGTGTGGGCTGAGATGATACCCTCGAACCTGATACGGATAATGCCGGCGTAGGGATGATAGAGTAACACAACAACCCCTTATTTTTTATTATTAATAAGGTAAAAGTAAAATGAAAAGATTGTTTTGGTTGGCCTCCTTGTTTGCAGTGGCAACAGCACAGGCCTCCGAGTTAGACACGCAGTTAGACACGCTGAAGAGCGTGGAGTTGCAAAATGTACAGGTGGTATCCACGCGAGCTACCCGCAAGACACCTGTCGCTTTCACGAACATGACGAAAGAGCAGCTGAAAGCCGTCAACCACGGTAAGGACATTCCACATCTGCTCTCGCTGACACCCTCTATTACGATGACGTCAGATGCTGGTAACGGTATTGGCTACACCAGTTTGCGAGTACGTGGTACTGACCCTTCACGTATCAACATTACAGCCAATGGCATTCCCATGAACGATGCCGAGTCTGCTCAACTATATTGGGTCAACATGGGCGACTTCGCCAGCAGTGTACAGTCCATGCAGATACAGCGCGGTGTGGGAACCTCGACCAATGGTGCCGGTGCCTTCGGTGCTACGCTGAACATGCAGACAGAGAACATCGGCATGCAGCCATATGTCGGTCTAGACTTCAGCGGTGGTTCGTACTACAGTCACAAAGAGACGATGCGTTTCGGTACAGGACTCATTGACGGACACTGGGGCATACAAGGACGCCTGAGCAACATCGGTTCAAAAGGCTATATCGACCGTGCCTCTACCAAGCTGAACTCATACTTCCTGCAGGCAGGTTACTTTAGCGACAACACCATGGTGAAGTTCATCACCTTCAACGGTGTAGAAGAGACCTACCACGCCTGGAACTACACGTCAAAATATGAGCAGTCGCTCTATGGACGTCGCTACAACTCGTGTGGTGAGTACTACGATGCTGACGGCAACACCCGTTACTATGACAACCAGACCGACAACTACCACCAGCAGAACTACCAGCTGATCTGGAACCAGCGTTTCAGCAACGTGCTGAGCCTCAACGCCGCACTGCACTATACCAAGGGACAGGGTTACTATGAGGAGTACAAGCGCAAGCGTACCTTGTTTGAGTATGACTTGGACAATGCGATGACTTGGGCCACGAGCGACCTGGTACGTCAGAAGA
>CACYBB010000043.1 GCA_902772585.1 uncultured Bacteroidales bacterium | reverse complement strand
TGCCCGCAAGAATGTTTGGACAGTAGCCAAGAACACTTGGGAGAAGGGTCTTACCTACGCTTATCGCGATCGTAAGAACAAGAAGCGCAACTTCCGTGCTTTGTGGATTCAGCGTATCAACGCTGCCGCTCGTCAGGAGGGTATGAGCTATTCTGTACTCATGGGTAAGCTGGCTAAGGCTGGTATTGAGATCAACCGCAAGGTGCTCGCCGACCTGGCTCTGAACAACCCTGAGGCTTTCAAGGCTATCGTAGCTAAAGTTGCGAGTAAGTAAGTGAAGAGCGAATATATTCGCTCTTCCGAACGAAAGCAACTTCGAGCCGTAGGCTCAAAGTGAAGTAAAAGACACATCGAGTAAGCAAAACGAATAAAAAAGAGCTGCAATTGAAAGGTTGCGGCTCTTTTTTTTGTTACTTTGAAATATAATTTGTATCTTTGCGAACAATTTATCAGAAATAACCAATTTTAATCAGAAATATGAAGAAATTGTTGTTAGGAGACGAGGCCATCGCTCAGGGAGCACTCGATGCAGGACTGAGTGGTGTCTATGCCTATCCAGGCACTCCTTCTACCGAGATTACAGAGTATATCCAGATGTCGCCTCTTGCTAAAGAGCGAGGTGTTCACAGTCGCTGGTCAACCAATGAGAAGACGGCTATGGAGGCTGCCCTGGGCATGTCGTTCATGGGTAAGCGTGCGCTGGTGTGTATGAAGCATGTAGGACTGAACGTCTGTGCCGACCCGTTTGTGAATAGTGGTATGACGGGTGTTAACGGTGGTGTGGTTGTGCTGGTAGCTGACGACCCGTCGATGCACTCCAGTCAGGACGAGCAGGACTCACGTTTCTATGGTAAGTTTGCCATGATTCCCACCTTCGAGCCGTCAAACCAGCAGGAAGCCTACGACATGATGGCTGCTGCTTTCGAATATTCTGAAAAGCAATGTCTGCCTGTGCTGATGCGCGTTACCACACGTATGGCTCACAGTCGTGCCGTTGTTGAGTTGGCTGATGCTCCTCGCGAGCAGAATGCGCTGAACTACGATGCAAAGGCGGCCAACTGGGTGCTGCTGCCTGCCAATGCCAAGAAGCGTAACGATGCCGTTACTGCTCAGCAGGCACAATTGGAGGAAGATGCCGCAGGTTCCACCTATAATATTTATATAGAAGGTCACGACCACAAACTGGGCATTCTGGCCAGCGGTATTAGTTTCAACTACGTCAACGAGTGTTTCCCGCAAGGCAGTCCATATCCCATTCTGAAGATTTCGCAGTATCCGTTGCCCAAGAAGTTGGTGCGCCGTTTGCTGGATGAGTGCGACGAGCTGCTCATCGTTGAGGAGGGACAGCCGTTCATCGAGGATATCGTTCGTGGTGTTGCCGACCTGAAGAACGTTCACGGCAAACTGGATGGTACATTGCCTCGTACTGGCGAGTTGACACCTGATGTTGTGAAGAAAGCCCTGGGCATGGAGATTGGTGAGTGCTTCGACCCATGTGCAGACGTGGCTCCACGTCCTCCTGCACTCTGTCAGGGTTGTGGTCACCGTGATGTCTATGCTGCCTTGAACGAGGTGCTGAAAGAATATGAGAATCCTCGTGTCTTTGGCGATATCGGTTGCTATACATTGGGCTTCCTGCCTCCGTTCCGCGCCATCCACTCGTGTGTAGATATGGGTGCTTCGATTACGATGGCCAAGGGTGCTGCCGATGCAGGTCAATGGCCTGCCGTTGCTATCATCGGCGACTCTACATTTACGCATAGCGGTATGACGGGCCTGTTGGATGCTATCAACGAGAATGCCAACATTACCGTTATCATCTCTGACAACCTGACAACGGGTATGACAGGTGGACAGGACTCGGCAGGTACCAATAAGTTTGAGGCTATCTGTCGTGGCTTGGGACTCTCTGACGAACACTTGAAGGTGGTTGTTCCTCTGCCAAAGAATATGCCGGAGATTACTCAGATTATCCGCGACGAGATTAACTACAAGGGAACATCTGTCATCATTCCGCGCCGTGAGTGTATGCAGACTTTGCAGCGCCACCTCAAGCAGAAAAAGGCGGCTGAGAAAAAGTAATTGTCAAATCGTAAATTGCAAATCGTAAATGAAAGCTGATATTATATTGTGTGGCGTAGGCGGACAGGGTATCCTCTCTATCGCTACCATCATTGGCGAAGCCGCCATGAACGAGAACCTATACATCAAGCAGGCTGAGGTGCACGGTATGTCACAACGTGGTGGCGATGTGCAGTCGAATCTGCGCATATCGAGCAATCCCATTGCCAGCGACCTGATTCCCAAGGGTGGTGCTGACGTTATCATCTCCATGGAACCAATGGAGGCTCTGCGCTATCTGCCTTATCTCTCGAAGAATGGCTGGATTATTACCAGCAGCACACCTTTTGTGAACATTCCGAATTATCCCGATATTGAGGTTATCAAAAAAGACCTCGCAAAGTTGCCTAACGTTATCATGCTCGACATCGAGGAGAAGGCAAAGGATGCTGGCGTACCCCGTTCGGCCAATGTCATCCTGCTGGGTGCTGCCCAGAAGGCCTTAGGCATCGAGTACAATAAACTGGAGGATGCCATTCGTCGCGTCTTCGGTCGTAAGGGCGAGGCTATCGTCGAGGCAAATATCAAGGCATTGGCAATAGGTCGCGAGGCTCAGAAATAGAGTCGTAATATCGATATAACGTTATAACGTAATAACGAAATAAATGGAGACACCGATTAAGAAAGAACTGGTTGACAAGCTTATTGCTGACCTCGGCATTACGGACTTTGCCAAAGCGACTATTCGCGAAGTTAAGCAGGTGGCAGCCCAAGCAGAGCAGGCGAGTGGGGTAGAGTTCATCAAGATGGAGATGGGTATTCCCGGACTGCCTGCCGCTCAGGTGGGAGTTGATGCACAGGTCAAGGCCTTGCAAGACGGTATTGCCCATTCTTATCCCGACATTCAGGGCTATCCTGAACTGAAGAAGGAAGCCTCGCGCTTTGTCAAGGCGTTCATCGGACTGGATGTTGCCGCTGAAGGCTGTGTACCTGTTACTGGCTCCATGCAGGGAACGTTTGCTTCGTTCCTCACCTGTTCGCAGGCACAGGAGGGCAAGGATACCGTATTGTTCATCGACCCAGGATTCCCCGTGCAGAAGATGCAACTGCAGGTGATGGGCGTGAAGTACGAGACGTTTGATGTCTATGACTTCCGTGGTGAGAAATTGGGTCCGAAACTGGAGTCGTATCTGAAGAATGGCAACATCTGCGCCATCGTCTATTCTAATCCCAACAACCCTGCATGGATCTGCTTGAACGAACAGGAACTGCAGGCTATTGGCACCTTGGCCACGAAGTACGACTGCGTGGTGATGGAAGACTTGGCTTATTTCGCTATGGACTTCCGCAAAGACCTTAGCGTACCGTTCCAGGCACCTTATCAGCCTACCGTTGGCCGCTATACCGATAACTATATGCTGCTTATCAGCGGCTCGAAGGCATTCTCGTATGCTGGCGAGCGTATCGGCGTGGTATGCATCTCGGATAAGCTGTTCCATCGTCATTTCGACTTGCTGGCACAGCGCTATCAAGGACTGCCTTTTGGTCTGGTCTTCTCGACACGTATGCTCTATGCGCTGTCTTCAGGTACCAGTCATTCGGCACAATATGCGATGGCTGCTATGCTCAAGGCTGCTACTGATGGGGACTATGACTTCCGCAAAGAGGTCAGTGTTTATGGTGAGCGTGCCCATAAGCTGAAGGAGATTTTCTGTCGTCATGGTTTCCATGTGGTCTATGACAAAGACCTTGACGAACCTGTTGCCGATGGTTTCTATTTCACTATCGGATACAAGCAGATGACTAGCGGAGAACTGGCCCAGGAACTGATGTACTATGGTGTGTCAGCCATCTGTCTGATAACCACAGGTTCCCATCAGGAAGGCCTGCGTGTCTGCACGTCGTTTATCGAAGACCATCAGTACGCTCAATTAGAGGAGCGCATGACTATCTTCGAGAAGAATAATCCATAAAAAAAGTGACGGTGGGAAAACCGCCGTCCACTATTTTTACTCGTCCATTGCAACAGGTTCGAACTCGAAGTCCTGAGTGGTTACATAACGCACCTCATACGTTGAGGTGTGTTTTTTGTTACTCAGATATTTCTTGCGCAACTTCAGATATTTTTTCTCAGCCTTTTTCTTAGAGGTGGAGAACATGACCACACAAACGCGATCACTCAGCTGCATCTTCTCTCTGAAGTACGTCTTCAGCTGGTCGGAATAGCTGTCGCGGCCCAGCAGGAATTTACTCTTCGTATCATACATGGCATCCTTCACGTCCTGTATCTCCGTCATATAGACGACAGAATCCTTGAATGATGCCGCAAACCCAAACATATACATGTGTTTCGCCTTGACGGTCTTTGCCTCGGCTCCCATGGCGATGCTAATCAGCAACGTCAGTACGATGTACTTTAAATATTTCATTGTCCTAAATACTTTTTTTTGTCTTATTGTCCTAAATATGATTTCAATAACTGGTTCTTCGTGTTTGAACGCAGCCTACGGATGGCTTTCTCCTTAATCTGGCGCACACGCTCGCGCGTCAGTCCGTACTTGCTACCAATCTCCTCCAGCGTCATTTCTGGTTCGCCAATGCCATAGAATGCCTTGATGACGCAACGCTCACGGTCGTTCAGCGTATTCAGCACATTGGTGATTTCCTCGCGCAATGATTCCAATACCAATTGACGGTCAGCCATGGGCGCATCGTCGTTGATGAGTACGTCAAGCAGCGAGTTGTCCTCACCATCTATGAAAGGAGCGTCAACCGATACGTGGCGGGTATTTGCCAACATGGCCTCGCCAACTTTATCCTCTGGCAGATCCGTCTGTTCCGATATCTCGTCAACTGACGGACGGCGCTCATTCTCCTGCTCAAACTTGCTGAGCATACGGTTAATCTTGTTGACCGAACCTACCTGGTTCAGAGGCAGACGGACAATACGACTCTGTTCAGCAATGGCTTGCAAGATAGACTGACGAATCCACCAGACGGCATACGAGATGAACTTGAAGCCGCGCGTCTCGTCAAACTTTTCAGCAGCCTTGATAAGTCCCAGATTACCCTCGTTGATGAGGTCGGGAAGTGACAATCCCTGATTCTGGTACTGCTTGGCAACAGAAACCACAAAACGCAGGTTCGCCTTGGTGAGCTTGTCCAATGCTTTACGGTCGCCTTTGCGGATACGTTGTGCCAACTCCACCTCTTCGTCGGTAGAAAGCAATTCCTCATGGCCTATTTCCTGTAAGTATTTTTCCAACGACTCACTTTCGCGATTCGTAATTGATTTTGTGATTTTTAGTTGTCTCATTTAGTCGTATTTTTTTATAGCTGGATGCAAAAGTAAGGCATTTTTCTGGAATAACCAAAAAAATGCCCAACTTTTTTAACTTTTAGCCATCAGCTTGCTGCTTTTGGCTGTTGCCAACTGCCAAGTATTATTCATTCTGCAGGTAAACTACAAATCCACCGCGCTTGCCAGTCGGGAAAATACCCTTGATGACCAGCATCTGGTCTTTGGCATCTTTCACCACCTCCTGCAGGTCATCGAATGAACGCATTGGCTGGTCGTTTACTACCTGGATGATGAAGCCCTTAGGAACACCGGCATCCTTCATCTTGCCACCATTAACCTTCAGAACCTCAAGACCATACGAGATTTCCAGTTGCTTCTTCTGACTGTCTGTAACAGGACGCACATCGATGCCCAGCACGTCAACATCAGCATTCTTCACTACCTTCGTGTTGCCTTGCTCGTTCTTCAGCGTCAGCGTAGCGGTCTTCTCCTTCTTGTTGCGCAGATACTTCACCACAACCTTATCGCCAGGACGCTTCTGGGCGATGATGCCCTGCAGTTCACCAAACTGCTTTAGCTTCTTGCCGTCAATGCTTGTAATGACGTCGCCCTTCTGCAGACCAGCATCGGCAGCAGCCCCGTCTTCTACAACCTCGGCAATGTAGATACCCTCCATGGTGCCCAGGTCAACCTCGTTGCCCTTCTCCTTTTCTACGTCCACATAGTTGCTCACGTCGCTACCCTTAATGCCAATCATAGCGCGCTGGTAGGTGCCGTACTTCTTGAAGTCATCGATAGCCTTCTGGACGATGGTGGTAGGAATGGCAAAACCGTAGCCAATGTTCGAGCCCGTCTGTGAGTACAACATGGCATTGATACCAATCAGTTCGCCACGAGTGTTCACCAGCGCACCACCTGAGTTACCCTGGTTGATGGCAGCATCGGTCTGGATCATCGAGCTTACGCCCTGTCCCATAGTACGTGCCTTAGCACTTACGATACCGGCAGTAACGGTATTGTTCAGTCCCAATGGGTTACCTACAGCCAGCACCCATTCGCCAACCTTCACGTCGTCAGAGTTAGCAATGACGATGGCGGGCAGGTTCTTTGCATCAATCTTGATGAGAGCTAGGTCGGTAGCCTTGTCGGCACCGATGATACGCGCTGAGTACTCTTTCGAGTTCTCGTTGAGCGTTACTGTCAACTCGTCAGCACCATCTACAACGTGGTTGTTGGTCACAATATAACCATCTGCTGAGACGATGACACCCGAACCAGCAGCGGCACGCTTAGGAGTCTGTACCTGACGCTTACGGCCACCACCGTTGCCCTGTCCCTGACCACGACCAAAGAAGCCTCCGAACGGGTCTGAGAAGAAGTCCTCAAACGGGTCATTATACTCTACGGTCTGCACCTTCGAGTTTGTTACCGATTTAATATATACCACTGCTGGCAGCGACTTTTCTGCTGCATACGTGAGGTCAACGGGTTGTCCTGGAGCAACAGCGGCTGTTGCGGGAGCGGCCTGTGTCTTGTTGCACGAGGCTGCCGAGAATGCGATAACCATGAGATACATGGCAGGCATCAGAGTTTTTACAATCTTTTTCATAATCTTATCTCTTTAATTAACTAAATTGTTTGCTTGTCGTTTGACGGTGCAAATATAGGTGCATTTTTCCGTATTCTGTCAATTTGTCGTATCTTTTTGTCTCAATTTAACAATTCAGTTATCATGCTTAACGGCTATTAGAAATTAACGGTTGAATTGTGAAAAAGCAGATAAATTTCACAATTACAACCGTTTTTAGTTTGAAATACGTAACTATTGCTGAGTGGCTACCTGAAGAGTGAAAGCTAGCCTTTCTTTAATTTGCTCTACAAGAAAGCGTATTTGCATACGAAGAGGGCTGCCAGCAAAATAGTGGCCCAATTGATGTTGTTACGCTCGTCCTTATCTTTGAGGGTACCCGACAGCAGGTGAATCAGCACGTACGAGATGACACCCATCAGAATGCCGTCGGAGATGCTGTACGTCAGCGGCATGAGCACAATACAGACGAAGCAGGGAATGGCCGTCACGTAGTCGGAGAAATCGACCTTGCGGATGTCATACATCATCATGACGCCTACCAGAATCAGAGCTGCTGCTGTTGCCTGCGCCGGAATGGCCAGGAAAAGCGGTGCGAAGAGCAGAGCTACGGCAAAGCAAATGGCCGTAGTAAAACTGGTGAGACCAGAGCGACCGCCGACATTTACACCCGAGGCACTCTCCACGTAAGTAGTAACAGTCGATGTGCCAAGCATTGCTCCCACAGTCGTTCCCACAGCGTCAGCCATGAAAGCCTTGTTCAGGTTCTTCACGTTGCCGTCGTCATCGACCATTCCCGCACGGTTTGACACTCCGATGAGTGTGCCTATGGTGTCAAACATATCAATAAACAGGAACGTCAGCACAACGATTACCATATCGACGGACATGATGCTATGCCACTCGAACTGCCAGAAGATGGGCTCAATCGATGGAGGTACGGAAACGATGCCTGCATAGTTGGTCACCCCGAGCGGTATGCCCACTATCGTTGTCACCAGGATACCAATGAGCAATGCCCCCGTTACCTTTCTTACCAGCAGGGCGGCTGTCAGCAGGATGCCGAAGATGCTGAGCAGCACAGCGGTATCGTGCATGTTACCCAGAGTGATGAAGGTGGCCTCTGACGATGCCACTATTCCGGCACTTTTCAGTCCCACAAAAGCTATAAACAGTCCAATACCAGGACTGATGGCTCGCCTCAGAACCAGCGGTATGGCATTCACGATATGCTGGCGCAACCCTGTCACGGTAAGCAGGATAAAGATAATGCCTTCTAACAATACAGCTGTCAGCGCAAACTGCCACGAATAGCCCATTGTCAGCACTACTGTATAAGCGAAAAAAGCATTCAGTCCCATTCCTGGAGCCAGTGCAAAGGGCAGCTTCGCATAGATAGCCATCACTAAGGTGGCTACGACTGCCGAGATGCATGTTGTTGTGAAGATAGCACCTCCGTCCATGCCTGTGGCAGACAGAATGCTGGGGTTGACAGCCAGAATATAGGCCATTGTGAGAAAGGTGGTTATACCACCGATGACCTCCTTGCGAATTGCCATCGTAGTGGGGTCAAATCCGAAAATTTTCTGTAGCATTGTAATTATATTTGGTTTCAGAGTACAAAATTACTAACATTCCTCGAAATGAGCAAATATATAGAAGAGAATACTATTTTATTGGATACTTGAAGAGGTAATGTTTTTGTTCGTCATATCTTCTTCATACTCTTTTTTGGGGGAAACAAATATCCGTAATTATCCGTAATATTTATTATGGCCAAATTATGAATTATTATGGTAATTCGTTTCTTAAATTATACATTCGTTTCTTCTCTCTTAATTCTTAATGCAAAAGAGCTCTTTTGCAAGTTCTTTTATGTCATTATGTGAGGGACAGGTGTGAAGTGATTTAGGCAGGATCTGCAAATATCGGGTCAGGCCGGTTGATGAGTTTCTCTGTGTAGCGGTTGTGCACTTGATTGGCCTCCGTGATAACAAAGGGGAGTTTCTTGGCACTGAAGTAGTTCTGCACCCACTTGACAATGGCCTCGCCAGGCCAGTTCTCAATGCCCACACGACACGCCATGTGACGGGCCAGCTTCTCGTCGATATACGTGCTGAGCACCTCATAGGCCACGGTATAGTGAAGTTTGTATTTCTTCATATACGCATACAGGAACTCACCATAGTATTTCTCCCTTAACCAGTCGTCTTCTAGAATCTTCCTCAGCCCGTCATGAATACGCTTGTAGGCCTCCTCGCTGGGTTTGATATGGAACTGCGGCACGTTGCCAGCCAGCAGCATCTTCATGTTGATGCCGTTCTTGTGGTGACGCTGGTTCTCGCTGATCTTGTCGCGGTCGTTATTGTTGGCCAGTGCGTTGGCCTTGCAGTCAAACAACTCATAGGGAATAGCCGGTTCCTCTATCTCCTGACTGTCTGTCAGCACATAGCGGTCGCCCACAAAGGGCGACAAAAAAGCCACCATCTTCCCCGTCTCTTTGTCGCGTACTATACGGAAAGCCTCTGACCGCTCTATGAGTGCGGTCAGTTCAGAGTCCTGCTTGAAGCCCAGCGCCTTGCGCAGTTCGTTGAACTGTTCCTTGCGGTAGGCTAGTGTCACGTCGTCCATGTATTCGTAGGCTCCGTCGAAGAGGTACTTGATTTTGCCTATCTCTGTCCACGAGAGCTTCTTGGCTCTCCAGTGTCTGTTGTAGCTTCTGGCCGTTGTCGCCGCCAGCGCTATGTCGTTCTTATGTCTCATACTCAGTCATTCCATTTTCATATACGTCATGATAGACCTCTCTACAGGTCTATTTATGACTATATATGTCCCTATTTATAGGAATAGGGACTATATCGTATATAGTCCTTATAAAGCAACTATCGGTAAATCCCGAATCTCCATATCTTTTGCAAAGGTACGAATAAGTGAGCAAAGAACCAAAGGAAAGTTCACTTTTCTTTGTTCTTTCGAGCGGGAGTTACTTCTCGCATAGCGAAAAGGTACGAAAAATCCAGCAAAACACCAAATTTTTGTTCAATTAATTCTACGTAAATTCGATGAGAATTCAGCGTAAATTCGACCCGAATTCTGCGTGCAAACTATCCGAAATCAGTGTATGTCAGGTACCAGGTACTTTTACGGTCGTTCCGAAGTCATCTTGCGGTTGTTCCGATGGCATCTACGACCCGTTCCGATGATACTTTAGGGGGGTAAAGTAAGTCATCTTCTGGTCGTAGATGACTACGGAACGGGTGGAAGGAACGTCAAGAACGACCCCAAGGTAACAGGGGGCTGTCTCCGTGTCAGGTTAAGCGCCAGGTCATCACGACTGGGCATAGTCTTTATGATATTCATCGTTCAGGGCTTCCAAGGGGTAAGGCGGGGGATGTATCGAGGTACATTCTTGCAATACTCTTCATATTCCTTGCCAAAACGCTTGCGCAGACCAGGCTCTTCTGACAATGGGAAATAGAACATGTTGATAATGAGAAATACGATTGCCCAAATGCTGATAGCCCATGAGGACAGCATCAAAGCCTCGCCCGTAAGTATCAGTACAATACCTGTAATCATCGGGTTGCGCACATAGGCATAAGGACCGGAGACTATCAACTTACTGGTAGGATCCCACGGCGCAAGAGTCCCGTTGCCAAGTTTGAAGAATAGCCTGAATGTTGACACCGCTAACAGTAGGCCAGCCAAGAAACATACGGCACCTATCAGGAATCTCCACAGCACTATGTCACTGGGGTGCCAACCAGAGAAATACAACAACAGTGATGGTATAATGATAGCCACAGTTACTGGCAATGCCATGATAGACTTGAATACTCTAAATGATAAAGATTGGCTCATACTATCTAACTATTTTTGCTTTATTTCTTCATTTCCTAATAATTCTCAAGTCTCGGAGCAGCGAGCGCCAATGCAACACCTCACTTCGCACCTTTAGGTCAAAGAACATGCTTGCATGATTGGCCGAGTTGCGTCAAGAATCAACTTTTGTTAATAATTGGGCACAAAGTTACGAAATATTCTCCTTTTTTCGTAACTTTACACGCAGATTTAATATGTTTTTGAAATATAACCAACAAAAACTATACGATTATGAGAAAAGTGTTTTTCTGCCTTATGGCAATGATGGGCGTGCTGACCCTTTCTGCACAGAGTATTTATGATTTCAAGGTAAAGGATGACGTAGGACAGGAGGTCTCGCTCTCTGACTACAAGGGTAAGGTGCTACTGATTGTGAACACCGCTACCCGATGCGGATTCACGCCACAGTACAAGGAACTAGAGTCGCTTTATGAGAAGTATGCTAAGGACGGCTTCGAGATTCTTGACTTCCCTTGCAACCAGTTTGGCGAACAGGCTCCTGGCACGATTAAGGAGATTCACTCGTTCTGTACAGCCAACTTCGACATCCAATTCCCACAGTTCGACAAGATTGATGTGAATGGAGCCAACGAGCATCCGCTCTACACCTTCTTAAAGGCACAGAAGGGATTCAGTGGTTTCGATACCAACGACCAGCGAGGCAAGTTCATGGACGACATGCTCCGTAAGCGTGATGCCGATTTCGATAAGAAGAGTGACATTAAATGGAACTTCACCAAGTTCCTCGTCGGTCGCGATGGTCGTGTGTTAAAACGCTATGAGCCGACGGATAAGATGAGTGATATTGAGGCCGCCATCCAGATGGAGGTGAATCCCGTGCTGGGCAGTATCATGACGCGTACCAGCATCCGACAGTACACCAATGAGCCCGTTTCAAAGGCTGATATCGAGACGATGCTTCGTGCAGGTATGGCTGCTCCCACAGCCGTCAACAAGCAGCCCTGGCATTTCGTAGCAGTCACCAACAAGGAGAAACTAGCAGAACTTGCTGGTCGCAGAGGCATGATTAAGCAAGCAGGTGTCGCTATTGTTGTTTGTGGCAATCTGGATAAGGCGATGCAGGGCAAGGCGCAAGACTATTGGATTCAGGACTGCTCGGCAGCAACAGAAAATATCCTCCTTGCAGCCCATGCTCTCGGACTCGGAGCCGTATGGACAGGCTGCTATCCTATGGAAGACCGTGTTACTGAAGTCTCCAAGGTGTTGAAGTTGCCTGAGACCATTGTGCCCCTGTGCGTCATCGCTATTGGTCATCCTGCAGAACAGCCTACACCAAAGGATAAATGGAAGCCTGAAAACGTGTCATATAACGAGTTTGGTGGCAAGGCAGAGTAATTGCAGCAAATTTCTTTGGATATGTGGACTAAACCTTGGAATATGAAAGAAGGCTTCCTCATTGGAGGAGGTCTTATCATTACAGGACTGGCACTACAGTTGAGTGTCGGCCCTGTAGTATGGGATACATTTGCGTGGCCTGCCAACGGCATTGTGCTGGCAACATTCTTTGTGATGTTAACAGCGATGGTGTACTTGCGAAAGAAAGTATATGCCTTCCAATGGATGTCGACGTATCAGGCTGCCATCCCAGCTATGGTATATGCTGTTGTGCTGACCATTCTCATGGGACTGACGCGGCAGCAGGTAAATGGCACGTGGCTGAACAATATGCTGTCGTTCTGGCCGTTTGTGCTCATCTATTTGTTTATCACCGTCATCCTTGGACTTACTATCCACCGAAGATTACGTAAAATATTCAGAGGTGACGGTTCGATGAAACGCGACATCCCCTTTATGCTGAACCACCTCGGACTATTTATTGCTCTTACAACAGCCACATTAGGCAGTGCCGACATCCAGCGCGTAAAAATGATTTGTGGCGTTGGTGAACCTGAATGGCGCGCAATGGAGCAAGATGGTTCAATCAAGGAGATGCCGATAGCCATCGAACTGAAGAAGTTCATCATGGAGACGTACGAAGACGGAAAGCCCAAGCGCTATGCCTCTGAGATTCAAATCTTGACGAAATCGGGCAAGAACATCGAAACAACTATCGATGTAAACAAGCCCTACGAGGTGGACGGTTGGAAAATCTATCAGTACGGCTACGACACGCAAATGGGCGCCCAGAGCCAGATAACGATACTCGAACTGGTGAGCGACCAGTGGCTGCCATGGGTTTATGCAGGCTTCTATATGATGCTGGCTGGAGCAGTTGTTATGACGCTGATAGTATTGTGGCGCAGGTTGAGAAAAGTTACGGGTAAGGCGCTCTGGATATACTTCGGCCTCGCTGTCTTCGCATCCCTCTTTGCCTATTTCTTCTTCGACAGTTACAACACCAAGACACTGGTGCCAGCCCTACAGAGTCCGTGGTTTGCGCCCCACGTGTTTGTATATATCTTCGCATACAGTCTGCTTGGTGTAGCTGTCGTCATAGCCTGGTGGAAACGGGTCGACGATCTCGTGTATGTCAGCTTTTCCTTCCTCACCATCGGTATGCTCTTCGGTGCCCTTTGGGCCAAGGAAGCATGGGGTCACTACTGGTCCTGGGACCCCAAGGAGACGTGGGCTGCTATCACTTGGATTGCCTACCTAGTCTATATCCACTACCGTCAGTTGCCTCAACAACGCAACCGTCTGGCATTCTGGATGCTCATCGGTTCCTTCGTCCTTCTGCAAATGTGTTGGTGGGGCATCAACTACCTGCCATCAGCCCAAGGTTCAAGCGTACACACCTATAGCACCAGCGAATAAACAACTACGAGGAGGATTAAGCAAGAGAAACTAAACCTATCAATATGAGAAAAGCATGGTGTATTTGCCCAATGCACATCTCCTGACAACATGTATGCCGATTTTGATTGGTTTGAATATAAGACAAATTGAGTCAGTAAGTTCACCTAAACTCAAGAATGGCAAAAAGATAAGTGTTGTAATAAAGTAACAGTCATGCAGCCTTCTGGTAGATCATCGTATATCATTATTCTTTGTTTCGTAACTGCTTTCATTCTCCTGTGCCGTATCTTTGATAGCATCTTCGTAGCCTGTCAATGCGGAGAAGGGTGCAAACTGAGCTGCACGGTTCCACATCGACATCTGAGGATGACGCTTCGATACGTGGTGTGGCAAGTTGATGATATCGTCGTAATTATCCATAATTCGTAAATTGTCAAATGGCTACGCCTTGTGTCCTCCTATCTGTTTGTTACGTTCCTTGGCGGTGGCACCCTCCTCGAAGTTCAGACCGCGGAGGATGGCGTTCTTGCCGAAACGCTGTTTGATTTTCAATTGTGTTTCCTGCATCCGACGCTCCTTGTCAAGTTTTATCTTTTCCTCTTGCTTTTGCTTCTCCAGAGCCTCGTAGTCTGTAAAAAGGTCAAGCTGTTGCGGTGCATTTTCGCTTGCAGCAACGGATGCCTCCGATACGACATGGCTCGTGGTCAGGTTCAACCTACGAATGAGCAAGTCAGGATTCACACAGCGGTCGAACAACTCCGCAGCGCCCTTCATGATTTGCCTCGATGACGATGTAGGTTTCTCGAAATTGAACGTCCCGTGTGCATGTTTCGGCACAGGTTTGCCATAATGGTTCAGGGTAATCTCGCCATGATATTTCTCGCGAATCTCCGGGCGGGTAAGATTCTCTGCATCATAGCCGACAGTCAGTACCAATTGGTCTGTCACCAATCGTTTCAAAACCAAATCAAGTGCCATTCCTTCTGCCATTTCTCGTATCACCACACGTGCCTTCTTGAAATCGTAAGGTTCCTGCAGTACCTGTCCGCTGCTGAAGGAGTTCGTCTCAGGTCGATATGCCTTTACAGCCTCCATCGTACACGGCTCCCAGCCCCAGGCATGGTCTATCAGCAGCTCTGCATTCACACCGAAAAGACGATAGAGCGTTTCTTCGTTTTGTACAGACATTCGTGCCAACTTGCCCATCGTGTCAACGCCATACAAAGCCAACTTCTCCGCAATACCACGTCCCACTCTCCAGAACTTAGTTATCGGGCGATAGTCCCAGAGTTCACGTCGATATGACATTTCATCGAGTTCGGTGATTCGCACACCATCCTTGTCGGCAGGCATCTTTTTAGCCACAATATCCATCGCCACCTTACAGAGATACATATTCGTACCAATGCCAGCCGTTGCAGTGATGCCTGTCTGACTCAGCACGTCGCGAATCATCTTCATTGCCAGCTTATGGGCTGTTAACTTGTATGAACCCAAGTAAGCCGTCACATCCATGATAACCTCATCGATAGAATACACATGGATATCCTCTGGCGCAATATATTTCAGGTAGATACTGTAAATCTTCGAACTGACCTCAATGTAATGTGCCATCTGAGGTGGCGCAATGATAAAGTCAACGCCGCGTGCCTTCTGATATACCTCGAAAAGTCGCGCCCGTCCTCCGATGCCATATGCTTTCAGCGAGGGAGATACTGCCAGGCATATCGTTTTCTCCGTGCGGCTCACATCTGCCACCACGAGATTTGTGGTCAGCGGGTCAAGTCCTCTGTCCACACACTCTACTGAAGCATAGAATGACTTCAGATCAATGGCAATATATGTCCGCTGCTCTGGCATATATTATAACCAATATTTGTTAATTGTGACTGCAAATATAGCAAAATCTCGCCACTTTTGCGTACTTTTGCCAATGTTTTTAATAAGAATTGTGATATGGAGAGCTTTGAAGAGCTATTGAGAAAAGACCTGCATCAGTTTCTGCTGAGCATGAAGGAGGTGGATGAACGGATGCCGGAGTGTCCTGACGTTGAAGAGAAATGGGAGGAGATAGCCAAAGCCTACATCCCTGATGGCATCCGCGAGTTTCAGGATTTCCCATCGGCCTCGCTCGGCTGGATGATGTATATCGGTATGGCTGTTGCGAAGATGTGGGACACGGAGTGGGAAATCTACTCTAAGATTGAAGACCTCTACGTCTATATGCGCGACAAACGAGGCTACGATGCAATGGATGAATACATCCGTGAGGAAGTTCTTTTGCTGCAGGGCGTGGACTATACCGTACTGGAGAAGGTGACTGGCGAATGTGCCTCACGGGTCTATAATGCCCTGATGCACCAGCATCTGGAACCAGGTACTAAGGATGCCTTCAACGGCTACGTCGCCTGCCTGCACCAACTCTACCTCTTTGGTGCTGCCATGCAGCTGAAACGCATGGGGTATCACATGACGAAGATGAATTGATTAGGATGAAGAAGATATTGTTTCTTCATGGATTCTATGCCAGTGGCCAGTGCGTACCGGCAGTAGCTCTGCGCGAGGCTTTCGAGGGGCGTGCTGAAGTCATTACACCCGATTTGCCGATACACCCGAAAGAGGCTGTTAGATTCATTCGCGAGTTGATAGATCGTGAACAGCCCGACCTTCTTGTTGGCAACAGTTGTGGGGCGTTCTATGCACAGATTGTGGCTCCCGTCGCAGGCATTCCGGCCTTGCTGGGCAATCCGCATTTCAGGATGACGGAGTTCCTGAAACAGCGCATTGGCGAGCATCAGTATAAGTCACCACGAAAGGACGGCAACCAGAACTTTGTCATTGACGAAGCCTTGATTGAGGAGTTTGCTGAAATGGAGGCCATCCAGTTTGACAACTGCCATCCCAACTACAAAGACCGCATCTGGGGCTTGTTCGGCGAACAGGACACGCTAGCGCACTTTGAGATGCTCTTTCTGCAGCACTACAGCCGCTCGTTCCACTTCCCAGGCGGTCATACTCCGACAGCAGAAGAAGTCCGTGACTGGTACGTGCCTTTGGCCGAAAAAATGTTAAGATTAAATATAGTTATGTCGTTCACTTAATTCTACTTAACAAAAGAAAATGGTGATGGAAAATGCTCTGCTATATTATATAATAGTTGTCAATATTGTGACCTTTCTGGTCTATGGCATTGATAAATGGAAAGCAAAGCAAGGCAGCTGGCGCATATCGGAGGCAACCTTACTGATACTAGCTGTCATTGGTGGCAGCATTGGCGCGTTACTTGGAATGAAGGTCTGGCGACATAAGACTCAGCATAAGAAGTTCAAGTATGGTGTTCCCGCAATTCTCATTATTCAAATCATAACAATTGGTTATCTGTCTATTAAATTAGTTAGTATGGAAACTTACTTTCGTGCTTGATACGACGGATGTGGAGAATGATGCCTGAAAGGATACACAGAAGACCTGAGACGAGTAGGGAATTGTGGTTCGACAGGGGGCTGAATCGGGTAACAATGAGCAGTGTTGTACCTATTATAATAAGGAATAAACCTAAAAATGGGAGCAATTTCTTCATAAAAACGTTAATTTTGCTGCAAATATACGAATTTTTCGTCTTTCATCTTTCATCTTTCATCTTTTTTTTGTACCTTTGCACCCGCATTTTGCAAAAATAACATTTATTTATCAATTTAAAGTAGTATGAATCAATACGAAACCGTTTTCATTTTGACTCCCGTTTTGTCTGATGAACAGACAAAGGAAACGGTCGCAAAGTTCAAGAAGGTCCTGACCGATAAGGGTGCAGAGATCGTGAACGAAGAGGCCTGGGGACTGAAGAAGATGGCTTACGCTATCGACAAGAAATCTACAGGTTTCTACTTCCTGGTAGAGTTCAAG
>CACYBB010000042.1:33200-34611 GCA_902772585.1 uncultured Bacteroidales bacterium | reverse complement strand
CATCGTTCGATAATAAGTTGTTAGTTAGTTATTTAAGTGAGAAATGGAGACCGTGAGGCCTCCATTTCCTTTTGCTGCTGCAGCGTTCTCTTACATCGTAATCGGTCCGTACCCTGCGCACGACGTAGTCGTAATCGCCGTCAGGAATGCTGTGAGTGCGGCTACTATCACCTTCACCGCCACTTCAATAATACTGTTCTTCTTCATACTCTTTTTTTTCTTGAAACGAATGCCTTTTTTCTTAGAAACGAATTATCCTAATTAGCCCTAATTTTATCCACAAATTATTTTAATTATTATTCTTACTTGAAAATTATATTAAGATAAATTCTCTGCAAGCAGAGTGTGGCGTTGCATTCGTGGGCCAAATTAAAATAAATTAGTAAAATTCGTTTCTTAAAAATATTATGAGTTATTCTCTGCAAGCAGAGTGTGGCGTTGCGAATCTGGTAATTCGTTTCTTAAATTACACATTCGTTTCTTTTTTTTTCTTAGAAACGAATTATCCTAATTAACCCTAATTTTATCCACAAATTATTCTAATTATTATTCTTACTTGATAATTATATTAAGATAAATTCATGGGGTCTCCCCGATCCACTTTTTTCAGGATGTACCGCTCGCGCAGGCGACGGCCATAGACCTCCCAGTAGCAGCCCTTGCAGATGTGGCGGTAGGTGCCGGTGCGGTAGCGCTCGAAGCGACTGACGGGCAGCAGTTGGCCACAGTGGCGGCACACCAACTGTGTGGCGTGCCGCTGTTGTTCGTTACGTGGTCTCATCGTGCCTGATAGTTAAAGATGGCCTGATGACGGTTCTTGCTACTGTCCCACCGGCAGGAGATGTGCAGCCAGCAGTTGCCAAGGCGACGGCTGTGCTCGAAGAGCAGCTGATCGAAGTCGGTGTACTTGACCAGCCACTGGAACCAGTCACGCGCCACTGCTTCGGAGGGCACCGAGAGGTCGGCGGCCTCGCCATACTGGTGTTGCGAGTTACCGACACCCCCCACCTTCTGGTTCAGCAGCTGACAACGGAAGCCGCTGGTCACGCGAATGGGTTTTCCGTAGTGTTGGCGCAGGGGCTCCAGCACTTCGCGGCACAGGTGACGCAGGGCCAGCATCTGCTCGTAGCCGGGTTCATTGCTGATGCCAAGGCGCTCGGCGGTAATACTCTTGGTGAACTCGCCTAACTTGAAGTGTTCCGTCAGGCGTAACTCTGGGTTGAAAATTATCGGGTTGTTCATACAGAAATCTTATTTGTTTTTAAAAAAATTACTATTGTTTGGGTGGTGTAGTGGTGGAGTGGTGTACATCTTTTCTAAACTTTTTCGCGTACATGTGTGTGTATATGTACGCAAGGAGTTTTAAGAAACCACTCCACCTACTCCACCACACCACCACTTTCTGAGTCCG
>CACYBB010000042.1:0-33190 GCA_902772585.1 uncultured Bacteroidales bacterium | reverse complement strand
TGGTGGCATTGATGTCCTTCATGTTCGTACCACCCACCAACTGCAGGATGACAGATGCGGGCAGGTATTCACCCGCTTCTATACCGACAGGTTGACGGAAGTACTCATCAATGAGTTCCTGTTCCGAGCGAGCCGTCTCAAACTGCTGGTTGTGCTGCGACAGGCGGAGAATCTCGTTGCGGTCGAACCAGTAGCGGAAGCCCTGGCGGTAGAGCGCATAGGCCTGACTATAGATACCTTCATAGTTGAAAGGACTGGTCAGCGGGCTCTCGATGCTCTCCACCTCGAAGGGCAGCCAGCGGCGCGTGCCCGTAGGGTCCGAGAGGAACTGCACGTTGTTACCCGTGCCGCAGAACGATGCCAGGTGTGGACGGTTTTCGTGGTAGTGGGCATAGGCTGCACGCTCGTTGATAGAGGGCATGGTCATCACCGCCTTCAGCTTGTTCAGCTCTTTCAGTTGCATGCTGTCCAGCTCCTCCCAGCACATCAGCCCATACTGCGACAGCGTCAAGAGGTCGTCCTTCGACACCATGCCTGAGTTCGTCTTCGTATAGAAGTACTCGCGGAGCTGGGGTGGCAAGAGGTGTGAGAACCAAGTGGTCTTATATGCACCCTGCTCGCCTATCAATACCAGCATGACGTTGTTCACCACGCGGTCGTCCATCCACGATGCCACCATCGCCACCAGCCACTTCTTCAGGTACTGGTAGAAGAGGATCTGCTCGTCAGAATCGCCACGGACATTCACCGTCAGCGACAGCTCCATGATATTGTCACCCTGCTCCTCCGCCCAGGGTGGCAGATGCTCCAGGTAGAAGCGGAAGGGATGGTATGCCGGCACGTAGTCCGACCCTATGACATATTGTAGGTCGCGCATGCGCACGGGTTTCTCCTTCGACAGTTCCTTCCACAGCGTGTTCTCTATGCGGTCGTTGATGCGTTCCCACTGTGGCGCCTTCTGCAGGTCGTCGCCGAAGTCCGTCAGCCAGTGCACCTCCGTCTGGTGTGTCACCAAGTTGTAGCGCATCAGCACCCTGTCCGTCAGGAACTGCTGAATGTCCTCTACCGAGGCATACACCTCCTTCCAGTTGGGCTTACGCTCCTGACTTTTCGTTTTTGTCTTCGTTTTCGTTGTCATCATCTTTACTTTTTCGTTACACATATGTCTCGGCCAAGACGCTGCAAAAGTAAAGACAAAAAGAATGCACCCCAAGGAGTATAGGGTGCATCCGATAGTTATTCCGATAGTTCTGATAGTTTTTCCGTTACTCTTTCCCTTCGATGGCACGACAGAAAGCATCAACGAGTTTCATGACACGTTCCTTGGCACCTTTCTCAGGCCACTCCTCGATGGGGTATGCCAGATATGCATTAGCCTGGAAGGCACTGTCGAGCGTGCCTGGCGGACACTCCACGCCTGCATTGTTCATATTGCGCTCAAACTGGCTCCTGTTGTCAGCGAGTTTATAGTACTGCACACAGACGCGGAAAATGGTGGCCAGCGAACTGTTGCCCCATATATACTGCCGACACTGTTCAATAGCAGTGACTATCTGCTTCGTCGTTATCGTCTTCCGCAACGGCACCTCACGAGCACCCTGATAGATGTTGAGTGTGGTCACGTTGCCTTTAATGATCTGGCCGTACTGCGTGTCCTCGGCATGCTGCTTCTGCTCGAAATACTCCAGCAGCATGTCTCCGTACTTGTCGATGAGCTCCTGCGGACAACCTGCCTTGCGCAACATTCGTGTCATCTGATACCACTGTGCTGTTGCCCGTACGTAGTCGGACAACAGTAGACACTGGCGCAACGCATCTTGTAGTGCGTCGTCAAAACCAGCGCCTCCTCTGGGTATATCTGGGGTGTGCGCTGACATCTTGCTTTAGGGGATTTTTGGCTCTTGGCTCGCTCCTCTTTTCGATTTGCAAAAGTACAAAAAAGAAATGAACTGACCAATACAATCAGTCCATTTCTTATAGTCAAAAATCGTTAACGTGAAAAAGTGGGTTCCTTTGATTGACTCGACACCTCCAAAGAATATAGACGAAAAGGCCGAAAATTTTCAAATACAATATTCCTTAACGTTTTTTAAGGGGGGGTGACACTCGTTAACAAAATTCTTTGTACCTTTGCATGCAAGTTGTGTTGAAGACAATAAAACTAAATGTATTATATTTACTAACATTTTAAAACAAAGCAAGTATGAAAAGAAAATTACTTTCATTGCTCGTGCTGCTGATGATGGCAGCTACGGGCGCAGTGGCGCAGACCGAGACGCTGCTGACCACAATTACGGCAACAGCCAAAGAGCAAGCCAGCTACAGTACGGCGAATGTGGCAACCGTTTCATTCAGTTATACTGCAGGAGGGAGCTCAGCATACCTCGCTCAGTGGGGATGGTGGGGATACGGTTGGTCGGCAACCGTCAATGCAGCCGAAGGATATACCATCACCAAATGTAAATTCTATGACGAATCCAATCGTACAGCAACAGACAGCGAAGCTCCTTTCGTAGTAGAAACCACGGAAGAGGATAAGACGCCGAGAATAAATGGCACACCCATTGATGGTGGCAATATGCAGAGTAAGGGTATAAAAAAGATTGAGGTTTACGGCTACGCCCCCTTCAACGTCACCGCCAACGAGGGTGCATCGGGCGAATACTGGGCCACGTTCTATAGCAATGCAAGCAACTTTAAGGCTCCCGAAGGTACGCAGGTGTTCAAGGTTGCACTCGCTGGCACGGCGATTGAGATGACCGAAATCACAGACCGCATCGTGAAGAAAGGCCAGGGCGTGGTGCTGAAGAAGACTACGTCGGGCAGCATCACCATGACCCCGACCAGCTCGAACAGTTCCGACGACTACTCGGGCAACAGCCTCGTGGGCACGATGACCAACATCACGAACCCGGGCAATGCCTACGTGCTGAACTATAAGGCAGCAACGGGCGCAGGCTTCTACAAGCTCGGTGCCAGCGGAACCATTGGCGCCAACAAGGCATACCTGACGTATAGCAGTGGCTCCCTCGCTCCCAAGTTCTTCGGCTTCGACGGCAATACGACGAGCATAAACGAGGTAAGAGGTAAGATGGAAGATGTAAGTGGCGAATACTACGACCTGCAGGGTCGCCGCGTGGCAAACCCCACCAAGGGTCTGTATATCGTGAATGGTAAAAAGGTATTCATCAACAAATAACAGAAAGGAGGACACAACTATGAAGTGATGCAAACGGTATGAATACTGACTTGCAAAACGAGGAAGTCACCGAAGGCTGGGCCCGCTTCTTCGACGAAGGTGACGACTTTGATTGGAGCGAATAGAATGATCATGGGGTCGGGACTCTGATCTGTTTTAAAGATAAAACCAGGAAACGGAAGTCGTCAATCGCGGCTTCCGTTTCTTCGTCCGAGGCCCTCTCTTATCCCCCTGTGTAGGGGGAAGAAGGATAAAAAAGTAGGGGAAATTTGTTTTTTCACTCAATTTACACTATCTTTGCAGCGTGAAATGACATTTTAAGGAGACATAATTATGGTATCAGCAGCATTCAAGAACCGTACACGCGACGAAATCATTGCCGCAGTCCGTGAATCCATCCGTAAGAAACACGAGTGGCAGGAACGGGCAGAACAGGAGATAAAGAAAATCCGTCAGGAACGACTTCAGCTGAGCATCTAAAAGCATGAACGCACTTGATCTGACAGGCATCAACCGCCTCGCCCCCTACAAACCAGGGGACTGGTCCCTGTCTCATACGAGGCTGTTATATATAATAATAAAGGTGAAGAACCGGATTTAACGATTGAATAACAAGGCGCAGAGTGACGAAGGCTCTGCGCTTTTTTTTGCGCCCCATTACAATTTTTTTGGAAGAATGTGTGGAGGTTACGGGAAAATGTGTAACTTTGCAGCAGAAACGTAAAAAGATACAATTATGGCAACGACAACTGCAAGAAGACGTAGCACTCACCCCATGAGCTACTATTGGAGCGTAGTGAAAGACATGAACGACAGCCAGAAGCTGGAGTTGATAACATTGTTAGCAGAAAGCGTTAAGCCCCAAATGTCAACGAAGCCCATGAAACGCTACACAATGGCTGAACTCAACGCTATGCTTGATGAGGCTGAGGCTGAGATAGCAGCAGGAGGAGGAACTCCTCATGAGGAAGTGATGCGCGAATGGGAAGAAGAACTTGCCCGCGAAGAGCAGGAGGAGCTTGAAATGCAAATGTCAGAGACGCTATGAAGGTGATTTGGCAGACACGGGCGAAGATCGGTAGACGTCAAGTAGCTGCCTACATTCGCAAGGAGTTTGGTACTAAGCGGGCCAAGAAGTTCAAGGAAGAGGTTGACGACACGGTCAAACAGCTTATGCGTAGCCCAGGCATCGGGCAGATTGACCCGCTCTTCGAAGACCGAGTCGCTACCTACCGCAGCGTTATCATCAATAGTCTGAACAAACTGGTGTACCGCGTTGATGACGACACCATCCACATCGTTGCTTTCTGGGACACGCGCAGGGAGCCGACAGACGAGGCTGCCCAGACAGAGTAGCACCCTAACATTCCCTGAGGACAAGGATATGTGCAAATTCAAGGACACAACATTAGGTATCAAGAAACTCGACTTCAACGTGAAGCGTGGAGCTATGGCAGCTTATCTTACCGATGGCCGCGAAATCATCGTTCCCGTTTCGATGTTTCCCGACATCAAGCAGCTCAGTCGCAAGCAGCGCGAGGAATGGATGATTATGGACGACCAGTACTTCTCGTTCGAAACACTAAGCAAAATCTATTCCGTCACCGACAAATCATTGACGAAACCAAACAGATGCAGCAATGGATAGAAGGACACTTACCCGCGACGAGGCTCTCGAACTCGTCCGCAGATACAAGCGAGTCATAAGCGCCCGCTTCGATGTGGAGCCGAAAGTGATGATGTTTGGCTCTTACAGCAAGGGTTACGCCAACCCTGACAGTGACATTGACGTGGCCGTTATCGTGCCTACCTATGGCAGCAGCAAGTTCGAGCTCTCCAAGAAACTATGGCGCGACGTCCGCGAGGTCAGTTTCCTCATCGAACCAGTGCTCATGGCCGAGGACCGCCAGTCACCGCTCTACCACGACGTAATGCGGACGGGCGTGACCGTGTAATATATCATTCAATTCCCATTGTTTATGCTGTATTCAGAGAGACAAATTTAAACCAGGGGACTGGTCCCTGTCTCATATAGCCTTATTGCTTATTGTGCGAAATCTGATTTTTCAATCAAAAACTGTCCCTTTGATTGACATACCTCTCTTATTTGTTTTTTAGCATTTTCCCCATACTTTTATCGAATAAAGTGAATAATTTCCCAGAATTATTTGTATCTTTGCACCGTGAAACGATGCGAGACTGCTTTCGCTCGGCAATTCAAACTTGTTTGATTGCTCTCGCTTAACCGTAGCCTTGCACCCGAAAAAGTAAATGAAGTAACGATTATGGCAACAATAGTATTACAAGTTCCTGATGAGAACCTTGTTTCGAAAGTGAAGCAGGCCTGTAAGATGTTGATGGGTGTGGCTTCTGTCAAGGTACAGAAATCAGCTCCTAAAATTGATGACATCACTAAGACTGCCCATTACAAAGAAGCTATGGACGATGTCAAGAATGGACGTGTTTATCACGCTAGTAGTGTTGACGACATGTTTAATCAAATTCTTGACTAATGTACAGTATTGACTATACTCATCAGTTCAAGAAAGATTTAAGAAAGTGTGCCAAGAGAGGCTTGGATATAGATGCTATCAAGCAAGCCATCACGATTCTTTCAGAAACTGGTACACTTCCGGACGAGTACCGTCCACATCAATTGAAAGGTGACCATAAAGGGCAATGGGAATGTCACATTCAGCCAAACTGGTTGATGACCTGGGAACAGAACGATAAACAACTTACGCTTTTGTTCCTTGAAACTGGCACTCACGCAGATATTTTTGGATGGTAACTCAACACTCCAATAAACCAAGGGACAGATACTGAAGTGAACCCATTAAGTTGTGTCCAACTTTCTGGGTTCACTTCATCCCCTGTCACATTCATTTACGCCCTTACTTCCTTTCCGCAGGATTCTGCAATTGGAAGCCTTCCTGGCGATTAGGTTTCTGGAATGAGTACTCAATACTCTCCACGATGATAGCACGAGGTACGATGTAACTAATCACCGTATTATAGTTGTAATGCGAATGATTGCTGACGAACTCTTCCTTGGAAGCTGCCGTCACATGCATGAGGTCACCACGGGAAGGATTCGGAATCTCGCTAACCCTGACAATCTCCTCTTCGCCAGTATTCACATCTACGCGAACCAGATACTTCCAGCAATCCTTCGGTGCTTTTACAATATACGCATGATCAAGACCTGCCTTCTTAGCCTCCTTGAGGAAGATACTTTTCATTGATGCCTGAGGAACGCACTTGTCTATGCCAACATGAATGATGCCTGGAGTACACTTTGATACTGGAGAATTGAACTGGGATTCCATAGCACCGATAGCAGGATGACGCCCCGTGAGGAGAGTCTTCAGAATACCATTCTCGATGATTGGGAGCGACTTCTTAGGAGCCACGCCGTCAACATCCACTTTATAGTTTGCCAAAAGTTTCTGTCCCTTGTACTCAGGAGTATCAGCCCACTGGGAAATACTCATCTTGGTATCAATAATACGCTTGCCAAGCATCATACTGCTGACGGCACTACCCTTTTGCATATCACGAGAGGCGATACAACTTGTCTGAACAACCTGATGCGAGATAGCCTCAACAACAGACTCATCCTCAATCATTATCGGACCTACATAGAACTCCTTCACCACCGGAGCATCTGCCTTCTTCATGAAAAGTTCACAGAACTCCCTTGTACGCTGCCTCAGCTCATCAAGCGAAGGCAACTCATCAATACGCCTTGCGAACACCTCAAACTGATCATGCAGGGTTGAACCGTCACAGGTCGTGATGTTTCCATTTATGTTAACTCTTATCTCAGGACGCGCAAAACGCAGTTTCTGTCCTTCGGAAGTAACGCGGTAGATATCCTTTGTCTCCACATTAAAATGCACATCAGAATCAAATATACGAGGATAATCAGCAAAGATAGCTGACAACTCGGCAGCATACCTTATCATCAAAGCAGTATCAATAGGAGTCACGGCACTCTCCTCTATGTATTCACTTGCAGGAAGCTCAAGCATCTCTGGAATCTGTAGATCCTCCTCTGGCAGAGGATTCACCTTTCGCATACTGGTCTTAGCTCCCATGTTATTGAGAGCCATCTTGTAACTACGGTCACTGATAACCCAGAATCCACGGCGTATCATATCATAGTCGGTCTCGTTTGGAAAGCCGAAGTTCATATCAATATTACCCGCAGCCCTCATACTTGTCGTCATCTTGTCGCCAAGTGACAAATTGATAAAGCCACGATTCTGACTCGTATAATAATTTACGCGGTGCACACCACCAAGTGAAGCCGACACATTGGCAATGTTACCATGAATAAACCTGTAGTCAACGAAGTAAGGAAGAGGGAGATTGGCGAAGTGCAGACTATCTTTCGTGCGCTTCATCTCATCCTCCATTGCCTTGAAGATAATCTCACCCGTGTCCTTACCAGACTCCCTACCGTATGTCTTGGTATATTCAGGAAGCTTCAGGGCTGGTGCTACCATCTTCTGATCATTGCTACGCTGTGTCTCTACCTTGGAAACATATATATAAGGTGAGGTGGCAGATACAGGAACCCAGCCAGACTCCGCGCCACAGGAACCTGTAAACGTAGATGGAGTATCACCAGCAGCCGTGATGTTAGAGAACATGGCCAAGGGCGTGCCAATAAGATTAACCCCACGCACAAGTTCGTCCTTGCGACCATCCACATAAATCCTGAACACTTCCACAGGAGTCACGTTGAAGGCATTGAGATAATCAGTAAAAGTAAAACCGCTCGTCACCGTGCGGAAGAAATAGCCATACTCCTTACCTTGCTTCTTTGCCTCCTTGATAAGCATCTCGCGAAGCTGAGTCTCAGTATATGGCTGGTTGGTCTCAACAACCAGATTAGACTGTCGTGCCACAGGATCATTGCCACCAGAAGCCCTTCCATGGCCATTGCTGACTGGGAATCCGTCAATCGGAATGCGACACGTAAGGAAATCCTTCAGCACGCCATTCTCAACATTTTGCACTCGACGAGCCTTAACTCCCTCGTCATCATATTTATACGAGCCATTGAGAGCCTGCTTGCCGTAGTAATTCTGCGTAGGGTCACAATACACGCTGAAAGAAGCAGGCAGAACCCTCTCGCCTACCATGTGCTTAAAGGTCTCACCACCCTTCTTCATGCGATGACTCTCAAGACGATGACCGAAGATCTCATGGAAGAACACACCACTTGCAGAACCAGAAAGAATAGCAGGACCGGCATAAGGATCGGCAAGAGGAGCATCACGAAGCGCAAGCAGACGATTCACGATATCATGCGCCTTAGCTACAAGCACCTCCTCGGAAGGAAGTTCAGCCTCACTGAAACCAAAGAAATCCTCATACAGAGGGCATTGCATACCATCGGTAGCAAGGACCATGGCACCCAGCATAATACGGGCACAACGGCGGTTCTGCACCACCGACGTACCATCCGAGTTGACAATATACGTCCTGGTTGTCACAAATTCAATATTTGCATAACCACCTTCGAGCATACGGCACTCCTTGAACACGCTGCTCACCTTGTTGAGTTTGTTCTTCCATGCCAGGGTATCTACCATCCATGGCGAGAGAGCAGCCTCATAGTATGACTCGACAGGAGCATCTGAGAAGCATGGTGACTTATCCTCGAACTGTGCATCCGTCCTTGACTTCGCCACAGCCTCCTCATAGCGTTTCACAGCCGTGCGGTATCTGTTCATAGAAGCGTACCATATCTCATCACGATACTGACGCAACGGCCCTCCAGATATAGCCACGCCATCACCTTGAGCACCTCTGTTATTCGCTTGTTCTATGCCCTGATTCTCAAACTTATAGTTATCGAGTTCCTTGCTGCCTATGCGTATGTTCGGCACAATGAAACGACTATGATTGTCGTTTACAGACGCCGCACCAAGGTCACTGTTAATTGTGAGAGTCTGACTGTCCTGCATACGCAGACTCATAAAGTACGCAGGTACAGGTTTCTGTTTCAACTGCGCCATAGAATAGTTCAGCTCTTCCTTAAGAGTCCGAAGAACAGAATCTGACTGTTCCGTCTGAGCCTTCAATCCGCTGCTTGCCATTAATAGCAAAAACGATAATAATAATGTGCGCATTTTAATAAATTCTAAATTCCGCAGCACTTTGACATAACTATTTTTATAAGTTCCTGAGCAGCAAAAAGTTCTTGCGAGGCAAGCGGCAGAGCCGAGCGGCGCAGGATTTTGCCATGTCAGATTTTTCACTTACCTTAGTGCTGCAAAATCAAGACAAGCAAAATCTTCAATGACATGGCAAAAGTACAAATAAAATCTGAGAAAATCACTCTTTTTGGAGGAATATTTCATGTGAGAGAGCAATTTTACCGTAACGTCGGCACCTCGGAAATAAAAATAAAATCTTATTTATTTTGTATTTCGCTCGGTTTGCACTACCTTTGAGCTGCGCTCGAAGTTACTCTGTCTCGGCAAAAAAAAGAATATATTCTTTTGTTTTGCGCTCAACTTTTCGTACCTTTGCAGTCTAATCATCAAGAAGTGAACGAATCTGATGCGCTACGCTGACGTCATACTGCCCGTACCGTTGCATGCAACCTTCACCTACGCCATTCCTGAGGGAATGGTGGTGGTTGTGGAGGGCGTGCGCGTGCTGGTGCCCTTCGGCAGAGGTACGAAATATGTCGGGCTGGTATGCCGTGTGCACGACCAGCAACCACAGGACTATGCCGTGAAGGATATAGAGGCGGTGATGGACGTGGCACCCATCGTCACCAGCAGTCAGCTGAAGCTATGGCAATGGATAGGCAACTACTACCTGTCGCCCATCGGCGACGTGTATAAAGCGGCGCTGCCTGGTGGACTGAAGGCTGAGGATGGCTATAAGCCGAAGACGGAGACGTATATCCGACTGACAGAGCAGTACCGGAACGTGACGGCGCTGCACGTGGCGCTGAACGTGCTGGCACGCGCCAAGAACCAACTGAACGTGTTTACGGAGTACCTGGCGCTGTCGGGATGGGACCAGGTGGAGGAGACGGGACTGGAGCCTACGGGACCTCAGCCCACCGAGGTGACCCGCGAGGAAGTGATGAATGTCAGTGGATGCTCGTCAGCTACGCTGAGACAGTTGGAGCAGCGCCAGATGCTGGAGTGCTACGAGGTGGAGGTGGGGCGCCTGAACCACGGCGGACCGTACCGTCCGGAACTGATAAAGCCACTGAGTGCTGCCCAGGAGGAGGCATACAACCAGCTACTGCTGTCGATGATGAAGAAGCAGGTGACGCTGTTGCACGGTGTGACGTCGAGTGGCAAGACGGAGATATACATCCACCTGATACAACGGGCACTGGACAGGAAGGAACAGGTGTTGTTCCTGATGCCGGAGATAGCGCTGACGGTACAGATGATGCAACGTCTGCAGCGCGTGTTTGGTGACCGGCTGGGTATCTACCATTCGCGCTATTCGGATGCGGAAAGGGTGGAAATCTGGCAGAAGCAGTTGTCGGAGAATCCCTACGACGTCATTCTCGGTGCCCGCTCGGCAGTGTTGCTGCCCTTCCAGCGCTTGGGACTGGTCATCGTCGATGAGGAACACGAGACGAGCTATAAGCAGCAAGACCCTGCGCCCCGCTATCATGCACGCAGCGTGGCCATCATGCTGGGTACTAAAGTCGTGCTGGGTACGGCGACACCCTCGTTGGAGAGTTATCATAACGCTATGACGGGGAAGTACGGACTGGTGGAGTTGAAGGAGCGCTACCAGGGCATAGAACTGCCGGAGATACAGATAGTAGATACCGCCGACCTGCAGCACCGGAAGATGATGCATGGCGCCTTCTCGCCCTTGCTGCTGACGCGGATGCGTGAGGCCCTGGAGCGTGGCGAGCAGGTCATTCTGTTCCAGAACCGTCGCGGCTTTGCCCCTGTGGTGGAGTGCAGGCAGTGTGGCTGGGTGCCTACGTGTCAGCACTGTGACGTGTCGCTGACCTACCACCGCCAACTGAACCAGTTGACGTGTCACTATTGCGGCTATACTTACAAGATACCCTCGGAGTGTCCGTGTTGCGGCTCGACGAATCTGCACAGTCGCGGCTACGGTACGGAGAAGATAGAGGAGCAGGTGCACGAGATGTTCCCTGAGGCACGCATAGCCCGCATGGACCTGGACACCACACGTACCAGGAATGCCTATGAGCGCATCATCAGCGACTTCTCGACAGGAAGGACGAATATCCTGATAGGTACGCAGATGATCAGCAAGGGACTGGACTTCGACAAGGTCAGCGTGGTGGGTATCATCAATGCCGACTCGATGCTGAACTACCCCGACTTCCGCGCCTATGAGCATGCCTTCATGATGATGGCACAGGTCAGCGGACGTGCGGGACGTAAGGGAAAGCGCGGACTGGTCATCCTGCAGACGAAGCAGAAGGAGGTGTCGGTCATCGGACAGGTGGTGCGCAACGACTATACCTCTTTATATAAAGAACTGATAGCCGAACGACAGGCCTTCCGCTATCCGCCATACTACCACCTGACGTATGTCTTCTTGCGGCATCGTCAGGAGAATGTGGTAAACACCGCCGCCATCGAGATGGGCAGTCGCCTGCGCCAGTGGTTTGGCGGCAGGGTGCTGGGACCAGATAAGCCCGCTGTCGCCAAGGTGAAGTCGCAGAACATCCGCAAGCTCGTTCTGAAATTGGAGAACGGCATAGACATGAAAAAAGTCCGCGAGTACCTGTTGCTTGCGCAGACACAGATGCTCGCGGATAAGCGCTATTCGTCGTTGCAGGTGTATTACGACGTGGATCCGCTGTAGTTTCCGACGGGGAACCCGCCGGACGCCCGATTAGAAATCGAGCTGACAGCCTACGCCCAGTACGCGGTTGGTACGGGTGAAGGTGTCGCTGACACCAGCGGTGGGATAATTCTCGCGTGTATATTTGTCGTAGTTCGTCTGGAAATAGGCGGCAGAGAAGGTGATGTTCTCCTTGACCTTGTAACTGAAACCGAAGCCAAGGCTATAGCTGTTGACCACGAACGACATATCGCTCATGTACTCGTCAGTGAGTCCGTAGCGGGTCAGCTGTCCACCGCATGATACGTTCAGGCGGTCGGTGACGTCCCACTCGACACCTGCCAAGTATTCGTTGGTATTACGACGCAGCAAGTCCTGCGTGTTGTTGTACCAGTTGGCATCCTTGTCGAAATAGTGGTGCCAACCCAGGTTCAGGCTTACCTCGTCGATGGGCTTCCACTGAGCACCGATAGTCAGCATGGCAGGAGCGTCCTCGTTAACTTTCTCACCATCACGGAAACGGTTGACGGCAGGAATCTCGCTGGCCTTGTTGACTGTTGACTCGTTCTTCATGCGAATCTGGGTCTTGAACTCATACTTGGCGGCGAAGTTGAAGTTCTTTACTCTCCAGTCAATACCAATGACAGGGGCAATACCCATACCGTCCTGGTTACAGAGCAGGTTAACACCCTCAGCATACTTCTGCAGGGTACCCAACTCCGTTCTTGTGCCTTCCAGCTGGGCCTGCTGAGCCAGCAATGCTTGCTGCTGAGCCACCAATGCTTGCTGCTGGGCTGTCAAGTCTGCAGGAGCCGGAACACCAGCAGCCTCGTACTGGGCAATACCGGCTTCAACCTGTGCAATGCCTGCATCAACCTTTGCAATGCCTGCATCAACCTGTGCGATACCATCTTCTACGTAGCCGATGGCACCCTGCATGAAGTCACCAAACTCGACATAGCCACCAGCCGTCTTTACAAGGATGTTGTTAATCTTAGCCTTATAGGTAGCGTCGCCATAGAGCAGGCGCAGACCACCATAGACGGCGAGGTTCTTGTTGACTTTGTAGGCAGCACCTACCTGAATGCCATAGTAGTACTGGCGTCCCTTCATATAGCTATCCATATCGTAGCCTGCAGCACCCAGCGGCTTCAGCATGTTGGCAATGCTACCAACCACGCTCTCGAAGGAGCCCAGACCGTCGGCAAACTCACAGGAACCGCCACCACCAGGAACAGCGAGGTTGAACTGGAGACTCCAGTCGCCCTTGTTCCAGGCACCCTGCAGGGAGGGGATGATAGGTGCGTCAGCCACGCCCTCGAACTCTTTTATAATCTTACCATCGTTCTTTTTGCCTAAACCAAAGACAGGGTTGGTAGATGTGATGGTACGTGTCTGGCGTGCATACTGCCAGTTGAAGGCAATGTGGAAACCTTCGGGCATGAAGACTACACCAGCGGGGTTAGAATAGACACCGTCGAGGCCGATAGCAGCATCGCGGGCAGGGTTCTTCAAGAATAATACACTCTGATTGGTGTTGGTAAGGATACCGCCAGCGAGGGCGCTTACCGATGTCATCGTGAAAACAATCAACGACAAAACAATCTTTTTCATAACTTTTAAACTTATTTCGCTAAAATCGGGTGCAAAGGTAGTCTTATTGCACAAAACAGCCGCAAGAGTGCAGTTATTATTAAGACTTATTAACTAAAATCTGCACACTTTCTGCACAAATGTGCCAAAGTGTGCAGAAATAAGGGTGTGTTTTCTTCACTATTAGGTCAATCAGACTACGCCTTCTTCTCAGTCGGATAGTTGACGCGGGTATGATAGATTGTTTTCAGCTTTTCAATCAGTACCGTCTTGGCATACTGGATGTCGCGGAAGGTGATGGGACACTCGCGGAAATAGCCCTCGGCAACTTGGCTGTCGATGAGGCGTTCCACCAGATTGCGTATGGACTGTTCGGTATAGTCGGGCAGCGAGCGCGAGGCAGCTTCTATCGTGTCGGCCATCATCAGACAAGCCTGTTCACGGGTAAACGGATTGGGACCAGGGTACGTGAACAACAGGTCATCGACGGGCTCATCAGGATGCTCGTTGTGGTAATGAACGTAGAAGTATTTGGCTTTGCCCTGTCCGTGGTGGGTAGAGATGAATTCGCGGATGACGCTAGGCAGATTATACTTGTCGGCCATCTTCAGACCCTCCGTGACGTGGCTGATGATGATCTGTGCGGACTCGATGTCTGTCAGCATCTCATGGGGATTGATGCCCGACTGGTTCTCCGTAAAATAGATAGGATTAGCCAACTTTCCGATGTCGTGGTAGAGGGCACCGGTACGTACCAGTTGCGCCTTGCCGCCAATCTTGTTGGCTATCTCGCCAGCCAGATTGGCAACCTGGATGGAGTGGTTGAAGGTGCCAGGAGCCACCTCGCTCATCTTGCGCAGCACCTCGTTGTTGGTGTTGGAGAGCTCAATCAGCGTGATGTCGCTGGTGAAACCGAAGGCTTTCTCGATAAGGTAGAGCAGGGGATAGGCGAAGAGCAGCATGATGCCATTGGCTATCAGGTAGTTGTAGTAACTGTAGTCTATCTCGCTGATGCCGTCGTTGTTCATCCAGTCGAACGCCATGTTGACAGTGATGCAGGACAGGGTGACAAAGATGGCCGTCTTGAAGAGCTGGGAACGCTGGGAGAGTTCGCGCAGACTGCTGATGGCCACCAGACCGGCTACCGTCTCCATGACGATGAACTCGAACGGGTGTTGCAGCATGACGGCACAGATGAGTACCATTGTGCAATGGGCCATGAAGGCCGTGCGAGAGTCCATGAAGACACGTATGAAGATAGGTACCATTGCATAAGGCAGCAGGTAGACATGAATGAACGTGTTGCGCATGAACAATGCTGTCAGCAGGGCAAAGATGATGATGAGCGCATAGAGCATCATCATGCTGCGAGGCTTCTCGAAATAGTCCTTGCGATAGAGGCTGAGGTAGATGGTGAAGCCGAGGACGAGGATGGTGACATAGATAATCTGACCAAAGAGTGCCAGGTGGTTCTGCTTGATATCCTCGTTGCGGAGCTCGTTCTCTCGCTTGAACGACTCGATGATGCGGTAGGTTTTTTCTGTGACAATGTCGCCTCGGTCAATGATTTTCTGGCCTTTCTGCACCAAGCCGCTAGCCAATGCGATGCCCGACAGCAGGTCGTTCTTGCTGGACTCGCTGCGTTCGCGGTCGTAGGTGAGGTTGGGGGTGATATACTCGTTAAGATTACATTTCTGGAGAATGGTGCGTGCAGCGGATATCTTCTCGTCTTGGAACAACTGCTCATAAGCCTGTTTGGGCGAATAGAGCTCCATGATGGAGACGCTGGTGGCCTGCTTGTCGTTGACGATGCGTATCATCGTTGCAGTATCGTTCAGCAGTTCTGTATAGTCCTTCTGGTCGATGATGCCCTGCTGGTAAAGGCTCTGCAGGCGGTTGGAGATGATGTCCATATAGCTGGCAGGCAGGTCGGGGATGCCATCGGCATAGTCCTTCAGGAACTTCTGTACCATCCTCTGCTCCGTCTCCTGATGGTATTTGTAGTAGGGCTCATACTGGCTCAAGGCACTGTCGCGCTCCTCACGGATGACACTTTCCGACTTGTAGATGGGAAAGTCGAAGGGTGCCGTGAAGTCAGCGTATTTCCAGGGCTTGCCTTCCTCTACATGGAAATAACTGCGGGTGTCGTGCGGCATGGACCATACGGTGATGGTAACAGTGACGATAATGAGTAATGTTCGGGTGAGAATATCACGCCAATGGAGTTCTTTCATACCTATTATTTACTTTTACAGTGCAAAGATACGAAATAATTCATAATTCATGTTTAATAATTCATAAATATTTTGTACCTTTGCGCACAAAATACACGTTTATATATGTCTGATAGAAGAGTAAGAGTACGTTTTGCACCCAGTCCGACGGGTGCTTTGCATATCGGTGGTGTACGCACAGCCTTGTATAATTACCTGTTTGCCAAGCAGCATGGTGGCGATTTGGTGTTCCGTATTGAGGATACCGACTCGAACCGTTTCGTGCCTGGTGCAGAGGAATACATCATCGAATCGTTCAAGTGGTTAGGTATTAAGTTTGACGAGGGTGTCTCGTTTGGTGGCGACAAGGGTCCCTACCGTCAGAGCGAGCGCCGCGATATTTATAAGAAATATGTCAAGCAGTTGTTGGATGCTGACAAGGCATACATTGCCTTTGATACTCCTGAGGAGTTAGAGGCCAAGCGTGCTGAGATTCAGAATTTCCAGTACGACTGTCACACCCGCCAGCAGATGCGCAACTCGCTGACTCTTCCAAAGGAAGAGGTCGATGCGCTGATAGCCTCTGGCCACCAGTATGTTGTCCGCTTCAAGGTGGAGGCTGGTCAGGAGATTCTGGTCAACGACCTGATTCGTGGCGAGGTGCGCGTAAAGAGCGACATCTGCGACGACAAGGTGCTCTACAAGAGTGCTGACGAGTTGCCCACCTACCATTTGGCCAACATCGTTGACGACCACCTGATGGAAATCTCGCACGTTATCCGTGGTGAGGAGTGGTTGCCCAGTGCCCCCTTGCACGTCATGCTGTATCGTGCTTTCGGCTGGGAAGATACTATGCCCCAGTTTGCCCACCTGCCCCTGCTGCTGAAGCCTGTCGGCAATGGCAAGCTGTCCAAGCGTGATGGTGACAAGCTGGGTTTCCCCGTGTTTCCTTTAGAGTGGCATGACCCCAAGACGGGCGAAGTCAGCTCAGGCTATCGCGAGCAAGGCTACTTGCCCGAGGCTGTTATCAACTTCTTAGCTCTGTTGGGCTGGAGCCCTGGCAACGACCAGGAACTGATGACACTCGACGAGATGGTCAACTTGTTCGATATCTCCAAGTGCTCGAAGAATGGTGCCAAGTTTGACTTTATGAAGGCAGAATGGTTCAACCGCCAGTACCTCTTGCAGCGTCCGGACAGCGACTGGTGCCCAGCCTTCGACAAGGTGCTGAAGAAGAATGGTATTACAGCCACTGCCGAACAGGAAGCTGAGGTGGTGCGTATGATGAAGACCAAGGTTGTTGAAGTGGTAGATAAACAAGGAAACACCAGAAAGCGCAATATCTCCTTCCCCAGTGACCTCTGGCCGCTTACCAAGTTCTTCTTCGTGGCTCCTACTGATTTTGACAGGGAGGGTGACAAGTTTATCCGCAAGAACTGGAACGAGCAAACAGCAGACCTGATGCGCCAGATGCTTGCTGTGCTGGAAACTATCAATGATTGGAGCGTGGAAGGCCAGAAAGCTATTGTCGACCCGTGGGTGGAGAAGACGGGTATCAAGCCTTGGAACGCATGGCGCATTGCACTTGTTGGCACGGGTCAGGGGCCTGACATGTATGAACTCTCTGCCTTCCTGGGTAAGGAAGAGACTCTCGCCAGAATGAAACGAGCTATTGAGGTTTTGGGCTAATGTATAACTTAATCATATTCCTCTATCTGTGTGGCGTAGCCATTGTGAGCCTTTTCAGTGAGAAGGTGCGCAAGATGTGGCGTGGCGAGCGCGAGGCCATACGCGTCATCAAGGAGAAGATGGATCCTGATGCCAAGTATGTATGGTTTCATGCAGCTTCGCTGGGTGAATTCGAACAGGGTCGTCCACTGATGGAGCAATTGCGTCGCGAGCATCCGGAATATAAGATTCTGTTGACGTTCTTCTCACCCTCAGGCTATGAGGTGCGCAAGAACTATGAGGGTGCTGACATCATCTGTTATCTGCCCCTTGACACTATCACCAATGCGCGTCGCTTCCTGCGTACTATACGCCCTGTGATGGCATTCTTCATCAAGTACGAGTTCTGGTATAACTATCTGCATATTCTGAGCCATCGTGGCGTACCCGTCTATAGCGTTAGCAGCATCTTCCGTCCAGGACAGGTGTTCTTCCGCTGGTATGGTCGCCAGTATAGTCATGTGCTGAAGTGCTTCACGCATTTCTTCGTACAGAATGAGATTAGTAAGGAACTGCTGGCAACTATTGGCATTACCAATGTGTCGGTGGTTGGTGACACTCGCTTCGATCGCGTATTGCAGATTAAGGCTGCTGCCAAGCAGTTGCCTATTGTTGAGTCTTTCTGCGATAAAAAGAAAGTATTTATTGCAGGTAGCAGTTGGCAACCCGATGAGGAGATTTTCATCCCCTGGCTCAATGAACATCAGGACTGGAAACTCGTCATTGCTCCACATGTCATTAGCGAAGACCATTTAAAACAGATTGAGAAGATGTTGGAAGGTCGCAAGGTGGTACGCTATACGGAGGCTACAGAAGAAGACGTAAAGGATGCTGAGGTACTGATTATCAATTGCTTTGGCTTGCTAAGCAGTATCTACCACTATGCTGACGTGACGTATGTGGGTGGTGGCTTTGGTGTGGGTATCCACAATACCTTAGAGGCTGCAGTATGGGATGTCCCCGTATTCTTCGGCCCCAACAACCAGCGTTTTCAGGAGGCACAAGGCTTGAAGGCTTGCGGTGCTGGTTTGGAGATTGCCAATGCTGAGGATTTCCGTCGCTATATGCAGGGCTTCGAAGAGCATCCTGAGGTGATGCAAGAGTTGGGCGAGAAGGCAGGTGCCTATGTCAGCAGTCTGGCGGGTGCCACTGAGAAGGTCCTGTCTCAAGTAAAACTATAACTCGTAATAACGACATAACGTTATCACGTAATAACGAAAAAATTAAGAAATTGGCTTTAATCAAATCCTATCGTGGTCTGACGCCCAAGTGGGGCAAGGACTGCTATTTCAGTGAGAATGCAACGATTGTGGGTGACGTACAGATGGGTGACCAGTGCTCCATCTGGTTCAATGCCGTTGTTCGTGGCGATGTGGCACCTATTACTATTGGCGACCGCTCGAATGTGCAGGACGGTTCTTGTATTCATGTCACCCACGAGACGGGCCCTACGCATATTGGCAGCGATGTCACCATCGGACACAACGTCACTGTTCATGCCTGCACTATTCACGACGGTGCCTTGATAGGTATGGGTTCTACGTTGCTGGATGGCTGTGAGGTGGGTGAGGGTTCCATCGTTGCAGCTGGTGCCTTGGTGCTGCAGAATACGAAGATTCCTGCTGGTGAGATATGGGGTGGCGTGCCAGCCAAATACCTCAAGCCCGTTCGCCCTGGTCAGACTGACAACTCCAAGCACTATGTGGAGTACGCCAAGATCTTCATGGAAGAAAACCCGGATTGTCGCTTTTAACCTCTTCCATCATCCCTCTTCTCTGCAGAGCAGAGTGTGGCGTTGCGAATTCCTCTTATCTCTAACACCACGTATTCCGACTGGGTGCCGATGCGAAACATACCGCCCCAAATACCCATTCCGGAACTGATGTAGTAGTGGGTGTCGCCACGCTGGTGACTACCCCATGAACACTCGTAGACGGCATCAGTAATCCATGAGATGGGCCATACCTGTCCACGATGGGTGTGACCACTGAATTGGAAGTCGATGCCAGCCTTCTCAGCACGTTCCAGATGATGAGGCTGGTGGTCTAATACGATGGAGAACATCGACTTGTCAATCGTCTTGGCGAGGTCTGCTAGCGTTTTACGTTTTCTATTCATTGCATCGTCGCGACCAATGATAACTAGAGTGCTGTCGATGATTGCAGTGTCGTCCATAAGCAGGTGGATGCCTGCGTCCTTGTAGAACTGCAGGGCGTCGGGTTGTCCGCTGAAATATTCATGGTTACCCAAACAGGCATAGACGGGAGCCTGCAGGAGGCGAAACTCTTCATGCATCCGTTGCTCCTTTAGTGGACGCATGCTGCCATCAATGATGTCGCCAGCAATAAGTATCAGGTCGGGTTTCTCGCTATTGATGATATCCACCCAGCGATGCAACTCGTCGCGTTGATTGTGATAACCCAGGTGCAGGTCGCTCAGCAGCACGGCTTTGAAGGGCTTGGTGACTTTCTTCGACGCAATGGTTAACTCCTGTCGCACCTTGTGCTTGTAGTTCAGATGACCATAGAGGAACAAACCAAAGATGAAGACTGTGATGCCTCCCGCCATCCGCCAGTTATTATATAATAAGGTACGCGGGATGAGATGCACCAGTCGCCCTAAGTCTAATGCAAGGAAAAGCATGAACAGGTAGAGTAGGATGAAGATGCTGGAAGTTCCTATCACATAAACCGTAGTGGCCAGTGGCATCGGCATACTGTCGGTAGCTCGTCTGAAACCAGCAAACAGTAATAGGAATGAGGCCACCATCATGGCAATCACGATAGTTTTGACATACCACTTGACGGGTAACAGGCACCAAACGTGCCACCCGATATACGATAGTGCCAGCAGGGGCAGTAGCGTAAACATCATCATCCACATCATCTTCATTGTTTTTGCTTTGGTGGGGCAAAGGTATCAATTTATTTTTTATTCACCAAACAAACAGACAAAAAATAAGCCCGTCATCCCGACGGGCATACAATCCAATTACTATGAAAAAACTACTAACCTTAAATGATGAATCTAAAACTATATGAAAAACCTGTTTCTGTTTTCTTGATGCAAAGGTATAAAGAAAACAGGACGTCCGCAAAAACTTTCAGCGAACGCCCTGTTTCTTATTACGAAATCAATTGAAAAGCCTCAATTGATTACAAGTTCGGGTTAATCTTGCTCCACTCAGCAATGGGAGGAACGATGTTCAGCGTAACCAGCTCGTCGCGCATCTTGCACAGGTGCTCGTAGCTCTGGTCGAGCTTAGCATTCTCCTCGGCAGTACCCTGAGGAACCTCGAACTTAGCACCCTCAGCAGTCATGGTGGTCTTCATAGCCATCATGATGTGGTCGTACTTGTCGGTCTTTACGTATGTGCCAACGGGGAAACGGAAAGGCTCACCACCCATAGCAGCACGAATCATCTCGACCGAGAGGTATGCGGGGCTCTGGAATGAACTGCGTCCGCGAAGCTCGATAATCTTGGCACCACCCTTGGTGACATCAACCTTCATCTGCTCCCACTCCTCAGCGGGGAACTCTGCAGTACCGATGATGTCAGTCAGCTTGCGACCAGCAATCTCTACGTGGCTGCCGAATACAGCCATCTGCTCACCATGACCACCATAGGTAGCGCAACCCTTAATCTCGCTCTGCATAACACCGAACTTCTTTGCCAGTGCGCTCTGCAGACGGGTAGTGTCCAGACCTGCGAGGGTAGTAACCTGACCTGGCTTCAAACCAGAATAGAGCAGGGTTACCAGACCAGTGAGGTCAGCGGGGTTGAAGATGATGACGACGTGCTTCACATCGGGGCAGTACTTCTTGATGTTCTGGCCCAACTCCTCAGCAATCTTACAGTTGCCGGCGAGCAGATCCTCACGGGTCATACCAGCCTTACGGGGTGCACCACCAGAAGAGATGATGTACTTAGCGTCGCGGAAAGCCTCCTCAGCGTTGGTGGTAGCCACGATGTTTACGTCGTCGAAACCACTCTGGCGCATTTCTTCAGCAACACCCTCGGGTGAAAATACGTCATACAGACAGATGTTTTTGGTCAGACCCATCATCAGGGCGCTCTGAGCCATGTTTGAACCAATCATACCGGCTGCGCCGACGATGGTCAGTTTGTCATTAGTTAAAAATGCCATAATACTTATTTGTTTACTTAGAAATTTCCAACTGCAAAGATACTAATTATTTCATAAAACATAAATCATTATTCAAAATAATTATGTTATAAATTCTGAAAACCATCGGCTTTGCAAAGTCAGTATGGCAAAACGAACATCACTTTACGGCATTAGGCACCTACAATCTCATTGGCACGTGCCAGAGCGAGGTCAATGTGGTTGCAGATGTTCTCCTTGCCCAACAACTGTTCGAAGTTGTTGCGGCGCAGCACAGCATCTACTTTCTCGTTGACACCAGAAAGGACGATGGTGATGCCCTCTTTCTGACTCATCAGACACATGTTCTCCAAGTTGTGGAGTCCCGTGGAATCGATGAATGGTACCTTACGCATGCGGATGATGCGCACCTTGGGACGACTGCCATAGCGGGCCATGATATCCTCAAAACGGTTACCTGCTCCAAAGAAATAAGGACCATTGATCTCGTATACCTCGACACCCTCGGGGATGGTGAGGTGCTCCAAGTTGCCAGCCTGCATGTCGGCATCCTCATTGAGGTCAATCTCGTCGTAGATGGCCTTAACATCAGTGGTCTCCGACATACGACGCATGAAGAGCAGACAGGAACATATAAGGCCGAACTCGATAGCAACGGTGAGATCGAAGATGATGGTCAGGAAGAATGTCAGCAAGAGCACAGTGACATCGCTCTTCGGATTGCGAGTCATGGCCAGGAACGAGCGCCAACCACTCATACCGTAAGAAACGACGACCAGTACACCAGCCAGACAGGCCATAGGGATATACTGCGCCAGTGGCATGAGGAACAGGAAGATGAGCATCAGCACGGCAGCATGGATAATGCCAGCCACAGGTGTGCGTCCGCCGTTGTTGATATTGGTCATGGTACGGGCAATGGCGCCTGTAGCAGGAATACCACCGAAGATGGGCGATGCCAGATTGGCAATACCCTGACCGATAAGCTCAGTGTTTGAGTTGTGGTGGTCTCCAATGACACCATCAGCAACAGTGGCTGACAGTAGTGACTCAATAGCACCCAACACGGCGATGGTGACAGCAGGGCCGACAAGCCCTTTGATGGTCTCCCATGAGAGTTCCGGAACAACGGCACCTGGTAATGTTGAGTTGATGCTGAAGCGGTCACCAATGGTCTCGACGCTTGTCACACCAGCATACTGCTTGAGTAACAATACGGCAACGGTCATCACAATGATGGCAACCAGCGAACCGGGTAGTGCCTTGAGTGGTGACAAGTGGAATAAACGTGCCAGCATGGGCCATGCAGCAATGATAGCAACGGAAACAACACCTACCAATGCACTCCACGGGTCTATATTACTTATATTAGATAGGTATACTCCCCATTTGGCGATGAAGTCGCTAGGAATGGCGCCCTCAATCGACATGCCCAGTAGGTCTTTTACCTGCGTGGTGAAGATGGTAACGGCAATACCGCTGGTGAAACCGACCACGATGGGGTAGGGAATGTACTTGATGATGGTTCCCAGGCGCAGCACACCCAGCATGATGAGGAACACGCCAGCCATCAGCGTGGCAATGGTCAGTCCCTGAATGCCATACTGTTGGATGATGCCATAGACGATGACGATGAAAGCACCCGTGGGTCCACCAATCTGAACTTTACTACCACCGAACAATGAGATAAACAGTCCGGCAACGATGGCGGTGATGATGCCCTTCTCAGGGCTTACACCGCTGGCAATACCGAAGGCAATGGCCAACGGCAGTGCAACGATACCAACAATCAGTCCGGCCATCAAGTCGGCTACGAAGGTCTTACGGTCGTAGTTCTTGATGGCCGAAAAGAATTTGGGTTTGAAATCTAATGTCTTTTTCAAATCTTTTCTATTCCAATAAATAATTACTTGTTCTTCAACAGGTCACGAATCTCAGCGAGCAGTTCTTCCTGCGTGGGACCCTTGGGAGCCTCAGGAGCAGCGGGCTCTTCCTTCTTACGGTTCAGCTTGTTGATGGCTTTCAGCATCAAGAAGATACAGAAGGCGACGATGATGAAGTCAACAGTGTTCTGGATGAAATTTCCATAAGCCAGTACAGCAGCATCCTCACCCTCGCCAATCTTGAATGACAAAGTCGTGAAGTCGATGTTGCCCGTGATCATGCCAATAAGAGGCATCAGTACATCGTTGACCAGACTAGATACAATCTTACCGAAAGCACCGCCGATGATAACACCGACTGCCATGTCCATTACGTTGCCCTTCATGGCAAACTCTTTGAATTCTTTAATAAATCCCATAGTCGTAATCTTTAAATTGTAAACTATAAACTTTAAACTGTATTTTTGCTAACTGCGTTTTACAATCTTAACCTTGAAACGTTGATTTGCCGCTTTTTCGCTTTTGCTTTTTCACTTTTCACTTAAATTAAGACTGATTTCAAGTGCAAATATAGATATTTTTTTGTAACTTTGTGCCCGAAAACGGAAAAAAGTGCAACAAAAGGCACATTTTTTGATGTAGAAAGCAAATTTATAACTCATTTTTTATAAAAAGATTAAGAATTATGACAAAAGTAGCAATTAACGGTTTTGGCCGTATTGGTCGTCTCGCATTCCGTCAGATGTTCGAGGCCGAGGGTTATGAGGTAGTAGCAATCAACGACTTGACCAGCCCAAAGATGCTGGCTCATCTGCTGAAGTATGACACCGCTCAGGGTGGTTTCTGTGGCAAGTTCGGTGAGAACAAGCACACTGTAGAGGCTGGTGAGGACTACATCGTTGTTGATGGTAAGAAGATCACTATCTACGCTATTCCTAACGCTGCTGAGCTGCCTTGGGGTAAGCTGGACGTAGACGTTGTTCTGGAGTGCACAGGTTTCTACACATCTAAGGAGAAGGCTTCTGCTCACCTGACTGCTGGTGCTAAGAAGGTTGTTATCTCTGCTCCTGCTGGTAACGATCTGCCCACTATCGTTTACAACGTTAACCACAAGACTCTGACTCCTGCTGACACTGTTATCAGCGCTGCTTCTTGTACAACTAACTGCTTGGCTCCTATGACCAAGGCTCTGAACGATTTCGCTCCTATCCAGAGCGGTATCATGACTACTGTACACGCTTACACTGGCGACCAGATGATTCTGTGAACGGTAAGCTGATCGGTGCTGCTCAGCGCGTTCCAACTCCTACAGGTTCTACCACTATCCTGCACGCTGTTGTTAAGGGTGAGGTAACTGTTGAGGATATCAACGCTGCTATGAAGGCTGCTCAGAACGAGAGTTTCGGTTACACTGAGGAGAAGCTGGTTTCTAGCGACATCATCGGTATGAAGTTCGGTTCACTGTTCGACGCTAACCAGACTATGGTTTCTAAGATCGGTGATGGCAACTCTCTCGTACAGGTTGTTGCTTGGTACGACAATGAGAACTCTTACACTTCTCAGATGGTTCGTACTATCAAGTACCTCGCTGAGTTGAAATAATACCACTCAGATATAAAAATTGTGCCGTCCGATTTTGTCGGACGGCATTTTTTTGTTACTTTTGCATCACCATGCAGCAGATGATTACCATACTCGGACCTACAGCCAGTGGCAAGACCCCGTTGGCTGCGGCTTTGGCGGTAGCACTACCGCCCGTTAATGGTGAATGTGGCGGGGAAATAATCTCTGCCGACTCCCGCCAGGTGTACCGCCGCATGGACATCGGCACCGGCAAGGACCTCGCAGACTATACGGTTCATGGTTCAGGGTCCATGGTTCAGGGGTCATCATTAACCATTAACCAAGAACCATTAACCATCCCTTATCACCTCATTGACATCTGCGAGCCCGGCACGAAGTACAACCTCTTCCAGTATCAGCAAGACTTCTTTGATGCCTACCATGATATAATAAGTAGGGGCAAGACACCCATCCTCTGTGGTGGTACGGGCTTGTACATCGAGGCGGTGCTGAAGGGCTACCAGCTGTCTCCTGTACCCCAGAACCCGGCATTGCGGGCAAGTCTGGAGGGTAAGACACTTGATGAACTGACACAGATGCTGGTAGAACTGAAACAGCAGAATGGGTCTACGATGCACAACAAAACGGATGTGGACTCTTGCCAGCGTGCCATTCGTGCCATCGAGATAGAGACGTATAACCTGCATACACCGACAGACCATCGCGAGATGCCGCCCGTCGACTCATTAATTATTGGTGTCAACATTGACCGCGAGGCTCGTCGCGAGAAGATTTCACGCCGTCTGAAGACACGCCTGGAGGAGGGAATGATAGATGAAGTCAAGGGACTGCTCGCTGAGGGCATTCCTGCTGAAGACTTGATATACTACGGATTGGAGTACAAGTTTGTCACGGAGTATATCATGGGACAGACAACCTACGATGAGATGTTCAAGCGACTGGAGATTGCTATCCACCAGTTTGCCAAGCGTCAGATGACTTGGTTCCGTGGCATGGAACGTCGTGGATTTTCCATTCACTGGATTGATGCGCTGCAGCCCATGGAGGACAAGGTGCAGCAGATATTGGCGCTATGCGGCTGATGTATGATGTCTGATGTTATTTGACCTCTTCCCAGCGGAATACGGCACCATTGCGACGGGCTGGGTCGGCACCAGGGAAGTCCATGGAGTAGGGACTGCCTGTTGTAGGACTCTTGCCGATGTATCGATGGGTGCGCATGGACATGAGCATGAATTCGTGGTCGAGATAGTCTTGCCACATAAACACCTCGGCTTTAGAACTATCTGCTGTCAGACGGACATCGCCTGCAAGACCATAGCCAGCACAGAAGACGTAGCGGCCATCGGCACATTGTAGCACGACCTGGCCCTGACCTTTATCGATGAGGCGGAAACGGGTCTCTTGACTCTTGTCCGTTGACTTGGCGTCATACAGCAGACCATGCTCCAAAGCGATAGCCGGACGACCTGTGGCAAGGTTGATGATGCGGAAGGTCTTGCCGTAGGGTATGTTGCCGCTGCGGTCGGCTTTGGATTCTACGACGGTAAAGTTGTCGAACTCGGCATAGCCGCCCTGCTTGTCTTTGCTGTTGAAGGCGAAGAGGGCGTGGCGCGAGCCTTGGAAGGTAACGAGCTGGTAAGAGAGGGGCATCATGCGACCCAACGGCTGGAAGTGGACGCCATCCAACGAGTAGGCATACTGTGCCTGGTCGTTGTCGTAGTCGCCCATGCTGCGGAGCCAAATTTTATTCTGTGGTAATTCCACATCGATATCTACGGTATCGTTGGTGAGCTGTTCAAAACAACGAAGGCGATAGGTGTTCCCCCTCTTTTTGGAGGGGGATAGGGGGAGGCTTACCCCTATCCACGAGCAGGGCACGTTGATGTTGCCCAGTCCGCAGACATCGCCATCCTTCATTCCCTTGGTATAGAGTTCAACAGTGGTAATGGAGGACGGTCCGATGACTCGCTGGGTGAGCGTATTACGAGCCCACATCAGTTGTTCGGCAGGCATCGACAGCAGGCGTAGACGACCGTTCTTCAGACTCCACTTGCTATCGTCGGGGTTGTGGTTCCACTGCCAGATGCGACCAAGCGCCTTGCCGTTAAAATCCTCATTGCGATCGTAGGGGGCATGAGGAGCAGCAGACGCCACATTGGGCTTGAGCCACGTACGAGGCGCACGACCCAGGTTGCCCTCCAGCCCCAGCATGGGCCAGCCGTCTTTCCACGTGATAGGTGCCAGCGTTACCGTGCGACCGATAGAGTGGAAGTCCATCATGAGCAGAGCCCACCACTGTCCGCTCTGGTCTTCGACGATGCCACCCTGATGAATGTTGGTACAAGCGGTAGCATCCTTGTCGACGGTAGGGATGCCAAACGGTGTGCCATCCTCTCCAATGCGGTACTTCACGCCGCGGGGAATCTTCGTCAATGGTGCAGCATGATAGCCAAAGGTTTCGTCAGCCGTGATGGTGATGGTTTCATAAGGTCCCCAGATACTCTTAGAGCGTGAGCAGAGCGTACGCCCATTGGGCTTGTAATCGGTAGAGATAAGGTAGTACATGCCACCTATCTTATATATATGGTGTCCCTCGCCTACAGCGTTGCCCTCAGGGATAATAACACGCTCGGTAGACTCGATAGGACCGCTCATATCTGCTTTCAACTCCGTACATTTAACCTCTCCATAACCGTGGATGGCGTATATCTTGCCATCGTCGTCGAAGAGTACAGAGAGGTCGTAGATGCGCCCTTGCATGTTATGGTGCTTCCACGGACCACGGATGTCCTTGGAGGTGTAGCACTGCAAACCCTTGCCGTTGATGTTTGTAAAGAGATAAAACTGTCCGTTGGCATAGCGGATAGCTGGTGCCCAGACTCCCTGACCGTAGATTTCCTTGTGGTTCTTCAGTGAGAAGGCATCGTCAGGGAAGTCGAAGCGGTCGAAGCAATAACTGATATTCTCCCAGTTGACCAAGTCCGTGGAATGTAGAATGACAAGACCTGGTACCGAGTGCATGGTGGTGCCTGCCAGATAATAGTCGTCGCCCACACGCAGAATGTCGGGGTCGGAGAACTCGTCGTAGAACAACGGATTGGTAAATGTGCCATTGCCATTGTCTGCCGTCCAACTTTGCGCGACTGCGTCGCAAAATATTAATTGACAAATGATAAATGATAAAAAAACGATACGACGCATCACTCTTAATTCTTAATTCTTAACTCTTAATTCTTAACTCTTAACTCTTACCTCTTCACTAAAGTGTGGGCCACTCATCTGTCGTCCAGCGGATAGGACGCTGAATGAGAATACTGGCACCCTTATGGGCAATGCTGTATCCGTGGCAGATGAAGATGTCTTCGCCGTGGAGGGTATAGGCAGCACAGTGGCCCGCAGCCTCAAACTGCTGCTTGTCGCCCTCCATAAATAAGGTACCACCGCCCTCGCGCATATCGACACCGTCACGGTCGAGATAAGGACCATCGACCGTCTTGGAGCGGCCTACTGCCACACGGTAGTTGCTCTTGGACCCACGGCAGCAGTAGTCCCACGCCACGAAGAGGTAATACCAGCCACCATGCTTATAGATGAACGGAGCCTCGATGGCATTGGTGCCCGCAAACTTAGACGTAGGATTGGGTGCCTGATTTTTACACCCTGGCGCATAGCGACGGGCAATGGTGCGAGGCTTCTCTCCCTGAGCAACGTGCATGGTGGTGTCGAGACGAATCAGTTGGATGCCGTCCCAGAAGGAGCCCCATGCCATCCAGGGCTGGTCGTTGTCGTCAATGACAAAGCACGGATCTATGGCGTTCCACTGGTCGCGTTTCTCACGCGATGTAACGATGCAACCCTCGTCATTCCAAATAGGAGCAGACAGCGAATGTGTGGAAAGCAGTCCGATGGCTGACCCGTTCTTGCCAAACGTAGAACAGCTATAGCCCATCCACCAGCGTCCGTGCCACCGGATAACATCAGGTGCCCAGACATGCTGCTGGAAACCTGGCACCGAGTCGTGCGTCCACTGCGGTATTACCGTCATCAGGGGGGTAGGGGCCATGGTCCACGTCTTACGATCCTTTGACGTCATGTGCTGGATGCCCATACCTGTGCAGAACAAGTGGTAGGTGCTGTCCTCGTAGGCCATGACGGGGTCGTGCACCATGGGCGTGTCGGTAGAGAAAGACCTTCTCCGATGTTGCCCGTATGTAGCTGTCGCTATTGTAGATGCTACGAGAAATAATAGTAGTCTTGTTGCTCTTATCATATTATTTGTTCAAATATTTTTTTCCGTTGACAATCATGATGCCTTTGTTGCTGTTGGACACCTTCTGTCCGTTGATATTATAGAAACCACCTCTGCCATCAGACATCTTACTTCTTACATCGTCAATGCCAGTTATCTCGTCATACTTGTATCCCCAGATGGTGACTCCAGTAGAAGACCTTAAGGCCGTGAAGCAGGGCGTGGTGGTGATTGTCGGTTCCAAGGTTTGTTCCATCATAACTCCCTTGTACTCTTGTCCTGCGAGGTTGATGGTAACATAGGAGGTTCCTGCTGTTGCAGTCCATGTTCCATTATAGGCTCCTGTGATGCTGCCATCGCTATGGAGTGCGATCTCCACAGGAGTCGTATATTTCTTGGTCAGGTGATTAAGTTTATATTGATGTATCAGTAGTTTGTATTTTCCATAGATTTGACCGTTTGTCACTTGCTGAGAAATAGGAATGTCGTTGCTTTTTATTTGTTCACCGGTATATTCAAAAGGCGCGGCAACGAGCCAACCCTCTTCGTTGAGGAATACTTGATGAACGCGCACCTGGTGGAACTCGCCTTGGTTTTGGAAACGGGTGTGGTAAACCAGGTAGATGCGTCCGTCCTCAGCAGCAATGATAGAGTTATGCCCCTGAGAGCGTTCCGACCATGCTCCAACAGTCTGATGTCCCCAATCACCATAGGCTCCAAAGATGTTTACGCCGCGGTTGCCATCGTTCTCATTGACACCGAAGTTGAGCAGATAACTGTTAAAGATAGCACTGCTTCCCTTGCTGTCAACATAGGGACCATCAGGGTTCTGTGAACGAAAGACGCGCATCTGGTAGCCCCCATTGTTGTAGTCGGAAGAGACACCGCCAGCAGCCAGTCCACCATAGGTGACAAAGAGGTAATAGTAGTCGCCAATGTGTTCGATATAGCTTCCTTCACCAGAGACATAGTAGCCGCCAGCAATCTTCTTACCGAAGTAGGGGTCTTGAGTAACTCCATCACCAGAGCCCTTCAGAGGATAATCGACGTTATAATCACGCAGTCCCGTCCCCTCGTCCAGTTCAAGCATCCAGATGCCACCACTCCAGGAACCATACGTCAACCACAGCTTATCGTCCTCGTCGTAGAAGACGCAGGGGTCAATGTTGTTGGGATAGCGACGCCCCCAGTTGCTGCCTACATTGTAGCGACTGGGCAGCGAAACTTGTTCGCCAATGCCCAATTCAAGGTCGGTATCCTTATAGGATGTTCCGCTCTTAAAACCGCTTATTACCACAGGCCCTTGATAGAGATAGGGTCCCGTTATCTTGTCGGCTGTTAGCAGCACAATGCTGGAGAACCATGCATCACCATTGACACTCATATACATACACCACTTCTTCATGGTTTTATTGTAGATAACATCAGGAGCCCACAAATTACCATCAATATTGTATGACGCATTACCGCGTTTAGCCCATTCCATTGCATTAAATGCAGGAAAGTCAACCTCGACACCTCCCTTCGTGACCTTCTTGACAGCGGGGGTCAGAAAAGCTGTTCTATTGGCAGCATTGTTACTTGTAGCTGTTTTCCAAGGAATGCTGACAGTCTGCCACGACATGAGGTTCTTCGACTTAGCGAAGGCTCGGTGTGACCCGAAGATATAGTAGGTCTGGGATGTCGGTTCCCATACTATGCTGGGGTCATGGACGCTCACTCGATTGAGTGAATAACCCATTGATGACAACACTATCAACAGCATCAAAAGCGTGATGGGTAATCTGAATATAGCTCTTGTCATAGTTGGTGCGAAATGGAAGAGGGTGTGTCTGTGTGAAGGCACACCCTCTTATTAATAGTGAAAAAATAACTTACAAATCAGCAGCTCTGTAGCCCCAGATGGTAACACCTGTTGCCTCGTCCAGGCAAGAGAAGGCGGGCACCTGCGTGTTGGTAGGCTCTAAGGTCTGGAGAGCCATGACACCCTTGTATTCGGTGGTACCCAACTTGATGGTGAAATAAGACTTACCCTCAGTGATGCTCCATGTGCCAGTAGCGATACCTGAAACGGTGTTGTCAGCGTTGAGCTGAATGTCAACAGGCGCTGCCACTTCCTTCTTGGTGTGATCGAGACCGTATGGGTGAGTCAGCAGTTTATACTTGCCTGCAATCTGATCCTTGGCAATCAGCTGCTTGGTGGCAATGTCTGCCGTCTTGGCCATTTCGCCAGTGTACTCGAACGGAGCAGCAACAAGCCATCCATTCTCGTTCTGGAAGAGCTGGTGTACACGTACTGCATGACCTTCGCCTTGTCCCTGGAAACGAGAGTGGTAAACGAGATAGGCACGACCGTCAGGAGCAGCGATGACAGAGTTGTGGCCCTGTGAGCGCTCTGCCCATGCACCAGAAGCCTGGATGTCACTGCTTTCCCAATCGTAGGCACCGAAGATGTTGACGCCGTGGTTGCCATCGTTCTCACTAGGGCCGAAGTTCAAGGCATAGCTGTTGAATATGGCGCTGGTATTCTTGCTGTCAACATAAGGTCCGTCAGGATTTTCCGAGCGGAAGACGCGCATCTGGTAACCACCATTGTTGTAGTCTTTGGGATCGCCACCTGCAGCCAGACCGCCGTAGCTCAAGAACAAGTGGTAGTAGCCGCCAATATACTCAATATAGCTGGCCTCACCAGAAGCATACCAGCCGCCGGCAATCTTCTTGCCAAAGTAGGGGTCAGAAGTAGCACTCTCAGCATAGGTCACATTGTAGTCACGCAGACCCGTCTCTTCGTCCAGTTCGAGCATGAAGATACCACCACTCCATGAACCGTAAGACATCCACAACTTTCCTTCTTCATCGTAGAATACGCAGGGGTCGATAGCGTTGGGCCAGTGGTTGCCATAATTGTCGCTGGGAGCGTAGCGTGTAGGCATCGTTTCATCACCGAGTGCCAACGGCATGTCCGTGATGTTATAGTTTTCATTGTTTCGAACACCGCTGATAACAATGGGAGCCTGATAGGTGTAAGGACCTACGATGAAGTCGGAGGTCAGCATAATGATGCTGGAGTACCATGAGTCACCATTGATGCTGAGGTACATGCACCACTTCTTCATGGCCTTGTTGTAAACAACGTCAGGAGCCCACATGTTGCCATCAATACTCCAGTCGGCATTACCCTTCTTGGACCACTCAAAAGCATTGAATGCAGGCATGTCGACCTCTGCGCCGCCTTTCTTTACCTTGGTGACCTCAGGCTTAACAAATGCGACGTCGTTGCCTACACCGCTAACACCATTGGCACCCCAGGGCACTGCGACTGTTGTCCATGTCATCAGATTGGGTGACTTGGCATAGGCACGGTGTGAACCGAAGATGTAGTATGACCAAGAAGAGGGGTCATAGACTACGCTGGGGTCGTGAACGCTGACGCGTTGCAGGTTGCTGGGCCACAGAACCTGAGTAGTAGGTTCTGTGGGAGTAATAGCTGCTGGTGGTGTGGGAATAGAGTTGTCAGGGTACTCGTCCTCTTTACAGCTTGTAACTGTGGACAGCATGCCTACACAGGCAATTCCCATCATCCAGTATTTCATAATATTCTTGTTCATAATAACTTGTCTTTTTAGAATGTTCGTTGAATTGATTACTCGAATACAAGGTGAGCCTTTTCCATACTTAGTCTGAATCCGAAGTCATTGGCATCAATGTTCTTCAAACCTGTATAATTCTGGGTATAGGTGTTGCCATTAGAGCAAACTGCAACAGCTTTCACGTCAGCAGTACCA
>CACYBB010000041.1 GCA_902772585.1 uncultured Bacteroidales bacterium | reverse complement strand
AGCATCAGAAGCCGTCAAAGTCTTCGACTCCTTAGCCTGGAACACGATGTTCTTGATGGCCTTCACCTTCGTGGGTGAGCCACTCAGACCGCACTGGTTAACATCGCCATCCACATCGGCAACAGACCACTGGTTCAGTGTGAGCTCAGGACGCTCGTCGTACAGATAGTCGTAAGCAGTACCCTCGGCAGGACGCTCCATCGGACAGGTAGCACGCTTGTACTTCATCACCAGCTTAGCATTCTGTGGGCGACAAGGAGCAGCGCTTCCGTTAACAGTGATTACAACAGGCAGAGGAGCCTCTACAGTCTCTACACCACCGTCGATTACACGCTTGATGGTAGCCTTACCATCCTTCACGCTGAGAACCTCCTCAGCATAAGTAACCTGGTTCAGACCCAGCTTCTGAGCCACCTGAGGACCTACCTGGGCGGTATCACCGTCGATAGCCTGACGACCACCGATAACGATGTCTACGTCGCCAATCTTCTTGATGGCAGTAGCCAGCGCATAAGATGTAGCGAGGGTATCGGCACCAGCGAAGAGACGGTCGGTAAGCAACCAACCAGTATCAGCGCCACGATAAAGTCCCTGACGGATAATTTCACCTGCACGTGGAGGACCCATCGTGAGGATTCCTACTGTTGAGCCTGGGTTCTGCTCCTTCAGGCGAAGGGCCTGCTCCAGGGCATTTAAATCTTCTGGATTGAAGATAGCGGGCAGGGCAGCACGGTTTACGGTGCCTTCGGCAGTCATTGCATCCTTACCCACGTTTCTTGTGTCGGGTACCTGCTTAGCAAGTACTACAATTTTTAATGCCATACTAATTATAATGTGTATAAATGATATCCTTTTGCAAAAAGCGCTGCAAAGGTACTGCTTTTTGCGCACACAACCAAATAAAATGCACAAAAACAGCCAAAATGTGCACACTTCGGCTGTTTTGTGCAAATAATATGTAACAAATATTCGCTTATTTCTTGTCGTAAGCGTGATGTGGGTAGTCCGTGGTGAAATGCAAGCCACGACACTCCTTACGCTCTAGCGCCCAACGGGTGATGAGATAACCCACGTTAATCATATTGCGCAATTCACAGATGTCACGACTAGCTTTGACGCGTTTGAATAGGCGTTCCGTCTCCTCGTAGAGCATGTCCAGACGGTCCCAGGCACGATGGAGACGCAGGTCGGAACGGACAATACCCACATAGTTTGACATAATCTGGTTGACCTCCTTGACCGACTGGGTAATGAGCACCTTCTCCTCGTTAGTCATCGTACCCTCATCATTCCATTCCGGCACGCGTTCATTGTAGTCATACTGGTCAACATGCTCTAAGGAGTGGCGGGCAGCTGTCTCGGCATAGACCACGGCCTCGATGAGTGAGTTGCTAGCCAGACGATTACCGCCATGCAGACCTGTGCAAGAGCACTCGCCCAAGGCATAGAGGCGCTCAATAGAGGACTGTCCATTGAGGTCCACTTTGATACCACCACACATATAGTGGGCAGCAGGACGAACAGGGATGTAGTCAGTGGTAATGTCTATACCCATAGACAGGCACTTCTGATAAATATTGGGGAAGTGGCGGCGCGTCTCCTCAGGGTCTTTATGCGTAACGTCCAGACAGACGTGGTCCAGACCATGAATCTTCATCTCCTTATCGATAGCACGTGCCACTATGTCACGTGGTGCCAGCGAGAGGCGCTCGTCGTATTTTTCCATGAATGTCTCGCCATTGGGCAATTTCAGTACGCCGCCATAACCACGCATAGCCTCTGTGATAAGGTAGGCAGGATGCGTCTCGTTGGGATTATGCAACACCGTAGGGTGGAACTGCACAAACTCCATGTCAGCCACCGTACCCTTGGCGCGATAAACCATCGCAATGCCGTCGCCAGTAGCAATAACGGGGTTCGAAGTTGTCAGATAGACAGCACCACAACCACCCGTACACATTACCGTCACCTTACTTAAATAGGTGTCCACCTTCTGTGTCTTGGGGTTCAGCACGTAAGCACCATAGCACCGGATATTCGGTGAACGACGCGTAACACGCACACCCAGATGGTGCTGCGTGATAATCTCGACTGCAAAATGGTTCTCCTTGATGTCGATATCAGGATTGCTACGCACAGCCTCCATCAGTCCACGCTGAATCTCAGCGCCCGTATCGTCAGCATGGTGCAGGATACGGAATTCAGAGTGACCGCCCTCACGATGTAGGTCGAAGTCACCATCTTCCTTACGGTCAAAGTTAACGCCCCACCCTGTCAATTCCTTAATCTGCTCAGGAGCCATACGCACCACCTGCTCTACGGCCTTCTGGTCACTAATAAAATCGCCAGCAATCATGGTATCGGCAATGTGCTTGTCGAAGGTGTCCAACTTCAGGTTCGTCACTGAGGCCACACCACCCTGTGCAAACGATGTGTTAGCCTCATCGAGACCTGCCTTGCAAATCATGCACACCTTACCTTTCTTAGCACGTGCCACCTTCAGCGCATAACTCATACCGGCCACACCAGCACCGATAATTAGGAAATCGTATTTATAAACCATCGTTTTTTTGTTATATAACGCTGCAAAAGTACAAATTTTTTCGTAACTTTGCAAGCGAAATGAAGAAATATCTATTTTTACTGCTTATATCTTGCGTCTCAACACTCTCTGTGGCACAAGATTCGTTGCGCATCAGACTAGATTCGCTGCTTCAAGACCCAATGTTTGAAACCTCACAAGTAGGACTGATGGTCTATGACCTGACAGCCGACTCTGTTTACTATCAGTACAACGAGCGTCAGCTATTGCGTCCTGCCTCAACGATGAAACTGGTGACAGCCATTACTGCCCTCGACCAGTTAGGTCCACAGTATGACTTTCAGACAAGCGTCTATTATACCGGTACCATCAAAGGTCATACACTGGTGGGCAACATCTATTGCGTAGGTGGCTTCGACCCCACGCTGACAATCGATGATGTAACCGACATGGCCCTTAGCGTACAACAGCTAGGCATAGACAGCATAGCTGGCAAACTGGTAGCCGACCGCACCATGAAAGAACAGGTCGATTATGGTGAAGGTTGGTGCTGGGATGATGAGAACCCACAGCTGAATGCGCTGTCAATAGGTCGTAAGAATATCTTCCTGACTACCTTTGCCGAGGAGGTGGCCCGTCAGGGCATCAATCTGGAGAATGTGAGATTGGTGGAAGGCCGACTCCCTGCCAATGCCCATCATCTGACCACCATTCGTCACAACATCTCGCTGGTGCTGGACCGTATGATGAAGAAGAGCGATAATTTCTATGCAGAAGCTGTCTTCTATCAAACGGCAGCCAGCGTTAGGAAGCCATTAGCCAAAGCGTCAGATGCAACAGGTGTTACCCGCCAACTCATAAAACGACTGGGTCTCAACGCTGACACCTATCGTCTGGCTGACGGTTCTGGTCTTTCGCTCTACAATTACGTGAGTGCCGAACTACTGTGCACCCTCTTGAAACATGCTTGGCGCACACCCAAGATTCACGATGCTTTATGGGTATCGCTCCCCATTGCCGGTGTCGACGGCACCCTGGAGAAGCGTATGACTAAAGGACCCGCTGATGGTAATGTCCGTGCCAAGACGGGTACGGTGACGGGTATCTCGTCGCTCGCAGGTTACTGTCGGGCAGAGAATGGTCACCAACTCTGTTTCAGCATCATCAATCAGGGTGTCATGCGCAATGCTGATGGCAAAGCATTCCAAGACCGTGTCTGTCAGGCACTGTGTGGTGAAAAGGAAGTAAACGAAGCCAAAAGTGCCAAGCGCGTTAAACCGTCTGCACGTAGCGCTCAAAAGCATCGCGGTAGGCGTCGGTAACACGGATTATCTCGTCATCTTGTCGACCTCCATCTTCACCAGCGGTTTCTGGGCAACCACTTCCACACCCTTCAGCATTGTGGCGCCATCAGAGATATACAAGGTACCGAGGTCGATGGCGGGTTCCTTGCCCAGCTCCACCTGCTGCTTCAACTCGTCCTTGCCGACACTGCTGAAAGAGTCAGCATCATTGCTACGAGCATTGCTCTGAGTTGGGTCATCTTCTTCATATCTTTTTCGTTTTTGTTATTTTTTCTGCTGCAAAGGTAGGCTATTATCCTATATGTTCCAACTCACTTTCGACGAAACAGCCACAGTCTTTCGACGAGATTATTTCTCCCAAGAGGTAAAAAGTATGATAAAAATATGGCTTTTTCCATTTTTCTTAGTAACTTTGCCAACCGAAAGATAAAATAATACTGCTATGAAGAAGTTTTTTCTGACAACACTTATCGCTATGCTCTGCTGGACTGCCGGCAATGCTAAGGTGAATGGTACGGAACCTGAAGACAACACGCCTGATGGCGTGGAGGCTGTAGACATGGGACTTAGCGTAAAGTGGGCTAACGTGAATATGGGAGCTAAGAAGTCGACAGACTTTGGCGACTATTACGCATGGGGGGAGACCAAGACCAAGGACTACTACTCATGGGACTCTTACATCTGGAGCAGAGGTAATTCTCCGATGCTGATCAAGTATTCCGTTAACGACGGAAAATCTCAGCTGACCCTTACCGACGATGCTGCCCGTGCCAACTGGGGTGGCAAATGGCGCATGCCCACTGAAGCAGAGTGCGAGGAGCTGGCGAACCCAGACAACTGCACCTGGGAGTGGACAACGAAGAATGGTGTCAACGGCTATAAGGTAACGAGCAAGAAGACTGGCAAATCCATCTTCCTGCCCATCACCGGTTTCCGCTTCTATGGCCGCACACAGTTCCGCGCCATCTACGGCTACTACTGGACGTCAACGCTCTATACAACCAATCCCCAGAATGCCATCTGTCTGGAGTTTAATCTCGATGAAGTAAAAGTACACAACGGCAAGCTGTCCAGCAACCGCTTCAGTGGCCATTGCATCCGCGCCGTGCAGGAAAAATGAGTTTTACAACGACGATACTGGAATGGTTTAAGGAGAACGGTCGGGCGCTGCCGTGGCGTGAGACGCGTGATCCGTATGCCATCTGGTTGTCGGAAATCATCCTTCAACAGACACGTATTGAACAGGGTCTCCCCTACTGGCAGCGTTTTATGCAGCGCTGGCCGACGGTAGAGGCACTGGCCCAAGCCACAGAAGACGAGGTATTGCGCGAATGGCAGGGACTGGGCTACTACAGTCGTGCCCGCAACCTGCACACCGCTGCCCAGCAAATCGTTGAGCGTGGCGGTTTCCCCACCACATTAGAGGGCATCAAAGCCCTCAAGGGCGTGGGCGACTATACGGCAGCAGCCATTGGCAGCATAGCCTTCGACCTGCCGGCAGCAGTAGTCGACGGCAACGTCTATCGCGTGCTCTCCCGCTACTTCGGCATCGATACACCCATCAATACTACAGTAGGTAAGAAAGAATTCACGGAGTTGGCGCAGGACTTACTACTCCCCGCCCTCAACAGGATTGCGTGCCACACTCCTACCTTTAGGTGGGAGAAGGGGAAGGGGGCGGGTCTCTTCAATCAAGCCATGATGGATTTCGGTGCCACCCAGTGCACCCCACAAAATCCATCTTGTCCGTCTTGTCCATTGGCTGAGAGTTGCGTAGCACTCCGTGAGGGGCGCATCGACGAGCTGCCCGTCAAACAGAAGACACTGAAGGTCAAGGAGCGCCAACTGACTTATATATATATAAGGTGTAACGGCTATACAGCTATCCACCGCCGTCCTGCCGGCGACATCTGGCAAGGACTCTATGAGCCCTGGCTGACGGACGAGGTACCACAGGGTGCTGTTTTGCAGCGCCAAAGGGTCAAGCACGTGCTGACCCACCGCATTCTCTATGCCGACTTCTGGCTATGGGAAACAGAGGAGCGTCCTCAACTGCCTGACGACTATTTCTGGATTAAAGAAGAAGAGGTAGACAACTATGGAGTGCCACGTCTCATCGAGATATTGTTAGAAACTCTAAACACTTAACGAATATGATAAACATCGCCATCTTTGTGTCGGGAAGCGGCACGAACTGTGAGAATCTGATACGCTACTTCAAAGATTCGGAGCGTGTCAACTGCGCCCTCGTAGTCAGCAACAAGGCCGACGCCTATGCACTGGTAAGAGCTGAGAAGCTGGGTGTGCCGACAGCTGTTGCACCCAAACCGCAACTGAACGACGAAAGTTATATGATGCCGCTACTACAGCAGTACGACATCCAGTTCATTGTGCTGGCAGGATTTCTGCCCTTGGTGCCCAACTTCCTAGTAGATGCTTTTCCCCGCAAAATCATTAACATCCACCCTGCCCTACTGCCTAAATTCGGTGGCAAGGGCATGTGGGGACACCATGTGCACGAGGCTGTAAAGGCTGCTGGCGAGACAGAGACGGGTATGACCGTCCACTACGTGACGCCCATTTGCGACTCAGGCGAGATCATCGCACAATACCGTGTGGCACTAGAGCCCACAGATACGGTCGATGACATTGCAGAAAAAGAACACCTGCTGGAGATGGAGCACTTTCCTCACATCGTCGAGCAGGTAATCAACAAGATATTCTAAGAAACAATAAGTGGTGCCCTTTCGAGCACCACTTATTTTATAGGATTTAGAGATTAGCCAACTCAATGACTTTGTCAACGGCAGCAGAGAGTCCGTCGACATTCTTACCGCCAGCCTGTGCGAAGTGAGGCTGACCACCGCCACCACCCTGGATGAGTTTGGCGGCCTCGCGAACCATCTGACCAGCATTCAGTCCGTGGTCGCTGACCATATCGTCGCTCATCATGATAGAGAGCTGTGGTTTGTTGTTGTCGTGAGTACCCAGCACGCAGAGCAGTGACCCCTCGACAGCAGCACGGATCTTGAAGGCAAGGTCCTTGGCAGCAGCAGGCGACATAGGAATGACGCTGGTAACCACCTTGACACCATTGACCTCGCGAGCCTTCTCGACAAGTGTCTTGGCAGCGCGCTCAACGGCCTGAGCCTGGAAGCCTTCAATCTCCTTCTTCATGCTATCGTGCTCCTCGATATACTTCTTGATGACACCCTGCAGGTCTTTGGCATTGTTGAAGAATGCCTTGACAGCACGCAGCATATCCTCGGTCTGGTACAGCAACTCTTCACACTCCTTACCGGTCTTGGCCTCGATACGGCGAATACCTGCGGCAACACTGCTCTCAGAGATAATCTTGAAGAAGCCGATGCGACCTGTTGAGCTGGCGTGGATACCACCACAGAACTCACAGCTGGGTCCGAAACGAACCACACGCACCTTGTCGCCATACTTCTCGCCGAAGAGGGCGATGGCACCGAGTTTCTTAGCCTCATCGAAAGGCACATCACGATGCTCGTCGATATGGATATCCTGACGAATCATGTCGTTCACCATGCGCTCTACCTCACGCAACTGCTCGTCGCTAACCTTCTCGAAGTGTGAGAAGTCGAAGCGCAGTGTGTCAGGGCTGACAAACGAACCCTTCTGCTCTACGTGGTCGCCCAGAATCTGCTTCAGGGCATAGTCGAGCAGGTGGGTAGCGGTATGGTTGGCAGCAGAGGCATTACGCTTGTCGGTATCTACGCATGCCATGAACTCTGCAGCAGGGTTCTTAGGCAGCTGCTTCACGATATGTACGCTCTGGTTGTTCTCACGCTTGGTATCGATGATGTCGATGGTTTCCTCCTCGTTGACAAGTACACCACAGTCACCGACCTGACCACCCATCTCACCATAGAAAGGTGTGGCGTCAAGTACCAACTCATAGAACTCGTTCTTCTTCTGGGTTACCTTACGGTAGCGCAGGATGTGACAGTTGTATTCAGTATAGTCGTAGCCCACGAACTGCTGTTCACCAGACTGCAACTCTGTCCAGTCACTATTCTCAACAGCGGCGGCATTGCGGGCACGCTCTTTCTGCTTCTGCATCTCGACATTGAACTGCTCCTCGTCAACCGTAAAGCCATTCTCACGACAGATGAGTTCCGTGAGGTCGAGGGGGAATCCGTAGGTATCGAACAGGCGGAAAGCCTGAACACCATCCAACTGGTTCTTGCCCTGAGCTTTCAGTTCCTCCATTGCCTTGTCAAGCATGCTGATACCCTTATCAAGAGTGCGCAGGAAGCTATCTTCCTCTTCCTTGATAACTTTGGTAATCAGCTGCTGCTGAGCCTTCAACTCAGGGAAGGCATCGCCCATCTCGTGAACGAGCGTGGGAACAAGTTTATAGAGGAAGCCGTCCTTCTGTCCGAGGAAGGTATAGGCATAACGTACGGCACGACGCAGGATACGACGGATGACGTAGCCAGCCTTGGCGTTGCTGGGCAGCTGACCATCAGCAATAGAGAATGATACAGCACGCAAGTGGTCGGCACAGACGCGCATAGCCACGTCGGTATCCTCTTTCTCCCCATACTTCATGCCACTGATTTGCTCCTCAGCCTTGATGATAGGCTGGAAGATATCTGTGTCGTAGTTAGAGTGCTTGCCCTGCAACATGCGAACCAAACGCTCGAAACCCATACCGGTATCAATGACGTTCATAGCCAACTTCTCCAAAGAACCGTCGGCCTTGCGATTGAACTGCATGAACACAAGGTTCCAAATCTCGATGACCTGCGGATCGTCCATATTGACCAATTCGCGACCGGGCTTCTTGGCTTTCTCCTCAGGAGTACGGCTATCGACATGAATCTCAGAGCAAGGTCCACAGGGACCTGTGTCACCCATCTCCCAAAAGTTGTCGTGCTTGTTACCATTGATGATATGGTCAGCAGGTACGTGCTTCAACCAGTACTGCTCAGCCTCATCATCACGCTCCAGACCTTCAGAGGGATCACCCTCGAAAACGGTAACATAAAGGTCTTTAGGATCCAGTCCGATAACGTCAACAAGATATTCCCAAGCCATATCGATGGCACCCTCTTTGAAGTAGTCTCCAAACGACCAGTTACCGAGCATCTCGAACATGGTGTGGTGATAGGTATCGTGGCCTACTTCCTCCAGATCGTTATGCTTACCGCTGACGCGCAGACACTTCTGTGTATCCGCACGGCGACGCGGCTCTGGGTCGCGCGTACCTAATATTATATCTTTCCACTGGTTCATACCCGCGTTGGTGAACATCAGCGTGGGGTCATCCTTGATTACCATCGGTGCTGAAGGCACGATAGCGTGTTGCTTAGACTCGAAGAATTTCTTGAAAGAGTCACGAATCTCATTAGCTGTCATCATCTTATTTTACTATTTGACAATTATACTATTTGACAATTTACTATTCAATTATCTCATCTTCCATTCACCGTCGACCTGTACCATTGGCACGATGACCTCCTCTTTGGTAGAGTCACCATACGACAGCAACAGAAAGGCATAGACCACATGGAGCGTAGAGTCGCTACGTCCAACATTAGATGAAATAGCAACAGAGCACAAACCATTGTGCTTCTGCTGCATATCCTTCATATACTGCTCGTTAGCCTTCACCAACTGATCACGATAGTCGGAAGGCATCTCGTCGTAGGCAGCTTTTCCTGCCAAGAAACCATCAGGGTAGCCATCCAATAGGCGCTGGTAATAGCCTTGTGCTGCCTCGGCAGCCTGCTGTTCCAAGCTGACTTCCTGACAACCCATAAGGCCTATCAAACCCATTAGACCAATAACAACCCCTCGTTTCATCATCATTTCTGTCGGATAAATACGTTAACCGGTGTTCCTGTCAATGTCCAGTTCTCACGCATCTTGTTCTCCAAGAAGCGACGATAAGCCTCCTTGACATACTGTGGCAGGTTGGCATAGAACACAAAGGTAGGAATCTGTGTGTCAGGCACCTGCGAGACATATTTAATCTTGATATACTTTCCTTTAATAGAAGGGGGTGGCGTCTGCTCGATGATAGGCAGCATCACCTCATTGAGCTTCGACGTACCAATCTTTATCTTACGGTTCAGATATACTTGCTTAGCGGTCTCCAGCACCTTGAAGATGCGCTGCTTGGTGACAGCCGATGCGAAGATGATGGGGAAATCGACAAACGGAGCCATACGCTGACGGATAGCATTCTCGAAGGTCTTAATAGCCTCCTGAGACTTATCCTCCACGAGGTCCCACTTGTTGACGACAACCACCAGCGACTTATTATTCTTCTGGATGAGCTGGAAGATGTTCATGTCCTGTGCCTCAATACCACGAGTAGCATCAATCATCAGGATGCAGACATCCGAATTCTCAATGGCACGGATGGAGCGCATCACGCTGTAAAACTCCAAATCTTCTGTCACCTTGTTCTTACGACGGATACCAGCGGTATCAACCAGATAGAAGTCAAAGCCAAACTTATCATACTTGGTATAGATACTGTCGCGGGTAGTACCGGCAATATCTGTTACGATGTTGCGGTCCTCACCAATGAAAGCATTGATGATGCTCGACTTACCAGCATTCGGACGACCTACCACAGCAAAACGTGGCGTATTGTCATCGATATCGGAAGCATCGGCAACGGGAAGTTTTGACAGCACATGATCCAGCAGGTCACCCGTACCAGAACCTGTGGCAGCACTGACACAGAACGGGTCGCCGAGTCCGAGTTTATAGAACTCATACTGACCATAGAGGTCCTTACCGTCGTCAGCCTTGTTGGCAACAAGTACTACCGGCAACTTTGAGCGACGCAATATAAGTGCCACATCCTGGTCAAGGTCCGTCAGACCGTTCTTGATATCTACCAAGAAGAGTACCAGGTCGGCTTCTTCCGTAGCCACAATAACCTGCTTACGGATTTCCTCCTCGAAGATATCGTCTGAATTAACCACCCAGCCACCGGTATCTACGACAGAGAACTCGCGACCATTCCACTCGCACTTGCCATATTGGCGGTCACGGGTGGTACCAGCCTCGTCGCTCACGATGGCACGACGACTGTTGGTCAGTCGGTTAAACAAGGTGGATTTGCCCACATTCGGGCGTCCAACTATCGCTACTAAATTGCTCATTGTCTCTCGTTTTATATTGCAAGTATTTCTAGTTTTGCTAGTTCTCCTAGTTAATCTAGATTATATCCAAAAACATTCAGCTCCTTGTCTGAGCTGCGCCAATCCTTATCAACCTTTACGAAGGTCTCCAGAAAGATGGGTTTGCCAAAGAACTTCTCCAGCGCCTTGCGAGCTTCGGTAGAAACTTTCTTCAGCGCAACACCTTGATGACCGATAATGATGCCCTTCTGTGAGTCGCGTTCCACATAGATGATGGCATTGATGTGGATATTCTTCTCGGTTTCCTTGAAACGCTCCACTCGCACCTCTACCGAATAGGGTATCTCCTTGTCGTAGTAGAGCAGTATCTTCTCACGGATAATCTCCGACACAAAGAAACGGGCAGGTTTGTCTGTCAACTGATCCTTGTCGAAGAAGGGGGGCGAGTCGGGCAACAACTCCTTGATACGCTTCAGCAGCATATCAATGCCAAACTTATTCTTGGCAGAAATGGGCAGAATCTCTGCGTTGGGCAGCAAACTGTGCCATTTGGTGACGATATCGCCCAGAGTCTTCTGGTCGCTCTCGTCAATTTTGTTAATCAGCAAGAGCACAGGAATGGTCATCTTCTGCACTTTCTCCAGGAAATCCATGTTCTTCTCTGGAGTCTCCACCACGTCTGTGACATACAGCAGCACATCAGCATCCTGAAGGGCCGACTCAGAGAAGGCTAGCATCGACTCCTGCAACTTGTAGTTAGGCTTCAACACACCAGGTGTGTCGGAGAACACAATCTGCATATCGTCGGTATTGACGATACCCATGATACGATGGCGCGTGGTCTGCGCCTTGAACGTTGCAATCGAAATACGCTCACCAACCAACTGGTTCATGAGCGTACTTTTACCTACATTGGGATTGCCAACGATATTTACGAATCCTGCTTTATGCATACTTATTTCTCGCTTCCATCATACGCCCACTTATAGTAGGATGCTCCATGAACGAAACCAGCACCGAAAGCTGTAAACAGCATATTGTCACCTTTCTTCAGTTTGTGTTCGTTCTCCCAGAGTGCCAAAGGAATGGTGGCGGCTGAGGTATTACCGAAATGCTCGATATTGACCATCACCTGCTCCATCGGCAGTTCCAAGCGCTTGGCAACAGCCTCGATGATGCGCATATTTGCCTGATGAGGTACCACCCATGCGATATTGTCCTTATTCAGGTTGTTACGCTCGGCAATCAGGGCGCAGTCGTCACTCATATTGGTCACAGCATAGCGGAACACGGTGCGACCCTCCTGATAGAGGTAGTGCAAGCGGTGATCTACCGTAAAGTGACTGGGAGGGCATACAGAACCACCGGCCTTCATATGTAGGAAGGGTAAGCCCTTACCATCGGCACGGAAGTAGGAGTCCATTACACCGATATTCTCTTCTTCAGTGGCTTCCAGCAGCACTGCGGCAGCACCGTCACCAAACAAGGGACAGGTGGCGCGGTCTTTGTAGTCAGTCACTGACGACATCTTGTCGGCACCAATCACGATGATTTTCTTGTAACGGCCGCTCTGAATCATTGCTCCTGCAACATCGAGGGCATAGAGGAAACCACAGCAAGCACCCCAGAAATCGAATGCGAAAGCATTCTTCAGTCCGAGCTTACCCAGCACGATACTGGCTGTGGAAGGGAATTTATAATCAGCCGTCGAAGTGGCAACAATGACAGCGTCGATAGTATCGGGATCAACACCAGTCTTCTGCACCAACTGCTTGGCGGCCTTACGGGCCATATAGCTGGTACCCAGACCCTCCTCAGCTAGGATGCGGCGTTCTTTAATACCTACGCGCGTCATAATCCACTCGTCATTGGTGTCTACCATGCGAGACAATTCCTCGTTGTTGAGGACATAGTCAGGCACGTAGCCACCAATACCGGTGATTATCGCATTGATTTTACTCATTACTCAGCAACTTCGTCCATTACAATAGCAATCTTGCCACGATAGTAGCCACAGGTGGGGCATACGGTGTGGTAGATGTGGTAAGCACCACAGTTGGGGCATACTGCCAATGTGGGAGCTACTGCCTTGTCATGGGTACGACGCTTAGCGGTACGAGTGTTTGATTGTCTTCTTTTAGGATGTGCCATAATTCTATTAACTTTTAAATTTTAAACTTTAAACTGTTTCAGTGCTTCCCAGCGTGGGTCTATCGGTGCCTCAGCCTCCTCTTCGCCGCTTCGGACAGCGCCGCTCAACTCTTCTAGTTTCTGCGTCATCGCACTATTGCATTTTCCAGGTGCATGAACGTGCTTGATGGGTATGGCCAGCATCGTAAACTCATAGATGAACCACGACAGGTCGAGAATTCCTTCATTCGCGTCAACTGTCACAGTGTCATCGTCATCACTGTATGTGTCGCCCAACTTAACGACCAAATGGTTGTCTGCAACGATAGGCTGCTCCATGTCATCAAGACAACGGTCGCAACTGACAGTCACAACACCCTCGGTATGGAACTGGAGTTCGAAAAAGCCGGTCATCTTGCGTATAGACACCGACACATGCAATGCTCCATGCTCCAATTGTGAGCCGTCCAAAGCACTGAAGTACTCATCGCCAAGGTCGTATTCTAAGACCATAGAGGTCTCCTGCAACCCTTTCAAATCAATCTTCAACTGCTCTAAACTACACATAATCACACTTTTGGGGTGCAAAGGTACAAAGAATTTTTGAAATAATCATAATAAATCGGCTTTTTTTGTTATATAATTGTTAATATTCCCAAACTATGTCGATAATACACTTTTATTTTGTACTTTTGCGCTCCAACACGAAACAACAACAGTGTATGTCAAACAACAGTTCATTTATCGGTTCCAAAATCAGGGGCCTCAGAGAAACGAAAAATCTCAGCGTAGAGGAAATCGCTGAGCGTAGCGGTCTGACCGTAGAGCAAATCAACAGTATTGAAAACGACGTGAACCTGCCATCATTGGGTCCGCTGATTAAGATTGCCCGTGCATTAGGCGTACGACTAGGTACGTTTATGGACGACAGCGATGCTTTGGGTCCCATTGTTACCCGTGCTAAGGATTGCGAGGCTGACAGCAGCATCAGTTTCAGCAATGGAGCTGTTGATGCCCGTAAGCACATGGAGTATCACCCACTAGCGCAGCAGAAGGCTGGTCGCCACATGGAGCCATTTGTGATTGACATCAATCCTGAAGATAGTCCTGAATTCCAGCTCTCGGCTCACGAGGGCGAGGAGTTTATCTACGTGATGCAGGGCGAGGTAGAGATTGTCTATGGTAAAGAGACCTACAATCTAAAAGAGGGCGACTCGATATTCTACGACTCCATCGTGAAGCACCACGTACATGGAGCCCCTGGCAAGAGTGCAAAGATTCTCGCAGTAGTTTACATACCTTTCTAAGACGATGAGTAACGTAAAATTAGATATGGCGGGAAGACCGCTTCCTGATAGAACTTATCCGGCCGAGACTGGCTCGGAGGGATACAAGCTGTGGGAAAGAACTCTGGGCGAATGGCTGGAGTATTGGGCCGAGACTACTCCTGATAAGGAATATATAGTATATAGCGACCGCAACCTGCGATTTACATGGAGCAAATTTAATGAGCGCGTAGACAATCTGGCCAAGGGACTTATCTCTATCGGCGTGAAGAAGGGATCGAACGTGGGTATATGGGCTACTAACGTGCCCGACTGGTTGACATTCCTGTATGCTACGGCTAAGATTGGTGCGGTGCTGGTAACAGTGAACACCAACTACAAGCAGAACGAGTTGGAGTATCTGTGTAAGGACTCTGACATGGAGGTGCTGTGTATCACCGATGGTACATGGGACTGTAACTACGTGGACATGACCTACACCATGCTGCCCGAGCTGAAGACCTGCGAGCGCGGACACCTGAACAGCGAGCGATTCCCATATCTAAAGAACGTAGTATATATAGGTATGGAGAAGTATCGCGGTATGTACAACACCGCCGAGCTGCTGCTGCTGGGACAGAACATCGAGGACGAGACACTGAACGAGATGAAAAAGCAGGTGAGCTGCTACGACGTGTGCAACATGCAGTACACCAGCGGTACCACAGGATTCCCCAAGGGCGTGATGCTGACTCACTACGGAATATCTAACGACGGATACTTTACCGGCGAGAACATGGGATTTACCCAGGACGACAAGCTCTGCGTATGTGTGCCCTTGTTCCACTGCTTTGGCGTGGTGCTGGCCACAATGAACTGCCTGACACACGGATGTACCGAGGTGATGGTAGAGAAGTTTGACCCACTGGTGGTGCTGGCGTCGATACACAAGGAGCGCTGTACCGCAGTTTACGGTGTGCCCACGATGTTTATAGCCGAGCTGAACCACCCGATGTTTGACATGTTCGACCTGAGCTGTCTGCGTACTGGTATCATGGCAGGAAGTCTGTGCCCAATCGAACTGATGAAGCAGGTTTCAGAGAAGATGTTTATGACCATCACCAGCGTGTATGGACTCACAGAGTCGTCGCCTGGTATGACTCAGACCTGTCTGAACGACACGTTCGAGCAGCGATGCACTACGGTAGGTCGCGACTTCCCGTTTGTAGACGTGAAGGTGCTCGACCCCGAAACTGGCGAGGAATGCCCAGTGGGCGTGCAGGGCGAGATGTGCTGCAAGGGATTCAACGTGATGAAAGGATACTATAAGAACCCCGAAGCTACGGCCGAGGTTATCGATAAGAACGGATATCTGCACTCGGGCGACCTGGGTGTGAAGGACGAGCAGGGATTCTACAAGATTACCGGACGTATCAAGGACATGATTATACGCGGTGGGGAGAATATCTACCCACGCGAGATTGAGGAGTTCCTCTATCACATGCCTGGAATACGCGACGTGCAGGTGGCTGCCGTACCATCAAAGAAATACGGCGAGGCTGTGGGCGCATTCATCATACTGGAGGAAGGCGCACAGATGACCGCAGAAGACGTACAGCTGTTCTGTCGCGGCAAGATAGCACGCTACAAGATACCTAAGTACGTGTTCTTCATCAAGGAGTTCCCACTGACCGGATCGGGCAAAATTCAGAAGTTCAAACTGAAGGAGATGAGCCTGAAGCTGTGTGAGGAGCAGGGAATCGAAGTAGTATAATTAGGAATTCGTAATTAGGAATTCGTAATTCATAATTACCCTTTGGGCATCTCAATACGGAAGGTCGTACCTTTGCCAATCTCTGATTGTTTGACAAAGATACGGCCTTTATGATACTCCTCAACGATACGCTTTGCCAACGACAAGCCCAGTCCCCACCCTCTCTTCTTAGTGGTGAAGCCTGGCGTAAACACGTTGGCAACATCCTTTTTCTTGATACCCTTGCCCGTATCCTGCACCTCTATGACGACACGATGGTCTTCGTCCATCAGCGTCAGCGTAATGGTACCTTTGCCCTCCATCGCGTCAACGGCATTTTTGCAAAGGTTCTCCACCACCCATTCAAACAGCGAGGCGTTCATCTTCACAATGACCTCATGGTCGGGCAGGTAACGAATCATCTGTACCTGATTGCTGGTACGACGGTCCATATAGTCGATGACGTGTTTCAGCACATCGTTCATGGAGGCATCCACGGGTTCAGGCAGCGAACCTATCTTCGAGAAGCGGTCAGCAATCAATTGCAGACGTTTCACGTCCTTGTCCATCTCGGGCAACAGGTCATCGTCAGGATATTGTTCCTTCAACATCTCCACCCACGCCATCAGACTCGACACTGGTGTTCCCAACTGGTGGGCGGTTTCCTTCGACAATCCCACCCATACTTTGTTCTGCTCGGCACGCTTCGACGACAGCAGCGCAAAGATGGCTACCACCACAAAGATTAGCACGATGCCCAACTGCACATAGGGCCATGCCGACAGACGCTTCAGCATGATGGAGTCGTCGTAGCATACCAGTTGCTGACCGATGCGTATCGTGTCACCAGCCTTGATCATACGACGGGCATAGTTTTTCAGTTTCTGGTTATTCTCTATAGGCTCTTGACTGTCGTCTATATCCTCGATATTTCGATAGTCGTCAATGTCGCCCTCACTGTTCAACACAATAACAGGAATGGTGTTGTTACCTTCCATCACACTCAGCACCAGCGAAAGGTCGGTCGACTCGTCAGCTTTGTTCAGTGCATGCAGAGCCTGGGCCCATACCTCCATGCGGTGACGTTCCTCGTCAGAAAGGTCACGCACCAAGAAGTGGGATACCAAAAGTGAGGCTACGGCAATTATCACCGCAGCCATCACCAGTATGATTTTTATTTGTCTGATACGATCTGTCCACTGCATACCTTATTATAACGTATGCATGTGCAGAATATTGTATTAGCCGATAGTTATGGTGTAACGACTCATAAACGAGGCACCAGGCAACAAGTGGTTCATCAGGGGTTTATCCTTGAATTCGCCCTTAAAGCCTCTGGGGTCGCCCAGTCCATACCAAGGCTCTATGCATACGAAGGGGGCCTGCTTGCCATAAGGACTCCAGAAGGCAATGACTGGGGTCTTATAGTCCACAGTTACTGCCGGTTCTCCATTGGTATCCATCAACATGGCGCGATGGGTCTGACACTTATGAATCTTCACTGAGTCATTACGGAAGAAGTTGTCGCTGAGCTCCAATATACCCATATCAGCCTCCAAGGGAATCTCCACCATATCGTTGCTGCCGTCAGCATAGCTCTTCAGAGAGTCCATTGGTTCCTCGTTGTCCAGCTTAATCATACCCTCCAATTTACCACCAGGCACATTAAAGGCGGGGTGACCACCAATCTGGAAATGAATCTCCTGGGTATCGGTATTCTCTACATGCCAGATGACGTGTACCTTGTTACCCTCCAGACGATAGGTGATAGCCAGGTTGAAGCGATAGGGATAAACCTTCAGCGTCTCTTCTGAATCGTGCAGTGCCAGCGTCACCTTATCGCCCGACTGACTGACAACGGTAAACTCCGTATCGCGAGCAAAGCCGTGACGGGGCAAGTGATACTCCTTGCCATCTACCACATAGGTATCGTTGTTCACACTGCAGACAATGGGGAACAAGATTGGTGAATGTCTCGGCCACTTCTCGCCTGCCTGCCACATATACTCCCTACCCTCATTGTCCTTCACACTCTGGAGCTCTGCTCCCATCTCGGCAACCCGAATTGCCAACTGTTCGTTTTTTAGTTCAATCATTTTTGTTTGTCTCCATTAGATTAGTTTATTGCCTGCAAAGGTACAAATATGTTCGCAAAACACAAAACAAAAGACAAAAGTATTTTCATAAACGCCAAACTTTTTTCGTAACTTAAAATGATGACGAATAATTTGGAAGATTGCAAAATTGTTCTTATCTTTGCAGAAACTAAAACGTTATGAGCAATGACATTCTTGAATCAGTTTCACAAGGAGGCTATGGAGCGTACGATGCGGAAAATCGAAGAATCAAAGGATACTCCAATGGAACATACCTTGTATGGGATGTCGTTCCTCGCAACGTCTTGGTAGATGCCGATGGCGACATGTATGTGGTAGATGCATAAATAAAAGGATTATGACAGGAATGTCACCTGACATATTTCAAGTGAAAACAGGTACCCGTCCCCAGTGTTTTCATGGTGCCGATGGACAACTCTGGTGCTACAATCATCAACTTAATGCTATTAAAATAGAACCTATTAATAAAACATTTATGAAGCGTGAATTGAGAATAAAAAAGAAATCATTAAGTAGCTACTTAGGACGTGGGCTGCACTCTGATAAATGGGATAATGTATTTGGAAAAGACGGAAAGCTTGGAGGCTTAATTGAAATGGTTAAAAAAGACGATGAACTCGTTTTGCAGATTCGTGAAGACTACTTCAATGTATACTACAAAGGAGGGAATATGCTTAAGGTTTCATCCGAGAACAGTTTCCAATTCGACTATAATTATTACAAATGTGAAATCGATCTTGATACGCAAGAGCAAAGAAACAAGAGAATAGATAAACGTAGAAGTGTGCTAGAATCATTGAAAAAAACACGAGACTACAAGACTTTCATCGCTGAAATGAAGAAGCTAATGGATGAGTATTGGACAGACTATACTATCATTGACTTAGAATTTCAAGTGAGCACACGCAAAGATTGTATCTATCATTATGAACCATCTTCTATACCGAGACACCCTGGAGTTGATGTTTACGAGAAATCACCTCGCTTTGACATTATTGCTGTGCGTAATATTGATCATCGTCTTTGTGTGATTGAATTGAAAAATGGTCTGGATGCACTTACTGGGAAATCAGGAATTGGAGACCATGCTGATTCTTTCGAGGGCAGCATAGGCAAAAATCCTTTGGCAGAATTTGCATTTACTAAGGAAATGAAAAAGTTGGTTAGTGACAAAAAACATCTCGAACTACTATCAGATGACTTCTATATAGACGAAAAACTGCCTATAGAGTTTATATATGCATACGCTTTTAAGTCGGAAGATGAAAACGGGAAGGAAGCCGAACGAAAATCATTTATAAGAGAGCAAGAGAAAGTATGTTGCATGAATTATAAGGTCATCTATCTAAATAAAGGAGATTTTACCTTGTCAGACTCAAATTACTAAGCATATGAAAATCACTATCCATCGTGGAGCAAACCAAATAGGTGGTTGCATCACAGAGATAGCAACCAAAGATGCCAATACATTCATTGATTTGGGCAGTAATTTGCCTGGTTCCGATAAGACTGATTATTCTGCCGATGAAGTTAGAACGATGCAAGTATGAAGCGCTAAATGTTCACCAAGATTTCAGCCTGCAACTGGCTGCCACTAAACGGATGCTTCCTTTCAAGGAACGTGAACGTATCAAGATAAAAGAAGGCTTTTCCGTCACACCATACTTTGTCAGTCATTCCGCTTTTGATGCCTATATGTTTCTGATAGAATGTGAAGGGAAGAAAATACTCCATACTGGTGATTTTCGTCGTCACGGATATTTGGGTAAAGGGTTGTTTCCTACATTAGAGAAATATATTGGTCATGTTGATTTACTCATCACAGAGGGAACTATGCTGGGGAGAAAACAAGAGCAAGTTGTAACAGAAAAGCAGATTCAGCTAAACACCATTCGAGCACTTTGTGAGCATAAATACGTCTTTGCCCTTTGTTCGTCAACAGACATTGATCGACTCGCTTCATTTCATGCAGCATGCAAAGCAACAGGCAAGGTTTTTCTCGTAGATGGATATCAACGTGGTGTGCTGGATGTGTTTTCTGAATATAGTGGCAAGAAAAGCCCGCTGTATAATTTCAACCACATTTTTGAGTTAAGTGGGCATAAAGCATATCGGATTCCAAAGATTAAAGATTATCTAAGAGATAAGGGATTCCTAATGCCTGTTAGGATGAATAGTTTGTGGTTGCTGGAAGATATGCTACAAGTATTTAACGACGAAGCCCCTTGGCTCATTTATTCTATGTGGAGCGGTTATGCGGAAAAAGGAGGGAAAAATACGATAGAAAATGTTCTGTCTATTCGAAAACTATTCGAGAATCGTATTTTGGATGGAGTAGAAGACGGATTTCATACAAGCGGACATGCTGATATTGAAACACTTTACGAAGTCTGCAAGGCAATCAGGCCTTCTATTGGAGTTATTCCCATACATAAGGATACAGGAATGCAATATGTATCAGATAACTACACAGTGTTTAACGAAGGGAAGTTCAAATTAGATGGA
>CACYBB010000040.1 GCA_902772585.1 uncultured Bacteroidales bacterium | reverse complement strand
CCAGGAACTGACAGCGCAGAATATGCAGATATTGGGTACCAATAACGAGATGAAGGAGGTCAACCGCATCAAGGATGAGTACATAGGACGTTTTCTGCAACTGAGCAGTAACCTCATCAAGCGCGGAGAGGAGCACGGCAAACATCTGAACCGTCTGGCACGCGACCGCAAACTCGACGATCTCTATGCCGAACTGAAAAGTCAGCAATTCCTCAATGGTGGCATCCGCATGTTCCACCAGAACTTCGACGAGGCGTTTCTGAACATTTATCCAGACTTTATTGCTGAGGTCAATAAACTCATGACGGAAGAAACCCAGTTTACGCTTAGCGAGGACGGCTATAAAAAACTGACCACAGAATTACGTATATTAGCTCTTCTCCGTCTTGGAATTGCCGATAATCAAGAGATTGCAGACATTCTACGTTCTAGTATTACGACTATCTATACCTATCGTTCTAAGCTCAAGGCAAAGGCCATCAACAAAGAGGCATTTGAGGACGATATCCGCCAAATTGCTACTTACTAACAGTCAGACGAGGCCACTCTTCTGTTGTTTGAAGGGTTAATTTCCCACAATTTCCCATAATTTCTTTTTAGTCCAAATAAAACGATCAATAAATGAAGCGGTTAGTACAACTGCTTGGTTTTCAACAACGTCGCTACATTTCAACGAGGATGAGTATTAAAAAACAAAATGAGGTTTGAATGTTCAAGCCTCATTTTTTTGTAACTATTGTCTGTTACTTTCCCTCGTATGCATCGCGGGTCATATAGACAGCAGCGAGATTGCGCCAAAGGTTGCGGACAGGGATATAGACCAAACCGTCGTAGGGCTGATTGGTACCCCAGGAATTCTTCATGACGTAATAGGCGTGACGCTCTTCATCACGTGCTATTCCGACAATGGCCATAGCATGGTCAACGCCCTCATAGCAGACTGGATGACGATGACGTAGCGCTTGATTGACATGCTTACGTAGGGAATCAAGAGGAATGTTGAGCAAGCAGTTGTGCTCCCAGTTGTCAGGAATGGGGACAATAATCTTCTTATTATAAGGTGAGTCTGGGACACTGATCAAACCAATATATTCATCGGGGGCACAGACACTATGGGCAAACTCCAGCGGTGTGTACTTGGCACCCAGCATAAAGACATTCTTGGGAGTGGGTAGCTTGTCGGTAGCATCGTCGGGCATCACGTCGTAACCGACCACACCATAGTGCTGCAGGAGGTTGAGGGCGGTCTGTCCCATACCTCGCTCAGTGGGTTTGAAACCTGAAACCTGGAACTTGGAACTTTGGTATTTTTTCAGCATACGGCCCAGATACTGGGGAGAGAGGTTGACAGAGTCACCACGCAAAATATGCTCCGTCTCGATGGTGGCCAACATAGCGTAAGCCCAACAGAGCTCCGTGTCGCCCTGATCTTTGACTGGTGTCATGGGCAGCAGCAATTCGTGGGTAAAAGTATGCTTTTGCGAAGGGAAGAGGGTGACTAAGATATCGATAGCAGCTATGGCGAGAATAGGAAGTATCAGCACGATAGTGAATACGGTGATGATGATCTTCTTTCTGCGTGTCATAGCTCATCCTCCTCTCCGTCAATAACCTCCGGCTTAGGAGCATTCTTCATCATATCAGTATAGGCACTCTTCAGTTCACTGCGGTCAATGGTGATATCGCGATGCAGCGGACGTCCTTCTTCACGCAGGGAATGGGAAAAGAGCCACTCGTAAGTTTTCTTCAAATAGAATACACGGGCAGGAGCACCATGGTTGGCACCCTGCCACCAGTCATAACGCAGACGACTATCGTTATGCTCAGCCTCTAAGGCTGATACCACCTTCTTCGACTCACGGACGTTGACAGCACGGTCAGCCGTACCATGGATGATCCACAGGGGGACCTGTCCCAAGGGCTGTACATCACGCAGGGTGCTGCCGCCACACATGGCGAGAGCCGCTGCTACACGATCAGGATAGGTACCAGCAAAGTCCATCGTGCCATAGCCACCCAGCGACATACCCAACACATAGACGCGTGTAGAGTCACAAGGATAGTGCTGGCGCGTCCACTCTAGTACATCGAGCACCTTCTTGGGATTCCACGACCCGCCAGGATTCTGAGGTACGATGACCAAGGCAGGAATCTCACGTCCACGCACGATAGCATCCAACGGCCCATAACGTCGTGAGCGATTGATGTCGCGACCACAGAGGCTGGCACCATGCAGGAAGATGACAACAGGTGTATGCTCCTGAGAATAGTAGTAGTCTTCTGGCTGATATACCCAGAAGTCGTAGCCCCCCTTGATGACCCCACGGTGGGCCGTCAGAAAGTCGTATTGAGCATGTGCTAAGACATGAGCGAATGCGACAAGCAGGAACAGGAAAAACAGTCGTTTCATCTTCATCGTTTGCAAAAGTACAAAATAATATTGATATGGCCGTCTTTTTTAACAATAAAAAACGGACGGGACATCGCGTCCCATCCGTCTTCATTTAGCAGTTAGTTTTGTTTGTAGTATTAATACGATTTACCTGAAAATCATCTTCTTACCATTCAGGATATATAGTTTGCCTACTTGTGGCGTGGTCACACGACGACCCATGAGGTCGTAGAGGCCATTTGTCATTTGCGGTTTTTCATTCGTCATTCGGGCAATGCCAGTACTATTGTCGGGCGTAGCAATCTTAACGCCCTGCAGGTCGCGAGTACCACTGGCTGTATTGGTGATACGCACATACTTGGTATCGCCAGAAGTACTGATATTACAAGCAGGATGTGCTGCAGCCTTCCCCTCGACAGTACCAACAGTCGTCCAGGTGGCACCATCTACGGACGTCTCCAGCTTCCACTTCTGCGAGCCATTGCCAGAAACATAGAAGTTAGCTGTGCTGATGCCATCAGCATAATAAACGGTGAAATATTGATTCTGGGTCAGACGTACAGAACCGACATAGTCAGAGCAAGATGTACCATCGCCCTTTTTAACTACGAAGGTGGGGGTTGCAGTACCATTGGTCGTGAACGTTCCGTTGGCAACGTATGCTGCATACTGGGTAGCATTGTCTTCGTTGAACCAGAAATAGGAGTCAGAGGTGCCAATGACATACTTGTCAGTTGTGGAAGGATCTCCACCACCGCCGCTAACCCAGCTGGGAAGATAGCTGTCGTTATCCTCCTCAGAGATTCCCTTGCCATCACCACCGTCGACAGTAGCCGTAGCGCCACCATTGCTAATCGCCACACCACCGAAGAAACCTATCAACGTAGACTGATAACTCTGTAGGGCTGTCTTCAGTTCACTAATGACACCGTAGTTCTCGTCCTGTGCAGCGTTCTTAAACGACCACTTGAAGTCGCCATGCTGCATACGGCCTGCACCATAGGAGCCCTTGACAATTTCCTTGACATCAGCAGGGTCGTCCATCTTGTTCTCCATATAGGTAGTGCGAGCTTTCTCGTCAGCAGCATTGTTATATGCCGTACCACCAGAGAAGGCCGTAGCCGAGACTGTTGCATTGCGGTCTGTGACCAGTACGGCATCCCAGACGCCATCGGTCTGACCTTCTTTATAATATTGCAATTTGCGGGGATTATCAATCTTGTTGTTATAAGCCTTGACAACTCCACCTTCCTCACCAGAGAAGGTACCGTCACCCTCAGCATCGGTGCCCTGCTTGGAGATGAGCATCGGATACTTACAGTTACGGAAATAGTTTGCCTCAACGAATGACGAGCCACCGCTGGTCACACCTACACCATACTTAGAAACACCGTCGAAGTAGTTGTTATAGACATGATAGAAAGCGGTGCGGATGCGTGGATGACGAGAGTCGGAGTGGTCGAACCAGTTATGGTGATAGGCCATCCAACAGTCTGTTGTCTCGCTCTTCATACCACCGAGGCTGGTCTTTCCGCAGTCATAGAAGTGATTGTAACTGACGGTGACGTTCTTCGACTTACCCTTGATATCAACCGTGCCGTCGCCCTTAGCCTGGTCGCTGTCGCCACCAGTATTACCATAGAAGAAGTCCATGTTGTGAACCCAGATATTAGAGTTGCTAGTGTCGAGCGACAGACAGTCGTCCATGCAGAGCATGATGGCGAAGTTGCGGAACTCGACACTGGAAGCATTACGACATAGGATGCCAAAGCCAGAGATAGCTGCATCGTTGCCCACACCCTCGAAGGTAATGGGTATAAGCGAATAGTCGTTCTTACCTTTCACCTGCAGTCCTTCTTCAGAAGAATCGAAGCGGTCCATATCAGCAGCCTTTATGGTACCGATAATACGGATAGCCAATGGGGTTGTGTCATAGCCTTTCTGATAGAGGTACACAATATCTTGCAAACCAACGCCCTTAGTTGTGGCTCCCTTACTACTGGTAACGACATCGCATGTGATGGTCTTGGCATTGTCAGCCCAGACATACAGTACCTTGGCATTGTCCTTCAGCGTACCATCATTCTTGTAAGCACCAATGCCGTCGGTCATGCCTACATGGGCAAAACCAGAACGGTCGTGGGCCTTAACCTCAAAAGCGTCAGTAACGCCGGAACCCTGTTCAGAACCATTGGCTTTTGCAACAACTTTGAATTGATAGTTGCCTGCCTTGAGACCCAGTGCATCAGCACGTCCATAGGTAGGATACTCACGTACCAATTCATTGTCTAACTTCGTCCAGGAATCAGTTGACGCAGGAGCAATATAAACATCGTAATCATAACCTGCAGTCTTGTCCCACATGACATAGGCACTTTCGAACCAGCCGCCAAACTCCTGAATGAAAGTAGGCACTGCTGCACTCGAAGAGACGGCAAACAAGATGGCCATAAGACCGAGTAAACACTTTTTCATCATTAGTATTGTTTTAGTTTTCTGCTGCAAAAGTAGGGTAAATAATACAAATAGAGATGAAAAACATCCCAAAATAGTTCGTAAACGTTTGCAAAATTTGGCCATTTGACAGCTTATTCGTAACTTTGAGATTTCATCTCGAAAGTAGGCTGCACCTCGGAAAAACTCAAATTTATTTGGTTTTTCTCTCGGTTTGCACTACCTTTGCACCCATGAATCAGATAACAGACTATGAAATCATGGCGCCTGTGGGCAGCCGAGACTCGCTGGCAGCAGCGCTGAAGGCTGGTGCGGGGTCTGTGTATTTTGGCGTGGAACAGCTAAATATGCGTTCACACTCTGCCAACCACTTCACCATTGACGACCTGCGCGAAATAGCTTCAACATGTAAGGAACATGGCGTGAAGTCGTACCTGACAGTAAACACCATCATCTATGGTGAGGATATTCCGCTGATGCACCAAATTATCGATGCTGCTAAAGAAGCAGAGATTAGTGCTATCATTGCTTGCGACATTGCAGTAATGCAATATTGTCGTGAACGTGGTGTGGAGGTGCATCTATCTACACAGCTGAACATCTCGAATATTGAGGCACTTAAGTTCTATGCACAGTTTGCTGATGTGGTGGTATTGGCCCGTGAACTGAAGATGGAACAGGTGGCTGACATCTACCGACAGATAGAAGAGCAGTACATCACAGGACCCAGCGGAGAACTGGTGCGCATTGAGATGTTCTGTCATGGAGCGTTATGCATGGCTGTGAGTGGCAAGTGCTATATGAGCTTGGACAATACAGGAAGAAGTGCCAACCGTGGTGCTTGTATGCAGATTTGTCGCAGGAGCTATATCGTCACAGACCGCGAGACAGGTACCGAACTGGAGATTGACAACAAGTACATCATGTCGCCCAAGGATCTGAAAACCATCCGTTTTATCGACAAGATGATGCAGTCGGGCGTGCGCGTATTTAAAATAGAAGGTCGCGCACGAGGTCCTGAATATGTGCTCACCGTTGTGCAGTGCTACAAGGAAGCTATCCAGAGTGTGCTGAACAATACGTTTACGGAAGAGAAAAAGGATGCATGGGACGAGCGACTGTCCACTGTCTTTAATCGCGGTTTTTGGGATGGCTATTACCAAGGGCAACTGTTGGGCGAATGGAACTCAAACTACGGGTCGAATGCCACAGAGAAGAAACAATACATCGGCAAAGGTGTGAAGTATTTCTCGAAACTGGGCGTTGCTGAATTTACTGTCGAGGCTGACACCTTTGCCGTGGGTGACAAAATGCTCATCACAGGTCCTACGACAGGAGCACTCTACGTTACTGTTGATGAGATTCACGACGACACATCCTCCATCCAGACAGCTCAGCAAGGAACCCGCGTCAGCATCAAAGTGCCGGAAAAGGTTAGACCATCAGATAAACTTTTTAAAATAATTAGAAATGACCATTAACGAGATACAAGACGAGATTATTGACGAGTTCTCTGGCCTGGACGACTGGATGGACAAGTACCAACTGCTTATTGACCTCGGCAATGAGCAAGAGCCATTGGACGAGAAGTACAAGATAGAGAGCAACCTCATTGACGGCTGCCAAAGCCGTGTATGGTTACAAGCAGACTATGTAGATGGGAAACTGAATTTCACTGCCGAGAGCGATGCTCTGATTGTGAAAGGTATCGTGGCACTCTTGATTCGCGCGCTATCTGGTCATACGCCTCAGGAGATTCTGGATGCAGACCTGTACTTCATTGAAGAAATAGGATTGAAGGAGCACTTGTCACCCACGCGTAGCAATGGTCTGTTGGCCATGGTCAAGCAGATGCGTGTCTATGCATTAGCGTTTAATGCCAAGGGCTGACTGTCCGTCAGCAATGCGTTTCAGTAAGAAACGACGAACATCACTCCACCGATAATATGGGGCTAAGTCGCTCGACAAGGGCAACGTAGCCTCTTTTTCATTGAGTAGAAGTTTGATGAGCGGATCCTTGTCGGCTTCATTCTTACGATAGAACACTATCTGAAGATTGCCTGCCATGGGATAAACCAAATTAGCCCACCAGCCTTTAGGTTCAAGTTCATCAAGATTGCCTGTCTTATAATCATAGCCATTGATGCCCATCAGACAGACCAGCGGCAGGAGAACCGTTTCATGTCCAAAGCGTAACGATGCACCCCGCTGCTTATAGGCAATAACGCTGTCGGCCTCGCTGATAATTTTCTGTAGAAGATTGAGCTGAGTATATGGCTGCATGCCGCCATTGCGTGTACAGAAACCGGAATGGAGATAACTCCAAGCGTTTTCCACCTGCCAAAAGACATAGAGTTCCTCACTGGTAAAAACAGCCAGCAACGGATTGAGTCCCAACCCTTCTTGTGAATTCTGCTGGATGAGTGCTGCCTTCATTAAGTAGTATACCGTCCACATCAAATCAACATGCTTCTGCACGTAGATGGAATCGTTGAAGAAGAGATTGGTCAGACGATGATTTCTCCAGCGTTTAGCTATAAAACGATTGATAGCCTTTTGTGCATGTTGGTTCGTAGCACTGTCACGTAGCGCCTTGTTCTGATAATTCAGATACCACATGTCACTATACGAGTTGAACATAGAGGTATGTAGCGTGGGGCGTTCTTTGACGAGTTGCAACATGAAAGCGCCCATAGAAAGTGCACAACGGGTAACGATAGTGCTACGGGCATCGATAAAGGCATCATGCTGGAAAACGGTCGGGAAGTTATGTAGCATGCGATGAGCAATATCACGCTGCTGTTGACTACCAAAATCCGTAAGGTCACCCCAGCGTCCCTCAGCATCATCAATATAAGCCTTTATCTCTCGTAAAGCCATCTTTCCTACAGCTGTCAGCTTACCCAACGAGTCAGCCTTCTGCAATGTCTTGTAGGGCTCCTTATAGCCCTTCATGTCGTTCAGATAGCGAGAACCGTGACGACCATAATGACTGATATAGAACGGCTGATAACCCTTGGGAGCTGCTGTCTGTCTGGGCAGGTCTTTATCGGGATAGACACCATAATTACCTGCAGTAAAACTACGGTCACGTTCGATGATAGAGAAAGCAGACTGTGCCACGCTCTGCATGGCGCCCAGCAATAGCACGACGGCTATCAGTAGGGGACGTATCTGTTTATTTCTCATAAGCATCGAGTTTCTTTAGATAGTAATCACGGAAGTCGCTCCAACGATAGTATGGTGCCTGCTTGTCGGGCAACGGCAGCTTAGCCTCATTCTCGTTGAGTAACACCTTGAAAAGCGGGTCACGGTCCTTAGCGTTCTTTCGATAGAAGACGAACTGCACATTGGACCCCATTGGGAATGCACGATAGTTGATCCATCCATTGGACTCCAACTGTTCCAGATTGTCTGTCACCAGTCCGAAACCATTGATGTCGAGCAAACAGACCAAGGGCAGGAGTACCGTCTCGTGACCAAAACGAAGATGGACACTGGTAGTGGACAACTGGATGCAACTGTCAGCATCGTTGATCATCTTCCTCAGAAGGTTACGCTGCAAGAAAGGCATCTTGCTGTCGGTCGCTTTACTAGCGCCCCAGCCATTATACCAATAGGCATTGCCTATCTTCCAGATACGGTATATCTCGTCATGGGTAAAGACATCATAGAGCGCCATCTCCTTGCCCAGTTCAACATTTTGCAAGCCGGCAGCGACAAGTAGAAGTTGCTCTGCGAAATCATATCCGTTAACTTTCTGCTGGACGTAAACGCTATCATTGAACAGCGATTGCATCAGATGAGAGCAATATCCATGCTTTTTCCTATATGCAAGAAAAGATTTTGTCGCTCTTTGATTCTTGCGATGATTAAAGAGTTCCTTATCCTGAAGATTGAGATAATACATGTCACGATGGGTGGCATTGTGGCGAATGTTCAGCTTAGGATTTAGTCGTACAAGCTGCATCAATGAGTACTCCATAGACAGCACACAACGGGCAACACCAGTACTACGAGCATCAATCTCAGCACCATTCTTAAAGACTTCAGGGAAACGCTCATACATACGACGGGCAATGTCCTCCTCCTGATGGCTACCTATCCAGGTAAGATCACCCCAATGATTCTCTGCATCATGACGGATAATATCCAATCGGCGCAATACATCCTTACCAACAGTTGTCAACTTGCCAAGACTGTCAGCCTTCAGCAACGTCAGATAAGGAGCATTATAGAAACTCGGCTTGCTATGGAAACGGGAACCGTGACGACCGTAATGACTGATGTAAAAAGGCTTATATCCACGAGGCGCCGGCGTCAGCTTATGCTGCGTCGGTCCAGGATAGGCCATATAATTGCTGGCCGAAAGGCGAACATTCTCGCGGATTTCATGATAGGCGGTCTGTGCATAAAGCGTTGTTATGAGCATGGATGCAACAGTCGCCAACAGCCATCTTTTCATATGAATAGTCAATTATCGACTGCAAATTTACGAAAAAAATATTGAAAGGACCTTGTAATTTACAAAAATTTTGTATATTTGCAGACAAAAGCGCTTTAAAACCCTAATAGTTATGGCTAAAAATCAGTTATGGCACGATGACTACTGGCTGCTACTTATGCAGTTATACCTGCGGAAACCTGTGGGTGTGAAAGCCATGTATAGCCGTCAGATGGTAGAGTTGAGCATTGAGTTACACATTGCTCCTCAACAGTTGTTTGCAAGAATGTGCGAGATTGCCAACCTGGAGACTCCCCGTATTGAGCGTATCTGGCAGGAATACAGTCGTAATCCCAAGCGACTGACACGTGCCGTGCAGTTGTTACGTAACATGATGGGCTTTGGCAATGCCGGTGGTTTCTATGACGGCGTAGAGGTGGAGGAGACTTTCGAGCGCGACTTCCGTCCCATTGCCGAAGACGAGCGACTGACACCTGTCATGCTGATAGTAATCCTAGACCAATACTTCCGACTGACACCTGTTACCATGGTGGCAGAGACGCCAGAGGTTAGACAGTTGTCAAGTCTGATGCATATCCCCGTATCACTGGTGGTCGATGTGTTGGAGGTCTTCCAGCAATGCGATCCCTATCTAAACCGCCGCGATGTGACCATCAGTCCGTTGTTTGTGCCTTGTCAGCAAATATGGCAGCGCTATGGCAATATCGACACCCGTCAGTTGGCCTCGTATGCAGAACAATTGAAAGACTATTTCAAATAATGCATCATTCATAATGCATAATTCATAATTTCTTTGTAATTTTGCAGCCGTTTATGGCACAGGAGCAGATACAAGAGCAACGACTGACGCAGCAACAGAAACTGGCGCAGAGCATTACGCAGCAACAATTGTTGCAAGCGCAATTGATTGAGCTGCCCATTACGCAACTCATAGAGCGTATTAACGCTGAAATGGATGACAATCCTGCTCTGGAACCATCAACTGAAGAACCAGAATATATAGACGGTCCGGAGAATTCAGACAACACCGACTCTGCAGATAACAGCTTCGAACAAGAAGAACGCCAATCTGCCCTCGATGCAGCATTAGAATCGTTGGGACGTGACGACGAAGAACTTCCTGTCTATCAAGGCGGCATTTCCAGTCAGGAAGAACGCGAAGACATGGTTTATGGTCAGACGCAGTCGTTCTACGATCAACTGATGGAGCAAATGAACCTCTTTGAACTCACTGACGAGGAGCGTAACGTGATGGAATACCTTATTGGATCCCTTGACGATGACGGATTATTGCGCAAACCACTTCACAGCATTGCCGACGAGTTGGCTATCTATCATAATATTGATATCACAGAACAAAAGATAGAAGAGGTATTGATGAAACTGCAGGAATTCGACCCTGCCGGCATTGGCGCACGCACCCTGCAAGAATGCTTATTATTACAGATTCAACGTCGGGAGCCATCACATTTGAAAGATTTGATGACACGCACTGTAGAAGAGTATTTCGAACTATTCACCAAGAAGCACTGGAATCGTTTACAACAGGTACTCCAGCTTACTGACTTACAGTGTGAGGCACTTATCCGCGAGTTGCGCAAGCTGAACCCCAAACCAGGTACCGCCATGGGCGAAGTTGTGGGTCGTAGTATCCAGCAGATTACCCCTGACTTCATTATCGACACACAAGATGACGGCACCGTGACATTCTCGCTGAACATGGGCGATGTTCCAGAACTGCATGTGTCGCAATCGTTCAGCGACACGCTCAACGAATACCAAACGAACAAGGAGAACATGAGTCGCCAAATGAAGGAGGCGTTACTCTATACAAAGAAGAAAGTCGACGCGGCACAGGGATTCATAGAGGCCATTCGTGTACGTCGTCAAACACTAACAACCACTATGCGTGCTATCATTCAATGGCAGCACCGTTTCTTTGAAGATGGCGACGAGGCATCATTACGCCCCATGATTCTAAAAGATATTGCCGAAAAAACAGGATTGGCACTGAGCACCGTGTCGCGCGTTTCTAATTCAAAATATGCACAGACCCGCTGGGGAACATTCCCCCTACGACATTTCTTTAGTGACAGTTATAAGACTGCAGAAGGCGAGGAACTATCGACCAGACAAATAAAAATAGCGCTGCGTGACCTTATTGATTCGGAAGACAAGCAAAACCCACTGAGTGACGATGCACTAAAGAAATTATTGGCAGAAAAAGGCTATCCCATTGCACGTCGTACGGTAGCAAAATACCGCGAACAGATGGAAATACCAGTGGCGAGACTACGTCGATAATAAGGAGTGAAGAGTTGAGAGAAACATGAGAGAACAAAAACGAGAGAAACAGATAATACTAGCTGCTCGCATTATGAGCATGCTATTCACACCGTTCTACCTACCCTTTATCGGACTGGTGGCGCTCTTCTTATTCAGTTACTTAAGCATCTTTCCTTGGCCTTACAAGTTACAGGTGCTCATCATGGTCTACCTCTTTACTATCTTACTGCCAACGGTAATGATTCATCTCTACCGTCGCTATCAAGGATGGAATCTCATAGAGCTAGGACACCGCGAGCGACGTATGGTTCCATACGTTATCTCTATCATCTGTTACTTCACATGTGTCTACGTGATGTCACGCATGCACATGCCACATTTTATGGGAGCCATCGTTGTGGCAGGCTTATTGGTACAAATTGTCTGTGCACTCATTAACGTATGGTGGAAGATCTCCACACACACAGCTGCCATTGGTGGTGTGGCAGGTGCACTATTTGCCTTTGCCGAATACTTAGACTTCAACCCTGTCTGGTGGCTCTGCATAGTCTTCGTCATTGCCGGCATGGTGGGTACTAGCCGCATGATTCTGCGCCAGCACTCTTTGGGGCAGGTCGTTGGCGGATTCTGGGTCGGCTTCCTCTGCGCAGCAGTAGCGATATTATTCCTGTAAATAGCGAATCAACAAAAAAAGATAAAAATATGAAACCTATCGTAAGTATTATCATGGGCAGTACCAGCGATCTGCCCGTTATGGAGAAAGCCTGCAAATTGCTTGACGAACTGCAGGTACCATTTGAAGTCAATGCTCTTTCTGCCCACCGCACACCAGAGGCTGTAGAAGCCTTTGCCAAGGGAGCGAAGGAACGTGGACTGAAAGTCATCATTGCCGCAGCAGGAATGGCTGCAGCTCTACCAGGCGTCATTGCTGCCTCTACCACCCTACCCGTTATCGGTGTACCTATCAAGGGTATGCTTGATGGCCTCGACGCCATGCTCTCTATCATCCAGATGCCACCGGGTATCCCTGTGGCTACTGTCGGTGTCAATGGTGCACAAAATGCTGCCATCCTCGCTGTCGAAATGTTGGCACTCAGCAACGATGCTATTGCACAGCGTCTCAGCGACTACAAACAAGGGTTGAAAGCAAAGATTGAAAAGGCCAATAAGGACTTAGCAGAGGTTAAATATGAATACAAGACGAACTAGTAGTGTTGCCCATGTGGGCAATATCGCCATTGGTGGCGACAATCCCATCCGCATTCAGTCGATGGCAACTGTCGACACCAACGATACAGAAGGTTGTGTGGCGCAGGCCAAACGTATTATCGATGCCGGAGGTGAACTGGTACGATTTACGACACAGGGCACTCGTGAGGCAGAAAATATGAAGAATATCTCTGCCCGCTTGAAAGCTGATGGCTACAACCAACCATTGGTGGCCGATGTGCACTTTACTGCCCATACGGCAGACGTAGCAGCACAATATTGTGAAAAGGTACGCATCAATCCTGGCAACTATGTTGACCCTGGACGCACCTTCAAGCATTTGGAATACACAGACGAGGAGTATCAGGCTGAATTGCAAAAGATTGAAGCGAAACTCGTACCTTTTATTAACATCTGCAAAGAACATCATACAGCAGTTCGCATCGGTGTGAATCATGGTTCTCTATCCGACCGCATTATGAGTCGCTATGGTGATACTCCAGAGGGTATCGTGGAGAGTTGCATGGAGTTCCTGCGTATTTTCCGTCGGGAACAGTTCAACGATGTGGTTATCTCTATCAAAGCCTCGAATACCGTTGTGATGGTAACAACAGTCCGTCTGTTGGTGGCAACAATGGACAAGGAGGACATGCACTATCCTTTACACCTTGGCGTAACGGAGGCTGGCGAAGGCGAAGATGGTCGCATCAAGTCGGCTGTGGGCATCGGCGCTCTGTTGACAGAAGGCATAGGCGACACTATTCGAGTATCATTGTCGGAAGAACCTGAGTGCGAAATCCCCGTAGCTCGCAAATTGGTAGATCTGATTTCTGAATGCACCCATCTACGTGAAGAAGCTGAGGCCAGCATCAAGGATGACACCATCACCCTGACGGTGGATGCACCCGATTGGGAGACACTGCAACTCAAGACTGCGATGGCCGTGGGTGCCCTGCTCATCGATAAAAAGGCCCGAGAGTTGGTTATCAACAGTTCAAAATTCAAAGATCAAAGATCAAAGTTAATTGAACTCGCCGACGCCATTCTGCAGGCCGCCCGCATCAAGTTCACCAAGACCGAATATATCTCCTGTCCTGGCTGTGGTCGCACACTATACAATCTGCAGGAAACCATTGCCCGCATTAAAGCTGCCACCAGCCATTTAGTCGGTCTCAAGATTGGCATTATGGGTTGTATCGTAAATGGTCCTGGCGAGATGGCCGATGCCGACTACGGCTATGTCGGTGCCGGTCGTGGCAAAATCAGCCTCTACAAGCAGAAGGTCTGTGTTGAGAAGAACATCCCAGAGGAAGAAGCAGTCGATAAACTCTTAGAACTTATCAATAACGACCGCAAATAGTAATTCCTTTGTCAATATGACTCTTTGAGGGTCTTCCACGTCTCTGGCGATAAGATTTGACGGTAGGACCCATTGTGCTGAAATTGCATCTTTCGGATGCGTTCAGCACGTTTTTTACTGTCAGCGTGGTCAGTAAGATAGGACAATATGCCATAACTCTCGAAAGACTCAAGGGTGTTAGCCATTTCCATCGGATCAAGGCGCATGGCATAGAGATAACGAGCTCCCTGCTCGTCGGCTTCGTCTTCTTTAGCACGAGTGATGGTATTACTAATCATATCACTGGTAATACTGATAAGTCCATCTACGCTGCCATTCCCTGTCAGCAGAATCAATATCACTTGGAAGATTGCTTGCTGACGGATACCTGATTCAATATGTCCTAATTCAAGATGAGCTACTTCATGACCTATGACAGCACATAGCTGAGACTCGTTTTCCATCTTTTCAATAAGACCCGTATTCACTATGATGTGTCTTCCTACGGTGGAAAAGGCATTTACTTCAGGATTTTTGCTTATCACGACACTCACACTGGCAGTATCGATACCATTTGCTTTGCACATCTCATGCACCAAGGTATCTACTGGTAAGCGAACGGCATCAGCTTTGACCTCATGTAAACTGTGATATGTCAATTTCCATACTAGTTCTGACAACTTATCGCCAACAACGGTGGGGGTAAGATGGAATACCTTCATCCAATCAACCTGCAAAGTAACAAAGAAGAGTCCGAAAAACAGAAGGGCTTCAACAAGGGATTCTTTGAGTATCTTTTTCATCGGTTACAAAGCTTATCGGTTATTGTACTATAAAGATACCAACGATGTACCTTTCCCTTACGTGTAATGACAGCAGAACGAACGGTCTCTACAAAATCATAAATATTGTAAAGGTTGACAGTTATGAAATAGGCAATGTACACTGAGGAGAGTTCTGTAAAACAGAACAATATTCTGACAGTCCACCAAAACAAGATATTGTTCATTATGAATAGCGGCACCTGCGAAACAAGCGCCTGAAGGGCATTCCAACGAACAAAAAAAGTGCCACGCCTGGACATCAAATAGAAGATGCCCGTAGCAAGCAAGTTGATGATGGGCATGGGCAAACCTATCATCACTGCAACCAACGACATAACGTAACAGTTGGATGCACGCTCCTTCTCATCCTCACGCGGAGCAATATTCTCGATATGCGGAGAGTGGGCGTTTACATATATTTCTGAAAATTCCATATCCAATTTATCAGTATGGCTACAATGCCTGCTAAGGCGTATGGCCAACATTGCAGTTTCTTTTCCATCAAACGGTATGCTTGGAGGAAGGATGATGCCCCTAAAAAGAGGTCAACAAGAATCCATATGGGTATCACAACCATTAGCACAGCCAACAACAGACCTAACGGATTGTAATACAGTGCCGACAACCATTCACCATGAAAGGCTGCATATACAGCACGCGTAGATCCACATGAGGGACATGGTATGTGAAAGATGTATCGTATCAAACATCCGTTCCAACCAAAAGCCCTACTACTATCATTACTGAAGAACAGCCAAAGATAGCCGCCTGCAGTTAATAATAGCAGTAGGGGATATAGTCTTCCTCTGCTTAGTCTCATCAGAGAATCGTCAAAAGACGCTCGAAATTCTTTTCGCGTGTAGCGTTCATTATCAAGAACCAGTCAATAATGGTCCATATGCCCAAGCCACCACAAGTAATCAGTTTACCGATGCCCAAACCTGTATCACCGATATAGAAACGGTCTATGCCCAACTCACCTGTCAAAAGACTGAGAATAAGGGCTATTGTGGGATCCTTGAACTGAATGGTATGAAGGAAACCTTCCTTACTATCATCAGCTGCAAGCAGGCGCTCACGAATGAAAAGAATTTGTGACTCCGGAAGATACTTGTTGTTCATCATCATGAACATGTCGACTTTTTGCTGTTCCATTAGTTTTATGTGATTAAATAGTAAAATGACTCTTTCTATGCGCAAAGGTATGCAAAAAAGTTTTACTGAACAAATATTTTACTAAAAAAATGCTACTTTCTCCTCGTCAACATTGTAAATTGCTGTGTCTGCGACTCCAATTCACGATCATGATGGGCAACAGCAATGCGAATAATCGCTTGCCCCTCCTTCAGACGTTTGTCTGCCAGGATGGTGGCAGTGTAACGTACGCCCGTTCCTGGAGCGATGCTCTCGATATGCAGATTGGGCGAGAGATGCAGATGCTTGTTACCTGTGAGCTCGCTAACCAATGGCTGCACATCATGCAATGTATGTCCAGAACGGTTCATAATCTCAAAGGATACCTTACACTGCTCTCCAGCATAAATAACACCTTCTTCACGCTGATCAACAATACGGACATTGCGGACCTCAATAGACGGACGCATACGCTGGAGATTCTCAACAGACACCGTTTTTTCACCTGCCGGTCCAGCGATGCCAAAGTCCACACGATCGTCACCACTATTGGTGCCATCATAGCCAGAATCGTCAGAAGGAGGAGTAACTGGTCTATCACTACTATTGTGATGGACTGCTCGTTCACGACGATATTCATCATAGCGCTCTGCTTCACGCTGATCTGCAGCAGCACCGATAGCGGCACCTATAGCAGCACCCCCAGCCATACCAACAACGGTACCAATATCACTACCGCGCCAGCCACCAGAGATGCCACCGACTGCGGAACCAAGAATGGTACCAAACTGGGCACCGACAAAAGCACCTTGACCAGTATACGTGCCACAACTGGAAAACAGAAGAGCACACAATGAGAATGCGATGATTGTCTTCTTCATATCAGTTTTTACTAATTGTTTCACGTTGCAAAGATACAATATTTATGAAAACAATAATAGGGAATTTCCCGATTTTTCGTTAGGAAATCCCCTATTATAATAGATAATTGGTGTTACTTGACTACAATCTTTTTGCCATTACGAATCACAATACCTTTATATCCAGGAGCAACCTTCTGACCAGAGAGGTTGTACGAGTCGCCTGCAACAATATCATCATTCACCATCTCATCAATACCAGTAACCTCAGAATTAGTGAATTTGATAGCAGCAATGTTACAGCTACCTGCTTTGTTAATAATGCGTAACGTCTGCTTACCTGCATCGAGCCTATTTCTTACTTTAACCGTTTTTACTTGATAGGTATTCAAACTGCCAGTATTAGGTACAGTGATAGTGCCAAGAGTCTTCTCATTACCATTACCATCTATCAAGACCATAGAGAATTTGGCATTGTCTACTTCCGATGACACAGTAACTTCGTACGAGTATTTGCTATTAGCCAACTTGACATCAACTGAATAATCTACCCAATCACCATTATCCATACTCAAAACATCGCCACTAGAGGTTGACTTGATGTCAACACCCTCACATTTCATCATGTCTTTTACAGTTATAGTACCAGGCATTGCGAAGGTCGGTATATGATTAAAAATCATGTTCTTAATATAGAAACCGCCCTTATCTGCAATAAAGGACAATACATGACGACCTGCCGTTAGCGCCTGAGTTAACGGACAGTGTACAGTCTGGAACTCAGTAGTACTACCCGTTTTAGGAACAGAGATAAAGTCAGTGAGGAATATCATGTCACCGAAATGGTTATCAACAACATGAAACAATCCTCCTTCCGCAGTAGCAGCCATCTCAATATCAAGGGAGTATATACCATCTTCTTCCACTTCAACAGTGTATTCCATCCAAGACTTTGTACTGACTTTAAGGGGAGCACTTGTATCGTCGCTATTGCGTGTTACATTAGAATATGCGACACCAGATATTCCCTTATCAAATTCCCCTGCCTTAATGGTTGCAGGCAGTGTTGGAATGGTTTCGTTGTATGGCTCACGCTTTGTAGTACCACTTTGGACAGAAATGCGCGATATACGCTCATATTTTGAACCATCGGTAGCAGTTACCACAGCTTTCAGAGTCTTTGTACCCGTCGAAGAAGAGGTTACTTCGAAAATATAAGGTGCTTCCGTCTTCGTATCCACGAGCGTTGAACCAATATATAACTCAACCTTCTCAATAGTCTTCGTAGCTAAGGTAGCATCAACCCATACAGGCAAAACGTCTTCCTTTGCCACCTTCATAGATGCAGGCTTTACATAGACAGAGGCCTCTTTCTTGAATCCTGGGAATGGACTCTTAGCATTCTTAGCTGCGTCTGTCTGCATATACTCGCGCAACCATGTTAAAGCTGGACGTTCTTCACCATTGCGGATAAGGCCACTATTTCCGTCCGTAGTCCATGTGCTTCCGTAAATCCATCCCCACAGAGTGATACCAGCACAATAGTCAGACTCCCAAAGGACGGGAATCAAATTCTTGTACTGAGTCTTCTGTTTCTGGTCATCAGATGTACCAATATCAAATTCTGTACTATACATAGGCATCTGCAATGCTGTATGTATCTCGTTCATGGCCGACTTGAAATTACTTAGACTCATATCGGTAAGGTCGTGGCTTTGGTGTCCATAGGCATCAATGGGAGCACCCGCATCGCGCAGTGTTTGCACCAAAGTAATAAACTGCGACTTCTGCCATGTAAATGAATTATAGTCATTATAAACAAGGATCGCATTGGGCCAACGTTCATGAGCCAACTGGAATGCTTTGATAATCCAATCGTAACCGGTACGACCTTCACCACCCAAAGCTGCTCTGTAAGGAGCAGGCTGGTGACCAGTGATAGCTTCATTCACCACGTCAATAATTTCTAAATTGGGGTAGTGTTCCTTCACGCCATCAAAATATTCAACGATAGCCCTATACTGCTCGGCTGTGGAAAGATCATTCATCCAGCCTGGATACTGAGCACCCCAAATGAATGTATGGTATTTAAATGGGAAGTGATGTTGCTTAGCATAATTTGCAGCCTTGTCAGCACCGCTATAACTAAAATTACCACGTGAGGGTTCTATAGCATCCCATTTAGTAGAATTCTCAGGTGTTATCTGATTCCAGAACTGACTGTAGATAAATCCATTGGTATCAACATCACTACCCCATCCTGTCGTAATATTACCCAAGAATTTATCTGGGTTCGATGATAATTGTGCTGCTGCAGGAAGCATACAGAAACATACTGCTATGAGCAGAAGATTGCGTTTTAGCGTCTTATTCATTCTTCTTGTTTTGTTTTAAGTTACTTTTTCGGGTGCAAAGGTACGACATTTCTATTGAATAGGCTTTGCAAGATATATACAATACTTTGTTTAGTGTAACATAGACAACAAAACAGGGCACTACCGATAACATATACCATAAAAAACAAGGTGCTGCCATTCAGCAGCACCCTGTTTCTATAGCGTTCAATCGAAATATTACTCAGCCTTTACTTCTTCAGCAGGAGCCTCAGCAACAGGTGCCTCTTCAGCCTTAGGAGCTTCTTCTACTGCGGGAGCAGCTTCAGTAGCCTCTGCCTTAGGAGCAGCCTTGCGTGAACGACGAGTCTTCTTCTCAGCCTTAGCAGTCTTCAGCATGTTCTCATCGAAGTCAACGAGCTCGATGAAAGCTTTCTCAGCAGCATCACCCTGGCGGAAGCCAAGCTTGATGATGCGGGTGTAACCACCGGGGCGGTCACCGACCTTCTGTGCAACAACTCCGAAGAGCTCCTTCAGAGCTTCCTTGTTCTGCAGGTAGCTGAAGAGATGGCCATGTTGGCAAGCATGGCACGGCGGTGATCAGCAGTACGGCCCAGATGATTGAATTTCTTTCCGTGTCTCATTTTTGTTTTTTCTTTTTGTGGACGTTTCTCACTATAGTTGCTATAGTCGCTATAGTTCCTATAGGATTACTCACGGTCCAATTTATACTTTGAAATATCGGTTCCAAACGACAGATTCAGACTCTCGAGCAAATCATCAAGCTCAGTGAGCGATTTCTTACCGAAGTTACGGAACTTGAGGAGGTCGGTCTTGTTGTACTGTACGAGATCACCAAGGGTCTCTACATCAGCAGCCTTCAGACAGTTGAGTGCACGAACTGAGAGGTTCATATCAACCAACTTGGTCTTCAGCAACTGGCGCATATGCAGTACTTCCTCATCGAACTCCTGGTTGCCCTCGACATCTGTGTTCTCCAGCGTAATCTTCTCATCAGAGAAGAGCATGAAGTGATAGATGAGGATCTTGGCAGCCTCTTTCAGAGCGTCCTTCGGGTGAATGGAACCATCCGTTGTCACCTCCAGCACGAGCTTGTCGTAGTCGGTTTTCTGCTCAACACGATAGGGCTCTACGCTGTACTTGACGTTACGGATTGGGGTATAGATTGAGTCAATAGCTATCACATTGACATCGGTGCAGAAACATAACCACGGCCTTTGTTGATAGTCAGGTCAATCTGCATCGAAGCTTTGGAATCTAAATGACAAATCACCAAATCGGGATTTAACACTTCAAATCCAGTCAGATACTTGCCTATATCACCGGCTTTAAACTCGGTAGAATTCTCGACAGTGATGGAGACTTTCTCGTTCTCGAATTCTTCCACAACTTGCTTGAACCTTACTTGCTTCAGGTTCAAGATAATGTTGGTAACATCTTCCTTTACACCAGGTACAGAAGAGAACTCATGCTCAACACCTGCAATACGGATGGTATTGATGGCATAACCCTCAAGTGATGAAAGAAGAATGCGGCGCAGGGCATTACCGATGGTAACGCCGAAACCGGGCTCCAGGGGACGGAATTCGAACTTGCCGAACTTGTCCGTAGCCTCCAACATTACGACTTTATCAGGTTTTTGAAATGCTAATATCGCCATTAATTTAAATGATTTTAGTTCTTAGAGTACAACTCAACGAT
>CACYBB010000039.1 GCA_902772585.1 uncultured Bacteroidales bacterium | reverse complement strand
ACTATAATAAGTATTACTTGAAATTTGACAATGGTTTCCTCATTGTCTATGCTAATATTAATAATTATAAAAAGAACTTGAAGTTAATCCAAGATTATTTTAAGAAGTAGTGTGTTACTCATCTTCCTCCGTGTAAATGAGACTTAAACGCCAGCAACAAAAAAGGGAAATTATATGGTTAACTACGGACTTAAGGATAAAGTTGCTCTGATTACAGGAGCGAATAACCCGCAGGGGATTGGGGCAACAACAGCATTTGCTTTTGCTCGTGAAGGGGCAAAAGTGATCTTGATATACAAGAGAATCCACAGGCAGTTCGACCAATCGAAGACTGACAAGAACGGTACGGACAGATATTTCGAGGCAAACTCAGGCAATGCTGACTATGTTGAAAGCAGGCTAAAGGAAATGAATGCCGACTATATGATTCTGGAAAGTGACATTTCCAAAGAAGCTGCCGTAAAGGAAATCTATTCGAAAGTCCTTGAACGATACGGAAGGGTCGATATTCTGGTCAACAATGCAGCCGATGGTGACATGGACGGAATCGACACCATTGAGAAAATTACACAGAATGTGATTGATGACACGTTTGCGGTCAATGTCCGTGGAAGCATCCTGATGACAAGGGAGATGATTACTCATCGCGGTGATTATGGACGCATCATCAATATCTCAACCGATGCATCACAGGTTTTTGCAGGGCAGATAGCCTACGGAGCAAGTAAGGCTACACTTGAAGCACTTACCCGCAGCATAGCCTTGGAGGTGGCAAAGTACGGCATTACCGTCAATTGTGTTGCACCGGGTCCGACTCAGACGGGATGGATTGACGCCGATTTGGAACAGTCTGTTCTTCCTGTCATTCCTATGGGTAAACTGATTCATCCGGAAGATATTGCAGAAACGATTCTGTTTCTGGCAAGTGAGCAGGCGAGAATGCTAACGGGTCAAGTCATCAAAGTATCTGGTGGACATGCCTTATGACTCTCCCTAAGTTCATAATCACAATGGACGGCTATTTCCGCCTTGGCATGGTCAACCAGCATAAGCATCTGCTGAAGCCGGGTGACCAATGTATCGGCGGTGGGTACTATCACTTTGACTTTGTTTCCAACCGCATCCTACTCGACAGGGAATCATACGACTTTGGCCGTCCCAAATGGCATCTGCTGGAAACATTGAAGGTTCCTTCTACATATCGTGGCATGCAAATCGTATATTCGTATGGTGACGACTTCCATGATGATTTCAACGTTAGCGAGGAACTGAATATCGAATACTATGACTGACTACGATTCCATTTGGCGCACACAGGATGAGATTAGAACGGTGGTGAATGCCGTTCTGGGCGAGTGTATCTGGAATCTCAGTTACAGCGAGCGACGTATAGCCATTGAGCTGGAACTGACTGTCACCCTCGATGATGAAGCCATCGACAATCTCTGCTGCCAGTTTCCCATTACTGCCGACTACGACGGAGTCGGTATGAAAGGCTCAAAGTTCGCGTTCTATCTCTGATACTACTTGTTTTTTCCTTTAAAATAGGGTATCTTGGGGCGGTTCACTAAATGTAATACCAACTTGTCGTTGTTGGTTCCTTATCCAGTTCCAACATTTAGACGCGTTTTTGAACCCATAACCTTGGGCGTCATAGATGGTAATTCCTGTCGTCTTGTCAACGACGATATACCTGCCGTTACTCATTACGGCGATCCAGTTCTCACGATTTTGCATCTCTTCCATTTTTGTTCTTAGAATAAGTTTTGTCGATTGCGCTGATAACGCTACCTGTTCCTTTCATTGTAGCCTTGATGTATGGTGTCATGGCTTTGTAGTCACTATGTGACGTAATCAGCATGATGAGGTTCGTCGAAACACCCTCATTGAGCGCTGTGACGATGAATGTCCTTCGTGCAGTATGTGTTGCTAGGTCGCACTTTGGAGTATGTACCTCTATCTTTTCCTGTAGGCGATACTCATAGTCTATCCATTCACCAGTAAGACCAGCGGCTTTACCTAACTCTTTTAGGTGCTCGTTATACTTCTGATTGCTAAGAATCGGAAAGAGCCGACCACCATCATATATATGTGTTGAGTACTTCTTATAGATTTCCACAGCTCGTTGCGCAAGAGGGTAGGATACAGCATCATCATCTTTCTCCGTGAGAAGTCGTATGATGAATTTTCCGTCATCAGACTTCGTTATATTGTCCGGACGTAGTTGCTTTAAATCAGAATACCGTAATGCTGTATAACATTGGAAGACGAAGAAATCTCGTGTCTGGTCTAGCGCACTTCCATCCTCCAACTTCAGATTGTATATACGGTCAAGTTCATCAAGGCTTAGATATTTCACGCATATGTGTCCCTTGGGCAACTTCGGTCTATATGAATCGAACTCTTCGCAAACTGTGTAATGCTTCTCCTTAGCCCACTTTACGAAAGACTTCAGATATGCAAGATTCTTCTTGAGAGCATCATTATACATACTCTCGGAGAGATGTATCTTGATTGCCTCAAGGTTCTTTGTGTTAAGAGTGAGGAATGTCAAGTTCGGAGTGAACTTCTGCAACTTGTCTCGAAGTCGAGTATATACATCAACCATGTCCTTGCCCCAACCTTTTACTCCTGATTGTTCTTGAATAAACTCGTTAAACAATAAGAAGAACTCGTTACTACGTTGTTCTGTGGTCTGCTTGAATGCATAGTTGAACTTTGCTCTCAAGTCGGACAATACTGGGTCTCGCTTCATAAGCTCACACTGTGTTGATAGTACTGTTTACGTCATTGTAACTGTTTCCATTCAGATTATACCCTTGCTTAACTTTCTGCCTTTTCTTGTCCCACAACTTAGGCTCAATCCGGATCCTGGTTCTGAGGTCAATACGATTGCAGTCGTGAGTGACACGCAAACGAAGTGTGTGTTGGTTTGTCCCATTGGATTTTACCAGTGAGCAGTTCGTATTGTGAATGTATATCCTATGTCCTGTATCTGTTCTCATATAAATGGTACATCCATTTTCTGTAAAAGTCTAATATAAGGAGAACAAATTTAGATAAAAAATTGAAAATGTATAGTAGATTGTTCTATTTCCTATACATTATTAGGTTCTTTTCTCTTTTCCTTGGAGTTGCATGAAGACTGGTATTTCTTATTATTTGTATATGTAAAATGAGATGGAGCGTAATAATTTCGCCCTAGACTTATAAAAAATGATAAAATGGTTTGGTGGAATCGATAAAACTTCGTAAATTTGCAGCCAGTTCTAGTGAGGATTGTATCCTAAATTATTTAGGTTTATTTTTCATTTGCTGAGAATTGAGACTAAATCTGCCGCGACACTGGATTACCCAAAATCAGACCCAAAATCAGGCAGAATGATATGAAATGATATGTAATAAAAGTGGGGCAAAAATGCTCTTAAGGCAAATAAAATCAGAGAGTTATGGTGTGTTACGATATAAACCGTTCCATCCCTCTCTCTCCGCAACAGAAGGAAGGCTCACGTCTTCCTTTTTTTTGTAACTCGTCGTTTCTCTCACAGTAACTCGTCGTTTCTCTCACAGTAACTCGTCGTTTCTCTCACAGCAACTCGTCGTATCCCTCATTGGCAGTGCACCCCATCTCAATCGCGAGTACAAAGGTACTAAAAATATAGATGCGATGCAAGCATTTCCGGATTTTATTTTCAATTTATTTTAAATGTTAAAATGTAAAGGACTTTCAAGAATAGCACTATCGCACTTTCGCACTAAAATTAAAATGCGATAGTTGTACTAAAAAAGTTGACTATTATTTCTTATTATAATATAATATTATAATATTATATTATAATAAATATATGTACTGAAGATTTTCTGCCTGTTGTGTAAAAAACAAAATAGTGCGATAGTGCGATAGTGCGAAACTTTTGTCGACATTTCCTTTGCTGTTTCCAATATATTTTGTATCTTTGCAATCAAATATACTAACCTGTGAACATCGGAAGCGCGTGCTATTGACGGTGTAGAGTGTGTATGACAAGTGTCGAACTGGATATGATACAGACTGCAGGCATTGGGTCGTTGGCCCTGCTTGTCGGTATGTTTTTAACGAAGAAACTGGATTTTCTCCGAAGATTCTGCGTGCCGTCGCCCGTTAGTGGTGGTATCATTTTTTCGTTGCTGTCACTAATGCTGTATGGCTGGTTCCATATTGAGGTGTCGTTTGATGGTGCATTGAAGGATGTCTTTATGTTGGCATTCTTTACCTGCGTAGGTTTCCAAAGCGACCTTAAAGTATTAAAGCAGGGTGGCAAACTTCTGCTGATCATGCTTGCCCTGTTGGTGGTCATCATTGCTTTGCAGAATTTGCTGCCGTTGGGCATTGCCCGACTCTTGGGTATTGACCCCTTGGTCGGTTTGGCGGCAGGCAGCGCATCAATGACCGGTGGACATGGGACTGCTGCGGGATTTGCGGGAATCTTTGAGGAGATGGGGCTACAGGGTGCTGCGACGATAGGTATGGCTGCTGCTACCTTTGGCTTGGTTGCCGGTTCCTTGATAGGTGGTCCGTTGGCAGAGCGACTTGTTCGCACGAAACTGACCCGCGAGGAGGTGTTTTCGCAAGAGGGTGCTAAGAGCGATGATACGCTGTCTGCAAATCGTTCCAGTCAAGTTCCAGCAAACACTCAGGGACTTCAGCAGTATGCAAAGGCTATTTATAGCATTCTGCTGGTCATGGGCGGTGGTACCCTGATAAGTTGGCTGTTGGCAAAGACAGGTGTCACATTTCCGACCTATTTCGGTTCCCTGATTTTGGCTGCTATCGCTCGTAATGTTATCGGATTTGTCAAATACAAGGAAGATGGCAAATGGGTGAAAGCCGAACAGCTTCTTGATATAGAACACATTATTGGGGTGGGGAACTTCTGCCTGTATATGTTCCTCGGTATGGCCATGGTGTCGCTAAAACTTTGGGAACTTCAGAGCCTTGCCCTTCCGTTGGTTGTCATATTGGTATGTCAGGCAGTCATCATGGCACTGTTTGCATACTTTGCAGCATTCCCCTTGTTGGGTCGGAATTACGATGCTGCCGTCCTGTGTGCAGGAATGTGTGGCTTCGGACTTGGTGCAACGCCCAATGCGATGGCCAACATGAGTGCCGTGTGCTATAAATACCGTCATACGGTCAAGCCCTTCCTTATTGTTCCCATTATTGGCGCCATGTTTGCCGATTTGATCAATACGGGAATGATAACCTTCTTCCTGAATATCCTGAAGTGATACGGGTGGAATTTTAACACTTGAGAAAAAACCGAAAATAATTTCGGCTAACACTTGTTTTGTACAGATATTTTTCGTATCTTTGCATTGTTTTTAGAAATAGAGCTACTGAAACAATGAAAAGACTGACAACAATCGTATTGATAGCCCTGCTGATGCAGGTTGTAGGCGCCCAGGCACAGAGCGTCCGCGAGGCCGTGCTGTTGGATAAGGGGTGGAAATTTGCGTTTGGTAATGCTGCCGACCCGAAGAAGGACTTTGGCTGTGGCACGGAGTATTTCAACTACCTAACGAAGGCCAACTCCATCCATAACGAGGGCCCTTATGCGCAGAAGTTTGACGACTCGACATGGCAGGACGTGCAACTGCCCCATGACTGGGTGACGACGCTGCCATACGCTTGGGATGCCAGTCATTCGCACGGCTATAAGACGGTAGGGTGGAAGTATCCGGAGACCAGTGTGGGCTGGTATCGCAAGACATTGACCATCCCTGCTGACGACCTTGGCAAGCGCCTCCTGTTGCGTTTCGACGGCATCTTCCGCAATGCGCGTGTGTGGTTCAATGGCTTCTATATGGGTGTTGAGCCCAGCGGTTATGCAACGCAGGTGTACGACATCACACCCTATGTGAAATACGGTGAGCAGAACCTGATTTGCGTACGTGCCGATGCTACGCTGGAGGAAGGCTGGTTCTACGAAGGCGCAGGTATCTATCGCGACGTGTGGCTGGAGAAAATGGCTGAGGTCAGTGTAGCACCTTTCGGTACGTTCGTCTATACCGAATTGCAGCAACCCTATGACCAGGCTATTGTCCATGTTAAAACGGAGGTGACCAATAGCGGACTGAAGACCCAGCTGTATGAGGTCGAGCAGCGAATGCTGGATGCTGAGGGCAGAGAGGTGTCACACGTCAGTGGATTTATGTATCCGTTACTTGCCAAAGAGACACGAGCATGCGACCATCGGATAAAGATTTTCAATCCGCATCTGTGGAGTACTACGGATCCCTATCTGTATAAGGTGGAGACAACGGTGAGGGTGGATGACAAGGTGACGGATGTCTATACGACGACCATCGGTATCCGCGATATCCAGTTTGATGCCGAGAAAGGTTTCCTGTTGAATGGAAAGCCGCTAAAGTTGAAGGGTGTCAATATGCATCAGGACCATGCAGGTGTGGGCGCAGCCATTCCCGATGCCCTGCAGGCGTGGCGTATCAAGCAACTGAAAGCCATGGGCTGTAACGCCTATCGTGCCTCGCATAATCCGATGACTCCCGCCGTGCTGGATATCTGTGACCGCGAGGGTATGCTGGTCATCGACGAGAACAGACTGATGGGTATCAATGACGAACACCTGCGACTACTGGAACGTATGATCAAGCGCGACCGCAACCACCCCTGCATCATTCTGTGGAGCGACGGTAATGAGGAGTGGGGCCTGGAGAACAGCATTCAGGGAACGCGTCTGGCGGAGGCGATGCGCGAATACACCCGTCTCTATGACCCCACACGACCCAGTACGGTGGCGAATGCCGGTGGTACAGAACTGATAAAAGGTCTTGATGTGGTGGGCTTCAACTACATCGTACAGAATGATGTGGACAATCGCAAGAAGAACAATCCCTCGTGGAAGATTGTAGGTACTGAGGAAACCAGCGGTTGTGGCACACGAGGCTGGTATTTCAAGGACGAGAACTGCAAAGGACGCATGGTCAGTCTGAATCGTACCAACGAACAAAACTACGAGAACATCATTGAACGTGGTTGGAAGTTCTATGATGAGCGTCCATGGGCGGCAGGACTGTTCTATTGGACGGGGTTTGACTATCGTGGCGAACCCAATCCACTGTCGTATCCTGCTCATGAATCGGAATTCGGTATCCTGGACTACTGCGGATTCTGGAAAGACGAGGCGTGGTATCTGAAGGCGTGGTGGACCAACGAACCTGTGCTACATATCTTCCCCCACTGGAACCTGCAGGGACATGAAGGCGAGGAAGTAGAACTTTGGGCGTATAGCAATTGCGACGAGGTGGAACTGGTGGTCAATGGTAAGAAGCTTGGTCGTCAGCCGATGCCTAAGAACGGTCACCTGAAATGGAAGGCGATATACCAGCCTGGCAAGGTGGTAGCCTATGGTTATAAGAACGGCAAGCGCACGCTGACGCAGGTGATAGAAACCACGAAACCAGCCTATAGACTGGTGCTGAAGAGTGATCGTCAGGAACTAATGGCCGATGGGCGCGATGTAGCCATCATCACCGTGGAGGTGCAAGACCAGAAAGGGCGCGTCATACCTGATGCCTGTCCTCTGTTGAATCTCTCGTTGGAGGGTGATGGCCGTATTCTGGGCGTGGGCAATGGCGACCCGATGTGTCTGGGAGCAGACCATCCGAAGGAACTGAACTGCAAGGCGTTTGCTATTCCTGCCTTCAATGGTTTGGCACAGGTTATTGTGCAGAGCGGTGAGATGCCGTCGACGATGACACTGCGTTGCCAGAGTGAAAAACTGCAAACGGGGAGTATCAATATCGTAGAAAGAAAATAGCAAATAAATTTGCATTTTTCCTTGTTTCTTAGTACCTTTGCACCCTCATTTAAAATTAGTAAGGTGAATCAGGAAATAGAACGCAGGCGAACATTTGCCATTATCTCGCACCCAGACGCTGGTAAGACTACGCTGACAGAGAAGTTTCTGCTGTTTGGTGGTCAGATCCAGGTGGCTGGTGCAGTGAAGAACAACAAGATTAAGAAGACCGCTACTTCCGACTGGATGGATATTGAGAAGCAGCGTGGTATTTCAGTGTCGACGTCCGTGATGGAGTTCGACTATACGCCCGAAGGGTCGGACGTTGAGTATAAAGTTAACATCCTCGATACCCCAGGTCACCAGGACTTTGCCGAGGATACGTACCGTACGTTGACGGCCGTCGATTCTGCTATTATCGTGGTGGACGGTGCCAAGGGTGTAGAGACACAGACGCGTAAGTTGATGAACGTGTGCCGTATGAGGAATACGCCCGTCATCATCTTCATCAACAAGATGGACCGCGAGGGTCGTGACCCCTTCGACCTGCTGGACGAGTTAGAGCAGGAACTGGAAATCAAGGTGCGCCCGTTGTCGTGGCCTATCAATCAGGGTGCGAAGTTCAAGGGTGTGTACAATATCTACGAGAACAAGCTCGACCTGTTTACGCCTGACAAGCAGCGCGTGACAGAGAAAGTCTGTGTGGAGCTCGATTCCGTCGAGCTCGATAAGATGGTTGGTGAGCAAAATGCCGCCAAGCTCCGCGAAGACCTGGAACTGGTAGACGGCGTGTACCCTGAATTTGAAGTAGAGACATATCGCTCTGCTGAGGTGGCTCCCGTGTTCTTTGGTTCGGCACTGAACAACTTCGGTGTGCAGGAACTGCTGAACTGTTTCGTGGAGATTGCCCCCAGTCCCAAGCCTACGAAGGCTGAGGAGCGCGACGTACAACCCGACGAGCAGAAATTTACGGGTTTCATTTTCAAGATTACCGCCAATATCGACCCCAACCACCGCTCGTGTATCGCCTTCTGTAAGGTGTGCAGCGGTAAGTTCCAGCGCAACCAGCCCTATCTGCATGTGCGTCAGGGAAAGACGTTGCGATTCTCTAGTCCTACACAGTTTATGGCACAGCGCAAGAGTACCATTGACGAGGCATGGCCTGGCGATATCGTGGGTCTGCCCGATACGGGTGGTATGTTCAAGATTGGTGATACCATTACCGAGGGCGAACAGCTCCACTTCCGTGGTCTGCCTTCGTTCTCGCCCGAGTTGTTCAAATATATCGAGAACGACGACCCCATGAAGTCGAAGCAGTTGCAGAAAGGTATTGACCAGTTGATGGACGAGGGTGTCGCCCAGTTGTTCGTCAACCAGTTTAACAACCGCAAGATCATTGGTACCGTGGGTCAGTTGCAGTTCGAGGTTATCCAGTATCGTTTGGAGAACGAATATAATGCCAAGTGTCGCTGGGAACCCGTACACCTGTACAAGGCGTGCTGGATAGAGAGTGACGACGAGAAAGAACTGGAGAACTTCAAGAAGCGCAAGTACCAGTATATGGCGAAGGATAAGGAGGGTAGGGATGTGTTCCTGGCCGACTCCGGCTATGTGCTCTCGATGGCGCAACAGGACTTCGAGCACATCAAGTTCCACTTTACATCAGAATTTTAGCAGCGGACTAACACGGACTTTTACGGATTATTTTATGACAAGAGAAGAAGATATTAAGAAGGCAGTAGAAGTGTTGAGAAAGGGTGGGGTTGTCCTCTATCCGACAGACACCGTGTGGGGCATTGGTTGTGATGCCACGAATGCAGAGGCTGTAAAGCGCGTGTATGACATCAAGCAGCGCGACGACTCAAAAGCCCTTATCTGCTTGGTGGATAGCGATGCCCGTATGCAGCGTTATTTCCGTAATGTACCCGATGTCGCCTGGCAGCTTATCGACAGTCTGAAAGAGGCTGAAGATGCTAAGCCAACAACACTGATTCTGGATGGTGCTATCAACCTTGCTCCAAACCTGATTGCTGAGGACGGCAGCTTGGGCATTCGCATTACCAACGAGCCCTTCTCCAAGGAACTCTGCTATCGTTTCCAGAAGGCACTGGTTAGCACTTCTGCCAACATCAGTGGCGAACCCGCTGCACAGAACTACTGCGACATAGACCCGCGCATCATCGAGCAGGTGGACTACGTCTGCTGGAGCCGTCGTCAGGAGCATAAGCCCCATACGCCCAGCAGCATCATCCGACTGAGAGAAGATGGCGAAGTAACGATTATCCGTCCATAGAATCATCATCATGAATCGCGACACAGAAAACAGACCACAGTGGCTGCAGCGCTTGCACGACTGGCGCGTGGCGAATGTCAGTGACAAGATGTTCTTGCTCATCCTGGCATTCCTTGTGGGTGTGTTGTCTGCTGTTGCTGCCTTTGTGCTACACGGACTCATCAACACCATCGTGGCGCTGTTGACGGGTCGTTTCCATGCTGACACCTACAACTGGCTCTATCTGGTTTATCCTGTGGTGGGTATCTGGCTGACGTCGTTGTTTGTGCGCTATGTGGTCAGAGACAATATCTCGCATGGTATTACGCGCATCCTCTATGCCATCTCATCGAATCGTTCCCGACTGAAGGGACATAACACGTGGTCGAGTGTCATTGCCTCGGCTATCACCATTGGTTTCGGTGGTTCGGTGGGTGCCGAGGCACCTATCGTACTGACGGGTTCAGCCATCGGCTCTAACTTGGGACAGCTGTTCCGACTGGACAACAAAACACTGATGACACTCGTCGGCTGTGGTGCTGCTGGTGCTATAGCGGGCATCTTCAAGGCCCCGATAGCAGGACTGGTATTCACGCTGGAGGTGCTAATGATTGACATGACGATGTCGGCCCTGTTGCCCATCCTCGTGTCGTGTGTGACAGCCACCTGTTTTACCTATCTGTTTAGTGGCAATGCGGTACTCTTCTCGTTCCACTTGGATTCCGACTGGACGGTAGAGCGTGTGCCTGCCAGTATCCTGCTGGGAATTACGTGTGGCCTTGTCTCGCTGTACTTCATCCGTACAATGAATGCTTGTGAGGATTTGTTTGCTCGTTTCAAGAACAAACCCTATATCAAACTGCTCATTGGTGGTGCTATTTTGAGCACACTTATCTTCCTCTTCCCGTCGCTCTATGGTGAGGGCTATCACAGCATCAACCTCTTGCTGAATGGAAAGACGGAGGCTGACTGGAACCAGATACTTGATGGTTCGCTGTTCTACGGACATAGTGAGTTCATTATTCTCTACCTCGCCCTCGTCCTCTTTACGAAAGTCTTTGCGACGAGTGCGACAAACGGTGGTGGCGGCTGTGGTGGTACGTTTGCCCCCTCGCTGTTCATTGGTTGCTTTACGGGTTTCCTGTTCTCCAGACTGTGGAACATGCACCAGATAGGTGTCTATGTGCCAGAGAAGAATTTTGCCCTGCTGGGAATGGCTGGCGTGATGTCGGGTGTGATGCATGCACCATTGACAGGTATCTTCCTCATTGCTGAGATTACAAGTGGCTACAACCTCTTTATGCCACTGATGATAGTCTCTGTATCAGCATATCTCACCATCAATATCTTCGAACCTCACAGTATCTATGGCATGCGTCTGGCCAAGCAGGGACGACTGGTGACCCACCATACCGACCATGCTGTGCTGACGCTGATGAGTCTGGACTCTGTCATTGATCGCGACTATCAGGGTGTGGATGCTGATATGGAGTTGGGCCAGATGGTGCATAAAATCAGTCGTTCGCATACGGACGTACTGCCTGTCACCGATGCTGCAGGAACGCTGTTGGGCGAGATAGACATCCGTAAGATTCGTCATGTGGTGTTCCGTACCGAATTGTATCACCATTTCAAGGCTCATCAGCTGATGGTGGAGCCTGCTGCTGTGCTGGCTGATGGTACACCGATGACGGAGGTTATGAAGACCTTTGAACGTACGCAGGCCGATTGGTTGCCTGTGCTCGACGAAGATAACCATCTGAAGGGTTATATCTCGCGTAAGCGTATGTACACGATGTATCGTAAGATGGTGCACGACTTTAGTCAAGAGTAATCAATGATCGTAATAACGTTATAACGTAGTACCGATATGACGAAAAAAGACCTTAGAATTGTTTTTATGGGAACACCGGAGTTTGCAGTAGAGACGCTGCAGGCACTGGTGGAGAATGATTATAATGTGGTGGCAGTGGTGACACAGCCAGACAAACCAGTAGGCAGACACCAGACGGAGATGCAACCCTCGCAGGTGAAGCAGTATGCGGTGGCTCACGGTTTACCCGTGCTACAACCTGAGAAGATGAAGGACCCTGAGTTCATCGAGCAGCTGCGCTCGTACAATGCCAATCTGCAGGTGGTGGTCGCTTTCCGCATGTTGCCAGAGGTGGTGTGGGCAATGCCTGAATACGGCACGTTCAATGTCCATGCTGCTCTGTTGCCCCAGTATCGTGGTGCTGCTCCCATCAACTGGGCAGTTATCAATGGTGAGACGGAGACGGGTGTGACGACCTTCTTCCTGGACCACGACATTGATACAGGTCGCATCATCCTGAAGAAACCCTTCGCCATTCCTGACGATGCAGATGTGGAGTATGTCTATGATGGGCTGATGCACCTCGGTGCCCAGATTTGTCTGGAAACGCTCGAAGCCATCATCGCTGCTGATGGCCATCCTGCCAGCATTCCCCAGGATAGTGTGCTTGATGGTGCTGCCATCAAGTCAGCCCCCAAAATCTTCAAGGAAACTTGTGAAATCGACTGGACGAAGAATGCCAAGCAGGTCTATGACTTTGTTCGTGGACTGAGTCCTTATCCAGGTGCTTGGACGACACTGGTAGGCAACGACAAGGAGAGTGTCCTGAAGATTTACAAGACCCGTAAGACAGGAAGTGCTACTGATCAGAAGCCAGGAACCATCCGCGTCGAACAGAAGGCTCTGCAGGTGGCTGCAGGTGACGAATGGCTGGAAATAGTGGAGCTTCAGATGGCTGGTAAGAAGCGCATGACAGCCCGTGATTTCTTGAACGGAATGAAGATTGAAAATTTTTTTGTACGTTGAGATAATAAATAGGTATAGCTGTGCGTTTCACTAATAGAAACTCAAATACAGAATGCCTATGCAACATTTTACACAAAACGAATTCCAACCACATCCATCCACCATTCTGTTTATCAAACAGTTTGCGAGAATGTGTAACACTAAGAAGACTCAGACAAATGGCTACAATGGTTTCTCCGTCGCTGCTTGCAGCTGACTTCCTACATCTCGATGAGGAGATGGACATGATCAATCGCAGTGAGGCCGACTGGCTTCATCTGGATGTGATGGATGGTGTCTTCGTACCCAACATCTCGTTTGGCTTTCCTGTTCTGGAGGCTGTTGCCAAGAAGTGCAAGAAACCGTTGGACGTGCACTACATGATTGTGCACCCTGAGCACTACATCCAACAGACTGCGAAGTTGGGAGCGATGATGATGAACGTACACTACGAGGCTTGCACGCACCTGCATCGTACCATTCAGGAAATTCACCAGGCTGGTATGAAGGCTGCAGTGACGCTCAATCCTGCTACACCTGTCTCTGTTCTGGAGGATATCATCTGCGATGTCGATATGGTACTGCTGATGAGTGTCAATCCTGGCTTTGGTGGTCAGACCTTCATCGAGAATACCATCAAGAAGGTGCGCCAATTGCGCCAGTTGATTACTGAAAGCGGTTCGAAAGCGCTGATAGAGATTGATGGTGGTGTACAGCAAGAAACAGCACCACGCCTCGTCGAAGCAGGTGCTGATGTATTGGTCGCTGGCAGCTATGTGTTCCATAGCCCCACACCAGAGAAGACTATCCACGAATTGCGTATTCTCTAGGCGGTCTAGTCTTTCTAGTCCGTCTAGAGTGACTAGAGTTCCATACTTAGTTGGAGATGATGGCTCTTGGCCATGCGTCGCATATTGATGAGGGCGTAGCGCATACGTCCCAGTGAGGTGTTGATGCTCACACCTGTCATCTCAGCAATCTCCTTGAACGACAAGTCCTGATAGTAGCGCATATAGACGACCTCGCGCTGGGGGGCAGGTAAGGCGTCCATCAGGTGACGTACGTCGTCCATCACTTGAGTGTTGACGTATTCGTTCTCGCGGTTCAGGTCCATCACCTGGCTACCACTCAACTTGTTCAGGTCGTTATCTTCCGATGGCTCTACGATGTGTGCAGAGCGCTGCTGGCGATAGGTGTCCATGATGATGTTGTGGGCAATGCGCGTCAGCCAGAAAGCAAACTTACCAGAATCGGTGTACTTGCCTTCCTGCAACTTTGTGATTACTTTGACAAAGGTCTCTTGGAATACATCGTTGGCTAATTCGGGGTCGCGAACCACGAACATGATATACGAGAAGAGTTTTTGCTGATTACGAGCTAATAACTCATCGAATGCCTTGTTGTCTCCGTCTATGTAAAGTAGTGCCAACGCTTCGTCGGTACAACTTGCATAATTCTTCATATTGTTACTTCTATTGGTTATGAAGTAGAGCTTTTTCGATAGGCAGAATTGTTTAAGTTATTAACTAATTTTATGTTTTATCGCTGCAAAAGTAAATAAAAATATCATTCTCACAAAATTTTTTTAGAAAAAAGTGCGTTTTTTACTGAAAAAAGTATACCTTTGTAGATAGTTTTACTAAATATACTACTAAAAAGTTATGATAAAGTTGTTTGTGCCAGGCCGTCTGTGCCTCTTCGGTGAACATACTGACTGGGCAGGTCACTATCGTACGATGAATGCTGACATCTTGCCAGGTGCCTCTATTGTGACGGGTATCGAGCAGGGTATCTATGCTGAGGTGGAGAAATCGCCCGTCTTCGAGATGTGTAGTGATGCGCCTGAGATTACGGATGTGTGGAGTGATTTTTCGTGTAAGATGAGCGAGACGGAGTTGAAGACTGTCGCTAAGTCGGGGTCGTTCTTCAGCTATTGTGCTGGTGTGGCCAGTTATATGCTGGAATGGTACAAGGTGGGTGGTGTGCGCATCCACATTACGGATATGACGCTCCCCATGAAGAGTGGTCTGTCGTCGAGTGCTGCCATCTGTGTCCTCGTAGCGCGCGCGTTCAATCAATTATATAAGTTGAACCTTAATACGCTGGGTGAGATGAACATCGCCTATCTGGGTGAGTTGCGTACCTCCAGTCGTTGTGGTCGTCTGGATCAGGCCTGTGCCTTTGGCGTGAAACCCAATCTGATGACCTTCGATGGTGATGAGATTGAAGTCAAGGCGCTGAATGTGAAGAAGACACTCTACTGGGTCTTTGCCGACCTGTGTGCTGAGAAGAACACCATCAAGATCCTGTCAGACCTGAACAAGTCCTATCCTTTTGCTACGACAGAGGCTGAGCAGAACCTCCATAAAGCACTGGGAGAGTGGAACCACGAGAATGTCGGTCGTGCCATCCGCTATATGGCTGAGGGCAACGCACAGGCACTAGGTCAGCTGATGACGGAGTCTGAGGAACAGTTCGACCAGTATGTAGCCCCCATGTCGTCTGCTTTGTGGGCTCCTAAACTGCATGAGACATTACGTGACCCGAATATCCAACCGTTGGTCTATGGTGGTAAAGGTGTGGGCTCTCATGGTGATGGTTCTGTGCAGTTCTTGGCTCGTAATGCTGAGGCCCAGCAACAACTCATCGATTACCTCAATGGCAAGGGTATGCGTGCCTATGCCTTGACGCTTCATCCTGTCCATACGGTGCGCAAGGCCATCATCCCTGTAGCAGGTTTCGGAACGCGTCTCTATCCATCTACACGTATTATGAAGAAGGATTTCTTCCCGATACCTTGTCCAGACGGTATGGTGCGTCCTGTCATCCTTATCTTGTTGGAGGAACTGGTCAAGAGTGGTGTCGAGGAAATCTGTCTGGTGCTGGGTTCTGAAGAGGAGCGTAAGATCTATAAGGAGTTCTTTGAACGTCCGTTGTCTGATGAACACCTGCACAAACTCAATGCCGAGGCTCAGGAGTATGAGAATCGTATTCTGGACATTGGCAAACGCCTGCGCTACGTCTATCAGCGCGAGAAGCGAGGCTTCGGTCACGCAGTCTATCAGGCTGCTGAGTTTGCTGGCAACGAACCTGTACTATTGCTCTTGGGCGACACGCTCTATCGCTCGACGACCAACAAGCCCTGTGCCCTGCAGATGATTGAGGAGTACGAGCGCTATAACCAACTGTTGGTCAGCATCCATAGCGTTCCACTGGTAGATGTAAGTCTTTATGGCATCCTCAGTGGTGTCTGGGAGGACAAGGAACGCACTGTCCTGAATGTCTCTGTGATGCACGAGAAACCGAAGGCCAGTTATGCAGAGGATTTCTTGGGCGTGCGCAATGCTGATGGACAGAAAGAGTACTACAGCGTTTTTGGTCAGTATATTCTGACACCAGAGGTCTTTGCACAGTTAGCTAGCGATATTGCTCAGGCTGACGAGGCAGGAGATACCACCAAGGAGATAGAACTGACTGCAGCCTTAGAGGCCGTTCGCCAACAGAGTGGTATGATGGGTGTGCGCCTCAATGGTACCATGTACGACATGGGTAACCCCAAGGCGCTCCGTCGCTGCATCCAGGAATTCGCAGGATAAAAAGAAAAGGAATGCACTCGCATTCCTTTTTCTTTATCTTCATGTTTCCTTATTTCTCTTCTGCACGGCGCAGCAGATATTTCCCGTAGTCATTCTTGGCCATGGGCTCTGCCAACTTGCGGAGCTGCTCGCGGTCTATCCAGCCACGCTTGTAGGCAATCTCCTCCAAACAAGCCACCTTCAGCCCCTGACGCTTCTCAATGACCTCAATAAATGTGGAGGCTTCTGACAGTGAATCGTGTGTGCCAGTATCTAACCATGCAAAGCCTCTCTGCAAGGTCTGTACCAGCAGGTTCTTGTCCTCCAGATAGCGTTGGTTAACAGTGGTAATCTCTAGTTCACCACGTGCTGAAGGTTTGATGGTTTTGGCAATATTTACCACGCTATTGGGGTAGAAATACAATCCCACGACAGCATAGTTGCTCTTGGGTTTCAGAGGCTTCTCTTCGATAGAGAGGCAGTTGCCGTCTTTGTCAAATTCAGCCACACCATAACGCTCAGGGTCGTTCACATAGTATCCGAAAACGGTTGCCTGACCTTTCTCCTCTGCATTGGCAACAGCCTGTTTCAGCATACCTGTAAAGCCACTGCCATAGAAGATGTTATCGCCCAAGACGAGGCAGGCACAGTCGTCGCCAATAAACTTCTCACCAATAATGAAGGCCTGTGCCAGTCCATCAGGAGAGGGCTGCTCGGCATACTCGAAACGTACACCCAAGTCACTTCCGTCACCCAGCAGACGCTTGAAGGCAGGCAGGTCGTAAGGCGTCGAGATGATGAGAATCTCGCGGATGCCAGCCAACATCAGTGTCGAGATGGGGTAGTAGATCATAGGTTTGTCGAAGATGGGCAACATCTGTTTCGATACTCCTTTTGTGATGGGGTAGAGGCGTGTTCCACTGCCTCCTGCTAATACGATACCTTTCATAGTTTTTCAATATTTGGCGACAAATATACGAAATAATTCATAATTCATAATGCATAATTCATATTTTTTTGTAATTTTGCATCCGATTTAATTGAAATTTTAAGATAATGAGTTTTATAAGTAGATTATTCGGAAAGAAAGAGGAGGAACAGAAGGTCGGTGGCATGGAGGATTTCATGACACTGATACGCGTATATTTCCAGGCTGTGATGGCAGCAGACTTGGGTATTACCAATTTGGCAGCACTGCCCGACTTGCGTACTTTCAAGGCCACGCTGAAGGTTCCCACACAGAACAACAAACTGGGACTGGCAGAGAAGACGCGTTGCAAGAAGATGCTCAAGGAACTCTACCAGATGGATGACAACTTCACCAAGGAGATTGAGACCAGCATTCGCAAACGCTGCAAGAAGCCACAGGATGTACAGACCTATATGTATCAGTTCTCTGGTTTCTCTCAGGACCTCCTGATGCTGACAGGCAACCTGATGAAATTCAAACTCCGTCTGCCCAGTTTCTTCAAAGGTGCTATCCGTACGATGACGGAGAAGACTGTCAACGACATCTTTACGAAGAATGACTTTACGGATGCTGCTGTCATGAAGACAGTGGTTGCCATTCGTCAGTACGACCAGAAGTTAGGATTCTCTCAGCAGTGGGTAACTGATTTCGTCTTCCGTGTCGTGATGTTGGCTAAAAAAGAGAAACAACCCAAAGAATAACAGTTAGATGAAAGGTAAAGTGTGGGTTAAAAATTAAAAAAACTTAATATTTAATCTTTAATCTTTAAACTTTCATCTGTTTGTGCTACCTTTGTGGGATAAAGTGAGAAAAGTATGACTGCTAACGAGAAAACTTTGGCAACGTTCGAGACCCGTCTCCGCCAGCTCCTGCTTCGTTTTCAGGAACTGAAGAAGGAGAACGGAGAGTTTCGTGTGACGCTCGAAGCCAACCAAAAGACGGTTAAGGAGTTGCAGGAAAAGGTTAATCAGAAGCAGACAGACTATGAAACACTGAAGATGGCCAAGATGATTGAGATTACCGATGGTAACCTGGATGGTGCCAAGGAGCGATTGTCGAAGCTTATCCGCGAAGTCAATAAGTGCATTGCAATCCTCAGCGATGAAAACCAGTAACTAAGGAGAAACAAGCCATGGCAGAACAGAATCAGGACAGATTACATATCAGGTTGCACGTCTACGACGAAGAGATAGAGGTCGTCATCAAACGCGATGACGAAGAGTACTATCGTGCTGCCGCCAAGCTCATCACTGAGCGCTACAATGCCTATGCACAGGCATATAAGGGTCGCAAGACAGACCATACAATAGCGCTGATGACGCTTATCGACATTGCATTGATGCATCAGAAGGAGCGTGCAAATAATGATACTTCGCCCTATGATAATGTTCTTGCACGATTGACTGCCGAGATTGAAGAAGCCCTTGCTGAGAAGTGAGGAAAGTCAACACGTAGTTTTGAACATTAACACTATATATATTTATTTATGAACATTATTGTTGCGATTATTGCCATTGCCGCTGCCCTCGTATTGGGTGGCGCCGCTGGCTTCATGATTTTCCGCTTCGTCATCAAGGGAAAATATAATGAGATGGTCGATGCTGCCGAGAAAGAGGCAGAAGTCATCAAAGAGAAGAAACTGCTGGAAGTCAAGGAGAAATTCCTGAACAAGAAGTCTGAGCTGGAGAAGGAGGTGCAACAGCGCAACCAGCACATTCAGCAGAGCGAGAACAAACTGAAACAGCGTGAGATTTCGCTCAACCAGCGCCAAGAGGAACTGGGACGTCGTAAGAACGAACTGGACAACCAGCAGACGCGCATTGACAACGAGAAAAAGCTGCTGACCCTCAAGCAGGAGGAGTTGGAGAAGATGCAGTTGCAGGAGCGTGCCAAACTGGAAGAACTCTCTGGACTGAGTGCCGAGGAGGCTAAGGCTCGTCTGGTAGAGTCGCTGAAGGACGAGGCAAAGACCGATGCTCAGGCTTACATCAACGAGATTATGGACGAGGCAAAGCTCAATGCCAATGCCCAGGCCAAGAAGATTGTCATCCAGACCATTCAGCGTGTGGCTACTGAGACGGCTGTTGAAAACTCTGTCAGTGTATTCCATATCGATAACGACGACGTCAAGGGACGTGTCATTGGTCGTGAGGGTCGTAATATCCGTGCCCTGGAAGCTGCCTGTGGTGTGGAGATTGTCGTTGACGATACCCCTGAGGCTATTGTTATCTCTGCCTTTGACCCTGTTCGTCGTGAGACCTGTCGTCTGGCCCTGCACCAGCTGGTGGCCGATGGTCGTATTCACCCAGCCCGTATCGAGGAGGTGGTTGCCAAGGTCAAGAAGCAGTTGGAGAACGAGATTATCGAGACAGGTAAGCGTACTGCTATCGACCTGGGTATCCATGGTCTGCACCCTGAACTGATTCGTATCGTAGGTAAGATGAAGTACCGTTCATCATACGGACAGAACCTCCTACAGCACGCTCGCGAGACTGCTAACCTCTGTGCTGTGATGGCTGCTGAATTGGGCCTGAATCCAAAGAAGGCTAAGCGCGCTGGTCTGTTGCACGACATTGGTAAGGTGCCCGATGAGGATACTGACGATCCACACGCTATCTATGGTGCTAAGATTGCTGAGAAGTTCAAGGAGAAACCTGATATCTGCAATGCTATTGGTGCTCACCACGATGAGATGGAGATGCAGACCCTGCTGGCTCCTATCGTTCAGATTTGTGACGCCATCTCTGGTGCCCGTCCTGGTGCCCGTCGTGAGATCGTTGAGGCTTACATCAAGCGTCTGAACGACCTCGAGGCCATCGCTATGTCTTATCCTGGCGTCACCAAGACCTATGCCATCCAGGCTGGTCGTGAGTTGCGCGTCATCGTGGGTGCTGACAAGATGGACGATGCCGAGACAGAGGCACTCAGCGGACAGATTGCATCGAAGATTCAGAACGAGATGACCTATCCTGGTCAGGTGAAGATCACCGTTATCCGCGAAACCCGTTCAGTGGCTTACGCGAAGTAATAAAGTCGTTATAACGTTATCCCGTCATAACGACAATAATAACAAAAAAGAGACTCTCAAATGGAGTCTCTTTTTCTTTTTGGTAGGGACACCCGGGCTCGAACCGGGGACCTCTGCAATGTGACTGCAGCGCTCTAAACCAACTGGGCTATGCCCCTATCTTTTTGTTAGCAGATGCAAAGGTAGTAAATAACTTTTATATACAAGCAATTTTCGCTTGTTTTTTTACTCTTTTTATACGTTATTCTCGTATTTCGTGATGGCAAGCTGCGTTTTTAGTCGGCCAATGGCAATCAGTTTCTCTGACTTGTCGTAGTCAAAACCACCATAGCGTGCCATCTGGATATCTACCAGTATGTCTGGCTTCATCAACTTGGCCATCAGGATGGAGTTCTGGCGAATCATCAGTGAACTGGTGCGTGACAGCATCGTATAGTAGTTGAAGTGGTTTACTTTCTGCGACTTGTAGTCGTGGCCACTGACGTCGACACCCACCAGGATGTCGCCAGCCTTACGCTTCACGCGATTCATCGGAATAGGGTTTACTACACCTCCGTCAATCAGTATCATGCCGTCCTTCTGTACAGGTTCGTAGAACGTTGGCAAGGAGATGCTGGCACGGATGGCCTCAAACAGACTGCCCTTTGAGAATACTACCTCGTTACCACTCATCCAGTCAGTAGCTACGCAACAGTAGGGGATGGGCAGGTCCTCTATCGCCATATCGGGCACGAATTCCATAATGGCCTCGATGATACGCGTACCTTTTACAAGGTGACTCAGACTGAACGAAAAGTCTGTCAGTTCCAGCATCTTCTTGCGGTCGATGGTCTTCATCCATTCACGAAACTCCTTCAACTTTCCTGCTGCATAGACGCCACCAATGAGTGCCCCCATTGAGCAACCTGCCACAGAGGTAATCCTGTACCCCTGTTCCTCCAGTTCCTCAATGGCTCCGATGTGTGCCAGTCCTCTCGCACCACCACTAGACAGTACCAATGCTATGTCTTTCTTACTCTTTTCGTCAATCATGTTGCAAAAGTAACAAGAAATTAGGATATGACCAAATTTCATTTGGAGATTATCAAAATAATCACTAACTTTGCACGTGCAATGTGACAACAGCTGATTCATTACAATGCAAAGAATAAGTATATTGATGATGGCCTTGATGCTGTTCTGCGTATGCCATGCGGAGGACATCACCATCCACTTTAGCGGTACCACTGCGAAAGTCAAGAATTCGGCTAAGGACAGCGTGAAGGTTAAGGTCAAAGGCGCCAATGTGAAAATAGAGAGCCAGTATAAAAGTCATAAGCTCACACTCCTGCTGACAGGTAAGAGCAATGACGGACAACTGATGCTGAAGACAGCTGGCAAGGCTAAGGTGAAGCTTGAAAACCTGACGCTGACCAGTCGGGAGGGCGCACCGCTATGGCTGAAGAACAAGAAAAATGTAGAGGTGGTGGCAACGAAAGGCACTAAGAACACGCTGACCATTACCGCCTGCAAAGATACGGCCAATCATAAGGCTGCTACTATCTGGGCTAAGGATAAACTGCTGCTTTCTGGTAAGGGCACACTCAATGTCATTGCTACTGGCGATGGCTGCAGGGGCATCAAGAGCAAGAAGGATATCACTATCGAGGAGTTGACGCTCAACGTAACGACATCGGGCAATCACCTTGGCGAGAAACCTTTTGGCTTTACAGGTAAGCACAAATATGTAGCATCAACCAAGGGTATCACTTCTAAAGGCAAGGTTACAATCAAGAGTGGTGTGGTCACTGTCCGCACCTCCACACCTGGTGCTGAGGGCATCGAGGGAAGGAAAGGTGTCGTGTTTAATGGTGGAAAGGTAGATGTGCTGGCTGCTGACGATGCTGTCAATGCCAACGCTACCATCGAGTTCAACGGTGCCCACGTCACAGTTCGTAGCAAGGGTAATGATGCTGTCGATGCCAACCCTGAAGGAGGATTCTTCCTGCCCTTTGGTGGTGGCAATAACAATAAGAAAATAGAGCCAGCCATCATCATTCGTGGTGGTACTGTTTATGCCTGGAGTCAGGTGGGTTCGCCAGAAGAGGGACTCGACTGTGATATGGCTCCCATAGCCATTGAGGGTGGAACCGTATTCTCTGTTGGTGGCAGCATCGGCGATGCCCCCTCTGTTCCCACCAATGCCACAGCCAAGCAACCCACCGTACTGCTTGTAGACCTTAATGTCGTAAAGAACGAGCCCATCACGATTTCCGATGCCAACGGCAAGTGCATAAGCACCATCACCATTCCTTTCTCAATGCGTCGCAGCGCCAGCCTCGTCACTTGTCCAGCCTTCAAACTGGGCAACACCTATACTGTTAAGACCAAGGGCTACGAGAAAACCTTCACGCTCAACGAACCATTTACTACCGTACGGCTATAAAATGTCGTATCCAAACTTTTTCTTCCTTTTTCTTTGTCATTTCGAAAATAATCTCTATATTTGCAGAGAGAAAATAGAAAATAATACTATTGCAATATGTTGGTACTACAAGATTGTATAGTCAAATTAGAACAATTC
>CACYBB010000038.1 GCA_902772585.1 uncultured Bacteroidales bacterium | reverse complement strand
GTGCGGAAGGAGGGGGATTCGAACCCCCGGTACGGGAACCCGTACGGCAGTTTAGCAAACTGCTGGTTTCAGCCACTCACCCATCCTTCCAAAAGGAGGTTTTAAGCTTCAACCGTGGGGTTATCTCCTTGATTGCGGGTGCAAAGGTACTACTATTTTTCGAACCCTGCAAATTTTTCGAAGACTTTTTTCGCTTTCTGCTTGTTTTTTCTCGTTTTTACCCCGTTTAGGTGGGGTAGGAGGAGCGGATTACGGGACTCGAACCCGCGACCCTCGGCTTGGGAAGCCAATGCTCTACCAACTGAGCTAAATCCGCCTGCAAGAAAAAAGAGTCAGGACCCGAGATTGGGATTGCTGACTCTTTTGCAGAAAAGTGAGCCGATAGCCGGACTCGAACCGGCGACCCACGCATTACGAATGCGTTGCTCTACCAACTGAGCCATATCGGCAGCCTTTCAAAGATCTCTTTGCTCGAAAGCGGATGCAAAGGTACAACAATAAATTGAAAATGGAGAATGGAGAATGGAGAATTAATTGGCTATTAACATTTTTTAGCCATGTAATTTGTCTTACAGTTTCTCTTTCAGGAATTTTCCCGTCAAACTCTTGGGGCAGGCTGCTATCTGTTCTGGTGTTCCAGTGCAGACGACCTCGCCACCACGATCGCCACCATCTGGACCCATGTCGATGACGTGGTCGGCACACTTGATGACATCCATGTTGTGTTCGATGACGAGGATGCTATGACCACGCTCAATGAGGGCGTTGAACGCTTGCAAGAGACGATTGATGTCGTGGAAGTGCAGACCCGTGGTGGGTTCGTCGAAGATGAAGAGGGTGGGATCCTGACGCTCCTGTCCGATGAAGTAGGCCAACTTGACGCGCTGGTTCTCACCACCAGAAAGGGTCGATGAGTTCTGACCGAGTTTGATGTAGCCCAAACCGACGTCTTCAAGGGTCTTTAGACGGGCGACGATGGTTTTGGTCACAGCAGCAAAACTGCTGTGCGCATCGTCTTCTGAGAAGAACTGGATGGCCTCGGAGATGGTCATGTTGAGGACGTCGTCGATGTTCTTACCACGATAGCGCACGTCGAGGATGTCGTGCTTGAAACGATGGCCATGACAGGCTTCACACTCGAGGACAAGGTCGGCCATGAACTGCATCTCGACAGTAATCACACCAGCACCCTTACACTCGTCGCAACGGCCACCATCGGCATTGAACGAGAAATACTGGCTGGTGAAACCCATCTGCTGGGCCAACGGCTGTTCAGCGAAGAGGTCGCGGATGGCGTCGTAGGCCTTGACATAGGTGGCAGGATTGGAACGTGTGGACTTGCCAATAGGATTCTGGTCGACAAACTCCACATGATGGACGGCCTGATAGTCGCCCTCCAGTCCGCTATACTCGCCTGGTGTGTCGCAGACCTCGCCAAGATGACGTTTGAGGGCAGGGTAGAGGATGCCCTTGACGAGTGAGGACTTGCCACTGCCCGAGACACCCGTAACAACCGTCATGACGTTGAGGGGGAAATCGACAGTGACACCCTTGAGGTTGTTCATGCGCGCGCTCTTGACAGTAATCTTGCGATTCCATGGGCGACGACTGGCAGGAAGGGCTATCTCATCCTGATGAGTGAGGTAGCGGAGCGTGTGACTCTTCTCGACGACGGAATCGTCGAGCACACGCCCCTCGGGAATGGGCCCTGCATACATGATTTCGCCACCCAAGCGACCTGCGTCAGGACCAACGTCGATGAGGTAGTCGGCAGCACGCATAATCTCTTCGTCGTGCTCAACGATGACAACGGTATTGCCCAGGTCGCGCAACTCCTTGAGGACTTTCAGCAAGCGGTCAGTGTCGCGCTGATGGAGTCCGATGCTGGGTTCGTCGAGGATATAGAGACTACCCACGAGTGAGGAGCCTAACGAGGTGGTCAGATTGATGCGCTGACTCTCGCCACCAGACAATGTGTTGGACATGCGGTTGAGCGTGAGATAGCCCAGACCTACGTCGAGCATGAACTGCAGACGTGTGGTAATTTCAGTGAGCAGGCGATGACCAATCTGTTGTTCCTGTTCGGTCAGTTCCAAATGGTCGAACCACTCCTTCAGTCGGACAATGGGCATCTGAACGAGGTCAGAGATGCTGCGACCACCAATCTTCACATAGTCGGCCTCTGGCTTCAGGCGTGTGCCATGACACTTGGGACAGGTCGTCTTGCCACGATAGCGTGCCAGCATGACGCGATACTGAATCTTATACTGATTCTCGCGAACCATCTGGAAGAAATTGTCGATGGAAACGCGGTCGTACTTGTCGCGAGTCTTGTCGGAGGGCAGTCCGTGCCACAACATATCTTTCTGCTTCTGCGTAAGCTTATAATAAGGCTCGAAAATGGGGAAGTCATCTTGAGCTGCACGACGACAGAACTCCTCTTTCCACATCTTCATCTTCTCGCCATGCCAACAGACTACGCAACCATCATAGACGGAAAGCGACGTATCAGGGATGACAAGGTGCTCGTCGATGCCAATAATCTTGCCGAAGCCCTGGCACTCAGGACAGGCTCCGATGGGTGAATTGAACGAGAAGAGATTGTCGGTAGGTTCCTCGAAGGTGATGCCATCGGCCTCGAAACGTGTGGAGAAATCGTAGGTGATGCCTGCTGGATAAATCATCAGGCGGCACTCGCCATGACCCTCGTAGAACGCTGTCTCAGCAGAATCGACAAGGCGTGAGATGGCATCCTTGGCGGAATCGACAGAGAGACGGTCGATGACGAGGTAGAGGTGATGGGTGATGGGTGATGGGTGTTGGCTATTAGCCAGGAAGTCATCGATGCGGATGACATTGCCACCATCAGCCAAACGGGTGTAGCCGTTCTGGACATAGATTTTGAGTTGCTGTTCCAGTGTGCGCCCCTCGTTGAGATGGATGGGGGCCAACACCAGAAACTTGGTGCCAGGAGCATACTGCTGAGTACACTGGATGATGTCCTCGGTGGAGTGTTTCTTAACCTCCTGTCCACTGACGGGCGAGTAAGTTCGTCCGATACGGGCAAAGAGCAAACGCAGGTACTCGTAGATTTCGGTGGTGGTGCCAACAGTAGAACGCGGATTGCGCGAGATGACTTTCTGTTCGATGGCGATAGCTGGTGGGATGCCCTTGATGAAGTCGCACTCAGGCTTGTTCATACGTCCCAGAAACTGACGGGCATAGCTCGACAGGCTCTCCACATAACGGCGCTGTCCTTCGGCATAGAGCGTGTCAAAGGCTAACGACGACTTGCCGCTACCCGACACACCAGCGATGACCACCAGTTTGTTGCGGGGTATCTTGACGTCGACGTTCTTCAGGTTGTTAACCCTGGCGCCCTTAATCTCTATGCAGTCTGTCAGTTTCGCCATCTTACATCATTCATCTTACATCTTACAGTTCCTCGCTGATATAGCCTACAGGCAACTGGCGACAGTTGTACTGCGACGCCATAATCTCGCCATAGGCACCAGCCGAACGGATGGCGATGAGGTCACCACGATGGGCCTTGTTGATGTCAATCTGCTTGGCAAAGACATCTGTCGATTCGCAGATGGGACCCACCACGTCGTAAGCCTCCATAGGTTCCTCGCTAGACAGGTTCTCTATCTTATGGTAAGCTTGGTAGAGGGCAGGACGGATGAGGTCAGTGAAACCAGCATCGACAATACAGAACTTCTTGACGTAGCCTTCCTTTATATATAAGGTACGCGTGATAAGCGTGCCACACTGAGCCACTACGGCACGACCCAACTCGAAGTGCAGGGTCTGTCCGTCGCGCAACTTCAATTTCTTGGCATAGGTGTTGAAATAAGCCTGAAAATCGGGGATGGGTACACGATTGGGGTGCTGATAGTCGACACCCAGTCCACCACCCACATTGATGTGCTCCAGACGGATGCGATGGCGCTCCAACTCATTCTGCAGTTCGTTGACACGATTGCAGAGAGCCTCGAAGTCACCCATGTCGAGAATTTGACTGCCGATGTGGAAGTGCAGACCTACCACCTTGACGTTTGTCATCTGCGAAGCCTCCTCGATGACCTTCAGCATGTCGCGCATGTCGATGCCGAACTTATTCTCAGCCAAACCCGTAGTGATGTTAGCATGGGTATGGGCACCCACGTTGGGGTTCAGGCGGAAGGCCACACGAGCAACCTTACCTTTCTGGGCAGCCAGCTGGTTGATGACCTCTAACTCGGGGATGCTCTCCACATTGAAACAGAAGATGTCGTTGTCCAGTCCCAGATTGATTTCCCAGTCGCTCTTGCCTACGCCTGCGTAGACAATCTTCGAGCTGGGGAAACCTGCCTTGACGCTGGCTTCTATCTCGCCACCACTGACGCAATCGACACCCAAGCCTGCCTCACGGATAATACGGAGTACCTTGGGATTGGCATTAGCCTTAACTGCATAGTGCACACAGAAGCCTTCATGCTTGCTGACTTCCTCGCGTATGGTTTGCAGCGTCTGGCGCAACAGTTCTGCATCGTAGTAGTAGAACGGTGTGCGCAGACGCTCCATTTTGTCCAAAGGAAATATTCCTTTCATAGTCTTTTCTTGTGTTGGAAACTAGTATCTCTTAATTCTAAAAATTCTTATTTGTTGAACAACTCTGTGCTCAAAGCCTGCAGGGCACGCTTCTTGTCTTCCTCCTTGATGAGGAACGAGATGTTGTAGTTGGAACCACCATAGGAGATCATGCGAACGGGGATGTTCTTCATGGCCTCCAGTACCTGTGTCTCGAAACCAATGTTAGACCAGTCAAGGTCGCCCACAACGCAGACCACACACATGCCAGTATCAACAGTGACGGTACCATACTTCTTCAACTCGTCAACGATCTCACCCAGATGGGCAGAGTTGTCGATAGACATGGAAACACCGACCTCAGAGGTGCAGACCATATCGATAGGAGTCTGGTAAGACTCGAAAATCTCGAAGACCTTGCGCAGGAAACCCGTAGCCAGCAACATACGGCTGGACTTAATCTTGATGGCGATGATGTTGTCCTTAGCAGCAACAGCCTTGATCTTGCCATACTCGGTCTTGTTGCTGATGGTGGTACCCTCAGCCTCGGGCTGCATGGTGTTCAGCAGACGAACGGGGATGCCAGCATACTTGGCAGGCTGGACGCAGGTGGGGTGCAGAATCTTGGCACCAAAGTAAGCCAACTCAGCAGCCTCCTCGAAGTGCAGCTGATGAACGGGCTCAGTCTTGTCGACCACACGTGGGTCGTTGTTGTGCATGCCATCGATATCAGTCCAGATCTGAATTTCTTCAGCATTCAGAGCAGCACCAATCAGAGAGGCTGTATAGTCGGAACCACCACGCTGCAGATTGTCAATCTCGCCATAGGCATTGCGACAGATGAAGCCCTGGGTGATGTACACCTGCTGACCCTCATTCTTCTCCATGATGGCTGCCAGCTTCTCCTTGATATATACGGGGTCGGGCTCTGAATTCTTGTCGGTACGCATGAAGTCGAGGGCGTTCAGCAAGACAGCCTTGATGCCCTGTTCCTGCATGTAGTTGACGACCATGTTGGTGGACAGCATCTCACCCTGGGCCACGATGCTCTTCTCCTCGAACGAGGTGAACAGTTCCTTAGTGAACGAACGCAGGTAGTTCATTTCTGAAATCACAAACTCGCGAGTCTGCTCCTTGGTGGCATCCTTCGTGTAGAGTTCGTCAACATGCTTCATGTACTTACGCTCCAACTGGTTGATGACCTCGTTGGCACCCTCAGGGTTCTTCTTGTACAGATAGTCGGCAATCTCCACCAGTGAATTGGTGGTGCCGGACATAGCAGAGAGCACGACGAAAACGGGCTCGCCAGACTTGGTTACTAACTTGGTTACTTCCTTCATGCGGTCCGGTGTACCCACCGAAGTACCGCCAAACTTCATTACTTTCATTGTCTTATCTAGTTTTTATTCTCTTAATTCTTAACTCTTAATTATAGCGACAAGTCTTCGCGAGCACTATAGTCCACAGCAGACGTCTCACCACTCTCTTCATCCTCGTAGAGGGCCATCGTGTTGTAGGTCTCTGTGATATCCTCCAGACGTCCATCGATGCAACGATAGACGATGCCAGGATACTCGTTCAGCAACGAGATGTTGTGGGTAGTCATAATAACTGCTGTACCAGTCTGTGTCACCTGGCGCAACAGCTGGATGATGTTGGCAGCTGTCTCCAAGTCAAGATTACCCGTAGGCTCGTCAGCGACAATCAGTTTGGGACGATTCAAGATGGCACGGGCGATGGCGATGCGCTGCTGTTCGCCACCAGAGAGTTCGTGGGGGTAGCGATCGATGAAGTCAACCATATCGACATCCTCCAAGACATCGTGGATGCGCTCGTCAATCTCGTCGTTCTTCTTCCAACCAGTGGCTTTCAGCACGAACTTCAGATTCTCATAAACGGTGCGGTCGCCCAACAACTGGAAATCCTGGAAGATGATACCCATCTGACGACGCAGGGCAGGAATGTATTTCTGCTTCAACTCGCGCAGGTCGTGGTTCAGCACAAAGGCATTCTCAGCATTCTCGATATCCATCTCGAAATAGATGGTTTTCAGCAGCGAGCTCTTACCAGAACCCACACGACCAATGACATAGATAAACTCACCCTCGTCAACGTGGAAATCCACATCGTGCAATACAGGGGCACCATCCTTGTGGTATATGTCTACCTTCTTGTAATCTATCAGCATCTTTCTATTTGACTATTTGACAATTTACAACTTATTTCATTTTTCCTGCAGCCTTCGCTTCACGACGTTGCTTGTCCCAGTTGGGATCGTGGCGCTTATGCAACTCTTCAGCAACATCCTCGATGCGCAGGCCTTTCTCAGTGAGCAAGACAATGAGGTGGTACAACAGATCGCTGGCTTCATAGACCAGATGGTCGTCAGTGCCGTTGGTGGCTTCGATGACAGTTTCCAGCGCTTCTTCACCCACCTTCTGGGCTATCTTGTTGACGCCTTTTGTAAACAGACTGGTGGTGTACGAGCCCTCAGGCATCTCCTGCTTGCGTTTGTCGATAAACGACTGCAGTTCTGACAGGAAGAGTAGGGGATTGCTCTCGTTCTCCTCACCCCAACATGTATCTGTGCCTGTATGACAGGTAGGACCAACGGGATTTACGCGAACCAACAGTGTGTCGTTGTCGCAATCAATCTTCATATCCACCAGATTCAGAAAGTGCCCACTGGTTTCTCCCTTCGTCCACAGCGTATTACGGGTACGACTCCAGAAGGTGACATGCTTGGTGGCAAGGGTCTTCTCGTAGGCTTCCTCGTTCATGAAACCCAGCATCAGCACGTTCTTCGTCGTGGCATCTTGTATGATGGCAGGCACCAAGCCGCCCATCTTCTCAAAATCTATCTTCATATTCTTACGTTTATTCCTTCGTTGTGTAAATATTGCTTCAGTTCTGGTACGGGTATCTCGCCAAAGTGGAACACAGAAGCAGCCAATGCAGCATCCGCATGTCCTTCTGTGAATACGTCGCGGAAGTGCTCTTTGCAGCCTGCACCACCACTGGCAATGATAGGTATTGACAGGTTGTCTGACAATTCGCGTAGGGCTTCGTTGGCATAACCGTTCTTCGTACCGTCATGGTTCATCGAGGTGAAGAGAATCTCACCAGCACCACGCTCCTGTGCCTCATGGGCCCACTCGAAGAGTCCTCGTTCAGTACGTTCGCGTCCGCCTTTCAGGTAACAATGCCAGCCGTCTTCATCCAGACGGGCATCGATGGCGACAACGCACACCTGAGAACCAAAACGGTTAGTAATCTCGTCAATGAGTTCAGGACGACGGATGGCAGCACTATTCACGCTGACCTTGTCGGCACCAGCATAGAGCAGACGTTCCACGTCTTTCAACTCGTTGATGCCACCACCAACAGTAAACGGGATATTTAGGGTCTCAGCCACCTTTGTTACCATCTCCGTAAACGTCTTGCGACCCTCGAAAGAGGCAGTGATGTCGAGAAAGCACAGTTCATCAGCGCCCTGCTCGCTATAGGCTTTGCCCAGGGCAACAGGGTCACCAGCACTTCGCAGATTCACAAAGTTGGTACCTTTTACGGTCTCACCGTCCTTGACGTCCAGACAGGGTATTATGCGTTTTGCCAGTCCCATAGTTCTTGCAGATTGATTTTTCCTTCATAAATAGCCTTGCCGAAGACGACAGCAGGAATGCCTGCCGCATCGAGGGCCTTGATATCGTCGATGCAGGACACACCACCAGAGGCTATCAGGTGCAATGTCGGATATTCCTTCATCACACGCTTATACAATTCAATAGCAGGACCTGCCAGCGTGCCGTCTTTCGATATTTCTGTACACAGCACTTTGCTGACACCTGCGTCTATATATTTCTTGAGGAAGGGTAGAAGGTCTTCCGTAGAATCTTCCTTCCAACCATTGATGCTAATCTTGCCATTCCTGACGTCGGCACCCAGAATGATGCGTTCTGCTCCATATTTCTTCAACCATCCCATAAAGCGCTCAGGTTCTGTGACAGCAATGCTGCCAATGGTTACCATCTGTGCACCATGATTGAAAGCAATTTCGATATCTTCATCAGTCTTGATGCCACCACCAAAATCGACTGTTAGCTGAGTCTCTGTCGTAATCTGACAGAGCACAGAACTATTGACAATATGCTTTGATTTGGCACCATCCAGATCCACCATATGGAGGCGCTTGTAACCCAGACGTTCAAACTCCTGGGCCATCTCCAACGGACTGCCATAAACCGTTTTCTGGTCGTAGTCGCCCTTGGTTAGACGTACGCACTGGCCGTTGATGATATCTATTGCGGGAATCAGTTCTATCATTTGACGATTTGACAATTTACAATTTACAATTTAATTCAAGGAAATTTTTCAAGATTTGCTCACCAACTTTTCCACTTTTCTCCGGATGGAATTGGCAGGTGTAGAAATTGTCCTTATGCATGGATGCAGAGTAGGGGAGAATGTAGTCTGCCGTAGCAATGGTCTCTTCGCAAACGGGCACATAGTAGCTATGCACAAAATAGACATAGGGATTCTCGCCCAGTCCTTCCATCAATGGCGACTTGAGGTTGCTGAGATTTTGCCAACCCATACAGGGCACCTTGTCTTCGTGATTCTTAGGCTGGAAACGCTTCACTTCTGCATCGAAGATGCCAATACAGTCGACATCGCCTTCCTCAGAGTGCTTGCAGAGAAGCTGCTGACCTACGCAAATGCCGAAAACGGGTTGTTTCAGATCGCGAATGACCTCGTCAAGCCTGCGAGCCTTCAAGTATTCCATAGCGCCACGTGCTTCGCCTTGTCCAGGGAATAGCACGCGGTCTGCCTTCTTCAGTTGCTCGGCATCATCGCTCAGTAGGGGTTCTATACCCATTCTGCGAAGGGCATTCACCACACTGTAGATGTTTCCTGCGTTATATTTTACGATTGCTACGTTCATAAATAAAATTCCGTTCAATCCGTGGTTTTCTTACGAGAAGATAATCGTTTTGTTTTTGTAAGTCAGTATCTTACGCTGGATATGCTTTGAGACAGCGTGTGACAACACAATCTTCTCTAAGTCTTTGCCTTTCAGTACTAGACTCTCTGGCGTATCCTTGTGGGTGATCCGTGTCACATCTTGCTCAATGATGGGGCCTGCATCCAGTTCTGCTGTCACATAGTGGCTCGTTGCTCCAATAATCTTCACGCCACGTTCGTAGGCCTGATGATAGGGCTTGGCACCCACAAAAGCTGGCAGGAAAGAGTGGTGGATATTGATGATATGATGCGGATATTCAGCTATCATCTCGTCGCTGATAATCTGCATATAACGGGCCAGTACAATGAACGAGATATCTTCTTTTTTCAACAGTTCCATCTCGGCTTTCTCGACTTCTTCCTTGTTAGAATGGTCTTTTTTGATGCTCCACACATAGTAAGGAATGCCAAACTGGTCTGCTACATAGCGCAAATCTTCGTGATTTGAGACAATACACGGAATATCGCAGTTAAATTCGCCAGCTTTCCAACGCGCCAACAGATCGTACAGACAGTGACTCATTTTTGATACGAAAATAGCCATGCGTGGACGCTTATCGCTGTAATACAGCGTAAATTTCATCTGATAGCGCTGAGCATACAGTGTGTTGATGTAATCGTACAATTTGTCGCGAGGAATCAGGAAACCGTCCAGTTCCCATTCAATGCGCATGAAAAACATGCCATCAACATTATCGACATATTGATCCAGATATACGATGTTTCCTTTGTTGTCAGTGATAAATCTTGTTACCTCTGAAATAATACCTTGCTGGTCTGGACAGTGCAGAAGCAATATCGCCGTTGGTTTCATTCTTTTATATTTTCTGTATTGTTATTCGTTAATTCTTAGTGTTATCTGACACCTTATTTATAATAGGCTGCAAAAATACAAAAAAAATCTGATTCAACCAAATATTCTGTCTTATTATTGCTATTCTGAGAGAATCTAATAATTTGAAAAGAATACACATTATGATAAATAGGTATTATTTCAATCTTTAATCCTCCACTCTTGACAGTCGACTTTCTTAGTTCTCGTCTTTGAGTATCGGTAACGATAAATGATAACGAACAGCCAAGAAACGCATCAGGCAAGTAACAATAAAAGATGCAATAGCAGTTACTTCAATTGTTACGCCACAATAATCTAGCAACCAATATGTTATTCCTCCAAGAACTGCTGCCATTGCATAAATTTCTCGCTGGAAAATAACGGGCTCATTATTCAGCAGAACATCACGAATCACACCACCTGCAGAACCTGTTATACAGCCCATAATTATCGCCACCCAATACGGTTGTCCAAAAGCCAGCGATTTTTGGATTCCTGCAATTGTAAAAAGTGCCAAGCCCAATGTATCGAACACAAACCACGTATTTCTAAGGCCTTCCATGTGTTTGGCGAAAATAACGACGAATATCAACGCCAATGCTGTACAAATCATATAGAACGGATTGGTCATCCAGAATGGCGTTGTACCCAGCATTACGTCACGAATTGTACCACCACCAATAGCGACGGCAATACCACAGACATAACCGCCAAACCAGTCAAAATGCTTGGCAGCAGCATGACGTATTCCTGATATGGCAAAGGCAAATGTACCTAAAAACTCTATCAGTTGTTGTAATATCTCGTCGTATTCCATATTCTATTTATCATAACATGTGCTGGTGCTATTTTTTGTATTTTTCGCCCCAATAATTCACCATTCTTTCGTACAGTTTCTCTTCTGCAGGCGAATGTTGGGCAAACCATAGACGCTCATTCTGGAGTGCATCTGGCATATATTGTTGTGGTGTGAAATGGCCTGGATAATCGTGGGGATACATATATCCGTCATGATAGCCCAATTCTTTCATTAACTTTGTGGGCGCATTCCTTAATGGTAAAGGAACGGGCTGATTTCCAGTTTGTTTTACCAATTCCAAGGCCCTGTCAATGCCCAGATATGCAGAATTACTTTTGGGTGATGTTGCCAGATATACGCAACATTCCGCCAGGGCTATCCGAGCCTCAGGCCATCCTATTTTCATGACGGTGTCAAAGGCTGCATTGGCCAGCAACAAAGCATTGGGATTAGCCAGTCCAATATCCTCAGAGGCCGATATCACCATGCGTCTGGCAATAAACTGAGGGTCTTCCCCACCCTCTATCATACGGGCCATCCAGTATAATGCCGCATCAGGATCCGAGCCACGAATAGACTTGATAAAAGCGGAGATGATGTCGTAGTGCATCTCGCCATCTTTATCGTATGCCAGCGGGTTCTGCTGTAGGCATTTTTCAACCATTTCATCAGTGATGATGATACTAGTATTACTAGTACTACTAGTACTACTAGAACTTTCAATGACTAATTCTAAGATATTCAGCAATTTACGTGCATCACCTCCGCTATATCTTAATAGTGCCGACGTTTCGTTGAGTTCGATGTTTTTCTCTTTCAAGTAGACATCTTTTGTGATGGCTCTGTGGAGAAGTTCTAGCAGATCGTCTTTTTCCAGCGATTTCAACACATACAGTTGGCAACGCGACAGTAGCGGACGGATAACCTCAAACGATGGATTCTCTGTGGTTGCACCAATCAGCGTCACAATACCTTTCTCTACTGCTCCCAATAGCGAATCCTGTTGCGACTTCGAGAAACGGTGAATCTCGTCAATAAACAGGATTGGTGATGCCTCGTTGAAGAACCTACCCTTCTGGGCTTTCTCAATAACGTCCCTCACATCCTTTACGCCACTAGTTACAGCAGATAGCGTATAGAACGGCGTTTCCAGCTTGTTGGCAATAATCTGAGCCAGTGTTGTCTTCCCCACCCCTGGCGGTCCCCATAGGATAAACGACGAGATGCGTCCTGCATCAATCATCTTGCGCAGGACAGCCCCCTCGCCTACCAAATGTTGCTGTCCGATATAGTCGTCCAACGTGCGAGGTCTGAGTCTCTCAGCTAATGGTTCTGACATAATTTTGATGCAAAGGTAATAAATAATTGATAATTCCTTTTTTATTTATCACTTTTTTTGTACATTTGCAGCAAAATATATAATTAATCTCAAAAAATACGTATGAAAGAAACAACAACGAACAAAGCTCTAAGCTTGAAAACACTGACAAAAAGCACAGTTTGGGACGTCCAGGAGAATGATATTTTCCGTATGCTTGACTCTGCCGACAAAGAAGGTGAACTGAGGGAGAACCTGCGCCACATTGCTGACATCATCCGCAGTGCATTCATGATTGAGGAAATAAAGGATGACAACAAACTGCTGGAGGACAAATACACTAAACAGGGTTACAAGGTTGGAACCTTCAAAGTTGACGAGACTGCCAAGGTAACGTGGGCCATTAAGAAGCGTCCTATCACGCGTGTTACCGACCTGACCTATGAGAATATCCGTCATATCTCTGCTGCCAAACTGCTGGAGGTGATTGACCGTAACTTCGGTGGTGGCTGGGATTCTTTGTCACAATCCATTCAGGACATCATCGAGAGTGGTTTCGACATCTCCACCACTACCCTTCCCAAGGACCGTCTGCACAAGAAGGGCGGCATGTATGAGAAGAAGGTGGCCGATGGCTTCGAGGTACTCGAGGTGGCCAAGGGTACATGGGTTGAAGCAATCTTTGCCAAGTTGAAGCCTGAGACCATCAAGCCTCGCATGAAGTTTGACGATACCAGTTCTTTTGGCGATGGCGACGAGGACGACGACGATGCAGATGTAGAAATCATCGACGACTATAATAAGCCCGATGAGGACGATGTGGATATCGAGGATCCCGATGACGACGAGATCAACGAGAACAACTATCGTACCACCTTTGACCTGGGTGATGGTGAGGATGACGAGGATGCCGAATCTCTCTCCGACTTCATTGCCGACGAGTAGTTTGGTCCCACTAACCTCTAATAACCTTTAAAACCTAAATATTTATGATTATTCCAACCGTATTCTGGCTCGTACCCATTGCATCTGTCGTTGCTCTGGGTATGGCCTTTTTCTTCTTCCGTCAGATGATGGCAGAAGACGAGGGAACGCCCCGCATGAAGGAGATTGCCCTCTACGTTCGTAAAGGTGCTATGGCCTATCTCAAGCAGCAGTACAAGGTCGTAGGCATCGTGTTTGTGGTGCTCTGCATCCTCTTTGCCTTTATGGCCTACGGACTCAACGTCCAGAACCCATGGGTACCATTTGCCTTCCTCACAGGTGGTTTCTTCTCTGGTCTGGCAGGCTTCTTTGGTATGAAGACGGCAACCTATGCCTCTGCCCGTACAGCCAATGCTGCCCGTAAGAGTCTGAATGCTGGTCTGAAGGTGGCTTTCCGCTCTGGCGCCGTCATGGGTCTCACCGTGGTGGGTCTTGGCTTGCTCGACATCGCCATCTGGTTTGTCGTGCTGAACTACTTCGATCAGGACGGACTCATTTCCATCACCACCACCATGCTGACCTTCGGTATGGGTGCTTCTACGCAGGCGCTGTTCGCTCGTGTGGGTGGCGGTATCTACACCAAGGCTGCCGACGTGGGTGCTGACATCGTGGGTAAGGTCGAGGCCGACATTCCTGAGGATGACCCACGCAATCCTGCTACTATTGCCGATAACGTTGGTGATAACGTAGGTGACGTCGCAGGTATGGGTGCTGACCTCTACGAGTCATACTGCGGCTCTGTGCTCTCTACTGCTGCCCTGGGTGCAGCTGCCTTTGCCGCTGCTGGTATCGACATCCAGCTCAAGGCCGTCATCGCCCCCATGCTCATCGCTGCGGTAGGTGTCTTCCTGTCGCTCTTCGGCATCTTCCTAGTTCGTACCAAGGAGGGCGCTACCATGCGCGACCTGCTGAAGTCACTGTCTCTGGGTACCAACGTCAGTGCCGTACTCATTGCCGTCGCCACCTTCGCTATTCTCTACCTGTTGGGCATTGAGAACTGGCTCTGGCTCTCTTGCTCTGTCATCACGGGTCTTGTAGCTGGTGTCATCATCGGACAGGCTACCGAGTACTACACCTCTCACTCCTACAAGCCTACCCAGAAAATCTCTGAGGCTGGTCTCACAGGTTCTGCTACCGTTATTATTAAAGGTATAGGAACGGGTATGATTTCTACCTGTATTCCTGTTATCACCATTGGTGTAGCTATCATCCTCAGCTTCGGCTTTGCCAACGGTTTCGACCTCACTATGTCCAGTGAGAGTCTGGCCAACGGACTCTATGGTATTGGTATCGCTGCTGTAGGTATGCTCTCTACGCTGGGTATCACACTGGCTACTGACGCTTACGGACCCATTGCCGACAATGCTGGCGGTAATGCAGAGATGTCTGAACTGGGCGAAGAGGTTCGTCATCGTACAGATGCCCTCGATGCTCTGGGTAACACTACCGCTGCTACGGGTAAGGGCTTCGCCATTGGTTCTGCAGCCCTCACTGCTCTCGCTCTTCTCGCCTCTTACATCGAGGAAATCAAGATTGCTATGGAGCGTGCTGGTGTTATGATGGAGAATGTCAAGGGCGAGGTTATCAGCGCTTCTGCTGCTACCATCCCCGACTTCATGAACTACTTTCAGGTCAACCTCATGAATCCCAAGGTGCTTGTGGGTGCCTTCATCGGAGGTATGGCGTCCTTCCTCTTCTGTGGTCTCACCATGGAGGCTGTAGGTCGTGCTGCCCAGAAGATGGTGGAAGAAGTTCGTCGTCAGTTCCGCGAGATAGCTGGCATCCTTGAGGGTACAGGCACGCCGGACTACGGCTCTTGCGTAGAGATCTCCACCCGTGCTGCTCAGCATGAGATGATCTTCCCATCACTCCTCGCTATCGCTATTCCCATCGTCGTTGGTTGCGTCCTGGGTGTTGCTGGTGTCCTTGGTCTGCTCGTTGGCGGACTCACCTGTGGCTTCACCCTCGCCGTCTTCATGGCCAATGCCGGAGGTGCATGGGACAATGCCAAGAAGATGGTTGAGGAAGGTAACTTTGGTGGCAAGGGTTCCTTTGCTCACAAGGCTACCATCGTGGGCGACACCGTTGGTGACCCCTTCAAGGATACCTCTGGTCCGTCGCTGAACATCCTTATCAAACTGATGTCTATGGTCAGCATCGTGATGGCAGGCCTTACCGTTCTGTTCATCTGATGAATCAAAAGGGCGGTTCTCTGTGATATGTATCATGAGAACCGTCCTTATTTTATCCATTATCCTGATGTTATCACCATAATAATATGAAGAAGATTTTAACTTGTTTATTGGCCGCTTTTGGACTTACTACTGCCTACGGTCAGGGGACTTACGAAAACGACGTTTTCAAAACAAAAAGCGGGAAGGAAGTGACATTCCATGCCCTCGTGCATGCCAGCATTCGCATCCAGTATGATGGTAAGGAGATTCAGATTGACCCCGTAACAAAACTGGGCAACAAGGTGATAGACTACAGCACCATGCCCCAGGCTGACTATCTCCTCGTGACGCATGAGCATGGTGACCATTTCGACAAGGAGGCTATTAAGTTGCTGACAAGCAAAAATACACAGTTGGTCATGAATAAGCGGTGTGCAGAAATGTATGATGGTAAATGCGCCGTATTGCAGAATGATCAAAAGGCCACGTTAGGTGCCATCAAGGTTGAAGCTGTTCCTGCCTATAATACAACGGAAGGACGCACGCAGTTTCATCCGAAAGGTCGCGACAATGGCTACATTTTGACTATCGACGGACTGAGAATCTACATCGCTGGTGATACCGAGGACATTCCTGAGATGTCAGCCATCAAGAATATCGACATTGCCTTCCTACCCTGCAACCAGCCGTACACGATGACGACAGAACAACTGGTCAGGGCAGCAAGGACGATTAAGCCAAAGGTGCTGTTCCCCTACCACTACGGCCAAACAGATGTCAGCGGCATTCCCGCCCAACTCAAAGGCGATGGCATCGACGTAAGAATCAGGCATTACGAATAATAGGAAAGCGTCATTTCCCCTTATTGTCCGTGGCTAAAGGCTAAGTCCAGAATTCTTTTTCACCTGTCTGTGCCATCTCGCCTTGGCATTTCGGACAGGTGTGTTTATCCCATGGCTTGATGTTATCGCTGCCGCATTGCAGACACAGACGGCCTACCGAACTTCTATAGGAAGGTGCTACATCGGCAATGATACCACCCACCACGATGTTCTGGATAGTCTTGCAGTCTGGGCATGACATCGCCGTAATCTCCTGACGGAAAAGCCCACGTCCTTCGTACACCTCGGCTTCGTAGCCACACTGCTTACAGCGATATTTCTGTTTCCAAGACATACCTCTATTGTTGTTTTCAGGGAAAACAGTTTATTGCATATTGTTTTATTTGCTCTTCAGCGACAGGCTGGCGGTGGGCAATGCGCTCTTGATGCTCACGCTGATGGAGCCCTTCTTTTGTGTGCTGCGGATGACGAGGAGAGCGCGTCCCTTCCACGTTTTTACACGTGGCGAGGTATAGGGCTCTGTATCCTTCAGGTCGGCAGAGGCAAAGGCCAGCAGTTGTCCTTGTCCCTTGACGACAGCCTCACAGTCTATGGCGGCTTCCGGGACGAGTATACCTTGTTTGTCAAGGACCTCGACAGTAACAAAAGTAAGCGACTGCCCGTCGGCAGTCATCATGGTGCGGTCAGGGGTAAGACGCAGACGGGCTGGTTCGCCAGCGGTCTTCAGAGTTACGCTCTCACCACCGGCTTCTGCACGGAGGGTTCCGACCTTATAGGGTACAGAGAAGACGGCTTTGAACTCAGTCTCGCGACTTACCTGCTTCGTGCCGATAAGTTGATTGTCAAGATACAACTTTACTTCGGGTTGATGGCTATAGACCTCCACCTCGACGGGTTTACCTTCCCATCCGGGCCACGTCCACGACTCCCATGTGGGCCACACGCTCCACATCGTAGTGTGAATCTCTCCGTGGTAACCGTTGGGCTCCTTGATGGCCATGTAGAGCGGCGTGTTCTTATTCCATAAAGTTTCACGATAGTGGCTGATGGGTTTCCTCCAGCCAGTGATATCCACATCGCCGCAGGGAGCACCGTGCCATTCGGGTTGTCCACCCTCAATCCACGACTCGCCCTCACGTTCACCTTTATAGTAGTTACGACCTATGCCGCTCTCGCCCAAATAGTCGAGACCCGTCCACACGATGTCACCCACGACGTAGGGGAAGTCATAGGCTACGGCCCAGTTACGGAAGGCATCACGTGGATAGCTCTCCGTCTGCCAGATGATGCGCTTGGGGTCGCGCTCATGGTCACTGACGTGTTTGAAAATCATGTAGTTGTAGCCGGCCACGTCGAGCACTTCGGCATGTGGGTCGTAGATTTCCCAGTCGCGGTCCCAGGCACAGAGTGCCTCAGTCACGGGGCGCGTCGTGTCTAATTCGTGGATGGCCTTTTTCATCTGACGGGCTGTATAGACCACGCGGATGTCCTTGCGCTCAATGACCTCATTGCCAATGCTCCATGAGATAACGCTTGGGTGGTTACGGTCGCGCAGCACCATCGCATGGATGTCCTGACGGAAACAGGAGTCTATGACGGTCGAATAATCGTAGGGATTCTTCTGCGTACGCCAACCGTCAAAGGCCTCGTCTATGACGAGCATACCCAGCGAGTCGCAAGCATCGAGGAAGGCGCGTGTCGTGGGATTGTGGCTGGTGCGAATGAGGTTGAAACCGGCTTCCTTCATCTGGCGCACCTTGCGGATTTCGGCATCGTCGAAGGCCATAGCGCCCAGCACACCATCGTCATGATGCACGCAGGCACCGTTGATGAGCACCTTCTTGCCGTTGAGCACAAAACCGTTTTCAGCATCGAACGAGAACGAGCGCACTCCGAATTTTATTTTTGACGACGAATTGCACGAAATGTTTTTTAGTGCAACATTCGCTGTGTAAAGATTGGGCGACTCGGGCGACCAGAGTTTGGGGTTGTTGATGGTGTAAGTAAAGGTGACAGCCTTACTCTCGCCAGCCTTCAGCAATATTTCTTGCTGCTGACCTTCTACTTCAACGATGCCCTGTTGATTATTGTTGCTTTCGTTCTGAACGGTCACCTCCACCTGTACCTTCGCTTTGTCGGCGCTCACCTCCGGCGTAGTGACGAAGACACCATTCTCGGCAATGTGTAGCGCGGGCATCGTTTCAAGCCATACGTGGCGGTAGATGCCGGAACCGCTATACCAGCGGCAGTTAGGCTGCTCGGAATTGTCAACCTTTACCACCACCTCATTGGTCTGCTTCTTATTCCTATTTAAATAAGGTGTCACATCAACAGTAAACGGCGTATAGCCATAGTGATGCTGTCCTGCCTTCTGTCCGTTTACATAGACCTCGGCCTTCTGATACACACCCTCAAAATGCAGTTTCACCAGTTCTGCATTAGGCGTGGCAAACGTTTTGAGGTATTCTCCCTTGCCAGCCTCAAACCATCCTCCGCCAGTTCCCGTAGCACCTTTACCCGAATTGGGACCTTCGAAGATGTCCCAGTCGTGTGGTAAGTCCACGTTGATGGTTTTCCCATTGTGAGTAAACTGCCAGCCGAAGTCAAACAGCTGCTTTTGGGGCTGAGCCGATGCCGTCGTCGCTGCGATGACCAGCATCATTACAATCAGAATCTTCTTCATTATATCATAACCACATATTGAATCTGTGCACAAAGATAGCAATAATTGACGAATAATTGCTATCTCTGTGACAAGATTTAACGAAATATTAGAATAGCCCAGGGTTATGTGCCTCAGAACCTAATTCTTCATAACCTTATACCCCAAACTTACTCAGTTACTCACTTTGGACAATTAGTTTTTTCAAGTCGCAGGAGGGATGGTGGTGGCCTTGGGTTCTTTATTACGTACTTTGATGAAGTACCAGATTGCAATCCAAAATATGATAACACAGATAAAGACCACAAGGTAGGTTGTATCAGAAAGAAGACCGCGCTTGGAGAAGTTTACAATGCCATGAAATGCTGCACAGAAAAGCAGCGAATGGGTATCAGACGCGACCTTTCCAATTCCCCATGAGGCGAACAGCAAGAGTGGGAAGAAACCCAACATGTTGCGATGGCCCAAGTCTAAATGCCAAAGAAACCACATCACGGTGATGATAAGGACATATTGCCATACGGGTAACTCCCGTAGCTCGTATTGCAGATATCCTCGCCATCCGTATTCCTCCAAGAGTCCATAGACGAATGCCAACAAGCATAATATACCAGTGTCCAATCCACCGATGATGCCGAACACGACACATGGTATGGCAATGGTTGCGACAGATTTCCAGACCGACTTTCCGACAAGCGTGTATTCCGTTTTGCGTTTGAAAATAGCCATAGCAACGAATGCACCAACAATGGGGCCAAGGCCTGTGGACAGTTGGAAAGCATAATGCTCCCTAAGTTCCGGATACTTGTTACCAACAAACAAGGTTATTAGACGTAGCATTAGGGCTACAATATAGAATGTCGCTATTGCGCCAATATGAATATTCTTAATCATAAAATTACACGGTTTCATACTACTTAACTTCTATCGGCGGCAGGCCAACCTCCTGTCGCCACTCGTTGACGCGCAAGGAGTCCACCAAGGGACAATTGAACTGTGTGCCGTATTTCTGCGGACGGCCCTCGCGGATGTCGATGCGGTCTTTCGTGGCGGCGACGTAGGCAGGGGCCAAATCGCCTCGTCGGACGGCTTCCTCCAAC
>CACYBB010000037.1 GCA_902772585.1 uncultured Bacteroidales bacterium | reverse complement strand
GTTGCGGAGGCAGGATTCGAACGTGCGACCTCCAGGTTATGAGCCTGGCGAGCTACCAACTGCTCCACTCCGCGATGTTAGGGTGTCAAAATCAGTGCGAACCGAACGCAGAGAGCTTGCTCTTTGCTGAGGTGAAGCCTGATTTCGCAGGGCTTTTCTCGAAAAGCGCTGCAAAGGTACGACTATTTTTTGAATTATGCAAATTTTTTGCGTAAAAATCGCAAAAAATAGGTATTTCTACACTTTTAGGTCCGATTTATTTGGCTATATCAGAACTATTTCTTAATTTTGCACACTGTATTTGCATTGTGCAATATGTGAAAAAGTTGGGAGGAATAGAACTATGTCCATATCAAAGACACGACAGAAGTTGGTAGACGTAGCCCGTCAGTTGTTTGCCAAGAACGGTTTGGAGAATACGACGATGAACGACATCGCGCAAGCTTCAGGCAAGGGTCGCCGTACGCTTTATACCTATTTCAATTCGAAGGACGAGATATACTATGCCGTTATCGAATCGGAGTTGGAGCGTTTGTCTGACCAACTGGATGAAGTGGCTGCAAAGCGCATTCCTCCTCAGGAGAAAATCATCGAGCTAATCTATTTGCATCTGAGCATGATTCGTGAGACGGTAGTGCGTAATGGTAATTTGCGTGCTGAGTTCTTCCGTAATATCTGGATGGTAGAGAAGGTGCGCAAGAACTTCGACGATGCTGAGATTGAACTGTTCCGCAAGGTATTCCGTGAGGGTAAGGAAGACGGAGAGTTCGATATTGACAATGTTGACTTGGTTGCCGATATAACCCACTACTGTATCAAAGGTCTTGAGGTTCCTTATATTTATGGTCGTATTGCCCACGGCATGAAGGAAGAGGATACCAAGCCTCAGGTCGCCAAGATTGTTTACAGTGCTTTGGGAAAGAGAAAGATGTAAAATTGTCGAAATATCGTAATGTCGAAATAACGTAATGTCGAAATATCGTAATGTCGTAATAACGTAATAACGTAATAACGAATAATAAATTAAAGAAAAAAGAATTATGGGATTATTAGAAGGAAAGACAGCGCTGATTACGGGTGCTGCACGTGGTATTGGTAAGGCTATTGCCTTGAAGTATGCTGCTGAGGGTGCTAACATTGCCTTCACCGATTTGGAGGTGAACCTGGAGACTGAGAAGGAAATTGCTGCTCTGGGTGTAAAGGCTAAGAGCTATGCATCTAACGCTGCTGACTTTGCTCAGACTGAGGAAGTGGTGAAGGCTGTGAAGGAAGATTTCGGCTCCATCGATATTCTGGTGAACAACGCTGGTATCACCAAGGACGGTCTGATGCTGCGTATGACTGAGCAGCAGTGGGATGCCGTCATCGCTGTCAATCTGAAGTCGGCATTCAACTTCATCCATGCCTGCGTGCCTGTTATGATGCGTCAGCGTGGTGGTTCTATCATCAATATGGCCTCTGTAGTAGGCGTTCATGGTAATGCTGGTCAGGCTAACTACGCTGCTTCGAAGGCTGGTCTGATTGCTCTCGCCAAGAGTATCGCTCAGGAAATGGGTCCCAAGGGCATCCGTGCTAACGCCATTGCCCCAGGCTTCATCGAGACCGCTATGACTGCAGCACTGCCTGAGGAAGTTCGCAACGAGTGGAAGCAGAAGATTCCTCTCCGTCGCGGTGGTCAGGTAGAGGATATCGCCAACGTCGCTACCTTCCTGGCTTCTGACTTGTCAAGCTATGTCAGCGGACAGGTTATTCAGGTCGATGGTGGTATGAATATGTAAAAAACAGGCGTTTTTTGACATTTTAAGACCTCATTTGTTGTGGTAGAAACTTTTTCTACACAATTAATGAGGTTTTATCGTAAAATATTATTATCTTTGTGCCAACAATCAGAACCAATCTAAAACAAGTAATATTATGGACGAAGAAAAAAATCTTAACGAACAAAGCAATCTTAACGAAGAGAGAATGCTGAATGAAGAAGCGTGGACCTATTTGGATGAGGCCATGTTTACGTCATCACTCATCAGCAAAAAGGAGCGTGAGAAAGGTGTGGTCGATGATATCGATGACATCTATCCTCGCACGAAGGCAGAAACCGAACATATGGATGAGATGCTGAATCGTGCTGAGGAAGTCGTTGAGCATCCAGGTGACCGAGACTACGTAGAGCGCTACAACATGTTGCGCGAGATTGTTGACTGGTCGAAGAAGCGTCACAGCACATGGATGTGGAGTCTTATTGCTGGTGCATTGTTAGGTGCAGGTATCTTCTATTATTTCAAGAAAGACCAGGAGGACGACATCCTGCGTGCTAAGGTGGAACGTGAACAGGTACAGCAGTGGAAGACTGTTAAGGTTGGTCAGACTGCTTATGACAAGTGTCCCAGCCAGCATGCCAATGACGCTTACTCGTTGAGGCTCACTTCTGCTGAGAAGTATAAGATGTACAAGCTTATCGACTATAAGTCGTGGTCAGAAAGTGCTCTCCAGAGTGCGGGTGAGTATAAGCAGCGTGCTGATACTGCTTCAACGAAGGAGCGTAAGGAGTCGTTCCTGAAGTCTAAGCTGAGCAGTGAGGAAAGTGCTGCTAAGTATCGCGCAAATTATGACTCTATCAATGCGATGGACTTCGCACAGATTCACGAAATGGCGAAAAACGATTTGGCTAAACGTGTAGAAAATGAGGAGTCGCATGGTAATACTTTGCGCAACTACATGATTTACTTGTTAATCCTTATACCTCTTTATATTATTACAGGTTATCCTCACGGATATACTATCACACGTCATCGTCGTCGTGCAGGTTGTATGAACATCTTCCGTAAGGTAGGATTTGGTCTTGCTTCGTTCTGCTTTGGTGCAGGCCTGGCTATGAGTCTGTTGCCCGACTACAAAGTAAAGACAACCTATAGTGATGGTTCTACATCGACCCATACGGAGTCTGATCCAGGTAATATCATCGTTATTGTTCTTAAGATAGGATTGATGATTGCTGGTGCTTTCATCTTCTGTTTCGTGGCTTCTGTCATCATGACTATCGAGACCTTCTATGGTCTGGTTGAGAACTTCAACTGGTCTGGTTGGATGAAGAAACTGATGCCTCCCAAGAAACCTGTTGATGTTCCACAAGCAGCATAATTATGAAATATTTTTATTAACACAATAATTATTTTAGAACTATGAATAATTCGTTTTTCCGTTTTCTGACTAGCGGTTTCGGTACAGGAACAGCAATGGGTAAGGCTATGGGTTGGACGATTGCCCTCTGTCTGATAGGCCTTTGGATTCTAATCTGGCTTGTGAAGATTATTTACAAGGCTATTGTGGGCGAGAAGGTTCCTAACTATAAAGGAGGTAACTACTGTGTTGAGCTTATCGGCGTTGGAGATAATCCAAAGAAATTGAAGAAGCAGTTGTGTGAATTCAAGGGCTATAGCAGTTCGTTGGCCAAGAAGGTGATGAACTCTGTTCCCTGTGTTCTTTTCACAGGACTGTCTCACGACACAGCCGAGGATATCAAGATTGTTCTTGATGAGACTGGTGCTCATACGGAGATCAAAATTTCTCAAGCATAGTAGGATTTATTGTCCTTTTGAACATGTCAGGCACGCCAGATGGCTGTTGCCTGACATTTTTGTGTCTTAAAATTTGGTTGTTTCCTTCCTTCTTTGTAAATTTGCATGCGTTATGCGAGTGGTCTACGAAGATAATCACATTATCATCGTCTACAAAGAGAGTGGCGAAATCGTTCAGGGCGACAAAACTGGCGATACTCCCTTGTCGGAAACGGTGAAGGAATACATCAAGGAGAAGTACCAGAAACCTGGTGCTGTTTTCTTGGGTGTGGTTCATCGTCTGGACCGTCCCGTCTCAGGGTTGGTGGTCTTTGCGCGTACCTCCAAAGCACTGTCACGTCTGAACAATATGTTCCGTGACGGAGAGGTGCATAAGACGTATTGGGCGATAGTCAGTAAGACGGAGGATGGAAGATGCCTGATGGAAGATGACGGCGAGTGGCATGAAACGACACACTGGCTGACACGTAATGAGCAGCAGAACAAGTCGTACGCCTACGACCACGAGGTACCTCGTTCGAAAAAGGCCGTGTTGCGATACCGTCTGATAGGTCACTCTGATCGCTATTCGCTGGTGGAGGTGCAGCTGCTGACAGGACGCCATCATCAGATACGCTGTCAACTGTCCGCTCTTGGCAGTCCTATTAGGGGCGACCTGAAATATGGGGCGCGTCGCAGTAATCCTGATGGCAGTATATCGTTGTTGTCCCATCGCGTGGAGTTCGTACATCCTGTGTCCAAAGAGACTATCGTGGTGGAGTCGCCATTGCCTGCTGATCCGTTGTGGGCAAACATGATAATGAATCGTTAGGTTATGAAGAAGGTATTTTGGTGGATATTGATTATCTTGCTGAGCCCCGTGCTACTCTTTGTGGTGCTTACGGTGCTGCTCTATCTGCCCCCTGTACAGAACTGGGCAGTAGGCAAGGTGACGGCCATCGCCTCTGAAAAGACCGGTATGGATATCTCGGTAGGTCATGTGGACCTCTCATTCCCTCTCGACCTGTCAATAGACAATTTCCGTGTTTTGCAAAAGCCCGATACCATTGCCGACGTAGAGCGTATGGTAGTGGATGTGCAACTCTTGCCCCTTTTGGAAAGCAAGGTGGTTATCAATGAGTTGGAAGTCACCAATACGCATATGAATACACTGGATATGGTGGCTGCTGCCAAGGTGAAAGGGCGTTTCTCTCGATTGTTCATGACCAGCAAAGGCATAGACCTCGACAAACAGACTGTAGAACTGAATGGTTCGCGATTGGAGGATGCCTTCTTTGATATCCAGATGGCCGACTCCGTACCTGAGGATACAACCACCAGTGAGCCTACGCTATGGAAGATTTATGTCGACAGCATAACTGTCGACCGCTCGGATGTGGTGTTCCACATGCCTGGCGATACGATGAGCGTCAATGCCCATATGGGTAATCTGACTGCTCGTGAGGCCTTGATAGACTTGGGAACTCAGACCTATACAGTGGCCAGTGCCGACTGGCTGAATGGTGCCGTGAAGTACGACCAGAACTACCAGCCTCGTATTGAAGGCCTGGACTACAACCATATAGACCTCAGCGACATTCATATAGGTATCGACTCTATCTATTTCCACGACCCGACGTTGCGCATGTATATCCGTCAGGTGGCCTTGAAGGAGAAGAGTGGCTTTAGCGTTACCAATCTTTCCGGACCTATAGCGATGGAGAATGGTGCCATCAAGCTGCCTAAGTTCCGATTATCGACACCTTATAGTGATATCGATGTAGAACTCGATATGCCGTTGTCGCTCATGGAACCTGTCGATCCAGGCAAGATGAGGCTGAAGATGAATGCGTCATTAGGTAAACAAGACATCATGCCTTTCCTTAGCGACATGCCTCTCGCCATGCGTCAGCGTTGGCCAGAGTATCCGCTTGCTGTCAGTGGTCTGCTGAAGGGAAATATGCAACATATGGACTTCCACGATTTGGAAGTATCGCTGCCTACTGCTTTCCATGCTACCGCTACAGGTTTTGCTGCCAATCTTGACGACCCACAGCACCTGCGTGCCGATGTGCAGTTCAAGGCCAATACTCAGAATCTGGGCTTTGTGATGGCTATGCTACCACGTGACATGCAACGCAACTATCGCTTGCCACCAATGTCGGCACAAGGACGTGTCAAGGCTGATGGCCAACAGTATTTTGCTGATATCACTGCCCGTGAGGGTAAGGGATTGGTCAAGGCCAAGGGCTCGTTCCATGCTACCGCTATGCGCTACGATGCCGATGTGCAGGTGCGCGACCTGAACGTCCATCACTTTATGCCCCACGACAGCATCTATACCGTTTCTGCCGACATAACAGCCAAAGGGCAGGGCACCGACTTCTTCTCGCCACGCACCACGCTTGTTGCTGACGCGAAGATACATCATGTGGGTTATGGTAAGTTGAATGTCGACAATATCACTGCCCATGCGTTGGTTGGCGATGGTAAGGCTCATGCCAACCTTGTTAGTAGCAATCCCTTGCTGAAAGGTGCCGTCAACTTTGATGCCCTGCTGTCGACGACCCGTTTCGATGGTACGTTGACAACGGATTTCCAGGAACTCGACCTCTACGAGATGGGCGTTACTCCTGATCCGTTATCCATCGGTATGTGTGGTCACTTTGATGTCAATTCCGACTTGAAGTTGACGCATCAGATTACGGGTCTTGTCAACGACTTGACCATCAGCGACTCCAGTCATATCTATCGTCCCTCAGACGTTGACCTGTTGTTGAATATGACGCCTGACACCACCTTCGTACGTGCTCAGAGCGGCGATTTTGTTGTCAAACTCGATGCCAGTGGCAACTATGAACAACTACTCAACAAGTTCATCATCTTGAGTGACTCCGCAATGGCACAGTTAGACAGAAAGACCATTAACCAACCGGCCTTGCGCAAGTTGCTGCCTACCATGCATGTGACGTTGGAAAGCCAGCGCGAAAATCCCGTTGCCACCTTCTTGAAAGCCAGTGCTGATGTGGAGTTTAAGGATATGCTCTTCGACTTGTCAACCTCTGTGGCTGAGGGTGTCAATGGTCGTGGCTATATCCATTCGCTGACAGTCAGCGATATCCGTCTTGACACCATCAACTTCTCGCTCATCCAACGCAAGGAGCGCCTGTCGTTTGGTGGTCAGGTGCGCAACAATAAGAAGAATCCGCAGTTTGTCTTCAATGCCCTCTTTGATGGTATCCTGCAGGAACGTGGTGCCACCCTTGGCGTGCGTTACTTTGATGCCGACAATAAACTGGGAGCACGTATTGGTGCCCAGGCCGAGGTGGTCGATGGTGGTATCAACCTTCGTCTGCTGCCCGATCGTCCCACATTGGGCTATAAAGAGTTTGCCCTCAACAAGGACAACTTCATATTCCTGGGAAGTAGTGGTAAGGTGAAGGCGAAGGTCGATTTGCGTGCTGACGACGGCATGGGTATCCGCCTGTACTCTGAAGAAACCGATCCTACGGCTCTGCAAGACCTGACGCTCAGTCTGCACAAGTTTAACTTAGAGGAAGTCACTTCTGTCATTCCGTATGCTCCTCGTATGACGGGTATGCTGAATGGCGACTATCATGTCCTACAGGATGCTAATGGACAGTTCTCTGTGGCTGGTGATATGGGAGTCCAGAATATGACCTATGAGCGTTGTCCGATAGGTAATATCAGTACTGAACTCGTCTATCTGCAGAAAGAGAACGATGCCCATGCTATAGAGGCTCGTCTGATGATGGACGACAACGAGATTGGTCTGTTGACAGGTACTTATTACAATGAAGGCGAGGGCTCTCTGGATGCTACGGTGCAACTGGAGCATCTGCCACTGAATATCGTCAATGGTTTCGTTCCTGACCAGCTCTGTGGCTTGCAGGGTTATGGCGAGGGAACACTCTCCATCCAGGGCGCTTTGTCGCAACCAGAGGTCAATGGTGAGATATTCCTTTCTAACTCCTATCTGGAGAGTATTCCGTATGGTGTCAAACTCCGTTTCGACGACGATCCCGTACGCATCCAGCATTCCAAGTTGCTCTTCGAGAACTTCTCTGTCTATGCCCATAATGACAATCCGCTCAACGTACAGGGTAATGTCGATTTCCACGATACCAACAATATCACAGTCAATATGCGCATGCGGGCCCAGAACTTCCAGATTATCGGTACCAAGGAGCATGCTAAGAGTGTGGCTTATGGCAAGGCTTTCGTCAATGTCTTTGCCATGATGAATGGTTCGTTGGAGAACCTCAATATGCGTGGTCGCCTTGACGTGTTAGGCTCTACCGATATGGGTTATATCCTACGTGATACTCCTATCACCACAGACAACCAGTTAGATGGTCTGGTGAAGTTTACGGACTTCAGCGACACCACCCAGATTGCCGTCACACGTCCTGCCATCAATGGTTTCCGCATGGATATGACGCTCAATGTGTCGAATGGTGCCCACATCATGGCTTACATGAATGCCGACCACTCCAACTATATCGACCTGATGGGTGGTGGAACCCTGCGCATGCTCTATTCGCCTGCCGACAACCTGCAGCTGACAGGACGTTATACGTTGTCGAATGGTGAGATGAAATATGCCCTGCCTATCATCCCGTTGAAGACGTTTACCATACAGGATGGTTCCTATATAGAGTTTACTGGTGAACCCATGAATCCTACGTTGAATATTACTGCCATCGAGCGTACCAAGGCTACTGTTACTGGTAGCAATGGGGTAGGGCGTAGTGTCGCCTTCGATTGTGGTGTAGTTATCACCCGTTCACTCAACGATATGGGTCTTGAGTTTACCCTCGATGCTCCTGAGGATATGCAGTTGCGTGGCGAACTGCAGGCTATGGGTCGTGAACAGCGCGGTAAGTTGGCAGTCACGATGCTGACAACGGGTATGTATCTGGCTGATGGTAATACAAAACCGTTCTCCATGAACTCTGCCCTCAGCTCGTTCCTCAGTAGTGAGATTAGCAACCTGACGGGTAATGCCTTGCGTACCCTTGACCTCTCGTTCGGTATGGATAAAAGTACCGATGCCACAGGTCAGTCGCATACCGACTATTCGTTCAAGTTCGCCAAGCGCTTCATGAACAACCGACTGAAACTGGCAGTAGGTGGTAAGGTGACTACTGGTGCAGAGTTGCCAGGAGGTCGTAACAACTCGTTCTTTGACAACGTGTCACTGGAATATCGCCTTGATGATACTGCCAACAAGTATCTGAACCTGTTCTTCCAGAATAACTCCTATGACTGGCTGGACGGCTATACGCAGAAGTATGGTGGTGGCTTCCTCTGGCGTCGCACCTTGCAGAACTTCACCGATATCTTCCGTTTCAAGGACGACAGCAACACCTTGTCCTTACCTCCTGCACGTACTGATTCCATAAAGACTACTCGCAATGAAACAAAATAAAACCAGCTATTGGCTGTTGGCTATTGGCATTTTGCTCTTGTCATCCTGTTCGATGACGAAGAATATCCCTGAAGACGACCAGCTCTTCACGGGTTTGAAGTCTGTCCAGTGGGGTGATGCCGAGCAGTCGGATAACCTCATTGCCACACAGGAAGAGGTGGAGGCTGCATTGGCTACGGCACCTAATGGTTCACTGTTTGGCAGTAGCTACTATCGTCTGCCCTTCTCGTTTGGTGTCAGCGTGTGGAACAAGTATGCCGAGAAGAATACGCCTTTTGCCAAATGGATGACCAAGACCTTCGGACGCCAACCTGTTCTGATGTCGTGGGTAAATCCTGAGTTGCGAGCCTCTGTGGCAAAGAACGTGTTGCACAATCATGGCTATTTTCATGGTAATGTGACTCATGAGACGGTGCAGCAGAAGAACCCCAAGACCGCAAAGATTCGCTATACCGTTACCCCTGGTCGGTTGTACCTGCTTGACAGCATTGGCTATTTCGATTTCCCCGCCCATGCAGATAGTCTGATACGTTCTACGATGGACGAGACGCAGATTCATCGTAATGACCCCTTCGTGGTGTCGCGTCTTGATGCTGAGCGTCAGCGCATCAGTACCCTGTTGCGCAATAATGGTTACTATTACTATCAGCCGGCCTATGCCAGTTATCTTGCCGACACTTTTGTCGTTGACGGCAAGGCGCAGTTGCAGTTCCGCATGGCCAAGGATGTACCCGTTACTGCTACCCACCCGTGGTATATTGGTCGCATTACGGTGAATATGAAGAAGTCGTTCATGGAACAGCCAACAGACTCGTTTGTTGGTCGCTCGCTGACTATTCGCTATTCTGGCAAGAAACCACCTGTTCGTCCGCGAGTTCTTCTGGCTGACATGAAGTTGCGTCCTCGTCAGACATACAGTTATAGTGACTATTTGGAGTCAGGCAGCAAGATCAATGCAATGGGACTGTTCTCGATGACTGAGTTCCAGTTTACCCCTCGTGATACGACAGCAGCCTGCGACACCCTTGACCTGACGCTAAACTGCACTTTCGACAAGCCGTGGGACTTCTATATAGAGACCAACTTCAATGCTCGTACCATTGGTCGTATGGGTCCTGAGTTGAAGATGGGTGTGACGCGTCGCAATGCCTTCCGTGGCGCTGAGAAGATTGATATCAATGTTCATGGCTCCTATGAGTGGGCAGTCAAGAACAATTCGTCGATGAACAACTACGAATATGGTGCTGATGCCTCTGTGGAGTTCCCTCGAATCATTGCACCTTTTGTCAAGAAGTTCCAGCGTGTGCGTCGTGACAAGGATGGCAAGCCGCGTCGTCGCCTGTTCTATAGCACGCCCACTACGTTGGCTAAAGCCTCTACCGATGTCATTTATCGTCCAGGCTACTATAAGATGCACGTCGTCTCTGGCGAGTGGACCTATCGCTGGCAGACGTCAGAGAAGAGTCGCCATGAGTTCTCGCCCTTGACGGTGAAGTATCAGTTTATGAACAGTCGTACGTCAGATTTCGACTCCATCATGGTGAAGAACCCCTATCTGTTGGCAACCATGCAGGACTACTTCATCCCTGAGATGCGCTATACCTATACCTACACCTCGCCGAAGAGTTCTATGCATCCTGCACGCTGGGAGACAACCATCGCCGAGTCTGGTAATGTCGTGGCACTCTATGACGTCCTTACGGGTAAGTCGTGGAACGATAAGGACAAGACGATGTTCAAGAATCCCTATTCGCAGTTCGTGAAGATAGAGACTGACTATACCAAGACCCTTACCCTCAATAGTTACTCCAAGATTGTGGGACATGTCAATGCCGGCTTCATCTACCATTATGGTAATAGCGACTGGCTACCCAATAGTGAGATGTTCTATGTGGGTGGTGCCAATAGCATCCGTGCCTTCCCTGTACGTGCCATTGGTCCTGGCTCCTTCCCTGGCATCGGCAATAAGGCATACTCCTACCTGATGCAGAATGGTGACATTAAGTTCGTCTGCAACCTTGAATACCGTCGTCAACTGTTTGGCTCACTATATGGTGCCGTATTCCTTGATGCGGGTAACGTCTGGACCATTGAGGAAGAGTTTGGCGATGACTTTCCTGGTTATGGCAGCAGTCAGTTCAAATGGAAGAATTTCTTCAGTCAGATGGCAGTAGGTACAGGTCTGGGTCTCCGCTACGACCTCGAGTTCCTCATCCTGCGTCTCGACTGGGGTGTAGCCCTCCACTTGCCTTATGCTACGGCCAAGTCGGGCTTCTATAATATCGATAGTTTCAAGGACAGCCATACGCTTCACTTCGCCATTGGCTATCCCTTCTGATGATAACACAATAAGAACCAAATATAAAAACAGAATAAATACTACTAGGGTGGAAGCAACTAACGAGAGGTGGGGCATCCTCTATTGTCCCAAGGGGCGCGCCAGTAAGCAGCGCGAGAAGATACAACAAGTCCTCGACGAGCGTAACGTTCAGTACGACTTTGTGCAGAGCGAATCGACGGACAGCGTGGAACGTCTGATGACGATGCTGATACGCAATGGCTATAAGACCATCATCATCATGGGTGGCGACTCGGCACTGAACGATGCCGTCAACTGTCTGATGGCTGAGGAAAAACAAGTCCGCGACTCGATTGCCTTGGGTGTTATTCCCAATGGTCTGATGAACGACTTCGCCCGCTATTGGGGCTTCGATGACGACGAGATGGAGAAGACCGTCGACTGGCTGATCAAGCGTCGCATACGTACCATCGATTTAGGTTGCGTCCGCTATACCAACAAGAAGAACGAACACTGTCACCGCTATTTCCTGAACTGTGTCAATATCGGACTCATTGCCGACGTGATGAACCTGCGTCGCCAGACGCGTTCCCTGTTGGGGTCCAAGACGTTGGCATTCATCGTCTCTATCTTCCTCATGATTTTCCACCGTATGGACTATAAGATGCGTGTCCGACTGAACAACCAGACGGTAGATCGTAAGATGATGACCATGTGTGTGGGTAGTGGTCCTGGCTATGGACAGACCCCTAACGCAGTACCCTATAACGGCATGCTTGACGTGTCGATGGTCTATCATACGGAGATGGTGCAGTTGCTGGCAGGCCTGTGGCTCTTGGTGACGGGTCGTTTCCTCAACCATCGCAGTGTTCATCCCTATCGCACCCGTGAGGTTCTCATCGATGAGGCACCTCATGCGTTGGTGGGTGTCGATGGTCGTTTGATAGGTACCCCAGTGGGGTCATATCGCATTACCGTTGAACAGGAAGTTATCAATTTTCTGATACCCGATTAAGCCCTTTTTGGTGTCATTTTTCGTTTAAGGACTACAAAATAGCACATTTTCTTTAAAAAAGTGCAAAAATATTTTGTAGTCCCGATGAAAATGCGTACTTTTGAGGGTGATTACTAATCTAAAAGCAACAAACTTAATATAGGAACTATGAGTTATTTACGATTCGAGAAAGCTGTAATGACCAATCTTGAGGAGTCGCTCCATCGTGAATTGCTGCGAACAAACCGTTCTGGCGCCTATAGTGCGTCTACGTTGGTAGACTGCAATACGCGTAAGTATCACGGTCTGCTCGTTGTTCCCGTACCTGAGCTTGATGATGAGAACCATGTTCTGCTGTCGTCACTCGACTGTACGGTAATTCAGCACGGTGCCGAGTTTAATCTTGGACTCCACAAGTATCAAGGCAACAACTTCAGCCCCAAGGGTCACAAGTACATTCGTGAGTTTACTTGTGACGTAGTGCCCACCACCATCTATCGTGTCGGTGGCGTGTTGTTAAAGAAGGAAGTGGTGTTCCACCACTACGAGGACCGCATCCTCATCCGTTATACACTGGAGGACGCGCACTCAGCCACCACGCTGCGTTTCCGTCCTTTCCTCGCCTTCCGTTCTGTTCGCCAGTTCACCCATGAGAACTCGACGGCCAGTCGTGAGTATCATGAGGTGGAAAATGGTATCAAGACCTGTATGTATGCCGGCTATCCCGACCTCTATATGCAGTTCTCGAAGAAGAATGAGTTCATCTTCCAGCCCGACTGGTATCGTGGCGTGGAGTATCCCAAGGAGCAGGAGCGTGGCTATGCCTCCAACGAAGACCTGTATGTTCCTGGCTACTTCGAGATGAGCATCAAGAAGGGCGAGAGCATCGTCTTTGCTGCTTCTACGTCGGCTGCTAAGACCAGCACGCTGAAGAAACTCTTCGACGAGGAGGTCGCCGACCGCGTGCCTCGCGATAACTTCTATCACTGTTTGGTGACAGCTGCCCACCAGTTCCACTTCCGCGATCACCGCAGTGGCACGATGGAGAAGATTGACAAGAAGGACGATCGTTATCTGCTGGCAGGCTATCCTTGGTTCAAGGCTCGTGCTCGCGATACGTTCATCGCTGCACCAGGCCTGACCCTTGGCATTGGCGAGATTGACTATTTCGAGATGGTGATGAAGACCTCGGAGAGAGCCCTCCGCGAGTTCATGGAAGGCAAACCCGTTTCTGGCAAGATCTACGAGATAGAACAACCTGATGTTCCCCTGTGGGCCATCTGGGCTATCCAGCAGTATGTCAAGGAGGTTGGCAGAGAGCAGGGCTACAAGATGTATGGCAAACTGGTCAAGGACATTGTGAAGTATGTGATGGCTGGTGGTCATCCCAACCTGCGTCTCGACGACAATGGACTCGTCTTCGCCGATGGTCGCGACAAGGCTATCACCTGGATGAACTCCACAGCCAATGGTCGCCCCGTTGTTCCTCGTTCAGGCTATATCGTTGAGTTCAATGCCCTGTGGTTCAACGCCATCAAGTTCTGCGCTTCTCTGGAGGCAGAGTTTGGCGACAAGAAGTTGGCTGATAAGCTCGAGACGTTGTCAGAGGTCACTAAGGCTTCGTTCATCGATACCTTCATGAACGAGTACGGATACCTGCTTGACTATGTCGATGGCAATATGATGGACTGGAGCGTTCGCCCCAACATGATATTCCCTGTAGCCTTCGACTATTCTCCGCTGAATCAGGAGCAGAAGAAGAGCGTCCTCGACGTCTGCACACGCGAACTGCTGACACCCAAGGGACTGCGCTCACTGTCACCTAAGAGCGGTGGCTATAACCCCATGTATGTAGGTCCGCAGACACAGCGCGACTACGCCTACCATCAGGGTACCGCATGGCCTTGGCTGGGCGGATTCTACATGGAGGCCAGTCTGAAACTCTATAAGCGCACCCGCCTCTCGTTCATCGAGCGCCAGATGGTGGGCTATGAGGAAGAGATGGACTACCACGCACTGGGAACCATCAGTGAACTGTTCGACGGCAACCCACCATTCCACGGACGTGGTGCTATGGCCTTTGCCATGAATGTGGCAGAGATTCTGCGCGCCCTGAAGTTGTTGGAGAAATATACTTATCAAAAATAAATAAGGAGGACGCACTATGAAAGTTTTAATGTTTGGATGGGAGTATCCTCCTCACGTATTCGGCGGACTTGCTACTGCTAACTATGGTATCTCGCAGGGACTCTATGCACAGGGCGATATGGATATCACGCTCTGTCTGCCTCATCCCTTTGGCGATGAAGACCGTTCCGCTTGTAAGATTGTGGCTATGAATGCTGTGCCCATTGCCTATCGCGACGTGTCGGCCGACTATGTTCGCGAGCGTGTGGGTAACATCATGGATCCCGATCTCTATTTCCGTCTGCGCGAGCACCTGTATGCCGACTTCAACTACATGCACGTCAACGATCTGGGTGCTATGGAGTTTGCTGGCGGTTATCCTGGCAATCTGCATGAGGAAATCAATAACTACTCGATTATTGCTGGTGTCGTAGCTCGCACACTGGACTACGATATCATTCACGCCCACGACTGGCTGACCTATCCCGCTGGCATCCACGCCAAGCAGGTTTCTGGCAAGCCACTCTGCATCCACGTGCATGCTACCGACTTCGACCGTTCTCGTGGTAAGGTGAACCCCACCGTTTACTCTATCGAGAAGAATGGTATGGACAATGCCGACTGCATCATGTGTGTATCGGAGCTGACCCGTCAGACGGTCATCAACCAGTATCATCAAGACCCACGCAAGTGCTATACGGTACACAATGCTGTGTATCCATTGCCCGATGAGTATCAGGCCATTCCTCGTCCAGACCACACAGGTAAGGACAAGGTGGTGACCTTCCTCGGACGTATCACCATGCAGAAGGGTCCTGAGTACTTCGTTGAGGCTGCCAATATGGTTATCCGTCGTACCAAGAACGTACGCTTCTGTATGGCTGGCTCTGGCGATATGATGGACGCCATGATTCATCTGGCTGCTGAGCGAGGCATTGCCGACCGTTTCCACTTCCCAGGTTTTATGCGTGGCAAGCAGGTGTACGAGTGCCTGAAGGATTCTGATGTCTATGTCATGCCTTCTGTCTCTGAGCCCTTCGGCATCTCGCCGTTGGAGGCTATGCAGTGTGGCACGCCCTCTATCATCTCCAAGCAGTCTGGTTGTGCTGAGATCCTGACCAACTGTATCAAGGTTGACTATTGGGACATCCACGCATTGGCTGACGCCATCTACTCCATCTGTGCCAACGAGTCGCTCTTCAAGTACCTCAAGGAGGAAGGTAAGAACGAGGTTGACCAGATTACGTGGGAGAAGGTCGGTGCCTGGATTGCAACGCTCTACAAGAGAACCCTCGGCTGGGAAGTTTAACTTCTCCTCGTAATAACGAAATAACGTAATAACGAAATAACGAAAATAGAATTATGAAAACAATTTGTTTATATTTCGAGATACATCAGATTATCCATCTGAAGCGCTATCGTTTCTTCGATATCGGTACCGATCATTACTACTATGACGACTACGAGAACGAGCGCAGCATCACCGATATCGCCAACCGTTCCTACATGCCTGCCCTGACAGCTATCGGCGACATGATTAAGGAACATGGCCAGTATTTCAAGGTTGCCTTCTCACTGTCTGGTACAGGCATTGAGCAGCTGGAGTTCCACGCTCCACAGGTCATCGAGAAGTTGCAGGAACTCAACCAGACTGGTTGCGTAGAGTTCCTCGCCGAGCCTTACTCTCACGGCCTCAGTTCACTGGCTAACGAGGAGACCTTCGCCCTCGACGTGAAGAAGCAGGCTGCCAAGATTGAGGAACTCTTCGGCAAAAGACCTACCGTTGCCCGCAACTCATCACTCATCTACTCTGACGACATTGGTGGACAGATTGCCGCTATGGGCTTCAAGGGTATGTTGACTGAGGGTGCCAAGCACGTGCTGGGTTGGAAGTCACCCCACTATGTCTATAACTGTAACATCGCTCCCAACCTGAAGCTGTTGCTCCGCGACGTAGAGCTCTCTGACGACATCTCTCTGCGCTTCAACAATCCCGACTGGGAGGGCTATCCCTTGTTTGCCGACAACTACATCGACCGCATTGCCCGCTTCCCAGAGGAAGAGCAGATCATCAATATCTTCATGGAACTCTCTGCACTGGGTATCGCTCAGCCGCTCAGCTCGAACATCCTCGACTTCCTGAAGGCGCTGCCCGCTTGTGCTAAGGAGAAGGGCATCACGTTCTCTACACCTACTGAAATCTGCATGAAGGTGAAGAGTGTGGGTGCTATCGACGTTCCCGATACCCTTTCGTGGGTTGACGAGGAGCGCGACTGCTCTTGCTGGCTGGGTAACGCCATGCAGCGCGAGGCTTTCAACAAGCTCTACAGCGTTGCAGACCGTCTGCGCATTGCCGACGACCCACGCATCAATCAGGACTGGGACTATCTGCAGGCCTCTAACAACTTCCGCTTCATGACCACCAAGCCCTCTAACGTAGGTCTCGATCGTGGTATCTATAGCGGACCGTTCGATGCCTTCACCAACTACATGAACATCCTCGGCGACTTCATCAACAGAGTCAACGCCCTCTATCCTCAGGAGATTGAGAACGACGAACTCAACGCCCTGCTCACCACCATCCGTAACCAGGGTGACGAGATTGAGATGAAGGACAAGGAGATTATCCGTCTGAAGGCCCGTCTGGAGAAGCTCGAGCCGAAGAAGGACGAGAAGAAGGCACCTGCCAAGAAGGCTACTCCCAAGAAAGCCGCTGCTCCTAAGAAGGCTCCTGCCAAGAAGGCAGAAGCCCCAAAGGCTGAGGCTCCCGTAGCAGAGGCTCCTAAGGCTGAAGAAAAGAAGTAACGTGCAATGAAACGCATATTATTACCCCTTATGTTGCTGCTGACCATCACCGCGTATGGTCAGCAGCGCTTGCGTGTGTCCATCCTTGGCGACTCGTACTCCACCTATCAGTATCACATCCCTGAGGGTAACGAGCCCTGGTATTTCGAACCTTACCGTCCTGATATGACCGATGTCAAGGACGTCCGTCAGACGTGGTGGTGGCAGGTCGTTCACGATGGTGGTTTCCTGCTGGAGAAGAACGACTCCTATAGTGGTTCTACCATCTGCTATACGGGCTACAACGACGACGACTATTCGCCTCGCTCGTTCATTACCCGTCTGCCTCGTCTGGGTTCTCCCGATATCATTCTGATTTTCGGCAATACCAACGACAGCTGGTGTGGTGCCAAGTTGGGTGAGTATCAGTATAGCGACTGGAAGCGTGCCGACCTCTATACCTATCGTCCGGCACTGGCTAAGTTGCTCAGCGATGCACAGAGCCGCTATCCCAATGTGCGCCTGTTCTTCATTCAGAACACGGAGTTGAAACCCTCGTTCATGGAGTCCACGCAGGTCATCTGCAAGCACTACAACGTGCCCGTCATTCAGTTGAAAGACATCAAGAAACAGGCTGGCCACCCCAATGTGGAGGGTATGAAGGCCATTGCCCAACAAGTATTGGAGTACTTGGGTAAAGCGCTCCGCTAAATTCCAAAAATTCGTTTTACTGTAGAGGTGGTCTGCTGGCAGATCACCTCTTCTGTTACCCCATAGGCTTCAGCCAGTCGCGTAATGACGTGACGGATGAAGGCCGACTCGTTGCGCTGACCACGCTGGGGAACGGGAGCCATATAGGGGGCGTCTGTCTCCAGCACGATGCGCTCTAGGGGTACGCAGGCAGGTAGCACCTCTGGCAGGTGCGACTTCTTAAACGTCAGCACACCACCGATGCCCAGTACGAATCTGTCAAACTCCAGCAGTTGGCGTGCCTCCTGTTCGTTGCCTGTAAAGCAGTGGAAGACGCCACCCGGCAGGTCTTTCGCGTACCTCTTTAATATAACCACCAATTCGTTCTGTGCCTTCCTGCAGTGAATCATCAGGGGCAGTTGCAGTTCTACGGCCCACTTCACCTGTTCCTCGAAAGCCTCCAGTTGTTCCTGTTCAAACTCCCGACTCCAATAGTAGTCGAGTCCGATTTCGCCGATGGCTATTGGGTGTTGGGTGATGGGTGATGGGTGATGGGTGATGGCTAATAGCAAATTGCTAATAGCTAATAGCTGACTACGCCAGTCCGCCTTCACCTCTTCAGGGTGCAGACCCAGCATGGGGTAGCAGTAGCCTGGGTACTGGTTGCAGACGTCGAGAACCGTCTTGCAGGAGGCCGCATCGATGGCAGGCAGGAAGATGTGGCTGCATCCTGCCTCACGGGCTCGCTGTACCACGGCATCGCGGTCCTCAGCGAACTCCTCACCATCCAGGTGGCAATGGGTATCGATGTAGTTCATGTTTCCTCTCGACGGGGGGAACCGTCGAGTATGGGTTTATTTATCGCGGTGCAACAGTTCGTCCATATAGGCACGCAGTTCTGTCTTGCGTGCTTCAGAAACGTTGACCTCGCTCAGCGTCTTGCTGGCCAGTTCGAAGTAGTAGTTGATTTTCTCCTCGCAGAGCTGACGGATGCCTATCTCGTCGTACAGACGCGTCACCTCGGCCACCTTCACCTCGCGGTTGAAGGTCTTCGCATCCACCCAGCGCTTCAGTTCGGCACGCTGCTTCGTGTTGGCACGGTTGAAGGCATTGATGAGCATGTAGGTTTTCTTGTTGCTGGTAATGTCACCACCGATGGCCTTGCCAAAGACGGCAGGGTCGCCATAGACGTCCAGCAGGTCGTCCTGCAACTGGAAGGCCAGTCCTATCTGTTCGCCCAGACGATACATGCGGTCAGCATCCTCCTGAGGAGCGTCAGCCAGCAGGGCACCCATCTTCAGTGCACAGGCCAGCAGCACGCTGGTCTTCAGTCGTATCATCTCGATGTACTCGTCTTCCGTCACGTCGTTGCGCGTCTCGAAGTCCATGTCGTACTCCTGACCCTCGCCAATCTCCAGGGCCGTCACGGTGAAGAGGTCCAGCACGGCAGGCAGCTTCTCGGCAGGCACCTGCTGCATGCGCTGGTAGGCCAGCACGAGCATGGAGTCACCAGAGAGAATGGCCTTGTTGGCATCCCAACGGCGGTGTACTGTCTCGTGTCCGCGACGCATGTCGGCCTGGTCCATCAGGTCGTCGTGCAACAGCGTGTAGTTATGATAGGTCTCTATACCCACGGCAGGCATCAGGATGCGCTCTGGGTCTTCCTTCCAGAGGTTGTAACCCATCAGTGCCAGCACAGGACGGATGCGCTTGCCACCAATAGACAACACATACTCTACAGGTTCGTACAGCGATTTGGGCTTTCTCTCATAAGGCAGCTGGGCGAGGTAGTCATTCACCAGCTTCAGAATTTCCTTGCTTGACTTCATATCTCTCTTATTTTACTTTTTATCTCTTACAGTTTGAAAACGATGGGTATCTGCACCTTCGTCCGACAGGGCTCGTCGTGATAGATGCCTGGTTGCCAGTTGGGCATCAGGCGCAACACGCGCAGGGCCTCACGGTCACACTCTGGCGATAGCGACTTGGTAATCTTGATGCCCGTGATGCTGCCGTCCTTCTCGACGTAAAACACCGCCACCACCTTGCCCTGTGTCTTGCGCTCTCTGGCGAGGGTGGGGTAGCGCAGGTTACGTGTCAGCCACTTCAGAAACTCTACGGCCCCCCCAGGATATTGTGGCAGGTCCTCTACCACGTGGAAGTTCAGCGGATTCTGTGGGTCTACCTCCAGCGAAGCCAGCGCCTTGTCCTCCTGTTGCTCTTCCAGTTCCTTCAGCAGTTGCTCATCGTCGTTGGTCATCTCCTCCTCGTGAGGATCCACCTCCACGTCGTCGTCCACGATGTTCAGTTTCTCCCCCTTCTCTGAGGGCTGCTTCTCTTCCAGTTGTGTGATGATCTCTTCGTTCGACATGGGCACCATCTCCGTCTCGTGCATCAGGTCCGTCAGGTCTATCGGGTCTATTTCGTCGTCCCCTGTCTCCGTCGCATTCCACTCCAGCGCCACATAGCATAACGCCAGCACAAGGATGAGTCCCAGAAGGAATCCCGTCGTCCTGCGTTGCTCCATATCGGCCTGTGGCGTCTTCTTGATTTCCATATCAGGGTACAAAGTTACGAATAAGCGAGAACAATACAAAGGGTTTTACTATTTTTCACATCGTTTTTCTTCGTGAAATCAATTTTTAATGCCATCTTTGCAACAGAATACATCTCCTTCCGTGCTAACGGCAATTGTTCACCGTCCTGATTTTTTCTAACATCATGGTGGCCCATTGTGTATCACCAGGCTTTTGGTAGCGCACGTTTCCTGTGGCTGACGAGGTAAAGATGGTTTTGGCCTCTGCTGTAACCTCGATGCTGCCTCGTTCACTGAGTGAGAAAAGCGCATCACCCTCCACAGCCTGAATGACACACAATGGGTCCCACATTCTCTGACCAGTATCGCATTCGCACGTCATATACACCTGCTTGATGGGGTGACGGTCAGTCCACGACACATCGGCAATGACCTGCTCAGGTGTGTAATCCAAGAGTTGTCCCACTTCCATGGGTGAAAAGACCATGTCCACCTCCTTTGGCCACAGGTCAAAGAAGGTCTGCGTGAACGGGATGCTCTGAACAAAGTTGTAGTCGGGTTCTTCGGACAAACCGAAGACACCTCCCTGTATGTAGATGCTCTTCACCTTCTGCCGCACCAGTTCCACACCACTCAAGGCAGTGTATTCATCAGCTTTCGACTCTAGCAACTGCGCCAGACTGGCGAGGAAGCCTATCGACACGATGCTCACGGAGTGGTCGGGCTGCTGAGAAAGCAGACGACGATAGAGCTTATAGCCGTCGGGAAAACTCCCGTGTTGGTCGTTGGCACGTTGGAACATCGGAGTAGTACCATCAGCCTCAGTCATATAAGCCACCTTTGCATAGTCTATCCACACCGTCGGATTCTTGACACCATTCTGTACCAGTCCGATGGGCACATCCGGATGACCGAAATACGTATTCATCACATCGGCAAAATCGGCATTCTCTTTGCCCTCGCGATCTACCACCACACCCAGCAGACGACACTTTCCCTGTTCCTCGTATCGGTAGAGCATCTCTAATGAGAAGAGGTCGTCTGTCGATGAAGCGATGTCTGTATCGAGAATGACGAGAGGCACGCCTGTGTACGGTTTGTCCGATGGTGTCGTCTCATCCTCGTTCGAGCATGAGTTCAGCATCATATTACCGCATACGATGGTGGCGGCAAGCACCCATAGTTTCAATGCTTTCATCATTGTAGTATATCCCTTTTGTTTATTCCTTGACCTTTGGGACACAAAGATACAGAGAATTATGGACTTCACCAAACAAAACAATAAAAAAATGGGACGTTCGTACTTCTTAATCTGAATTGTTTCCATAATTGTAAAGTTTTTTAGTTAAACATAAGTTTTTGTTGTTGTGTTGTTGTTTGTTTGGTTTTTGTGTTGTTTTTTGCCGTTTTGAGCGTTTAGGC
>CACYBB010000036.1 GCA_902772585.1 uncultured Bacteroidales bacterium | reverse complement strand
CTCCTGCGATTGACAACCTTGCGTTGTCGGGATGAGGCGACTCGAACGCCCGACCCCTACGTCCCGAACGTAGTGCGCTACCAACTGCGCTACATCCCGCTTGCTTTGTAATAAGCGGGTGCAAAGGTACTGCAAAAAAATCAAATCCGTGCAGTTTTATCTAAAAAAATTTGCTTAAACGGCTATTTTCCCTTACCTTTGCAGTCAAAACTAACCGAAATGAAACAGATTCTGACGATAGTCGCTTTTCTAGTGATGTCGCTGGCAGGTTATGCACAGCGAGTCATTGTCGTGCAGAAAGGCAGCGTCGAGAGTCTGTTGTCTGCCATCAATGAGGCCAACAAACTTAACGAGTCGGCAGACGCTGAGCGCACCTACATCTTCATCCCCGATGGTTTTTATGATCTCGGTGAGATCACGCTGACCCGCATTTCCGGTCACAATATCGCATTGGTGGGACAGAGCATGGAGGGTACCGTTATCCAGAACAAACCGGACGTGAAGACGGAGAGTATCAGCAAGACGGCGGTGCTGCAGAACCGTGGCACTGGGAATTACTTTCAGGACCTGACGCTGAAGAATGCGCTGGACTACTACCATGTGGAGCCGGATGGCCGTGCGGTGACGCTGCAGGACAAGGGTACGCGAACCATTTGTAACCGCGTGCGCATGCTGTCGTATCAGGATACGTATTACTCGGACAACGAGCGGTGTCAGAGCTACATGCTGGACACGGAGATTCATGGCACCATCGACTTTATCTGTGGGGCGGGCGACGTGTGGTTTGAACGTTGCAGGATAGTGACCGAGAAGCGTACACCGGACGGCAGCGGGGTAGACATTATCACAGCGACGCGGACGTCGGAGACGAAGTGGGGCTACGTGTTCAACCACTGTACGATAGAGAACGACGTGTCGGCATTCAACTACGGTCGTTCGTGGCATACGAATCCGCACTGCGTGTGGCTTTATACCACGCTCTTGACGCCGGAGAAGCTGGAGACGACAAGGTTTGACGACGAGGGTATGAAGACGTCGGGCAACTACTTCAAGGAGTATGGTACGATGGACGGCGTGGGTCACGACATCACACCGAAATCAAATGTGGTGCGGTTTACGCTGAGAGACCATACACAGCCCTATACAGCCGAGACGATTATGAAGAAGGAGGAGGCCAAGCAATATACGATAAAACGGATATTCGGTGATTGGAGACCGGACATACAGCTGAAGAAGATAGAGCGACAAGCACAAAAACTAAAGAAACAATATAAACTGAACTAAGATGAAAAGAAACCTATTCTTAATCGTGTGCCTATGGGCTGTGTTGATGATGCAAGCCCAAGAGGTGATGTATATTCCCAAGAACGACGTGAAAGCTTTGCTGGCGACTATTGAGATTGCCAATAAGAAAAATGCGGAGAAAGATTCAAAACCCCTCTATATTTTGATTCCAGATGGATTCTACGATTTAGGAGGAACCGTGCTGACCAAGATAACTGGTCATAATATAGCGCTGATAGGACAGAGCATGGAGGGAACTGTCATCCAGAACCAGCCCGACGTGAAAAACGAAGGTATCTCGAAGACAGCCATCTTCCAGAATCGTGGCACGGGCAACTACTTCCAGGACTTGACATTGAAGAATGCGTTAGACTACTATAATGCGGGTGCTGCTGGTCGTGCGGTGACGCTGCAGGACAAGGGTACGCGGACCATCTGTAACCGCGTACGCATGCTGTCGTATCAGGACACATATTATTCGGACAACGACCAGGGCGTGCATTATCTGCAGGATTCGGAGATTCATGGTACGGTGGACTTTGTCTGCGGTGACGGCGACGTGTGGTTTGAGCACTGTAAGATAGTGACCGAGAAACGTACGGCAGACGGTAGCGGTCGTAACGTGATAGCGGCTCCGAAGACGTCGAAGACGAAGTGGGGCTACATCTTTAACCGTTGTACGGTGGAGAATATTGTGTCGAATTTTGAATATGCGCGTGGCTGGAATGGTACGCCCCACTGTATTTGGCTGCATACGACGCTGTTGACGCCCGAGCGGCTGAATCCGACACGTTTCGACTATCACGGCATGAACACGGTGCAGAACGACTTCAAGGAGTATGGCACCGTGGACGGCGAGGGTCACAACATCATGCCGCAGACGAATGTGGTGATGTTTACGATGACGAAGAAGAGCAAGGAGGACGCGAATGTGACGACGACGGAGAACTATCAGGTAGAGACGGTGATGACGGAGGGCGAGGCGGCCAGATATACCATAGGAAATGTGTTTGGCGACTGGCAGCCCGACAAGATTATCAAACTGACGGAACGGAAGGTCAAGAAACTATTGAAGCGCCTCAAGTAAGGCGCTTCAATGTTGTTTATAACAGACGTTCCAATTCGTCTAACTCTTCCTTTGTCGTTGCCCAACAGGTAACGAAACGACAGACGGTGTGATGGATGTCTGCTTTGCCCCAATGAGTGAATTCGATGTCTTTCGACAGACGCTCCACGGTGTCATTGGGTAGGATGACAAACTGCTGGTTGGTCGGTGAGTCAATGAAGAACTCACAACCTTTCTCCTTGAAGATGGCTTTCATGCGCATCGCCATGTCAATAGCATGCTGCGACAACTTGAAATAGAGATTGTCCGTGAAGAGGGCATCAAACTGCAGACCGATGAGTGCACCCTTGGCAATAACGGCACCATGCTGCTTCTGAATGGAGAAGAAGTGTTTGTGTGCCATGCGGTTCGTGAATACTACTGCCTCTCCACAAAGTGCACCAATCTTTGTTCCACCGATATAGAAGACGTCGCAGTGACGAGCCAGGTAGGGCAGGTTAATGTCACATCCTTCTGCCATCAGACCATAGCCTAGTCGTGCTCCATCGATATACAGCGGAATGTTATAGTGCTGACACACCTTATAGATATCATCCAGTTCCTGAGCGGTATAGAGCGTACCCAACTCTGTAGGGAATGTGATATATACTAGACCCGGGAATACAGCATGGGCATTGTTCCCATCGTGCATGAAGTCATCAAGGTACTTGTCGAGTGTCTTGGCATTCATCTTGCCCAACTCGTCAGGCAAGGTTATAATCTTATGCTCCGTGAACTCTACGGCACCTGCCTCATGGACATTGATATGACCAGTACCCACGCAGATGACACCCTCGTACTGATAGAGCATGGAGTCAATGGTGGTGGCGTTGGTTTGGGTGCCGCCTGTCAGGAAGAATATCTGGGCATCGGGCATACCGATAGCCTGACGGATACGCTCCTTGGCACGCTCAGAGAAGGCATCGAAACCATAGGGTGTTGGCTTCTCATTATTATATTTAATGAGGTTCTCCAACACCTTCGGGTGGGCCCCGTTGTTATAATCGCACTCAAAGGAAATCATAAATCAATAACCATTAACCAATAAACATTAACCGTTATAGTGCTTCCAACATGCGTTTGATGACTACAGAACAACTAATCTCACGATTGGCAGCTTCAGGGATGACGATAGAGTTCTTGCTCTCGATGACGTCATCGGTAACGATGAGACCACGGCGTACAGGCAAGCAGTGCATAAACTTACCATCGTTCGTCCACGACATATGCTCGGTATCAACCGTCCACGACATATCCTTAGAGGTAATCTTTCCGTAGTCGGCAGGATTGGTGACACCTGGGTTCGACCAGTTCTTGGCATAGATGAAGTCAGCACCCTCGAAGGCTTTCTTCTGGTCGTACTCCACACGGGCATTACCCACGAACTTCGGGTCGAGTTCGTAGCCTTCTGGATGGGTGATGACGAAATCGACATCAGCAGCATTCATCCACTGGGCAAACGAGTTAGGCACAGCCTGAGGCAATGCACGGCAATGGGGAGCCCAGGTGAGAACGACTTTGGGACGTTCTACCTTTTTATATTCCTCAATGGTAATCAGGTCTGCAAAGGCCTGCAAAGGGTGTACCGTAGCGGTCTCCATGGCGAAGACGGGTTTACCAGAGTATTTGATGAACTGCTGAAGTACGGTCTCGGCATAGTCATATTCGCGATCTGTCAGACCAGCGAATGAGCGTACGCCAATCATATCACAATAACAACCCATCACAGGGATGGCCTCGAGCAGGTGTTCGCTCTTGTCGCCATCCATGATGACGCCACGTTCGGTTTCCAACTTCCAGGCACCGGCATTGACATCGAGCACAATAACATTCATGCCCAAATTCATGGCAGCCTTCTGGGTTGACAGACGGGTGCGCAGACTATTATTAAAGAAGATCATCATCAAGGTCTTGTTCTTGCCCAGATGCTGATACTTATAACGGTCGTTCTTGATCTCGAATGCTTCGGCCATCGCCTTATCTAACGGGCCGAGGTCTTCAACATTAATAAAACTCTTCATATTCTTAATTATTAATTACGATTTTATTATTCATTGTTCAATGCTTTGATGCACATAATGGTCATATCGTCATTCGGTTCTGCACCATCACGATGATGCTTCACTTCTGTTTCCATAAGCTCTACTACATGACGGGCATCTTTGAATTTTGTTTGTCGTAGTATATCGAGCATGTGGTCATCGCCAAACTGCTCTTGCTTCATGTTTTCTGCCTCATTCAGTCCGTCGGAATAAATGAAGAGAGGACGTCCTTTAATGGATTCTATTTCCTCGCCGATATATTCGAGTTCGGGCCATAGACCTATAGGTGCATTGGGCTCCATCTCAAGGAACGAACCATGTTGCTTATCGCCTCCGATTACAGGGGGATTGTGACCTGCATTGCAGAAATGGAATAGTCCTGTGATGAGATTCAGTTGACCAATGAACATGGTGACAAACATGCCGTTGTCGTTTTTCTCTGTCAGTTCCTCGTTTAAGCGTGTGGCTATGTAAGCTGGCATCTGGTGCTGTTTGGCCAAGGCACGGAACAGGCGGATGGTCTGAGCCATAAAGAGTGAGGCAGGAACTCCTTTGCCAGACACATCACCCAGACAGAAGTATAAGATGTCGTCTTCAAGCAGATAATCGTAGAGATCGCCACCTACCTCCTTGGCCGGGATCATCGAGGCGTAGATATCCAGGTCGGGACGCTCAGGGAATTCGTGTGGTACCATCGACATCTGAATTTCGCGGGCAATACGTAATTCACTCTCAATGCGCTCCTTGGCAGCGGTGGTTTGTTCAAGCTGTTCGTAGGCTGTTTCCAGTTTGTCGTAGGCTGTAGTCAGCGCCTTCATGTGACGGCTGCGACGATAGAGATAGAGGCAGAGGAAGGTAATGATAAGCAGTCCTACACCGATGGCTGTCCAAAGGGTGATACGCTCAATCTTCTCCTTATTCTGTTCCAATTCAAGTTTTGACTTGTACTCGCTTAACTTTAGCTGTTGTGCATGTCGGTCCAAACTGTCATTCTTCAGTTTAATGGAGGCGTTAGTCAGTTCTATGTCGCGGTTCTTCAGTGTAAGGTTGAGTGCCTCTTCCTCCAGTCGGCGCTGCTCAAGTTCGTCTTGGGCATGAGCCAGTTTCAGCGATTGGTTGTGCAGCAGTAACTCTTTTGCCTGGTTCTCGACACGGATGACATCGAGCTGAAGTGAGTGTTCCGATATCTGTCTGCGTATCTCTGCAGAGTTGAGCGAATCGCTGACTCGCTTGTATTCCCTGAAGCAATCCAAGGCTTCTTTCGTTTTTCCCAGATATTCGTAGGCGTACGACATCATTTTGTATCTTTCCTGTGGCGACTTGATATCCTTTGCTAACTCCAACATCTTGTCGTAGTCATTATTCACTTGGGCATGGTACACCTCAATGAGACTGCTGAATGCTGAATTGTATTTGTATTTCTCCTTTGCCTTTTTCCATTCCTCGTAATTCCTGTTCAATTCTTCCTTGTGATCCATTCCTTCAGGTATCATGGAGGCTATGCATCGGTAACTCCAGGCATCCACGATGTTAGAACCTATGAGGTTAGGCTCAGCCAGAGCCTTGTCGGTCATCTCAAGAACTTTTTCTTTGTTTCTTGTGTTATAGTAAACTTTAGCCGCTCCAATATAGGCTGGCGCAGCATTGATGTTGGGCAGATACTTCTGCTTGTACTGGATGGCATTCAGATAGAGTTTCAGGGCTTCTTCTTCCATCCTGAGCGAGCTGGATTGGTTGGCATTGGTCAGGGATGAATAGTAGATTCCGAGTTTGCTGTCGTGCTGCTTGGAATACTCATTCATCGCCTTGGCTATTTCCATGCCCTTTTGACGATCGATCTTTGAGAAGTTGAAAGAGGCCTGATTTGCCCATGCGCGATAGAATAGTCCCTCGTTGCCTACCTTTAATGAGGCCTCTTTCAGCCGTTCGGTAACATCCATGAACTCGTCGACGTTACGCGTGGGGTAAAGACGATACATCTCCTTCTGCAACTGCCCGATGTTGGCAGCTGCAACATTCTCCTGTGCTAACATCTGTATAGGTATACAGAAAAAGAAGAGTAGGATTAGTATAGGCTTGAACTTCATCAGAAATGGTTCTATGGGCGAGTCTGGCCTTCGCCCTCAATAATCCACTTGTAGGTAGTGATTTCCTCAAGTGCCATTGGCCCACGGGGTCCCAGCTTTTGGGTAGAGATTCCTATCTCGGCACCCAGTCCGAACTGGGCACCATCGGTGAATGATGTCGGAGCATTCCAATAGACACAAGCAGCATCGACATGCTGTTGGAAACGACGGGCTATATCTTCGTTCTGGGTGATGATGGCCTCGCTATGTCCACTGCCGTGCTGGTCGATATGTGCCAGTGCTTCGTCAAGCGATGCTACGGTGCGAATAGCCATCTTGTAGTCCATGAACTCCGTGCCAAACGACTCTTCGGTGGCGGGTTTGAGCAAAATGTCGGGATACTGGCCTACGAGCAACTGATAAGCTGGTCCGTCAGCGTAGAGCACGACCTTATGGTCGAGCAGTGGCTTGACGAGTTCAGTAAGGTCACCCAAGCGACTCTCATGGATGATAAGACAGTCCAGTGCGTTGCAGACACTGACGCGACGGGTCTTGGCATTGCAGATGATGGCCTTACCCATCTCTAAATCACCTTCTGCATCAAAATAGGTGTTGACAACACCTGCACCGGTCTCAATGACGGGTATGCGGGCGGTGTTACGTACGAAGTCGATGAGACGGCGTCCACCACGAGGGATACACAAGTCGATATAGCCAACGGCATTGAGCATCTCGCCAGTAGCTTCGTGGGTGGCAGGCAGCAAGGTTACTACATCGGGGTTGATGCCAAACTGTTCCAGTACTTCGTGGATGAGTTCTACGGATGCCTGATTAGACAGGTCCGCATCTGAGCCACCTTTCAGCACGCAGGCATTACCGCTTTTGAAACACAGTGAGAAGACGTCGAAAGTGACGTTGGGACGTGCCTCATAAATCATGCCGATGACGCCAAACGGTACGCTGACACGATGCAGACGCAGTCCGTTAGGCAACGTCTTTTCTTTGGTGACGTGTCCTAAGGGTGTTGGCAGACTGGCGACGTTACGCATATCTCCGGCAATATCCGCCAAACGTTTGCTGGTCAGTTGCAGACGGTCGTAAAGTGGATTTTTGGGGTCCATCTTTGCCAAGTCTTTCTCGTTGGCAGACAAGATGCGCTCCTGATAGTCGATGATGGCATCGGCTACGGCATTAAGGATATCGTTGCGCATGTCATCAGACAGTTGTGCCAGTGTTTTGCTGGCTATCTTGACACGTTTGAAAGTTTCAATGAGTTCCATTGGCTATGAATACTGTATGTGGTACGTTCTTATTGTTTTGTATCAGGTCGATGAGCACATTCTCGCGCTTGCCATTGGCAATGATGACAGTGATGCCTGCTTGCTGGACACCTGTAGCAGTGGCATATTTCGACTGCATGCCGCCACGTCCGGCAGAACTCTTCTCTGTCTGGATATACTGTGAGAGGTCTGTACCTGGTGCCACCTCCTTGATGAGCTGTGACTGCGGGTCAGCAGGGTTGCCCGTATAGATACCATCAATATTAGAGAGCAGGATGAGCGTATCGGCTTGCATCATCTGTGCTATCAGTCCTGATAACTCGTCGTTATCGGTGAACATCAGCTCCGTTACGGATACGGTGTCGTTTTCATTGACAATAGGAATCACACCATTCTCAAGCATCACGCGCATACAGGCCTGTTGGTTGCGATACTGTTCACCGGGCTGAAAGTTCTCCTTCATAGTGAGTACCTGACCAACGTGGATATGATACTCACGGAAGAGATCGTAATAAAGGCCAATCAACTTGGCTTGTCCCATTGCTGAGAACAACTGACGCTGCTCTACGGAGTCGAGTTCATGTTCAATATCCAGTTCACGGCGTCCGCAAGCCACGGCACCTGATGATACCAGAATGACCTCGCATCCTTGGGCACGTAGCCATGCTATCTGGTCCACGAGTGCCGACATACGGGTCACGTCGAGTCGACCATCGGGACGGGTCAGTGCGTTGGAACCTATCTTTACAACGATTCGTTTCTTCATTGAGCGTCTTTTTGTCTGATCTCTACACGACGAATCTTACCACTGATGGTCTTGGGAAGCTCGTCGACGAATTCTACAATACGCGGATACTTATAAGGAGCGGTCTCTTTCTTGACATGCTGCTGCAGTTCCTTCACGAGGTCGTCACCGGCCTTGTCTTTCCACTCCTTGCCAAGTACGACGGTAGCCTTCACCACCATGCCACGGATGTCATCGGGGACACCAGTGATGGCGCATTCGACTACTGCGGGGTGAGTCATCAGGGCACTCTCAACCTCGAACGGGCCAATACGGTAACCGCTCGACTTGATGACATCGTCGATACGACCTTCGAACCAGTAGTAACCGTCCTCATCGCGCCAGGCCATATCGCCCGTATGATAAATGCCGTCGTGCCAAGCCTCGCGGGTCTTCTCGTCGTCACGGTAGTAGCCCTTGAACAGGCCGATGGGTTTCTTGTCGCCTACGCGGACAACAATCTCGCCCTTTTCACCGTCCTCACAACTGGTACCGTCGGCACGCAACAGATCGATGTTGTACTGAGCGTTGGGAATACCCATGGAGCCCGGTTTGGGTGTCATCCAGGGGAAGGTGCCCAGCGTCATAGTGGTCTCGGTCTGACCGAAACCTTCCATCATACGGATGCCGGTCTTCTCAAAGAACTTATCATAGACGGCAGGATTCAGAGCCTCACCTGCGGTACAGCAGTATTGAAGGCTGCTGAGGTCGTATTTGCTTAAGTCCTCACGAATCATAAAACGATAGATAGTGGGAGGTGCACAGAAACTGGTCACCTTGTACTTTTCCATCTGACGGAGCAGCGTGTCGGCATTGAATTTCTCGTGGTCGAAGACAAAGACCGTTGCACCAGCGAACCACTGTCCGTAGAACTTACCCCATACAGCCTTGCCCCAACCAGTGTCAGCTACGGTGAGGTGCAGGGAACCCTCGTGCAGGTTGTGCCAGAATACACCCGTGGTCAGGTGTCCCATAGCGTACAGATAGTCGTGTGCTACCATCTTAGGCTCGCCACTGGTACCAGAGGTGAAGTACATTATCATCGTGTCGTCGTTCTCGTTGACGAAAGCGGGACGCTGAAACTTGGGAGCCTGCTGCCACTCGGCCTTCCAGTTGTGGAAACCTTCTTCGTCACGCAGAGTGATATATTGCTTTACCGTCGGACTTTCCGGCATGGCCAGCTTAATCTGACTGATGATATAGTCGTCGTCGGCACAGATGATGGCCTTCACCGACGCACGTGTGTTGCGATAGACGTAGTCGTGTTTGGTCAGCATATGGGTGGCAGGAATCACAATGGCACCAATCTTGCACAGTGCCAGCATAATAACCCACCATTCGTAGTGACGCTTCAGTATCAGCATCACAGGGTCGTTCTTGCCAATGCCCAGCGTCTGCAGATAGCTGGCAGCCTGATCGGTCTGCTCTTTCAGCTCTCCATAGGTGGTACGTATCTCTTTGCCCTGGTCGTTGGTCCACAGGATGGCCAACTTCTCTGGTGCCTCTTCTGCCCACGCATCCATCACGTCGTAGGCAAAGTTAAAATTCTCTGGAATGATGAACTCCAGATTCTTATTATAGTCTTCGACGGAGGTGAACTTCGTCTGTTTCAAAAATCTCTCTATCATAACTTACTCTACTGTAAATGCTAAGAATTTTACGGCCTTGTCGCCAACGGCCAGCATGCCGTGAGGCTTGGTGGAGTCGAAGTAGATGCTGTCGCCCTCTTCCAGAATGATGGTCTTGCCACCAATGTATAGCTCCATCTTACCTTCAAGTACCATGTTGAATTCCTGTCCAGGGTGTGTGTTCTTATAGACGGTATGGGCACCTGGCTTGGGCTCTACGGTGACAATGAAGACATCAGCCTTATGGTTGACGAAGCCACCCACTAACGACTGATATTTATACGCTTTGGTGCGCTCAATAGACATGCCTTGTCCCTTACGCGTCACATAGTACGACTTCATGTGGGGTGCCTCGGCGAAAATCAGCTCTTCTGTCGATACACCGTACTTTTTCGCGATTTTCATCAGGTTCGAGATGGTAATATCCAACTCACCCTGCTCTATCTTTTCATACTTCTCAGAAGAGATGCCAATGGTCTCGGCCATCTCACTGATGGAAATGTCGAGCACGTCACGCAATCCGCGCAAACGCTCGCCAATTTGTTTCAGTTGTTCGTCCATATCTTTGTGTTCTATGCTGCAACATCGTTGCAGCGATTATTATTTTGCTCCTGCTTTTAGTCCTCTAATCACTGCCGACGTGAAGCCTGCATGCTCCATCTCGTTCAGTCCTTTGATGGTTACACCACCAGGCGTCGTCACCAGGTCAATGGCAGCCTCGGGGTGCAGACCCGTTGCCTCCAACAGTTCCACAGCACCCTTCATGGTCTGCATCACTATCTGCTTGGCATCGTCGGCCTTGAATCCCAGTTCTACGCCGCCTTCTGCAGCAGCACGCACATAACGCATGGCATAGGCAATACCACACGAGGCCAGTGTCGTACCGGCAGCCAGATGCTGTTCATCGGTAATGATGCTCTTACCCATGGAGTCAAACAGTGCTACCACCTGTTCCGTATGTTGCGACTCAGTTGCAATGCTGGGTACAATGAATGTCATCGACTGCAGTTGGGCAATGGCGATATTGGGAATGACAAGGAACAAGGGAATCATCTTGTTGTCCTTGGCCATCCATTCCTTGATGCTCTCTGACTTCACGCCGGCAGCAACTACAACGAGTATCTGCTTGTCGTAGTCCAGCACATCCTTGATGCTCTTCAGCACTTGTTCTACCAACCATGGTTTCACCACGACGCATACAATATCGGCACCCTGTGCAGCCAACTGGTTGCTGGGAGTGGCAGTGATGCCCATATTTGCAAACTTGTCGCGTGTCTGACGTACGGGGTCGCTCACGCAGATATCCTCATTCTGTATGTACTCACCTTTGATGAGTCCCTCAGCAATGGCGCCACCCATGGCACCTGCTCCAATGATTGAAATCTTCATTTCTTTTTGACGTTATTACGTTATATCGTTATCACGTTATAACGATTTTAAAACCTTTGTTAACTTCTCAATAAACTGGTCGGCATCAGCTTTTGTCAGGCAGAGTGGTGGCAACAATCGCAGCACGTTGGTGCCTGCACAACCGGTAAAGCAATGCTCCTGGTAGATGAGTGGCTGGCGCACGTCCTTGTGGGGAATGTCCAAATCGATGCCAATCATCAGACCACGTCCGCGCACCTCCTTGATGTGTGGACTGTCGATGGCTTTCAGCTGTTCCATCAGGTAGTCACCCACCTCGCGGGCATTCTCTACCAAGTTCTCCTGTTCGAAGACGTCGAGTACTGCCAGTGCTGCAGCACAAGCCAGATGGTTGCCACCAAACGTGGTACCCAGTTGTCCGTAAACAGGCTGGAAGTCGGGGCTAATCAGTACGCCACCCATGGGGAATCCGTTGGCAATGCCTTTGGCAACGGTGATGATATCGGGCTTGATGCCCAGCCACTGGTGGGCAAAGAACTTACCCGAGCGTCCGTAGCCGCACTGTATCTCGTCGCATATCAGCGTAGCACCATAACGTTTGCAAGCGTATGCCAAATCCTGGGCAAACTTTGGTGTGGCCATTTGGATACCGCCAACACCTTGTATGCACTCCAGGATGACGGCAGCGACACCACCGCGTGACAGCTCGCGTACCCACGGCTCGATGTCGTTGAGGGGTAGGAAACGCACATGATGGTTGTCATTCAGTGGAGCAACAATCTTGGGGTTGTTGGTCACCTCGACAGCCAACGACGTACGTCCGTGGAACGACTTCTCACACGACAGAATGCGGGTGGCCTGCGGATTCTTGAACGATGCCAGTTTCAGGGCGTTCTCGTTAGCCTCGGCACCGCTGTTAATCAAAAACAGTTGGTAGTCTTCGTACCCGCTGATCTTGCCCAGACGCTCTGCCAGTTGCTGTTGCAGGGTGTTGATGACGGAATTCGAGTAGAACCCAATCTTCTGCAGCTGTTCTGTCACCTTCTGGATGTAGTGGGGGTGGGAGTGACCGATGCTTATCACGGCATGACCGCCATACAGGTCCAGATACTCCTGACCCTTGTCGTCCCAAACCTTACAGCCCTGTCCCTTTACAATGTTCACGTCGAACAGGGGATATACGTCGAATAGTTTCATATATGCGTACCTTATTATTTACAAATCGGGTGCAAAGATACACTAAATATCTGACAACACCAACTTTCCAACGTCTTTTTTGCAAATATACGCACTTTGTTGCATAAACATACAAAAATAAGTGTGTCAGAGGATGCCCCTGACACACTTTCGTTGTTCCGCACAATACTTCACAAAGATTTACCAATGAAGTGTCATACCAAAATCAGCATAAAGATATCTGGTCGTAGATCCTTTATTGGATTCGCTCTTTGATGTATACTTATACTGGATGTTATGGTTTGCGTCTTCGTATCCAGTTGCACCGAATGACTTCTGACTCACTTCCCAGCGCCACGACGGCGACTCGTGATAATTGTCTGCAAAAAGCGCTACCAGTTCACAGGAACCATTGGAATAGTGCTCGTCGTCAATCACGGCTACAGCGGATTCAAAGGAGAATTTGTATAGAATGTCATAGTGGAACCAATCATTTCTCCACTTGTAATAGCCTTGAGCCTTGAAGTTTGTTATGACGAAGTTGTTTTCGGTAATCAAGACATTGGGCTCACGTGCTTCTATGTTGAAGGAAATTTCGTAAAAAGCACCATAGGGGTCGTCGGGAGCCAAGCGTGCCTCTTCAGATGTCCAGCCATCAAAGTCGTAGGGCTCTACTTTCCTGCCTGTCACTTCATAGACATTATCGCTGATACGTCTGGTGGTCAACTCTCTGGCTGCGAAAGATGTTAAATCACTTCCGTTGAAAGGTGTATTGGGTAACCTGAGATTAGCATTCATTTTATCTCCAGTGCCTATAGAAGTATCAACATAATAGTGAAGATTCTCGATGCTCAGATTCTCAAAGTCGATGAACGAGGCCAGGTCGGCAGCTTCTGGCTCAGGTCGTTGGTAGACGCCAAGTCTAAAAGACTTCGGGAAAGTCTTCTGGTCCTGTGACAATCCGATGGTGATGGTTCCTGTACGGTTCTCGCCAGTGTCGTTCTGGTCTACTTCGACAATGATGTTTGTGCCTCTTACTGCGACATGAAGCCAATCTTCGTTGTTGCTCTTGGCAGAGAAGAACTTGGCATAGGTCATAACCACAATGGCTTTCGAGTCTGGTTGGTAGTCGAAAATCACCTCTTGAGGGTCAATCTCCACATACCATTCGTATTCACCCTCCATACCTGGAACGGCTTCTACTGTCTGCTTGCCGGCATTGGCCTTGAACTTCTGAGTGGCACGCTTGCCATCGCGGGTCACGGTGGTGAGCGTCTTGTCGCCAGCCTTGGTGACGAAGCGGCCGTTGCCGTCCTTGTCAGCACCAGTAACGGTAATCTTACCATTCTCATCCTTTAGGATGAACCCTGTAGGTGATCCTCCACTATTCTCTATGCCGTTTCTTATCTCGCCAAGGGTGACTCCATTGCTGTTGGCAGCTCGCTCATCTGCTTCGGCATAGGCATGCTCAATCAGCCAGTCGGTCATTTCGCTTCCGACATTCTCGGCGCCCTCCTTGCATATTCGCAACCAATCGGGGTCGTCAAGATCTTCTTTTGATACTTCTTTTAAAAGGTCGCCAATTTTTTCCTTGGCATAGATGCCGCCTACACCAACAATCCATTTGTTGATGTCATCAATAGTGGCCGAGCCGTCGGAAATTTTCTGACGCAGTTTGCTGGTCTCGCTCAGGATGACATCAGCATCGGCCCAGTCGCCTGCGTAACCGCCCGTAGCCTTGTCCCATAGGGCTGCATTGAAATCTGCTGCCTTCTGGGCTTGCTCGACACCGACTTTGTAGGTGTCGATGTGGAGTGGATTCTTGCCGTTAGCAGCCTTCTCTGCAGCCTCATAATATTTGCCGAGGGCACTACCGGCATTGCCACTCTCACCTGCACCAGTATTTACCCAGTAGGCGTGAATCTGCGGACAGGCATTGTCGTATTTACCCTGATTCAGGTTATTGAACCACTTTTTGGCATCGGTCTCACCTTTCTTCAGTTTCTTAGGTAGTGCGTTGAATAGTTCTTGCTGGGCATTGGCATTACCCATGACCTTGTTCTCCTCGAGCATCGTGAGGATTTTTATACGGCGATTTTTGGCGGTGGATCCCCAGCCGTTGACAATCATTTCCCAACCGGATGAGATGAGGCCTCGCGTGGTGACATTGTCAAGAATGCCCTGATTGGTGAGATTGTTGATAGCTTGAGTGTAGTCATCCTTCTTGTCAAGGATTTCTTCCAGCAGCTCAAACATCTTTATGGGGTCTGACTTGGCACCAGGACCATCCAGTAATTCGCCTTCCCAGCCGTTGCTCATAAACTTGACGAACTGCAGGCGCATGTTCTCCATCTTCAAGTTCAATTCGAAGAAGTTGTCCATGTCGCTTTTGTTGAAGTCTTGTTTGAGGGTCGTGGGCTCGATACCAGTGCCCCAACCAGCCCAGTCACCTTCAGCGCCACCACTGCTGTTATCATCGCTTTTGCTGCATCCTGTCAGCAACATGATGCTTATCAGCGCCAAAAGGGTAAGCGAAATCTTTTTCATCTATTTGATGGAATGTCTGTTTTGTTTAGAAATGATAGACGACGCCAGCGCCCAGTACAAACTGACCCTTGTAGTTCTCCTTGAAATAGAAACGGTATTTGGCTTCAGCGCAAATGGCAACCTGATCAGTGATAGCATACTGCACACCACAACCGAGGTTCAAGCCGAAAGCTGACATGGATTCTCCACCAAATGTCTGGTTTGTGTAAATAATATTACCATTGTTATCAATGTCAGGAACTGACATCGTCACATCCTTGGATTTTGACAATTGGATAGTAGCACCTCCGAAGGGATAGACATGGATGTTGTCGGCCACATTGAACAGGTAGTGGAAGTCGAAGTCCAGGTTGTCAAGGTAGCTCAAGCCATCCTTGAAGTAGAACTCGTCCATAATGCTCAGGCGCATCTCTTCATTGATACCATACATAAGGCGGGCATGGAGACCGAAGGCGTTGAAGTTGTCGGCAATCTGGTACATGATACCTGCACCGCCTTGCCAGCCTTCAATAGAATAGTCGCTGCTATGGCTGGCCGATGACGATTGTTTGGGAGCGGCAGATTTCTTGGCAGTTGCTGTCGTGGCTTTCTTGGTGGTAGCGGTCGATGTATTACCACTCTTTCCTAATACTTTAACTTGTTGTGCTGCTGCAGGCATAGCTATGACCATAGCCATCAGGAATGCGAATAATTTGATAGTTTTCATAATTGTATTATTTTAAGTTGGTTATTTTACTTGAATGATGAGATATCTGGATGATGACCAGAACAATTGTGGATTGCTGATGACCAGCTTACGATTCTCTTTGTCAACCTTCTCAATGCTGTATGACTTGCGTGGGTGATCGGTCAACAACTTGGGCGAACGACTGGGAATATCCAACTCGGTGAACTGGTAGATGTTGACCTTAGTGAAGTCGCCCTTGGGCATGCTTTCTGTCTGTACACGCTTGCGCTTGTCTATATAGCCACCATCGAGCAGAGCATCTTTAGTTCCCATCAGCACGTAGGCAGTAGTAATGGTTGCTAACTCCTTCTCGGCTTTAGCGGCACGTTGCTCAAACTGGGCGCTGCCGGCCATGGCGACATTCAACTTCTTCTGCAGGTCGGCAATACTGAAATTCTTCTGCTCAACATCTTGGCGCAACTGGGCAATGACTTTGTCTTTCTCCTCTAATTGGCGTGTCAGGTTATCGATGAGTCCCTGCATCTTTGTCATGTCGGCACCGCGGGCTTTCAGTGAGTCGCTCAGTGCCTTAATCTTACTGCGCTGTTCGGTAAGGGTGTTGGCAAGCGTCTCCAGATGGGACTTCAGTTGTTCTTTGTCTAATGACGTCCCCTCGTTGCCACTATTGCTGAAGATCATATTCTCCTGATAAGCGATGGCATTCATACCGTCTGACAAAGTACTTACGAAAGTGGTCATCTCCTGCAGACTGTTCTGTTGTTGTTGGTTGACCTGACGGAGCGAGTCAATGGTCTGTTGCAGCTGGCTGCTGTCGCCATTTCCACCGCAGGCTGTCAATAACAATACTGTCATGATGCAGGCTCCTGATAGTCTGATGAATGTTCTGTTCATAAAATTTATTGTTGGTTATTAGCAATTATTTTCCGCAAAGATACGGAAAACGTAGAATTAGTGGCTGACAATAATAGAAAAACGACTAACAATATTTGTTTTGTTAGCCGTTTTCTTTTTAGTAGTCTGGTAAAGTTTGTAGCCATTCTTTAGGCGTCATGCCTGTGTGCGCCTTGAACGTTCGGAAGAAAGAGGTCTCATTGGCAAAGCCCGACTTGATGTAAACCTCAGTCATTTTTATGTCATGTTGTTGGCGCAGCAGTTGTTGGGCATAGGTTACGCGATAGGTATTGATGAAATGCACGAAGGTTGTGCCGCGTGTGGCTTTGATGCTTTCGGAAATATAACGGCTATTGGTGGCCAGCATGGTTGCTACGTCAGAGACCTTCAACTCACAGTTGAGGAATGGCTTCTGTTCTTCCATCAGCAGACAGATGCGCTGCATGAGTAGTTCGTTGGCTGCGGACAGACTTTTATCTTCAGGGTGTGAGGTGTCTTCCTTCGAATCTGTACCACCTTTTTTCTTGTAGGATGAACGCATGGCGAGATATCCGACAAGTAAGACGAGAAGTATGACGGGAATGAACCACAGCCATGAAAAAGAAGTGCCCTGTGTGGTGGCATTCTTGTCAAGACGTAAAAGGAGGGCTGTGCCGAATGGTCGAAAGTTGTTGCTGACCTTACCGTTAGATACATTTCCGTTCTTTCCTCCTGTCAACAGAATGTTGCCGTCTTCTGTCAACACAGGCAGGTCACCACCGGCATTTTCTATGGGGTCTGTATAGTAAAGGGTCATCGGAGCTGGCTCCTGTCCGTAATCGATACTGAGAATATAGTGGCGGAAGGTGTTGTCGATGCCTACCAGATAGGCGTGATGGGTTTTCCGATTGACAATGATAGGTGAATTGTATTTAATGGTGCTCCACTGGCTCTTCATCGGAATGGGGGATGTTGTGGGCAGAACGGAGAAAATGGTGTCTTGCACTTGTGCAATAGCAACCTGTCCGTCCTGATCTATGATGGGAAAAAGGTATGTATAAAGGTTGCGGGTCTCGTCGCCGATGAAACAGTTGTCACAGTTGAAGGGCATATCATGGAATAGAGGCTTCCAAGTTTCAAACAATGAAGGACGAAAAGATTTCCCATGCAGCTGGTCAACGACAATCGTATCATAAGGTTGCCCATGTGTGTCCATGCCGCTAAACAAGAGCGCATTGTCTTTTGACGTGCGGAAGATATAGGGAAGGGTGCGTTGCTGGCTGACGTTCTTAAAATGGGTAAATGTCTCCTTGCCATCATATTTCTCGATAGCATCATCAGCATACCAGTTGCCAGAGATGATGACTTGTCCGCTGTCCAGTTCTATGGCACGGGCTGAGACACGCTTTTGCTCCAGACAGCCAAACCCATCGAAGGTGTGATAGATGGGGTCGTAAGTCTCTACTACGAAGGTCTGTCCGATGCCCAGATGCTTTTCGAAACCGCCGCCAATGAGTACTTTCCCTGATTTCAGGATGACAGAGAATCCTCCGTCGTGATTATAAACGGTCTGCAGTAGATGCCATTTCCCGTCTTTGTAGTACTCCGCTGTAGGGGTAGGGATAAATCCGGATGTGTGTCCACCTATAATTGTCAATTCTCCGTTGACATAGCATACGTTGTGTCCACTGCGAGGAATGTTAAGGTCAGGAAGTCGTTCTGTTGAAATCTTCTCCAGACGACAGGTTGCGGACACATCAGAATCCGTGGATGCGCTAGCCCATAAGGGAGTACTGGCGAGCAGAATGCTAACCTGCAGAAGACGAATATATAGAAGGTTAATTGTTTTCATCTGTGCAAAGGTAGTAAAAAAGCAGGTAGCAAATACTTACAAAAATAAAAAAATGACTAACAATGCAAAAATTGTTAGTCATTTTCTTACTGTTTGCTTAGAATGCGGAGGCTTTCAGCCGTAGTCCTGCCTGTTCGTCAATGCCGAACATCAGGTTCATGTTCTGAACAGCTTGACCCACGGCACCCTTTAAGAGATTGTCGATGCAGGAGGTGACAAGCAACTTGTTGCCATATTTCTCAACATGCACCAAGGCCTTGTTGGTGTTGACAACCTGCTTCAGGTCGATGGGGTTGTCACTATAGTGGGTGAAGGCGGCATCTTTATAGAAGTCTTTGTAAGCCTCGATGACATCCTCTACGGGAGCGGGTGTCTTGATGACGGCGGTACAGAAAATACCGCGGGCGAAGTCGCCGCGATAGGGGATGAAGTCGACATCGGCATCGAGATAGCCCTGCACTTGCTTCAGACTCTGGCGAATCTCGGCAATATGCTGATGGGTAAAAGGCTTGTAGATGCTCAGGTTGTTGTTACGCCATGAGAAGTGGGTGGTGGCACCAGGCTTCTGACCTGCACCCGTTGAACCCGTGATGGCGTTGACAGCTACGTCTTCCTTTAATAGATTAAGGTTGGCAGCGGGCAAGAGTGCCACTTGGATGCAAGTGGCAAAACAGCCGGGATTGGCCACATGCTGGGCTTTCTGGATCTCCTCTTTGTTAATCTCTGGCAAACCATACACATAGTCATGATTGCCCTTGATGCGGAAGTCCTGTGCTAGATCGATAATCTTGACGTTCGCAGGGATGGTGTGCTCCTTGAGGAACGCCTCGCTCTTACCATGACCGAAGCAGAAGAAGACGACATCAACCTTATCAAACGGCATCTCATCAGTAAACTTCAGGTCGGTATCGCCGATGAGTCCCTCATGCACGTCTGATACCAGATTGCCTGCATTACTTTCCGAATTGGCAAAGACAATCTCTGCCTCGGGATGGTTAAGCAGCAGGCGAATCAGTTCTCCGCCCGTATAACCTGCTGCACCAAGTATTCCTACTTTTATCATAAATCTTCCTTTTTCTGCATCGGACTTTACGGACTATCTCGGACTATAGCCTTTTTATTTATAACTGAAAAATAAGTCCGTGTCAGTCCGTAAAGTCCGATGCAAAATTATTACCGATGCTCGTCTTTGTGAATGCCGTAGTAAACACGGAGTGGGGTAGAGCTGACCTTGATGAAGCCCTTGGCCTCGTCAGCAGTCCAACCAGTCTGGGTCTCGCCATACTCGCCCAACTTGCTCTTCGTCAGGTCGTTGACAGAGTCAATGCCCACAGTCTCGAAACCATAAGGACGGAGCTTCAGGATGGCAGTACCCGTAACGTTACGCTGGCTACTGGTTAGCATGGCCTCAATATCGGGCATGACGGGCTCCAGATACTGACTCTCGTGCAGGAACATACCATACCAGTTTGCCACCTGGTCCTTCCAGTACTGCTGCCACTTAGATAGGGTAGACTTCTCCAGCAGACGGTGTGCCTCGATAATCAGCTTGGGTGCAGCGGCCTCGAAACCGACACGGCCCTTGATACCAATGATGGTGTCGCCGACGTTGGCATCACGACCAATGGCGTACGAGGCACCAATCTCCTCAATCTTCTGAATAGCCTTGATGTGGTCGTCGAACTTCTCGCCATTGACAGCCACAATTTCGCCCTTCTCGAACTGGATCTTCAGCAACGACTCCTTCTCAGGGTTGGTGACGTGCTTCAGATAAGCCTCTTCGGGCAGTCCTTGTGTGGGGTCGAGCAGTTCGCCACCGCAGATGCTGGTGCCCCAGATACCGACATTATATGAGTACTTCAGTTTTGTGAAATCAGCAAAGTAACCGTTGGCGTTCAGGTAGTCCACCTCCTCCTTACGGGTCAGGTTACGGTCACGTGTCAACGTGATAATCTCAACACCAGGAGCCATCACGAGGAACGTCATGTCGAAACGAATCTGGTCGTTGCCAGCACCCGTGCTTCCGTGAGCGATAGCGTCGGCACCAATCTCCTTGGCATAGCGTGCAATGGCGATAGCCTGGAAGATGCGCTCGCTCGATACGCTGATAGGATAGCAGTTGTTACGCAGCACATTACCGAAAATCATGTACTTCAGCGACTTCTCGTAGTACTCTTGTGTCACGTCGAGCGTCACATATTTCACGGCGCCCAACTTGTAGGCGTTCTCTTCGTTTCTCTTGAGTTGCTCTGCCGAGAAACCACCAGTATTGGCACAGGCGGCATATACCTCATAACCTAACTCCTTGGTCAGATACATCACGTTGTAGCTGGTGTCCAATCCACCACTGAAGGCTACTACTACTTTCTTCTTGCTCATATCTTTATTTTTTTTTCGTTTAATTCGTGAAATTTGTGGTTTACTGTCCTTCAATTTCCTGCAGGTGCTTGATGCGCGACAATACCTCGTCAGACAGTTTGGCGGGCAGGTGCTCTGTGGGGTCGAAGAGCATGGCCGTGCAGATGCAGAACTTGCGGTTGCGTTCACGCAGCACCGGATAGTTGACGCATCCCTCGCAACCTTTCCAGAATGCCTCGTCGTCCGTCAGGTCGGCAAAGGTAACAGGCTGGTAGCCCAGTGCAGTATTCATCTTCATCACGGCGGCACCACTGGTCAGTGAGAAGATCTTGGCGTGTGGCCAACGGGTGCGGGCTAGCGTGAAGGTCATGTCCTTGATGCGCTTGGCAATGTGCAGACCTCGGAAGTCGGGATGTACTATCAGACCGCTAGTCGTCACGTATTGTTGGTTATCCCAGGTCTCAATATAACTGAAGCCAGCGAAACGCCCGTCTTTTGTCAGGGCGATAACAGCCTTCGCTTCAAACATTTTCTTTGCCAGATATTCGTGTGTACGTTTTGCAATACCTGTGCCGCGAACCTTGGCGGCTTCGGCTATAGTCTCAAGAATGGTATCTACATAGACCTCATGTTCGGGTCCTGCTACCAATACTTCAATTTCTTCTTGTTCCATTTTTAATTGTGCTTTATGCATGGTGAATAATGCATTATTTGATGTTGGGAACGACCTCGCTGAGGGCCTCAATCACTTCGTCTTTCGCTACCCCTTGCTTGATAACAATAAAGATGGTGTCGTCGCCGGCAATGGTTCCGAGTATTTCGTTGATGTGACTGTTGTCTATGTTATATGCTATAGAGCTGGCGTAACCTGGACGTGTCTTGATGACGCCCATATTTCCCGAGAAGTGAATACTCTGGAATCCTGGTACTTGCATCATTTCACGAACGGAAGATGGCGTGCTCACGCGCTTGTACATAGTATCGTTAGGCAATACATAAACATAGTTGCCACGCATCGAGGCTGCCTTGGCAACCTTCAACTGCTTGAGGTCACGACTGAGCGTTGCCTGCGTTAATTTGAATCCTTCTCGCTTGAGGGCGTCTAATAGCTCATCCTGACTACCCAACTCTTGGCTGGAAATAATCATTCTAAGGGCTTCCAAACGGTCGTTCTTTACTTTCATGTCGGTATATTTATTCAAATTTGGCTGCAAAGGTACGGATAAATATGCAAACCGCCAAACAATTGGACGTCTTTTTACAATAAAATATCAATTCGGTCATTATCGGCCTTCATGTTGCTGTCGTTTCGCCCTCCTATCTTTCTGTTTGCGCAAACAGTTGATGGACTCGCGCGCGTATATATTAATAAGGTGTAATGCTTTCCTGTTCTTGACTCAAATCAAGTCCCGAATATTTTTTCTATTTTAATTGAAATTTTTCTCGGAAAAGTTTTGGTGATTCGGAAAAAAGTCGTACCTTTGCATCCGCTTTCAGGAAGAGACCTGATGAGCATTAAAAGAGTTCTTTGAAAGTCTTACATAAAACAGATGATAAGTAGTACAAGAAGCGAGTACTTTATTATTTATTTAATAAGTACTTGGGTAACAAAAGTCA
>CACYBB010000035.1 GCA_902772585.1 uncultured Bacteroidales bacterium | reverse complement strand
AGCCTTGTATAATTCCATCGACGTTTTCTCTGTATGCTCAGAACGCTCTATCCGGTAGTTATCAGAAGCTTGACGGTTTGACTTTTGTTACCCAAGTACCTATTATAATAAGTACTCGCTTCTTGTACTACTTATCATCTGTTTTATGTAAGACTTTCAAAGAACTCTTTCTTCAATGCCCCCGTCGCTATTTTTAGCGCGAAAGCGGATGCAAAGGTACAACAAAAAATTGAACTACCAAAACTTTTAGACACTTTTTTCGCAGAAAACAAAAAGTTTTCGCATTTCGTGACAATGCGAAAACTTATACACCTTATTATATTATATATTACTCAAATATATCCTCTAAGGCTTCCCCTTCTACGTCATCCCCCACGGATATTCCCTCAGTAGGACAAGGGTTAAATCCTTTAGGTATATCGAAGATAGCATCTTCACTATACCCCAACGTCTTATCCTTATAAAGAGACTGCATGTAATAAGCAAAGACCGGAAGTGCCATGGTAGCACCTTGACCCCACGTCATTGAGTCGAAATGGATATCACGGTCATCGCCACCAACCCAGACACCACTAACCAGTGTCGGTGTCAGTCCCATAAACCATGCATCACTATTATTATTCGTCGTTCCCGTCTTACCCGCTATCTGCGCCTTCAATCCATAACGGAAACGCAGACGACCAGCGGTACCTCCGTCAACAACAGCCCTCAACATGTATAGCATCTTATGTGCACTCTGTTCACTAATCACCTCATTCATACGTGGCTGGAACTGTGCCAGGATGTTGCCCTCGTTATCCTCAATCCTCGTAACGAACAGATGTGCTGCACGGATACCGTGATTCACAAATGCCGTATAGGCACTAACCATTTCACCAACAGTTATCTCGCACGGTCCCAGACACAGCGACATTGACGGGTGAATTTCAGGATTGCGGATGCCATACTCATGAAGCAACGTTACGAAAGCCTGCGGATTAAGTTTACTCATCAGATAGGCCGATATCCAGTTGTTAGACTGCTGCAATCCCCACTTCAGCGTCACCATATCACCATAACGCGCCTTACTGCCGTTACGCGGTGTCCAGGGCCGTCCAGCAACCATATAGGTCTGTTGCACATTAGGCGCCTCATCACATGGAGAGAAACCGTTCTCCATAGCCAGCGAATACAAGAATGGTTTGATGGTAGAACCCACCTGTCTGCGACCTTCCATCGCCATATCGTAAGCAAAATGGGCAAAGTCCATACCTCCCACATACGCTTTAACATGACCATTCTGAGGGCACATACTCATAAAACCTGTGCGCAGGAACGTTTTATAATAGCGAATAGAGTCCAATGGTGTCATTACCGTATCAATCTCGCCATGGTACGAGAATACCGTCATCTCCGTCTTAGTACGGAACGCTTCCATAATCTCATCCTCAGAAGCCCCTGATGCCTTCATTGCTTGATAGCGGTCGCACTGTCGAACAGAGCGCATCAGGATATCCTGCACCTTTTCCATAGGAAGACTACCAGAGAACGGAGCCGTCTTGCGACCTTTCTTCTCCTTAGTAAATGCAGGCTGCAGATATTTCGCCACATGCTCATAGACCGCCTTCTCCGCATATTCCTGCATACGGGAATCAATAGTGGTAAATACCTTCAAGCCATCCGTATAGACATTATATGGTTCACCATCTTTCTTTCTATTCTTATTACACCAGCCATATAACGGATCATTCTCCCAGTTCAGTGAGTCGATATGGAATTTCACCATATTCCACACAGGATACTCCTTTTTCTCCGGCCGTTTAGCCATCATATAACGACGCAGGAAATCACGGAAATACTGTGCGATACCATCCTTATGGTCTGCCACATGGAATTTCAGACCCAACGGTTCTTCAGACAGTTTATCACGCTCAGCCTCAGAGATATAACCCGCCTTTTCCATCTGAGCAAGCACCACATTACGGCGCTCCAGACTACGCTCCGGGTGACGTACCGGGTTGAAATACGACGGATTCTTACAAAGTCCCACCAATACAGCGGCCTCAGTAATCTTCAATTCTTTAGGATCCTTGGAGAAATACGTATTCGCTGCCGTCTTAATACCTACGGCATTATGCAGGAAGTCAAAGTAGTTGAGATACATTGTGATAATCTCGTCCTTCGTATAGTTACGCTCCAATTTGACAGCAATCACCCACTCTATCGGTTTCTGTAATAAGCGCTCCATGACGCTATGCGCCTTCTCAGAATACAACTGTTTAGCCAACTGCTGTGTAATCGTTGAGCCACCGCCCGCACTTTTCTGCCCAAAGATACCACGCTTCACGATGGCACGTCCGAGTGCAAAGAAGTCGATACCCGAATGCTCGTAGAAACGCACATCCTCCGTAGCCACCAGCGCCTGGATAAGCGTTGACGGCAACTGGTTATAGTCCACCATAATGCGATTTTCGCGGTTATAGTTCCACGTACCCAGGATTTTGCCGTCAGACGAATACACCTGTGTAGCGAAACGGTTGATAGGATTCTGTAAATCCTCAATAGGCGGCATATAGCCTATCCACCCTTTCTCAATGGCATAGAATCCCAGTCCTGCCGCGAGAACGAAAAGTGTCAACAGTCACGTAAATCAGAAATTATGTGTAATTTTGTGCCATCAAAACCCAAACAAGGATGGAAAAGCATGATTTTGTAACGATTGCCGACCTCACTCGTGAGAAGATTCTCTACATGATTGAGATGGCACAAGAGTTTGAGCGGCACCCCAACCGCGAACTACTGAAAGGCAAAGTAGTTGCCACTTTATTTTTCGAACCATCAACCCGAACCCGCCTCAGTTTTGAGACAGCAGCCAACCGCTTAGGTGCTCGTGTCATTGGCTTTGCAGACCCCAAAATCACCAGTGGTACCAAGGGTGAGACACTGAAAGACACCATATCAATGGTTGCCAACTATGCCGATGTCATTGTGATGCGTCACTTTATCGAAGGTGCAGCACAATATGCTTCAGAGGTTACCGATGTGCCCATTGTCAATGCTGGCGATGGTGCCCATCAGCACCCCTCGCAGTGCATGCTCGACCTCTACTCCATCTATAAAACCCAAGGAACCTTAGAAAACCTTAATATATATTTGGTGGGCGACCTGAAGTACGGTCGTACTGTCCATTCTCTGATTATGGCCATGCGCCACTTCAACCCCACCTTCCATTTCGTGGCCCCCAAGGAGTTGGCTATGCCTCAGGAGTACAAGCTCTACTGTAAGGAACACGGTATCAAGTACACTGAGCACACAGCCTTCAACGAAAAAGTCATTGCCGATGCTGACATTCTTTATATGACACGCGTTCAGAAAGAGCGTTTCAGCGACCTTATGGAGTATGAGCGTGTAAAGAACGTCTATGTTCTCAACAACGACATGCTGCGTCTGGCCAAGCCCAACATGAAAATACTCCATCCGCTGCCCCGTGTCAACGAGATTGCATACGATGTCGATGAGAATCCCCATGCTTATTATATTCAGCAAGCTGGCAACGGACTCTTTGCCCGCGAAGCCATCTTCTGCGACGTACTCGGCATCAGTTTAGAAGAAGTTAAGAATGATAAAACCATCATTTCGTAATACCGTAATAACGATATAACGTCATAACGAAGAAGATTATGAACAAGAAAGAACGATTAGTTGCCGCCATTGAGCAAGGCACCGTCATCGACCACATACCCACAGAGAAAACTTACCAAGTGGCTAGTCTTCTGGGGCTTTTCGACCTGAAGACCCCCGTCACCATCGGTTTCAACTATCCCTCACAGAAAGTGGGCAGCAAAGGCATTATCAAGGTTTCTGACAAGTTTTTCACTGATGATGAGATCTCACGTCTGTCAGTCGTTGCCCCCAAGGTTATCCTCAGTATCATCCGCGACTATGAGGTTGTGGAGAAGAAAACCGTAGAAACACCAGCCGAGATTCGTGGCATTGTGAAGTGTAACAACCCCAAGTGCATCACCAACAACGAACCGATGGCTACACTTTTCCACGTAGAAAACGGTCTTCTAACCTGTCACTACTGCGAGAAAGAGCAGGACATTAACAAAGTCGAGCTCGTATAGTCATACGATTTATGGCGCTAACATTTGGTAGAACAAGATTTTTTAGCTACTTTTGCAGCATATTTAGCACATCCCAATCAAAAACAGTATAATAACAATGGAAAGAGACAATCAGATTTTCGAGTTGATTGAGCAGGAGCACCAGCGCCAGTTGAAGGGCATTGAGCTCATTGCCAGTGAGAACTTTGTAAGTGACCAGGTCATGGAAGCTATGGGTAGCTACCTGACCAACAAATATGCTGAGGGCTACCCCGGCCACAGATACTATGGCGGTTGCCAGGTGGTGGACAAGGTGGAGCAGTTGGCCATTGACCGCGTTTGCAAGCTGTTCGGTGCCGAGTATGCCAACGTGCAGCCTCACTCTGGTGCACAGGCTAATGCTGCCGTGCTGCTGGCAGTGCTGAAGCCCGGTGATTGCTTTATGGGTCTGAATCTGGACCACGGCGGGCACCTCTCACATGGTTCACTGGTAAACACTTCTGGTATCCTTTACAAACCCGTGGGCTACAACCTGAACAAGGAAACCGGTCGCGTGGACTACGACGAGATGGAGAAGCTGGCTCTGGAGAACAAGCCGAAGCTGATTATCGGTGGTGGCTCGGCCTACAGCCGCGAGTGGGATTACAAGCGCATGCGTGAGATTGCCGACAAGGTGGGTGCGCTGCTGATGATTGATATGGCTCACCCCGCTGGTCTGATTGCTGCTGGTCTGCTGGAGAACCCCGTAAAGTGGGCTCATATCGTGACCTCTACCACCCACAAGACCCTGCGTGGTCCCCGCGGTGGTATCATCCTGCTGGGCAAGGACTTCGAGAATCCCTGGGGTTACAAGACTCCGAAGGGTCAGGTGAAGATGATGTCGCAGTTGCTGAACAGTGCCGTATTCCCTGGACAGCAGGGCGGACCGCTGGAGCACGTCATTGCCGCCAAGGCTGTTGCCTTCGGTGAGGCCCTGAAGCCTGAGTTCAAGGAGTGGGCTAAGCAGGTGAAGAAGAACGCTGCCGTACTGGCCGAAGAGCTGGTAAAACGCGGCTTCGGCATCGTCAGCGGCGGTACCGACAACCACTCAATGCTGGTTGACCTGCGCTCGAAGTATCCCGAGCTGACCGGTAAGGTGGCCGAAAACGCACTGGTTGCTGCCGACATCACCGTCAATAAGAATATGGTGCCGTTCGACACACGCTCGGCCTTCCAGACTAGCGGTATCCGTCTGGGTACTCCCGCCATCACAACCCGTGGTGCGAAGGAAGACCTGATGGTTCAGATTGCCGCATGGATTGAGGAAGTATTGAACGACCCCGAAAACGAGCAGGTGATTGCCTCCGTTCGCGCTCGTGTCAACGAGACGATGAAGAGCTATCCCCTCTTCGCCTATTAAAACAGAAAAATGATCCACTACTTAAGGACGATATCACTTACCCTGCCTATGCTGCTGTTGCTCTTGTGTCCGACGGACATGAGAGCACAGCAATTGCAGGCTACCCTCTCCCACTATTCCACTACCGACGGCCTGCCCAGCAATGCCATCTCATACCTCACCAGTGATGACTATGGCTATGTATGGATAGCCACGTGGAATGGTGTTTCCCGTTTCGACGGCTATAATTTCTGTAACTACAAGACTGGTATTCATAGCGGTATCCCAGGATTGCACAACCGTCTGGAAAACATTATTGTAGACCAGGCGCAAAACATCTGGATGAAGATGTATGATGGTCGCATCTTCGTCATCAACCGCCAGACCGACTGCATCATCGACCCATTGGCCAATGTCAGTGGTCACGAAGACTATCACGTTGACTATTTCTTCAATCCCTACGTTACCAGTGCTGGTGACGTGCTGGTGTCTTATGGCACCTACGGACTCTATAAGTTCCGTATCGATCGTACAGGACTGAAGAGCGACCTTGTCACCACAGGGGGCCTCATCGTCAAGAGCGTTGCCGAGGGTTATCATAACGACCTTTGGATAGGCACCAACAAGGGTGTCCACCGTCTGAACTCCACCTATTTGACCTTGGAGTCCAGAGGTTTCCTGCAGGACGAAGACATCACCCACCTTACCTCCAATGGTTACAACATCTATGCAGGCACAGCGTCAGGTAAGATTATCCAGTTCTCTTATGGTGACGAGCCACATGTTGTTTTCGAGTGGGGACAACCTATTACGGGTCTGTTTGTCGATAGTCACGGCTTGTTCTGGTTCTCTGACAACGAGGACGGCTGTTATCGTCTGAATCGTGAGACTGGTAATGTCAAGCACTTTGTCCAGCGCACCATGGTCCCTGAGTTCACCAGTCGTGGAGCAGAATTCAATGAAGTCTCAGGTGTCGTCTGGACACGTATGAACCATGGTGGCTATGGCTACTACAATCGTGAGAATGACGAGATAGAGTATTTCCACAACGACCCCTCGAACCCCTGGAACCTCTCTAACACCGTCAATGCCCGTCTTGAGATGAATGACGGCGTGGTGTGGGAGTCAACCATCCGTCGTGGTTTTGAGAAGTTGGAGATCCTCAAGAACAACATTCCGCGCACCCTACTCGTCCCTGGCGCTGAGAACACGATGGAGAACGAGACGCGCGCCCTCTATTATGATACCCGACAGCAATTGCTGCTTATTGGCAATAAGAAGGGTACCCTGTTCCTCATCGACAAACACGGTAACCGACGAGCACTGACCCACGACAGCGAAGGTAAGCCCTTTGGGCGCTTCTATGGTATCAGTAGCGACTCCAAGGGTAACTACTGGTTATGCGACAAAGACAAGGGCGTCTATAAGATGACCCCCAACGGCAGCGACGGCTATACCATCACCAATTTCCACCACGATGAGAACGACCTCTGGTCACTCTCCTCAAACAGCGCCTACCAGACTGTTGAAGACCATCATGGCAACATCTGGGTAGCGACCTATGGTGGTGGTGTCAATATCCTTGTCAAGAAGAAGGACGGTGGCTATCACGTCTATACTCCTCAGAACATGCTGAAGAAGTATCCTCAGCACACCTACCAAAAGGTGCGCACCATTGAGGTTGATAGGGAAGGTAACGTATGGGCAGGCACTACTGATGGCATCCTCATCATGACGCTGCAGGGTGACAAGTTCACTGCCAAGCCATTGGAAGCCCCCAACGATCCTATGAAGGGACTGGCCAGCAACGACATTATCTGCCTGCGCAAAGACCAGCAGGGCACCATGTGGGTAGGCACCAACAGTGGTGGTCTGAGTTGTACCACAATGAAAGATGCCAATGGCTGTTGGCAGTTCGAGAACTACGGCATAGACGCAGGCCTCCCCTCTGAGGAGATTCGCAGCATCACCTTTGACACCAAGGGTAACGTCTGGTTTGCTACAGACAATATTCTTTGTTCTTTTGACACCAAGAAGAAGATTCTCACCACCTTCTCCAATCTCGATGGTGTTGACGACACCATGTGTTCGGAGAATGCAGCTATCTCACTGCCTGGTGGCAAGATTCTTTTCGGCACCCTTGATGGCTATTACACCATTGACCGCAACAAACTCATTGCCAAGACAGGTTCCCTGCTGAAGCTCCGCATCACAGACTTCTTCCTGAACGACCAGCTGATGTCGCCACGTCTCAACGACACCTTCGACTACTACGTGCCAGAGAGTCGTAGCGTCAAACTGCCCAAGCATGGTGGTGAATTCTCTTTCCGCTTTGCAGCACTCAACTATCAGTTGCAGCATCGCACGCACTATCAATACCGTCTATTGGGTTACGAGTCAGAATGGAACAATGCAGGCAAGGAGCGTATGGCCTCCTATAGTGACCTGCCTGCAGGCACCTATCTGTTCCAAGTAAAAGCCTTCCTGCTGGAATCCCCAGAGAATTACGACATGCGTACTATGGAGATTATCATCCCGCCCTACTTCCTGCTGTCCACCTCTGCCGTCTGGTTCTATCTCTTCCTGCTGATGGTGATTGGTATTACCGCCCTTTGGTGGTATCAAGAGCAATTGCGCAAAAAGTTCGCAAATAATTTGGAAGTTTAGCATTTTTTCCTTATCTTTGCAAACAGAACAGGGAGCTGTGCCGGTTCGATAGGGATACTCATCAAATTACATTGAAAACCGAGCTGACTCCTCTTGCCAATGGCGGGCCACAACCTGTGAAAGCAGGGAGCCGAAAGGCCGGTGGATTACAACGACGGAGGGTGCTCAAATCTTTTAACAAAGGAGTTTTCATCACATCACCGGGCGGCACCCTTTTTTCTTTTGTCCCCCAAATAATAATAAATGACTTTTAATATGTTTTCCGGAATCATTGAGGAGTTTGCTACCGTTGTAGCTATTAAGAAAGACAGAGACAATATTGACTTCACGCTGACCTGCTCGTTTGTTGACGAGTTGAGCATTGACCAGAGCGTAGCCCACAATGGCGTATGCCTTACGGTAGTGACTATCCATCAGCCATCAGACCTCTGCCCTCAGCCTTCTTACACTGTAACAGCCATGAAGGAGACGCTCGACCGCACCAACCTTGGATTGCTGAAGGTTGGCGACAAGGTCAATATCGAGCGTTCTATGCTGATGAATGGTCGTCTGGATGGTCACATCGTGCAGGGCCACGTCGATGAGACGGCTCGTTGCATTGCTATGGACGATGCCAACGGCTCTACCTATTTCACCTTTGAATACAAGGACGATCGCGAGATGGCTCGCAAGGGTTACTTCACTGTCGATAAAGGTTCCGTTACAGTCAATGGTGTCTCGCTGACTGTCTGCAATCCCACGCAGAACACCTTCCAGGTAGCCATCATTCCCTACACGATGGAGCACACCAATTTCCAGGACATCCGCATCGGCACCGTTGTCAATCTGGAGTTCGACATCCTTGGCAAGTACATTGCCCGTCTGCAACAACTATAACTATCGCTGTCGCAACAGTTCCACGATACGAGCCATCTGGTTGGGAATACGTATCTGCTGCGGACACTTCGGCAGGCATTCCTCACAGTCGGCACAACTTCTCGCCCACGTTTCCGTATTGGGCAACGCCTCGCGCAGTCCGTCAGCAAACTGCTTCTTCTTGGTAGCATAGTCTGCTGCCGTCTTATCAGGCAGGGGCAGTATATGGCTGTTGACAGCATCGTTGTAGTAAGCGAAGTTGCCAGGAATATCCACTCCGTAAGGACACGGCATACAATAGGCACACGTCGTACAAGGAATGGTGGGGAAGCCCGACATCTGGTCGGCAATATGCGCCAGCAGCGTATTCTCCGCCTCCGTACACACCTCCAATGGCGAGAACGTCTCAATGTTCTCTTCCAGGTGGTCCATACGGTTCATACCACTCAGCGTGGTCAGGATGTTCGGATAAGAGCCCACCCAGCGGAATGCCCATCGTGCCGTACTGTCGTTGGGGCGAACAGCCTGCAGTTGCTTGGTCAGTTCCTTCGCCATCTTTCCGAAGGCACCACCACGCAAGGGTTCCATGATGACACACTGCACCCCAGCCTTCTCACATTTATTATAAAGGTACTCCGCATCGGCATCCTTCTTCCATCCGCTACCCATCGACGCATGGCGCCAGTCCAGGAAGTTCATCTGAATCTGGCAGAAGTCCCACTTATACTCCTCCTGGTGGTCCAGCAAGTAGTCGAAGGGCCTGACATCGCCATGATACGAGAATCCCAGGTGCTTGATGCGACCAGCCTTACGTTCCTTCAGCAGAAATTCCAGCAGACCATTGTCCAGGAATCGTCCTTTCAGCGCGTCCATACCACCTCCGCCAATGCTGTGCAACAGGTAGTAGTCAATGTGGTCCACCTTCAGTCGTTCAAACGACTGCTCGTACATCCGCTTGGCATCGTTGAAGTTCCACAGATTCTGGCGTTGGTTCGACATCTTCGTAGCCACATAGTATTTCTCTCTGGGGTGACGACTCAAAGCATTACCTGTCAGCACCTCCGACTGTCCGCCCATATACATCGGGGCTGTATCGAAGTAGTTCACGCCGTGCTCAATGGCATAATCTACCATTCTGTTCACCTCCTCCTGATTGTTAGGCAGTCGCATCATGCCAAAGCCCAACAGCGAGATCTGCTCGCCTGTGCCGTGCTGCACGCGATACGTCATTCTGCTAGGAACCACCTTTGGTTTCTCGCCCTGTGCAAACATGCGGAAAGGCTGCATCATGCTCATTGTCACAGCAGCGCCTGCACCCATTCCCAGCTTTCGCAGAAAGTCTCTGCGACTTATCTCGTTCCGATTATTCTCCTTGTCCATAGTACCTGTTTAGTTTTTAGTTGTATCGTTCTGCTGCAAAGATACAAAGAATAATTGGAACTTCAAAGAAAAACAGCAAAAATAAAGCATGCGTAAATTCTATGTTCATCAGCCACTGTGGCCAAGGCGTAAGCCTTGTACCGCCACAGCCGTATTATGGCCGATAGCACAGACCGTTTCTGCCAATTGGTTAAGATAGTGGAAACGGGCATAGTCGCTCTCAAATGTTGGCATATCCTCTGGCCAAGGGGCAAGAATGAGCAATGTGCCATAAGCGCAAGCCTCGAAGCGGCTTCGCTCAGGTTTCCAATATTGGCCAATGGGGTCAGACTGGATGTGTATCAAACGAAGATTCTCTTCTAGGGCAATATTCTTTATCCGTTTCTCACATTCGGAGACACCAGGGGTTACCAACACATCGCCACTCCTAGCTGCAGAAATGAGACGATGGCGTTCTGTTTCCCAGAATTGTGTATTCTCTGTGGGGCTGCCGTCCGTTTTGCGATGGAAGAACACCTGATGCTTCTCGGGTTGACGAAGAAGGAGTAGATTGCCAAATGCGCTATAGCGAACACCTGCAATGGTGATGCACAGGGAACGCTGGAACAGGTCTGGGAATTCACGACGCATAACCAGACGGCGAGGATTGTCGCAGAGGTAGTGCTTCCAATTATCCAACTGCCCGTCGCGCATAAGGATGTGGTCATTGTAATTGGGCTCAAAGAGAGGAGGGTGAGACTCTGCAACTGATGTCGCAGACACGGTGGTTCCTGACAATTGCCACCAAGCACGGCTAATGCCGCCCTTGAAAGCGCCAATGACAACTCCCAGATGTTTGCCTTGGGGTAGTGGTTGGTTAATACGGACTATCAGGTGCAAATGGTCTGGCATAAGACATACCTGCCAAACATCGACCATAGGATACACCTTATGTATTTTCGGAATCTCATTGTTGAGAACGGTTTTTCCAAGCGCTGAGGGCTTAAGATGTGGCTGTTCGCCACCAATCTTTATGGTACCAATTATCTCGCCAAAAACGGGTAACCTATTGGCAACCACAAGGGTTACCTCATATGTTCCTGGCACAGCATAGTCGTGCCCATACATGCGACGTGTCTGACAACTTTCGTTCATCTCTGAGTATTTGACTACAAAATTAGCCATTCTTTAAATGAAAACAAAATATAACACTAAAAAATTGGTTATTTCCATTCTTTTTTATATCTTTGCATCCGACTATAGGTCATACTAACCACACTCATATATATAATAATGTTCGCGCGAGAGCAGAGCGTGGAGAGTGGAGAAAGAAACGAATTACCATAATTACTCGTAATTTATCCACGAATGATCTTTATGTTGGAAAGAAACATAACTGAAAAAACAAAATACACTAACATTAAACTCACTTATTATGAAAAAACTATTACTTAAATCTATGCTCCTACTATGCGCCCTAGTAGTGGGAAGTATGAATGGATGGGCAGATACGGCAACAATTACATTTGCAAGTCAAACATCAGGGACATCTGATGGCAGTACTGCTTATACCACGAGTAATTTTGTAACTAATGGCATCGCAAGCAGCTCTGCAGCTTTTGGAACAATAACATGCAGCGCTACTGAAAAGTGTTATAGTGGCAAAACCGGCTATGGTTTGAAAGCTGGTGGTTCTAGCAATGTAGGCTCATTTACAATTTCATTTTCTACAGCATTAACAAATGTAAGTCAAATCACATTAAACAGAGCATCATACAGTGACTCAAAAACAGCAACTATTACCGTAAAAAAAGGCACAACCACATTAGCAGATGCCGTGAGCACCCCTTCTAGTAGTGCTGAGTTTGCTGATATGGATATTACTGGTTTGTCTATTGCCTCATTAGCAGGACTAACAGTAGAAACAAGTAAATACTGTTATATTAAGTCCATCACAATAACATATACTCCAAGTGAGACCCCAACATGCGATACTCCAACCTTTTCACCTGCAGCTGGAACATTTTATGCAGCACAAAATGTAGAAATCAGCTGTTTAACTGAAGGAGCAACGATTTATTATACTACAGATGGTAGTAATCCCAACACATCAAGCAGCACCTATTCTTCTGCTATTTCTGTTAGTTCAACAACAACTATCAAAGCGTTGGCAGCAAAGTCTGGTTATGATAATAGCGAAATCGCTACTGCTACTTACACTATAAAGTCTCCTATTGCTGGTTATGCCATTGATTTTGAAGAAGCAGCAGTGGCCTACACTGATTGGAATTTTAACAATATAGAAACTGCTAGCGGTTCTGCTATTACAGCCCATGGAGGATCGCAATGGGGACATACAACTGGTCAAGCAACAGCAAGTATTACAACAAAAAATAAAGTAGCTCTTCCTGGACTGTTTACATGTTATATTAGCAAGGAGTCTTCTAATAGTACCGATTCAAATTGGAAGATTCAAACCTCTAGTGACGGAAGTACATGGACAGATGTTGCGACCAAAAGTGCGACAGGAATGTCTAAGGGAGTATGGCAAGAGTTTTCTGCAGATATATCTGCTTATTCAGATGTTTATGTTCGACTTTCGTATGGATCAAATACTGCCGTTCGTGCTGTCGATGATATAACTCTATCTCTTAGGCCATCTGACCCCGTAGAATCAGGTGAAACCGTGACCTTGTCAACAACTAGCAATATGAACGGCTGGCGCACATTCTATCCCAGCAAGGCCGACCAGTGCTACACAGCCAATGCAGATGTTTACTACGCTTCGGCTTCAACTCCAACGACAATTACGCTTACCAAGATTGATGCTGGTGTACCCGCCAATACTCCTGTTATTCTACACCAAACCAGTGGTACATCCATCACTCTGACTGAAACTGCTACTAACATCGCTCTTCCTGGTAGCAATCTGCTGGCAGTTTCAACAGCAAATCAGGACTTAGGCAAGGTGTTCCGTCTGGGTTATAAGGCCTCAAACGGTGTTGGTTTCTATACCTATACTTCATCAAGTGCTCCTGCAGGAATTGTCTATGTGAACATTCCATCTTCCGCTCGCGACTTCCTTGGCTTTGATTTTGGTGACGAGGCAACTGGTGTAAACGAAGTGAAGGCTCAGAAAGTTGATGGTGATTACTACAACCTCGCTGGTCAGCGCGTAGCTCAGCCTACTAAGGGTCTCTACATTGTGAATGGCAAGAAAGTAATCGTTAAGTAAGAATAAAAAGAAACGAATACGCACGAATACAAACTAATATTAACAAATAATTATTATTTAAACGTAGTAATTATTCAAATTCGTTTCTAAGATTATTACGGTTTATTATGACAATTCGTTTCTAAGTAAATAACAATAATTCGATTCTAAGATGAAAAAGATATATATCAATCCAGAGATGGAAGTAGTAAAGCTGAATGCTAAGTATCAGCTAATGGCAGGCTCTGACCTTGGAGGTCATGACGAGGTGCCAGAAGAATATGGTTCTCGAGATTTCGACTTCGACGAATAATCCACTTCTCTCCCCAGGGCCTCGTGCTTCTGGGGAGATTTCTTTTTATCCACTTCGTTCTTTGAAAAACGGAAGGGGAAAACAAGAAGCGGAATCCGAGTGATATCTGGTACTGCTTTTTGTTTATTATAAAAAAGGGACAGGCGTGGATTGCTATTTCAGAAAAAAGTATTATCTTTGCAGGCAGATAATAGTAAAGAACGAAAAAGCAAGGCGAAATCATGGATGTAGCATTCTTGTTGGATAAATATTTCAAAGGGGCTAAGAATGTCTCTATAGATGTTTTTGATGCACAGACTCTTAATATTGTGTACAAAGATGTCATTAATGCTATGACCTCTCATTTCGAAATAGAAGTCAGTGTACTTCAAGCCTTAAGCTATTGTCTCTATGAGATGATGGATAATGTTCATATCCACTCTGGCAAACCTTTGGGAACAGCCATCACTTACTATGATGATAAGCAGAAAACTTTGCGTATTCTTATAGCGGACGACGGGATGGGTATTCAGGCATCTCTTGCGCAGAACAAAGACTATAAAGACATCACGGAACCAGAAGCTCTGAAGATGTGTCTTGAAGATAAGATTACTGACGGAAAAGGAATGGGATTTGGGCTGTACACGACATCTCGGCTGGTTGACACTATAGGCAAAGAGTTTATCCTTCATTCTGGTTCTCATAAACTTATCACCAAGAATGGGCATACAGAGATTATAGAGAATGGTCTTTGGCGAGGTACACTAATCTATATGGAAATAGGTACAGGAGAAGAGATTGACCCCAGCCAAATTGTTGACCACAGGGCAGATGCTGCCAGTGAATATAACGAAACGTTTGTTGAAACAGAAGAATTGGAATCATTATGGTAGAATTTAAATTCATACAATACGGTACCGACTTTGGAACTCGTGATATGGGACAAAAGCTCAGACAAGAGTTGTTGCCACTTATTAAGGATAATGACAAAGTCGTTTTGGATTTTACTGGCGTCAATGTCGTCTCGAATTCTTTTGCCGATGAATGTATCGCTAAGCTATTATTGGAAATGCCATTGGATGAGCTGAAGCAACATACTACATTTAAAGGTCTCAATCCATTAGCTGAACGTAGCGTGTTAGTGGCTCTCCAGAGAAGATATAAAGTGATAAAAAATGACAGTATCTAATACCTGTCAGGCACGAGAAGTATTCTCGCAGGTCACGAGGAGTATTCTCGCAGGTCACGAGAAGTATTCGCGTGAGGCACGAGCGATATTGACCTGCTGACGACAGAAATCGTGAAAAGGTTCCACATTCCACCTAAAGGGCCTGAAACGCCGATAAACAAAGGGATTCAGGGAGGTGGAACCTTCTCAGAGATTCCACCCAGGTCCCACCTGGGTTCCACTCAATTTTTCTCGTTGTACTCTGCAGGTTCTGACGTATTGAACTGCGATTCTATAACCGCACGGTAAACGGGAGGTAATCGGGAGGTAACTGGGAGGTACTCCAGTGGCAGAGAGGTCCAGGTGGAACCTGGGTGGAATCTAGGTGGAACCTCCAGGAAGGTTCCACCTGTCGCAAACGGCCTGTAGATAGGCTTTTCAGGGCACAAGGGTGGAATGTGGGACCTTTTGCGAATTTCGCCTCTTTTAGCAACAAGGCTTATCGCTAACAGTAACTAGGCTTATCTCTGATAGCGAGAAGCCTAGTTGCTACCAGAGAAACGACGAGTTACGCATAGAGATACGACGTGTCCAGATTTTAACAAAAACCATAAAAACCCGTTTTGTTTTATCTGCGAGATCTGTGCAATCTGCGAGAAATAAATACACCCCAGCGAGAACTCAATCTCACACAGAAGCATGTTGTTCTAGTCTCTCGCAGATGCCGCAGATTACGCAGATTTATCTAGGATTTTGCACGTAAATGTCTTGAGAGTTTACGTAATCCTTTTCGTGACTTTTTAGAGAATAAGTCTTAATTTCTTCTTTGTTTTGGATTATTCTTACTACATTTGCACATCGATCTTTGAAACGACGAACGACGGACTACGGTTCCAAAACAAGCTACAGACTACATATATTGAAAGAATATACTAATTACAAACTAATTTAAACTAAAACAGAAATGAAGAAAATTTTTACTTTATTGACGCTACTGGTATGCGTTTGCACTGGGGCGTGGGCGTCAACGGTCAGTGACTTGAAGACCATTGCTACAGATTACGTGTTCATTGCTGACAACTTTACCAATGTTGGAACAACCCAACTAACAAACAACACTCTTTATGATGGCGGTCTTGTATTAGCATGTGGATCTGGAGGAACAAAAACTGTTTCAACTGGCAAGGGTACTTCAACCATTGAAGGAACAGTGTACAAGAATTCTCTTCGAGTAAAGACTACCCAAGACAACTATGCTTTTAAGGTGTCTGGTCCATGTACACTTACAATATATAAGCAAGCATGGAATGATAGATACTTTTATGTTGGCACATCTAATTCAGATAAAAGTTATTATGAAGAAACAGTAGGTTCTGCAACGACTTTGGAGTGTAACATTACTGCTGCAGGAGTTGTTTACATCTGGTCAAGCACTGATGTATATTTTGCTGGCTTCAAAGTAACATTCCCTAAGACAGGTCAGCCTACAATCGGCACAAATCCTGTTTCTGCAGAATACTCGCAGGGTGATGTAGCAACAGCCCTTTCTGTTTCTGCAACAGCAGCCAATAGTGGTGCTTTGAGCTATCAGTGGTACAAGAATGAGACCAACCAGAGTGTTCTGGCAGGTGAAGGCGCAACAGCAATCGATGGCGCTAACAGTGCCACTTACGCTCCTTCTACCACCACTGCTGGTACAACCTATTATTTCTGCAAGGTGACAGAAGAAGGCAATGCCAATGTAGCAACTTCAAGAATGGCAAAGGTGTTGGTTAATCCTTCTGGATTTGATGTTACCTATTCATTGGGAAGTGTAACAGGTACTATGGGTACACTACCTTCTAATGTATCGTTTGTTAATAATGTCACTATTCCAGTTAACAAGACGCTCTATAAGGATGGCTATACTCTGACAGCCTGGAATGATGGCTCGGCTGATCACGCTATAGGTGATGTTGTTGCCCTTACAGCAGACGTCACATTAACCCCAGTCTTCACAGCCAATGGCGCTTCAACATATCTCGGACGTAATGCTTCTACTGCAACATGGGGTTTCAAAACTTCTAATGGTGATCCTACTTGGAACTTGGAAGGCTTCGGCGTAGAAACGAAGGGCTATTATGTTGTGCAGACCAGCGTTGGTGGAAACAATATGGACTTGTTAATGACGATGGATGCTACAAACGGAAAAATCAATAACAGCACTAATGATACCTGGGCACAAATGAATGCCAATACTGTGCTTACTATTCCTGTTATTGTTGGTGCTGAGGTTGCTGTTAAGGTATACAATGAGGGTTCTACACCACTTTCTTTTGGTGGTAATGCAGGAACATATGATTCTGGCATATACTCCTATACAGCAACAGCTGATGGCACCCTTGACATTACTATTGCCGACCAAGGCTATGTGCAGTATGTAACAGTCACCTATCCCAGTGAAAGCGCAGTATTAACTGTTTCTGCTAATAATACAGAAATTGCTCTTACAAAATCAAGCATTGATGGCGTTGACTATTTAACTGCTGTAACCGATAGTTGGCAGACTGGCAAGACCTATGGTGATTATACTGGCGACTTTGTAAATATGTCAAAGGCTGAACGTTATATTACAGTAGATGTTACTGGCGCAAAATATTTCGAAGTGTTTGTACAGAATGGGACAGCTGGAAGAACTTATACTGTAAAGGTTGGTGACGCAGCTGCTCAGGAGGTTATTCACGCTGGTGGTAACATTAAATCTTCTGGTGTTTTTGCCATAGCAGATCCAACTGCAACGACAACCATTAAAATTGCCGGTGGTGGTTCTAATGCAAGCAGCGTCTATCCTGTAGCAATTAAATTTAACCCTGCTGCTTCTGGCACTATCTCTGCTTCTGGTTGGAACACGTTCTCAAGCAGCTACAAACTTGACTTAAGCACAATAAGTGGAGGTACGGCTTATGTAGCAGAATCTACAGCAGGAAACAATGTAACACTGACCTCGACAACAGCAAAGGTTGACGCTGGAGAAGGCCTGATGATTAAGGGTACTCCTGGTGATGATTTTACAATTGCAGTTACAACCGATGATGCTACTCTGACAGGTGACAACCTCTTGAAAGGTCTGCCTACAGGTGGTACAGTCGTAAAGAATAACAATAACTATGTCTTCGGTTGGAGCGACCCAGCAGATCCAGGCTTCTATCTGATTAACGACACAGAGCCTGCACTTGGAGCTGGTAAGGCATATCTGCATACTACTGCAGCCTTGGGTGCTCGCCTGTTCATCAACTTTGAAGATGAGGCAACGGGCGTGAACGAGGTAAGAAGCCAGAAGGAAGAGGTAAGAGGTGAATTCTTCAACCTTGCTGGTCAGCGTGTAGCTCAGCCTACAAAGGGCCTGTACATCGTGAATGGCAAGAAGGTGATTATGAAGTAAGAATGGTGTTAAGAAACGAATTGCCAGATTCGCAACGCCACACTCTGCTTGCAGAGAATAACTCATAATTTAACCATAATAATATTACGGATTTATTACGAATAATTATGGTAATTCGTTTCAAAGAAAAAACTCACATTCGTTTCTAAGAAAAAATAATAAAATTCGATTCAAATATGAAAAAGACATATATCAATCCCACGCTCGAAGTAGTTGAGATTCATACTAACAATCAGCTGTTGGCAGGAAGTGTTATGGAATCAAAAGGCGACTACGGTAATGGTGACGGAATCACTCTTGGTTCTCGTGAATTTGACGACGATTTCTCGTTCGATGAGTAAAGTCATAGAGGCATTTATTTCCAGCGCCACTGTTCTTCGGAATGGTGGCGCTTTATTGTATAAACAGAATCCTGTTAAAATGTCTATAAACTGGGGAATCATATAGAGGAATAAGGTTATTATTTCTATAAATGATTTAATTTTTCGCATAAATGTTTTGTCAATTCGTCGATAATTTCTATCTTTGCAGCGATAAAAAACAAGAAGTTAGAGAAGTTATAGAAGATATGAAGAAAGGATTTTTGCTGATGGCAGCAATGCTGATAGTCCTTGGCGCCCACGCACAGAAAAAGTGGACGCTGAAGGAGTGTCTTGACTATGCCATCGAACACAACATCACGCTGAAGCAGGCGAAGATAAGGGAGCAGAGTGCACAGGAGGATGTGAAGCAGTCGAAGGCTGCCCTGCTGCCTACCCTATCAGCCAGCACCAATCAGGGGGTGGGCTATAGTCCCTTTGACGAGTCGAAGGCTGACAAGACGTACTACAACGGCTCATACAACGTGAATGCCCAATGGACCGTTTGGAATGGCGGTCAGAATACCAACGCCCTGAAACTGAACAAGTTGTCAGCCGAGCAAGCAGTACTGAGCATTCACGAGACGTCGAACAGCATTCAGGAGAGCATCACCAAACTCTTTGTGCAGATACTCTACATGACGGAAGCCATCGAGGTGAACCGCCAGAGTCTGGAGACGAGCAAGAAGAACGAGGAGCGCGGACAGACTATGGTGGAAGTGGGCAAGATGTCGAAAGCCGACCTGGCCCAGTTGACAGCCCAGCGTGCTGCTGGCGAATACAGCATTGTGGAGTCTGAGACGCAGTTGGCCAAGATGAAGCAACAGCTGAAGAACGAGTTGAAACTGCTGACAGAGAAGAACTTCGACGTAGCCATTCCTGCCACCTCCGACGAGCAGGCCCTGGCGCAGATACCCTCGATGATAAGCGTCTATGAGACTGCCCTGACCCAGCGCCCAGAAATCAGGAGTGCCCAACTGGATGTGGAGTCGAGCGACATACAGCTGAAGAATGCCAAAGCAGGCCACTTGCCCACTGTCACACTGTCAGGAACGGCAAGCACCTCGACCAACAGCATGTCGGATGTGGCTTGGAGCCAGCAGATGAAGAACGGTCTGGGACTATCGGCCAGCGTGGGTGTCAACGTGCCCATCATCGACGGACGCAAGGCGAAGACTGCTATCCGCAAGGCCAAGTTGTCGCAGGAGCAGAGCAAGTTGCAACTGGAGAGCGAAGAAGATAATCTCTACACCACCATTGAGGGTCTGTGGCTGGATGCTGTCAACAACCAGCAGAAGTTCATCTCGGCCTCAGCATCAGTAGAGAGCGAGCAGGCCAGCTATGACCTGTTGCAGGAGCAGTTTAACCTGGGACTGAAGAACATTGTGGAATTGATGACGGGTAAGGACAAGTTGCTGACTGCCCAGCAGAACAAGTTGCAGTCGAAGTACACGACCATTCTGTCGCAACAGCTGCTGAAGTTCTATCAGGGAGGAGAGATAAAGCTATGATAATAAATAAAGTAATGTATAATCAATAAAAGGAGCCCCCAAGGTAATGACGCCCCTCCATCACAGGGAGGGGAAGGGGGAGAGTCTTTATGAAGAACAAGAAACTATGGATGGGCGTAGGTGCTGTAGTCATCGTTGCCCTCGTCATCTGGATGTGCTCAGGTGGCAAGAAAGAAGAGACTGTGGAGTTTGAGACTGCCAAGGCTGAGCGCCAGGACATCCACACCACGATTACTGCTACAGGTACCATCGAACCCGTGACCTCAGTGACTGTAGGTACACAGGTGTCGGGTATCGTGTCGAAGCTCTATGTAGACTACAACTCGGTGGTCAAGAAGGGACAGGTCATTGCCGAACTGGACAAGACCAACCTGATGAGCGAACTGAATCGCGCCAAAGCCGACCAGACCAGTGCTGAGAGCACGCTAGCCTACGAGACTGCCAACTTCAAGCGCTACCAGACGCTGTTTGACAAGGGACTGGTCAGCGCCAACGACTACGAGTCAGCCAAGCTGTCGTACGAGAAGGCTCGCCAGACAGCAGCCTCCAGTCGTGAGAACGTGCAGAAGGCACAGACCAATCTGGGCTATGCCACCATCACCTCACCAATTGATGGCGTAGTGCTGTCGAAGAGCGTCGAGGAAGGTCAGACTGTTGCTGCCTCATTCAATACCCCTGAGCTGTTCAACATTGCACAGGACCTGACGGACATGCGCGTGATTGCTGACATTGACGAAGCCGACATTGGTGGTGTGAAGGAGGGTCAGCGCGTCAGCTTCACTGTTGACGCTTTCCCTGACGATAAGTTTGAGGGACAGGTGACACAGGTGCGCCAGCAGGCTACCACCACAAGCAATGTGGTGACCTATGAGGTGGTCATCTCGGCACCCAACAAGGACCTGAAGCTGAAGCCCGGTCTGACAGCCAATGTCACCATCTATACGCTGGAGAAGAACGGCGTGCTGGCTGTTCCTGCCAAAGCGCTGCGCTTCACACCCAACGAGGCGCTGCTGAAGAATGGACAGCAGATAGAAGACCTGGAGGTGCCCATGAAGGTATGGACGCTGGAGGGTAACACCTTCAAGGCTCACAAGGTGGAGATTGGTACCACCAACGGCATGCTGACGGAGATTGTCAGTGGCATCAGCGAGGGCACCGATGTGCTCGTAGACTTCAATATTAGTGGTGGCGAAATGGAACAGGCTGGTCAGCAGGCCCAGAACCCCTTCATGCCTCGTCCACGAAACAACAGAAATCAGCAAGGCGGACAACAGCAGAAGAAGTAAGAAGACTCTCCCCCAACCCCTCCCTGTGAGGGAGGGGAGTAGATAGTTTAAGCGCAAATGGGTTATAAGACTGCTTCACCTGACAGGTATGGACTGCTAAAAGCATATGCTAGAGAGAACAGGAAAAATGCAACTGTAGCAGAAGACGTGCTTTGGGACTACTTGAGAAGCAACCCATTGGGAATAAAATTCCTTCGCCAACACGTCATCGGAGACTATATCGTAGACTTTGTATCACGCCATAGCGGACTGGTTATCGAGGTTGATGGTGGGTATCACTCAGACCCTCAGCAACAAAATGATGATCAACAAAGAGAAGAGAAACTGGAACAAATGGGATATCACGTTATGCGCTTTACAAATGAAGAGGTCCTAAATGACAAAGAGTATGTTGTTGAACAAATAGAGAGTTATTTTAAATAACAAATGATATGAATGCAAACGATATAAAAGCCGCGGACACGCTATCCACTCCCCTCCCTCGCAGGGAGGGGCAAGGGGGAGAGTCTCGTGTTGTTATTGAGCTGCAGAATGTGAAGCGGTACTTCCAGGTGGGCTCAGAGACGGTGAAGGCGTTGAGGGGCGTCTCGTTCAAGATTTACGAGGGCGAGTTCGTCACCATTCAGGGCACATCAGGCTCTGGTAAGTCGACGCTGCTGAACCAACTGGGCTGTCTGGATACGCCAACCAGTGGCGAGTACTTCCTGGACGGCATCTCAGTGCGCACCATGTCGAAGACCCAGCGTGCCCACCTGAGAAACCAGAAGATTGGCTTCGTGTTCCAGAACTACAACCTGCTAGCAAAGACGACAGCTGTAGAGAATGTGGAACTGCCCCTGATGTACAACTCGAAATATGACGCCCGTCAGCGTCGCGAGGCAGCCATCAAGGCCCTGCAGGCCGTAGGTCTGGGCGACCGTCTGTACCATAAGTCGAACCAGATGTCGGGTGGTCAGATGCAGCGTGTTGCCATTGCTCGTGCGTTGGTCAACGACCCTGCCGTGCTGCTGGCCGACGAGGCTACTGGTAACCTGGACACTCGCACGTCGTTCGAGATGCTGGTGCTGTTTCAGGAGCTCTACAAGCAGGGCCACACCATCATCTTCGTGACCCACAACCCTGAGATTGCCGAATACTCGAGTCGTAACATCAACCTGCGAGACGGCAAGATTCGTGAGGATACTATCAATGAGAATATCAAGTCGGCAGCAGAGGCACTCGCCAAGTTGCCAGCACCTGTGGACGATTAGAAGACTCTCCCCCCAGCCCCTCCCTGTGAGGGAGGGGAGTAGATAGATAAGAGAGAGTGTTATAAGAGAAATAAATAAAGTAATGTATAATCAATAAAAGGAGTCCCCAAGGTAATTACGCCCCTCCATTACAGGGAGGGGAAGGGGGAGAGTCTTTATGAACCTACTGAATCTGTTTAAGATAAGCATCAGGGCCGTTGCCAACAACAAGATGAGGTCATTCCTCTCTATGTTGGGTATCATCATTGGTGTGGCTGCCGTCATCATCATGATGAGTATTGGTCAGGGCTCGAAAGAGAGCATCCGTGCCGAACTGTCGACGATGGGTACCAACCTGCTGACCATCCGTCCAGGTGCCGATATGCGTGGTGGCGTACGCCAAGACCCATCGGCCATGCAGACACTGAAGATGGCAGACTACGAGCGCATCATGCGTGAGAAGAAGTTTGTGTCGAAGGTGTCTCCTGAGGTTACTGCCAGCGGACAGGCCATCTATGGCAACAACAATACCACCACGTCGATGTATGGTGAATCGACAGAGTATCTGGACATCAAGCAATGGAGCGTGGAGGAAGGCGAATGCTTCACGGAGGAGGACATCAAGAAGGCCGCTAAGGTGTGCGTCATTGGTGCCACTGTCGTCAAGGAACTGTTCAACGGCCACGACCCCATCGGCAAGACCATCCGCTTCAAGAGCATCCCCATGCGCGTCATTGGTGTGCTGAAGTCGAAGGGCTACAACTCGTGGGGTATGGACCAGGACAACGTCGTCATAGCCCCCTATACCACTGTGATGAAGCGTATTGCTGCTCAGACCTACTTCTCCAACATTGTCTGCTCGGCACTCACTGAAGAGCTGAGCGATGCTGCCATTGAGGAACTGACCCAGATGTTGCGCGACAACCACAAGCTGAAAGGCGAGGCTGTTGACGACTTCACCATCCGTTCGCAGGCAGAGATGATGGAGACGATGTCCAGTACGATGGATACCGTAACGATTATCCTCGTCGTTGCTGCTGCCTTCTCGCTACTCGTAGCAGGTATCGGCATCATGAACATTATGCTGGTATCAGTCACTGAGCGTACCAAGGAGATTGGTCTGCGCATGGCTGTAGGAGCCACAGGTCCTGTCATCTCGCTGCAATTCCTGATAGAGTCGGTACTCATCTCCGTGACTGGTGGACTGCTGGGTGTACTGGTGGGCGTTGCTGCCAGCACCTTTGTAGCATCCTTCGGTATGCCCTCGAGCGTGCCCGCATGGTCTATCTACGTCTCTTTCCTCGTATGTGTTTTCATCGGCGTGCTGTTCGGATATATTCCTGCACAGAAGGCCGCAAACATGGACCCCATAGAAGCTATCCGTCATGAGTAAGGAGAAGTATAATTTCCAATTCTCAATCAACAAACATGTGGCAGGTGCCTGCCATATGACGCTATGGGCGTTTATGTTTCTGTCGCCTATGACGTTCTGGAGAGGAACGGGTATTACCCTGCCCCACTATTTGATGATTTCCATGCAGCCACTGCTGCTGATGATTGTGTTCTACACGAATTATCTGTACCTGGCACCAAAGTACTTTGTATCTGGCAAGCACCGCTATGACCTGCTCATCAATATCGTGCTCATCTCCTCACTAGGAACATTTCTGCACTACTGGATGAACTGGGCCAACGATATCTTTATGCCATACATGCATCGCGACACAGACACGCTGGGAACGTTCACGTATATTCTGCGCGACAGTCTTAACCTGGCTGTCTTTGCAGCAGGTGCTACGGCACTGGCTCTGGCACGCCGATGGGTCACAACAGACCAGAAGCTGAAAGAGTTGGAAGCAATGCGTGCACAAGCTGAGTTGCGCAACCTGCGTAATCAGATTAACCCCCACTTCCTGCTCAACACGCTGAACAACATCTATGCGCTGACAGCCTTTGACACTGCAAAGGCGCAAGAAGCCATTCAAGAGCTGTCGAAGATGATGCGCCACATCCTGTATGAATACCAGAAACCCCTGATACCACTTAAGGAAGAGATAGACTTTCTGGAGAACTACGTCAAACTGATGCGTATTCGTCTGCCACAATCGGTAGAAGTAACCTTCAACGCCACACATCCCAAAGGCAGTGTGGAGGTGGCTCCAATGATACTCATCTCGCTGGTAGAGAATGCTTTCAAACATGGCACCAGTCCTACGGAGCCTTCGTTTGTCCACATCAACATCACAGCCGAAGAAAGCAAACTGATTTGCGACATCCAGAATTCAAACAATCCCAAGACCGCTTCAGACCATAGTGGACACGGCATCGGACTGCAGCAAGTAAAGCGCCGACTGGAACTCGCCTACCCTAACCGCTATACGTGGCAGCAAGGCACGAAAGACAATGACAAAACCTATTATTCAACAATAACTATCCAATTATGATCATCAACTGCGCCATTATCGACGATGAGCCATTAGCAGCCGGACTGCTGAAGAGCTACGCAGACAAGACTCCATTCCTGAACCTCGTCGGCACCTACGGGAGTGCTGTAGAGGCCATGAAGGAAATACGCAGTAACCCTGTGCATCTGCTGTTTCTTGACATCCAGATGCCTGAGCTCTCTGGCATCGAGTTTGCCAAGATACTCCCCAAAGAAACGAAGGTTATCTTCACTACTGCCTTCCAGCAGTATGCCATCGAGAGTTACAAGGTGGCTGCTTTGGACTATCTGGTGAAACCCATCAGTTATGAGGACTTTCTGAAGGCTGCCAACAAAGCCCTCGACTGGTTCAGCATATCACAGAAACAACAGACCTACGCTAAAGATCGCTTCATGTATGTGAAGAGTGACTACAAGCTGGTGCGCGTATCGCTTGACGACATCCTGTATATTGAAGGACTGAAAGACTATATCCGTTTCTATATGGAAGACGGAACAAAGGTTTTGAGTCTGATGAATCTGAAGAAAATGGAGGATTATCTGCCTCGTCCAGAATTTCTGCGCACCCATCGCTCATTCATCGTTCACATGCCGAAGGTACAATGTGTTGATCGCTTCCGCATTGCCTTTGACGATCTGTTTATACCCATCTCTGAAAGTTATAAGGAGGATGTTCAGCAGTATTTCGACAAACATACACTATCGTAAAGAATATGAAAGGTAACGATATCTTATTGAAGAATGTAGCCCTGCTCTCACGTCATACGGAGCAAGAGGTTAACATGATGCCTGCCACAGAAGCACCATTGCCATCGGTGGAAAAGGTAAAACAGATTGTGGCACTGGTGAAGAACATCATCTTCCCAGACTACTTCAACAAACGTCAGCCCGACGAGACGATTCGCTCGTATAATATTGGCGTACATATGGAGGAGTTGCACAGGCTGTTGATTAAGCAGATAGCCCACGGACTGCAGTTTTGTGAAGACTGCGAATGTATCAAGACCAAGGAACAGGTCTATCAGGAAGCCGAGCGACTGGCGCTGGAGTTCATCGACACGCTGCCTGAAATGAAGCGCATACTCTACACTGATATTCAGGCTATGTTCGACAACGACCCTGCAGCCCCCAACTACGGAGAGGTCATCTTCTGCTACCCTGTGGTCAACGCCATGACGCACTATCGCATAGCCCATCGTCTGCATGAGTTGCAGGTACCCGTCATTCCACGCATCATCACAGAGCAAGCCCACTCGAAGACGGGTATCGACATCCATCCGGGTGCCACTATCGGTGAGTATTTTGCCATTGACCACGGAACGGGTGTCGTTATCGGAGAGACCAGCATCATTGGCAATCACGTCACGCTCTATCAGGGTGTCACTCTGGGTGCCAAGAGTTTCAAGTATGATGCCGATGGCAACATGCTCAACGTGCCACGTCACCCGATTATCGAAGACCATGTGACCATCTACTCCAATGCTTCTGTCCTGGGACGCATCACCATCGGCCACCACTCCACCATTGGTGGTAACATCTGGCTGACCCATGATGTAGCGCCTTACTCTCGCATCTTGCAGTCGAAGGCTGTCGATGCATCATACGAAGGAGGATTAGGGATATAAAAAGATTATTCAGGAAACAAAAAAAAGAGGGTTGCGGCCCTCTTTTTTGTTTATATATTGATAGCTTTTTTATTCCTTAGCGAAGCAACCTGAGGTGGTAGCGTGGTATTCGCCATCGCTGGCACCACGAGTGATTCCGTAAGTCCAGTAACTCCAGTTGAACGTCTTGTCGTAGTCCAGTGAGAAGTAAGTGCGGCTGTCGCAGTAGCCATCGTCCATATTGCCACTGAAGTGGTAGTCGTCCAGCATGTAGTCGTAGATGATGACATCGGTGTAGTCGCGGTCGTAGTACTGTATGCGGATGTTACCATGAGAAACCTCCCACTTGAAATCGCAATACCAGTAGTCTGACGGACGACGGGCATCGTAGTCAACCTCGTAGCCCCAGCCACCATAAGCATTCTCGCGTTCGAAATAGAAAGCGGTGCGATAAGAATTACCTGTCAGGCCCCAACGGTCGTAATAGTAGTTGTCTATATATCCGGTCCAAGTGCCTTCGAGGGTACGAGCCTCCATGCGATCTTCATAATCAACGTCACAGCTGGTGAAAGTCATCATGGTCGTCATTGCCATTGCGAGGAAAGTATAAAGCTTTTTCATAATCGTATATTTTTAAAAGTTAGACATTTTTGTTTTCTGTACTGCAAAGGTAGAGACATTTGAGCACGAAAACAAGGCGAAAATCCTATTTGTCGGTAGGGAAATGCCTAAAATGGTGTAGGAAAACGGGTATTTTACCTAAAAAGCGCATTTTTCCTGCAAAAGCCATTGTCATTTCAGAAAAAAGTTGTATCTTTACCGCATCAAATGTAGAAGAACGATTTCTTTTCCATTATTAATACTAACTTTTGATAAAAGGAAGCGGCATGGTTGTGAAACCCTGCCGCTTTCGTTTTTATGAGAATGAGTAGCTTATATCATCACTCCGTTTTCTTCTTACCAAACTCCGGATCCACCTTGATGAGTGCCGTAACGACAAACGTAATCAGGCAGAGGAGCATAACGATAATAAAGAAGGTACGATAACCCAGCATATCCTTCATCCATCCTGACAACATGCCTGGCAACATCAGTCCCAAATAGGAGATGGCCGTACAGAAAGCATAGTGTGACGTCTGGAAGTTACCTTTCGAGAAATAGAGCATATAGAGCGTCAAGGCGGTAAAGCCCAGTCCGTAGCCAAACTGTTCGATGAAGATGCACGTACTAATCAGCACCAAGCTGTCGGGCATAGCGTAACTCATATAGACATAAACAATGTCAGGCAGCGTGATAGCGCACACCATCGGCCACAGCCAGCGTTTGAAACCATCACGACCAGCCAGCAATCCGCCAAGGATACCACCCAGCGTCAGACCTATCACGCCAATGGTACCACTGGCCAGTCCAAACTCCTGTGGCGAGAGTCCCAGACCTCCAGAGGAATGGGGACGCATCAGGAACGTGACGCTCATCTTTCCTAACAAGGCCTCTGGGAAACGATAGAACAAAAGGAAAAGAATGGCATAAATCATTTCTTTGACTGGCAACTTCTGGAAGAAAGTACGGAAGGCCGTCACAATACCTGTGGCTACCTCACGGGCATTCGTCTGGTGACGCTGGTCATTCTGCGAACGGGGCATGATGTAGGCATGATAGAGCCAGATGGACAGGAAGAGTGCTGCCAAGCCATAGAACACAAGACTCCACGTAAAGGCTTTCTGGTTACGGAACACCAGTTGCAACATACCTGCTACAGGAATAAGCACACCATTGCCGAAGATAACAGCCAGGCGATAGAACGTGTTACGGATGCCAACAAACCACACCTGCTGGTGGTCGTCGAGTTCCAGCATGTAGTAGCCGTCAGCAGCAATGTCATGCGTAGCACTACTGAATGCCATCAGGAAGAAGAAACACATGGTCCCTTGGAACCACAATGGTGTATTCAGCGTGAAGGCAACACCAGCCAATGACGAGCCCAACAGCATCTGCATGGTGAGCACCCACCAACGCTTGGTCTTATAGAGGTCAACGAACGGACTCCATAGGGGTTTGACGACCCATGGGAGTCCCAACCAACCCGTATAGAGGGCAATGTCGGTATCGCTCATGCCCAGTTGCATATACATCACTACTGCTACAGTCATGACCACCACATTAGGCAGTCCTTCGCCAATATACAAGGTAGGAATCCACCACCAGGGATTTCTCTTTTGTTCCATTTTTTCTTTTCTTGATTTTTTTTATTTCGTTATTTCGTTATTTCGTTATAACGTTATTACGATATTTCGTTATTACGTTATTACGATATTACGATTTAATAGATTCGCTTGATTTCTGCGTTACGGTAGTAGTGCAGCAGAATCTGGTCATAGGTATAACCTTGCTGACCCATCACAGCGGCACCAATCTGACACAGACCAACGCCGTGGCCCCATCCCTTGCCGTTCAGACGGAAACCCTTCTCAGTCTTCTCCACGTCGAAATCAGAACTGTAGAGGTGACTCTCGCTAAGTGCACGACGTATCTCCAGTTCCTTACCAATGGTGAAGGTCTTCTTCGTACCCACAATCTTCAACTTCCAGATGCGTCCGCTCTTGCCTCGCTCCAGCGGAATAAGGTCGGTAATGGTGCCAAAGTCATCCTTCAGTTTTTCGTTGATGAGTTGCGACAACTCATCCGCTGTGTATTCTACTGTCCAGCGATAGAAGTCGTTGGTCTCCTGGTCGTAGTCGTTAAGCACCTGCGAAAGGATTTCCTTGTCGTTGGTATTGCAGAACGGATCTTCCACGCTGACCAGATAGGGCTTCGGCGTATCCTCCCAACAATACTGATACTCCTCAGTAACACCACCACAACACTTCGAGAAGCGGGCATCACATATCTCGTCCTCGTAACAGAGTATCTGTCCACGGGTAGCCTTCAAGGCCTGCTCAACATTCTTGCTGGTCTGCTTGGTAATGCCCTGATAGCGCTGACAATGGTCGTCGGCACAGACATCAAAGATGGTATGGTCCTCGCGATCGTACCAACGGATGAGTTCGTCGTCCTTCTTGATAAAGGAGAAGAAACCATCACGTTTCTCACCACTCTCTACTCTGCGCTGCATCTGTGCCAAGAGCCACGAACGACTGATGACTGCGTGGGCTTTCAGCAGTTCCAGACCTGCCGTAGCCTTCATCTCACTACTGATGACGGAGGCCAGATACGACTCTACCGGCAACTCGTTGATAGCCACAATCTTGTCGCTCTCTACCACCAAGCGCAATGTTCCCAAGAACACCTGCGTCTCCTTGCGTTCCCAATGGAAGTTGACACCAATAGTGACATCATACAGAGAGAACGATGACTGCGGAGTCTGTGGGGTGAATGTCAGTTCGCGATACTGATTGCCATTCCACAGAATACCTCCCTCAGAGAACTCTACCACCTGATGGCCTACGATGGTCTCACCCTTGGCAGTATAGGCTGTATTCAGCGAGAAATGAATCTTCTCACCACTCACGATGCCAACGGTAACGGTTGGCTCAACCTTAGAGGTAAACAATGCCGACGACGACATCGCGCTCTTCTTCTGAAGGTGTTCTACCACGCGCTGAACCTGGTCGGGTGTCAGCGATATTTCCTGATAGATGGCTACCATCTGCTCTGCCGTTAGCCTGCGGAAGTCCTCTTCACGTGGGGTAATTATCAGTCCACCCATATCTACTGCTCCTGGCGAGATGATATACTGAGCGTCACCCTCGGCAGTATAGCAATCAGGACGGTGTTTCCTGCGAGGAAGTACCACGCTGAGAATCTGGTCGCCAGAACGCCACATGATGATGTTCATCATAGGTTCCGGACAACCTGCCAGCAAAGGCAGTTTCAGCGTATCATACAGACGACGGAACAGTCGTTCGGCGGCTTGTGTATTATTGGTCTTGATGACGAAGGCGGCAGAAGGATAGTCCACAACCTGCCAGATGCCATTATCATCATCCGTCTTGATTACCTCCGACAGGTTACGACTCAGACGCTGCCAAGAGGTCTGCAACGGCAATAAACCCGTCGAGACAGCCTGCAGATGAGCGTGGTCTGGAGCCGACGCACCACATTGCGGACCATTATATAATAAGGTAAGGTCCTGATTACGTTGGGCCAGTCGCAACATCTCGTCATACATTGGCAGGACACGTTGTGGCTGGTGCTTCAGTGTGGGCAGCGTAAAGTGGACAGGCATAATGGGGAACGGATTGACCAGCAACTCATACTTACCATCAATGACGCGATGCATCTGCTCTGCTGGACGGTTCTTAGCACAGAGGAAACAAGGACGTTCGGCTATCGACTTGGCATCAATCTTAGCACCTGTCGAACCAATACGTGCAGGATTCCATTGGACAGTCATCGTCAGCGTGTCGGAAACCAGTTCACGGGTCTGCACGCCTTCCAGATCACGATAGCGCTGGCGAACATCGCCCCACACCCGCAACTGACGATTGAAGAAGCGCATCAGCGGCGACTCACTCAGCACATCTTCAGCACCTTGGTTCATCTGCTGACGGGCATGCAGCTCCATCGTGCGCAAACGGTCTTTATAAAGGTTGTTGGCATTGACCTTCTCTACTGATAGTGCTGCATCGCTATTGCCACCCCAACGACGACAGAGATATAACTCTGTGAAGATACGTCCAATGCGATAGCGACGTGAGAACATCAGTCCCAGGGCATAGTCCTCACCATACGAAGTGTTAGGGAACCCCACCTGTCGCAACAATGGAGTAAAGAATGCACGAGGTGCACCTAAGCCATTGATTCTTAAAGCATTATTAGGGCCGTTCTCATCCGTCCACTCCTTATGATCAATGAGTCCTGGAGGCAGGGTATTCAGGTCGAAGTCGCACATACGATAGGAGCCTATCACCATCGCTGCTTTCTGTGCGTAGAACGCATCGACAACAGTCTGAAGTGTCTTGGGCGACGAGTAGAGGTCGTCGCTATCCAATTGTACGGCGAAGCGTCCACAGAAGTCACTCTGTATGGCCTCGTTCCAACAGCCACCAATACCGAGGTCAGTACGCTCAGGAACGATGATGTGGAGTTTGTCGTCATATTGCGAAGACAAGCCGGACAGTATCTCTGAAGTTCCGTCGGTAGAGTGATTGTCCACAACGATGACATTATATTTGAACGACGCCTTCTGCGACAGCGCGCTCTCTACAGCGTCCTTGATGGTCTTTTCTCTGTTGAAGACGGGAATGACGACAGATGCCTCGACGTCGAAGTCCTGCTCAGCAAAATCCACATCACGACACAAGGAGGTATCGACCAACGCATTCACCTTGCGCAGATAGTCGGTACAGGCTTGTTCCATCTCTATCTGCACCTCGCGATTGCGAGGGTTCACATAGTCAAACTGCTTCTCACCAGAGGCACGCAGGTCGCGTTCTTCTTCAGCATAGAGGTATTCGTTCAGGTGGAACAGACTGCCCTCACGACTCAAGAACAGACGCAAGTCGTACATAGCAGCATACTGATAGTCACGCTCATGGTCACTGGCAACATATTGATGCAGGAGATCTGTACGCACCAGCCATACACTACCAAAGTCGAAGTCGTCGCGCAGTGCTCCCTCCTGATAGTCGATGACGGGGTGACGCTCCAAGCAACGCTCGCTTTTTCCCTCTTCCGTCTTCCATCTTACTTCATATCGGTCGCTATAGAGCATGGCAGCCTCTGTGTCCCCAGCCACCAACATCATGCGTTCCAGGGCCGATTCACCCAATTGCAGGGCATAGGGTTTCAGACACAACAGGACATATGATGCAACAGCATGCTCAGCCAACAAGGACACGAAAGTGCTACTCGTCAGGTTTTGCGTCACTAATAGCGTGCAGTCCTTGGGAGCCTCCATCTGTGCTGCCAATTCTTCGTTGACCATCAGGAAAATATGCCGAACTACCCTGCTACGGCGCAATTGTTCTACGGCAGGCATCACGTCGTCCAATGCCTGGCAGGCTATGAAGCAATCAGTCTTCTGTTTCATGAATTTTGCTTGTTTGTTGTGTAATAATGTGCAAAGATACAAAAAAAATAGGAATTACAAATTACGAATTACGAATTATTATATGATGGCTGCATTTTTTTCATCTTTCATTTTTCATTTTTCATCTTTTTGTAGTACCTTTGCACCCATGAATCCACAAAAGAAACGACTTTTGGGACTTACTCCGACGGAGCTGAAGGCTCTTGTCGGCAGTTTAGGTATGCCTGCTTTCACCGCAAAGCAGGTGGCTCAGTGGCTATACGAGAAACACGTGAAGAGCATCGACGAGATGACCAATCTGTCGAAGCGCAATCGCGAATTGTTGAGTGAAGAGTATGAGGTCGGCACAATGGAACCCATTGATTGCCAGCGTAGTAATGATGGTACGATAAAGTATTTGTTCCCCGTATGGTGCGACTCAGTCGCAACTAACAAAACTGGGCTTTTCGTTGAGACAGTCTTCATTCCCGACCACGACCGCGCTACGCTGTGCGTCTCGTGTCAGGTAGGTTGTAAGATGAACTGCCTGTTCTGTCAGACGGGCAAGCAGGGTTGGCAAGGCAACCTCACAGCCGCAGACATCCTGAACCAGATTTATACACTCCCCGAAGTCGACCAACTGACCAATATCGTTTTCATGGGACAAGGTGAACCCATGGACAACCTCGACGCCGTACTGCGCGTCACAGAGATTATGACTGCCGACTGGGGTTGGCAATGGAGCCCGAAGCGCATCACTGTCAGCAGTGTGGGCGTTCGCAACAAACTGAAACGGTTCCTCGACGAGAGTCCCTGTCACGTCGCCATCTCCATGCACTCGCCACTCCACGAGCAACGTCTGCAGTTGATGCCTGCTGAGAAAGCGATGCCTTTGGAGGAGACCATAGCGCTGCTGAAGCAGTATGACTTCACCCACCAGCGTCGCTGCTCGTTTGAGTACATCTGCTTTGGCGGACTTAACGACACCCCACTCTATGGTCGCGAGATAGTACGACTGCTGGAAGGTCTGGAATGCCGCGTCAACCTCATCCGTTTCCACGAGATACCTGATGTTGACCTGCCCGCCTCCGACGAGAAGCGCATGGAAGCCCTGCGCGACTACCTCACCGCTCACGGCATCACGACGACCATCCGTGCTTCACGCGGACAGGACATCTTTGCCGCCTGCGGCCTGCTGTCAACAGCAAAAATGAATAACGAAACCATCGAAATAACGAAATAACGTAATGTCGTTATCACGAAATAACAAAAAGAAGCTATGGAAGAAAAGAAAATTCGCGTGGCCATCACGCAAGGAGATACCAACGGTGTCGGTTACGAGGTGATACTGAAGGCCTTTCAAGACCCAGCCATTCTCGAACTTTGCACACCCATCATCTATGGTTCGCCCAAGATTGCGGCCTACCATAAGAAGGCACTCAATCTGGAGACTACTTTCTCTATCATCAACAAAGCCGAAGACGCTCGCGACGGACGTCTCAACCTGTTGGCGTGTCACGATGACGAGACGAAGGTAGAACTGGGACAACCCTCCGCAGAAGCCGGACAGGCCGCCTTCCGTGCGCTGGACCGTACTATGGCCGACTATCGCAACGGCCTCTACGACGTACTGGTGACGGCGCCCATCAACAAGGCCACCATCCAGAGTCCGGGCTTCCACTTCCCAGGACACACCGAGTATATCGAGACCTCTTTGGGCGACGGCAAGAAGGCACTCATGATTTTGATGAACGAGACACTGCGTGTGGCACTCGTCACCACTCATCTGCCCATCAAGGACATTGCCAAAGCCATCAGCAAGGAGGCCATCATCGAGAAAGCTACCATTTTCCATCAGGCGTTGCGTCGCGACTTCCGTATCTCGTGTCCACGCATTGCCGTGCTGTCACTCAACCCCCACGCTGGCGACAATGGTCTGCTGGGCGCTGAGGAGAAGGACATCATCAAGCCAGCCATCGAACAGTTGGCAGAGAGTGGCATCCAGGCCTTTGGCCCCTATGCTGCCGACGGGTTCTTCGGCTCTGGCAGCTATAACTACTTCGATGGCGTCTTGGCCATGTATCACGACCAGGGACTGGCCCCCTTCAAGACCATCGCCCTGGACAATGGCGTCAACTACACAGCAGGTCTGCCCATCGTGCGCACCTCGCCCGACCACGGTACTGCCTACGACATTGCCGGACAGGGCAAGGCCGACGAGAATTCCCTGCGTCAGGCCATCTATACGGCTATCGACATCTGGCGCAATCGTCAGAACTACGACGAACCGCTGAAGAACCCGCTGCCAAAGCTGTTCCACGAGAAGCGAGAGGACGGCAACAGGGCCCGTTTTGCACAGCCTCGTCCGAAGGATATGTTCAAAAAAGAGAAGTCTGAAGGGCCTGAAACAGAGGAAGAAAGTTAAATTTCTGCCAAAGTGTGCCATTATGTCAGATTTTCTTTGTACCTTTGCGGCCAAATTGGCTAAAAACGGCTGAATGAAAACAACTGAGTTACAGAGCATCAAACAGCGCTACAATATCGTGGGCAACTGCGAGGCATTGAATCGCGCGCTCGACGTCGCATTACAGGTGGCGCCGACTGACCTCAGTGTGCTCATCGTGGGTGAGAGCGGTGTGGGTAAGGAAATTATCCCTCGTGTCATTCACGACAATTCGCCACGTCGTCGCGAGAAATACTTCGCCATCAACTGCGGCTCCATCCCCGAAGGCACCATTGATTCCGAGCTCTTTGGTCACGTGAAGGGTTCGTTTACAGGTGCCATCAACGACTCGCCAGGTTATTTCGGTGTTGCCAACAAGGGTACGCTCTTCCTCGACGAGGTGGGCGAACTGCCTATGGCCACCCAGGCCCGTCTGTTGCGTGTGCTGGAGAATGGAGAGTATATCCCCGTAGGCGGCACAGAGATTCGCAAGACCGACGTGCGCATCGTGGCAGCCACCAATGTCAACATCCGACAGGCCATCAGCGAGGGCCGCTTCCGCGAAGACCTCTACTATCGTCTGAACCAGGTACCCGTCCAGATGCCCCCACTCCGTGAGCGTGGCGAGGACATCGTGCTTTTGTTCCGTCTCTTTGCCATGCAGATGGCCGAGAAATACCGCATGGACAAGGTGGTGCTTACCGACGACGCCAAGCAGTTGCTGATGCGCTATAAGTGGCCAGGCAATGTGCGCCAATTGAAGAACATCACCGAACAGATATCCATCCTCAGCACCGAACGACAGATCACGCCGGAGATTCTGGCACGCTTCATCCCGCAGGACCAGGAGACCACCCAGTTGGCAACCATCCATAGCGAGGGTGAACACTCGTTTGAGAACGAGCGTGAGATACTCTATAAGATTCTCTTCGAGCTGCGCTCGAATGTCAACGACATGCGCCGCGAGATGAGTACCCTGAAGAAACAGATGGAGGACGTACAGGTCACCAAACACGCACCAGCGGCCCCATTACCAACAACCCAGCTGTCACCCATCCAACCCATCCATCCCATCAGCACACCATCACTCGAAGATGCCGAGGCTGAAGAGTATGTGGAGCCAGAGTTGGAGAGCCTGAACCTCAGCGACCTCGGTCGCCAGATGTTGGAGAAAGCCTTGGAGCGCAATGGCGGCAATCGCAAGAAGGCCGCTATGGAACTGGGCATCAGCGACCGCACCCTTTATCGCAGACTGAAACAATATGGACTGGAGAAGTAAGACGACATATAAGCTATTAGCCTTTGGCCTTTGGCTGTTGGCAGTCAGCGCCTGTTCCGTGAGCTACAAGTTCAACGGAGCCAGCATCGACTATAGCAAGACCAAGACCATCCAGATAGCCGAATTCCCCATCCGTTCCAGTTATGTGTGGGGTCCCATGGAACCCATGTTCAACAACCAGTTGCGCGACCAGTTCACCTCACACACCCGTCTGACACAGGTCAAGCGTAACGGCGACCTGAAGATAGAGGGTGAAATCACGCAATACCAGCAGCGCAACAAGTCAGTGAGCGCCGAAGGCTATTCAGCCCAGACGGAGCTCTCCATGACTGTCAATGTGCGTTTCACCAATAATGTCAACCACTCGGAAGACTTTGAGCGCACCTTTACCGCCACACAGAGTTACGAGACCACCCGAACACTCACCGACGTGCAGGAAGAACTCGTCACCCAGATGTGTAAGGACATCTGCGACCAGATATTCAATGCCACTGTGGCGAACTGGTGATGTGTGATGGATGATGTAAGATGTAAGAAGTAAGAGTTAAGATATGGAAATAACGGAACTCATCAACCACCCGGAGCGACTCGACCGCGACACGCTGTACGAGTTGCGTTCGCTATTGGCGCTGAATCCGTATTTCCAGACGGCGCGACTGCTCATGCTGCAGAATCTCTATCTGCTCCACGATGCCGCCTTCGACGAGGAACTACGCCGTGCCGCCCTCTACATTACCGACCGAAAGGTCATCTTCAACATGGTCGAGGCTGCCCACTACCAGCTGCGCCAGAAGCCCAAGGCCAAGAAACAAAAGCCGGAAGCCGACAGCCAGACAAGTCGCACCATCGACCTCATCGACAACTTCCTCGAGTCCATCCCCGAGGACGAGGAGCCGAAGAGCAAGAAGCGTCGCCCCACCCCAGCCGATGCAGCCATCGACTACGTGGCCTACCTGCTGGATACAGAGGGCGATGTCGCCACAGACGATGCCCCACAGCTGAAAGGTCACGACCTCATCGACAACTTCCTGCAACAGGAACAAGGACGCATCACGCTCGACCTGCCACAGGACGACTACGACGACAGTCAGCCAGACAGCGACGACAATGACGAGGAGTACTTCACCGAGACCCTGGCACGCATCTACATCAAGCAGGGACGCTACCAGAAAGCCCTCGACATCATCAGCCGTCTCAGCAGCAAGTATCCGCAGAAGAATGCCTACTTTGCCGACCAGATGCGCTTCCTCGAGAAACTCATTATAAACAACAAGAATAGTTCAAAAATTAAATAATTTAAAATCAAAACATTATGTACACATTATTTGTAATTCTTATCGTACTTGCAGCCGTACTGATGATTGGTATCGTGCTGATTCAAGAGTCTAAGGGTGGCGGTCTGTCATCCAGTTTCGCTGGCTACAACCAGGTAGCAGGTGTTCGCAAGACCACCGATTTCATTGAGAAGGCTACATGGGCACTCGCTGTCAGCATGGTTGTCATCAGCATCATCTGCGCATGGGTTGCTCCTACTGCAACTACCGACAGCTCAGTGATGGAAGGTATCGAGAACCCTGTCACCAATCCTAACAATCTGCCCGGCTTCGGTGCCAGCCAGACCAAGGACGCTGCTGCTCCCGCAACAGAGGCTCCTGCCGCTGCTGATGCACCCGCTGCAGAGGCTCCCGCAGCACCTGCACAGCCTGCAAACTAAAGTTTTTCGGAAAAAAGTACGGGAATAATTTGGTCAATCCAAATTTTTCCCGTACCTTTGCACCCGCAAAACCGACATGGTGCCCGTAGTTCAGTTGGTTAGAGCGTCAGATTGTGGTTCTGAATGTCGACGGTTCGAGTCCGTCCGGGCACCC